>NZ_JBQQBP010000005.1:0-604294 GCF_052245875.1 Actinomadura sp. 3N407
GTCTTCGGCGAGCTGTACCGCAACGGCGCCGAGTGGAAGTTCCGGGCGACCGGGCAGGGCTACGCGTCCGGGCTGGGCGGTGTCGCCTCCGACTTCGGCGTCAGCATCTGATCACCGGCTGCTCGACCGCATTCTGAACCCCCCGATCGCTGAGGCGGGGATGGCGAGGGCGGGTAGCGGACGACGCGGCGTCCGCTACCCGCCCTCGGCCGCCCGTCCGGCGGGTAGGGATGACCTGCTTTCCCCAGAACCGGACCCCACATGTGCAAATGGTTTGTGGACGAGGGGCAAGTGCCACCATTTGCGCATATATTCGGCATTCCGGTCGGCGAACCAGTCCGGATCATGCTCGGTGTGTAATGCCACCCGTTGCAAGGGCGACTCGATTATGCCTCCGTGAGTGTCGTTTCGCCGGCACCCCTCCGCGCGGCTGGCACGGCCGTTTCAATCATGATGTGAGGCCGAGGATGGTGAAGGGCCGGCCCAGCGGGTTGCTTCGGTGATGTCAGTGCGTCCGGCCAGGCGTAGGGCGCCGATGGCCAGGTGGTGGTACCCGCGCGCACCCACTTCGCCGAAGCCCTCGGACGCCAACCGGTGGGCGTGCACTGCGACCCGGGTGAGCGGCCAACTCGGCTTCGCGGTCAGGCGTGCGGGCGTCTCTTCCACGACAGCCACCATACATCGTTGGCAGGACCAACGAATGAGTGTACAGTTGGCAATACCAATATTGGGGGCGCCAACGAAAGGGGACGTCATGTCCACGGAAACGCTGATCGCCGACCGTATCGAGATCGCCGACCTGTTCACCCGCCTCGCGCGTCTGCTCGACGAGGGGCGGTGGGACGATGTGGACACCGTCTTCACCGAAGATGTGGCGGTGCATTCGCCGCGCGGGGGCGAACTCCGCGGCATCGACAAGGTCGTCGACTTTATGCGACAGAGTGAGGTCGAGGGGCAGCACACCCAGCACACGACCACTGACCTGCTGGTGAACGTCGACGGCGACCAGGCGGCTGCCTCGGCGAACTCGCTGGTGTACTACTACCGCGACGGCCAGGCACCCCACTTCACAGGCGGCCTGCGACAGGCCTGCACCGCAGTGCGGACGCCGGCGGGCTGGCGACTCCGCGAGGTGCGGATCATGCCCGCCTGGACACGCGAGAACTGATCTCTCCGGGAGGCGCGGCCGCTTCCAGATCGCGAGTGCGGGTGACGTGCATGCTGCCACGAAGTGTCGCGGTCTGATCACATGCGGTGTCGCGCCTGATATGGAACGTAGCTCCACTACGACCGGGTCCTACCAAGGTCCACGTCGCAACGGAAGCTTCGTCGTGGCACGGTCTGTCATCACCGGTGGCGTCCAGCAGCCCGCCCGGTCCTCCGCCGCCGCCCGGTGCCCCGCCCCGGGGGCCGCCGGGGCCGTCGGCCGTGCGGCCGGGGCCGTTTCCCTGCCCGAAGTTCTGGGGTGGGGGGCCGGCGGCCGGGCCGCGGTTCCCGCCGAGGGCGCGCCCGCGCAGCACCCGGGCCGCGGCGAGGCCGGCCGCCGCGGCGAGACCGGCGGTGAGCAGGACGAGCGCGGCGGGCAGCAGCCAGGAGATCTGGCCGCCGATGACGGTCCCGAACATGCGGGCCCCATCCGGCGTCGTGGTTGGGGTTGCCGAGGCCGCCGGTCTCGTCGCCGTTGAGGCGGCCGAGCCCGTTGTAGCCAGCGTTGGGTGATCAGGAACGACTTCATCCGCAGCGCAGATCGCGACCTCATGGCCTGGCCAGTTCTCTCGGCTGATCACCGTTGACTCATGGAGGGTTGACCAAGGTTTTGCGCCCTGGTTCCGAGACCTGGGCATGGACACGCGGCGCGTCATCAACCACAGCACCTTGCCTCAATTAGCGTTGTAGGTATGGGAGACAAGCTCATGCCGGAGGAGCTCCTAGCTGCAACCGCCCGCCTCGTCACTGAGGCGGTCGACCAATCTCGCTCTCGCCGGTCATGTCGGGCATCTTACGGCGAGGGTGCCGACATTCCGGTGCCGCCGCATTGTGGGGCGGTGTCCGGATCATGCCACTAGTCAGCCTGCGATCACCTACTCGGCGGGACGATCTGGCACCGGGTGGCCACATGCTGTCACATCTGATTTGCAGCTTTACACGGGGTAACTGGGCGCTCATCGTAGGAATGCCACGCGAACGGGGTGAGATCGGGGGGGATTAGGGGCCGTTCCTGCCGTGGCCCGAACAACGGCTGGACGAAGTCTGCGATCCATAGGGTGACGGCGTTTTGCCATTCCTCGGAAGGGGGCAGCGGGGAAGCCGGGCCGTCGATCGGCCGGTCGCCTCGGGTCACGATGGAATCTCTGCACGCCGAAGACGCTCCACGGGAAGAACGGGGCGGGAAGCCCGCGATCATCCGGCCGCCGGCGGTCTCGCTGCCCAAAGGCGGCGGCGCAATTCGGGGGATCGGCGAGAAATTCGCGGCGGATCCGGTCAGCGGGACGGGGCGGCTGACCGTCCCCATCGCCACCAGCCCCGGCCGGTCCGGGTTCGGGCCGCAGCTCGTCCTCTCCTATGACTCGGGCACCGGCAACGGCCCGTTCGGTTTCGGCTGGTCACTCGGCCTTCCGCAGATCAGCCGCCGGACGGAGAAGGGGCTGCCGCGCTACGACGACGCGGCGGAGTCCGATGTCTTCGTTCTCGCCGGAGCCGACGATCTTGTCCCGGTTATCGCTTCCGATGGTGCTCGCTTCGAGGACGCGACCAGCGTTCCCGGCCATACCATTCATCGCTACCGGCCGCGCATCGAGAAGGATTTCGTCCGTATTGAGCGCTGGACGCGGAACGACGACGGCGACGTGCATTGGCGGACGCTGTCCAAGGACAACGTGCTCAATGTCTACGGGAAGGACATGCGATCCCGCATCGCCGACCCTGCGGACTCCCGGCGCGTTTTCACCTGGCTGCTCTGCGAGACCCGCGACGACAAGGGCAATGGCGTCGTTTACGAGTACAAACCGGACGACGGGACTGGTGTCGTCCTCGGCCAAGGGCACGAGAGCAATCGCGGTGGAATCGATGATCCGCGGCGAATGACCAACCGCTATATCAAGCGCATTCGTTACGGGAACCGGGTGCCGCTGCTCGATGACGACGGCCGCCGGCCGAGGATGCTCATCGGCGAGAAGATCGAGAACGCCGGGTGGATGTTCGAAGTGGTCTTCGACTACGGCGAGCACGACGCCGCCGTCCCGAGACCCGGCGATAGCGGCCCCTGGACGCATCGCGAAGACGCGTTCTCCTCCTACCGGGCCGGATTCGAGGTGCGCATCAATCGGCTGTGCCGCCGCGTGCTGTTGTTCCACCATTTCGAGCGCGAGGACGGAATCGGCGCCGACTGCCTCGTGCACTCCACCGACTTCACCTTCTCCCACGAGCTGGTGTACACGTTTCTGCGTGCGGTGACGCTGAACGGCTACAAGCGGCAAGGCGCCGGGTACCTCAGGCGCGGCATGCCCGCGGTCGAGTTCGACTACTCCCAGCCGGTCGTGCAGCGCACGGTGCACGATGTCGACGCCTCTGACCTGGAGAATCTGCCGATCGGGCTGGACGGCTCCGCCTACCAGTGGATCGACCTGTACGGCGACGGCGTCCCCGGCGTTCTCACCGAACAGAGCGGCGCCTGGTTCTACAAGAGGAACCTCAGCCCGATCGACTCGCGGCAGGTCGGTCTCGCGCCGATGCAGCGCGCGGACAGCAAACCCAATGTCACCTTGGCCGAGGGACATGCGCAGTTCATGGACTTGGCCGGAGACGGGTTGACCGATGTCGTCAAGTTGGACGGACCCGTGCCGGGCCTTTACGAGAACGACGGCGATCGAGGGTGGGAGCCCTTCCGTCCTTTCGAGCTACGGCTCAACCGTGGCGCGGACGACCCGAGCGTGAGATTCGTCGACCTGACCGGCGACGGCCTCGCGGATGTGCTGATCAGCGAAGACGACGCTTTCGTATGGCACGGCTCCATGGGGGAGCAGGGCTTCGGACCGGGCCGCCGAGTCCGTCAGGCGCTCGATGAGAATGCCGGTCCGCGGCTGGTTTTCGCTGACGCCGCCCAGTCCGTTCATCTGGCCGACATGTCCGGCGACGGCCTTACCGATCTGGTGCGGATCCGCGATGGCGAGGTCTGCTACTGGCCGAACCTCGGTTACGGCCGCTTCGGTGCCAAGGTCAGCATGGACGACGCGCCCCACTTCGACCAACCGGACCAGTTCGACCACCGTCGCGTCCGGCTCGCCGACATCGACGGCAGCGGCACGACCGACATCATCTACCTGCACCGGGACGGCGTGCGCCTCTACTTCAACCAATGCGGAAACAGTTGGAGTGCACCGCAGCCTTTGCCCGGCTTCCCGCAGTTGGACGACGTCGCCTCGGTGAGGCCCGTCGATCTGCTCGGTAACGGCACCGTCTGCCTGGTGTGGTCGTCGCCCCTGCCGGGCGATGCGCGGCGACGGGTGCGTTACGTGAATCTGATGGGCGACCAGAAGCCGCACCTGCTGGTCAGGATGGTCAACAACCTCGGCGCGGAAACGCGGATCGGCTATGCCCCGTCCACCAAGTTCTCGCTGCAGGACGAATACGCGGGCAAACCTTGGACCACCAGGCTTCCGTTTCCCGTGCACGTGGTCGAGCGGGTCGAGACCGTCGATGCGATCAGCGGCAACCGCTTCGCCACCCGCTACGCCTACCACGACGGCTATTTCGACGGGCATGAGCGCGAATTCCGCGGCTTTGGCATGGTCGAGCAGACGGACACGGAAGAGCTGACCGTGCTTACCGGCAACACCGTCCCGCCGATACTCACCAAGACCTGGTTCCACACCGGCGGACGTCAAGACACCGTCCTGGCGCCCGGCCTGAGCGTCGACGAGGAACGCGAAGCCCGCCGCGCGCTCAAAGGCTTGGTGCTGCGCCAGGAGATCTACGGGCTTGACGGCTCGGATCGGGCGGACGCCCCCTACACCGTCACCGAGCAGAACTTCACCGTCCGGCCCATGCAGCGGAAGGGCGAGAACCGTCACGCGGTGTTCTTCCCGCACGCCCGCGAAACCATCAACCACCATTACGAGCGCAATCTGGCCGACCCGCGGACCGGCCACACGCTGACCCTCGAAGTGGACGATTTCGGCAACGTCCTGCGAGCGGCGACCGTCGCCTACGGGCGCCGGCAACCGGACGCGCGTCTTCCCGCCGCGGACCAGGAGAAGCAGAGCCGGACTCTCATCACCCACACTGAGAGCCGCGTCACGAACGCCATCGACACCGCGGACGATCACCGCACGCCAACACCATGCGAAGCGCGGACCTACGAGCTGACCGGCTTCGAGCCACCGGCCGATCGGGAACGCTACACATCCACCGAGATGCTGGACGCGGGAGCGGTTGCGACCGCCATCGCATTCGAGGAGTCACCGAGCCCGGGCACGCTGCAAGAGCGCCTTATCGAGCAGGTACGCACCATCTATCGCCGCGACGATCTCACCGGCGACTTGCCGCTGGGCACGGTGCAACCAAGAGCCCTGCCCGCAGCGAATTACCAACTGGCCTTCACCCCGGGACTGGTCACCGCCGTCTATGGCGACCGAGTCGGCGACGCGATGCTCGAAACGGACGGCGGCTACGTCCACAGCGGAGGCGACGCCAACTGGTGGATCCCCTCAGGCCGGGTCTTCTACTCGCCGGCGGGCGCGGACACCGCCGCACAAGAACTCGACCACGCGCGGCGGCATTTCTTCCTCCCGCACCGTTTCCGGGATCCATTCCACGCCGACACCTCGGTGACCTACGACACCCACGACCTCCTGCCGCAGGAAACACGCGGCGCGCTCGGAAACCGGACCACAGCAGCCAACGACTACCGGGTTCTCCAACCTCGCCTGGTGACGGACCCGAACGGCAACCACACCGAAGTCGCCTTCGACGCCCTCGGCCTGGTCGTGGGCACGGCGCTGATGGGCAAGCCCGCCCCGGCCGCCCCGGAAGGCGACTCCCTGGACGGCTTCAACGCCGACCTGACCGAGGACGCCATCGTGAGCCACCTGACCGATCCGCTGGCCGCGCCGCATTCGCTCCTACGCCGCGCGACCACGCGGCTCGTCCACGACCTGTTCGGCTACCAGCGCACCAAGGACCAGCCACACCCGCAGCCCGCCGTGACCGTCACGCTGGCCCGGGAGACCCACGACAGCGATTCGGTCCCGGACGGTGGGCTGAGGATCCAGCAGTCGTTCGCCTACTCCGACGGGTTCGCCCGGGAGATCCAGAAGAAGACACGGGCCGAACCGGGGCCGCGGACCGGCCCGCGCTGGACGGGAACCGGCTGGACGATCTTCAACAACAAGGGCAAGCCAGTCCGCCAGTACGAGCCGTTCTTCACCGACACGCACCGCTTCGAGCCAGACGTGCGCGTCGGCGTCGGCCCGCTGCTCTGCTACGACCCGGCCGAACGCGTCGTCGCCACCCTGTATTCCGATCACACCTGGGACAAGGTCGTCTTCGACGCGTGGCGGCAGGAGACCTGGGACGTCGGCGACACCGTCCTGATCGCCGATCCCGCGGCCGATCCCGATGTGGGCGGCCACTTCCGCCGGATGCCGTCCACCGAATACCTGCCGACCTGGCACGGGCAGCGCGAAGGCGGCGGGCTCGGGGAGGCGGCGCAGCTCGCCGCCCGGAAGTCGGCCGTCCACGCGGGGACGCCGACCGTCGCCCATGCCGACACGCTCGGACGCGCCTTCCTCACGGTCGCCCAGAACCGGTCCCAGTACAGCGGGACGCCGGCGCCTGCAGAGGCGTTCCACCACACTCGGGTCGTCTTCGACATCGAGGGCCTTCAGCGGGAGCTCATCGACGCCAAGGACCGCGTCGTCATGCGTTACGACTACGACCTGCTCGGCGGCCGCGTCCACCAGGTCAGCATGGAAGCAGGAGAACGCTGGACGCTGAACGACGTCACGGGAAAGCCGATCTACAGCTGGGACGGCCGCGGCCATCGCGTCAGAACCGTCTACGACGCCCTGCGACGTCCGACCGCCACGCTGTTGCGTGCCGACGACGGCACCGAAGTGATGGTGGGACGCACCGTCTACGGGGAGGACAGCCCGGACGCGGAGGCCGCCAACCTGCGGGAAAAGGTGGTCCAGGTATTCGACCAGGCGGGCGTCGTCACCAGCGGCCCGTACGACTTCAAGGGAAACCTGCTCCGCAGTCGACGCCAATTGGCGGCGAACTTCAAGACTGCCCTGGATTGGTCCGGCGACGTTCCGCTGGACACGACGGTCTTCACCACGGCCACCCGCCGAGACGCCCTCAACCGCACAACCGAGCTGACCGCTCCCGACAACAGCGTCGTCCGCCTCCGGTACAACGAGGCGAACCTGCTCGACGCGGTGTACGCCAATCTCCAAGGCGCCCAGCAGGACGGTCAGCCCGTCTGGACGCCATTCGTCCGCAATATCGACTACGACGCAAAAGGTCAACGGTCGGCGGTCGAATTCGGCAACGGAGCGACGACCACCTACACCTACGACCCGCTCACCTTCCGCCTGGTGCACCTGCTCACCCGCCGCGACGAAGTCGCATTCTCCGACGACTGCCCACCATCGGCAGGCTCACCCGGCTGCCAGATACAGAACCTCCATTACACCTACGACGCCTCCGGGAACATCGTCCACATTCGCGACGACGCGCAGCAGACGTTGTTCTTCCGCAACCGTCGCGTGGAGCCGAGCGCCGAATACACCTACGACGCCCTGTCATGGCTGATCGAAAGTACGGGCCGCGAGCATGTGGGACAGGTCGGCGGCGCACCGATGCCGCACTCCCATAACGACGCTCAGCGGACGGCGCTCCCGCATCCGGGAGACGGCCAGGCAATGGCCACGTACAGGGAGCGCTACGTCTACGACGAGGCAGGCAACATCGTCGAGCTTTCCCATCACGGGGGAGACGCCGCAAACCCCGGGTGGCGCCGCACCTACGCCTATGACGAGCCCGGCCTCCTGCGACCGGCCCTGCCCAGCAACCGCCTGACCAGCACAACCGTGGGGACCACGACCGAGACCTACAGCGTCGACGGAACGGGCTACGACGCCAACGGCAATATGCTGCGAATGCCGCAACTGCAACAGCTGGAATGGGACTTCAAGAACCAGTTGCGCATGACCGCACGCCAGAACGAGCGCACCTTCTACGTTTACGACGCCGACGGGCAGCGAATCCGCAAGGTCACCGAATCGGCCACCGGTTCGGTCAAGGACGAGCGGATCTACCTGGGCGGCTTCGAAATCCACCGGCGGCAAGGACCGAACCCGCTGGTCCACGAAACACTGCACATTCAAGGTGACGGGCAACGCATCGCCCTCGTCGAGACGCGCACACAAGGCGACGGCCCGCCGCAGCTCGTCAGATACCAGTTCGGCAACCACCTGGGCTCCGCCGTCCTGGAACTGGACGACACCGCCCAAATCATTTCCTACGAGGAGTTCACACCGTACGGAAGTACGTCCTACCAGGCGGTCCGCGCGCAGACCGAAGTGCCGAAACGCTACCGCTTCACGGGCAAGGAGCGAGACGAGGAAAGCGGCCTCTACTACCACGGAGCCCGCTACTACGCGCCTTGGCTGGCGCGCTGGGCGAGCTGCGACCCGATCCTCGCCCGCGAATATGCGCACCCTTATGCCTTCGTGGCCAACAACCCGGTCAAATCCACCGATCCGAACGGGGCCGAAGAGAAGAAGCCGGCGGCCACGGGCGCGTACACGATGCCGCCGAACAGGGCGGACATGGGCACCCTCATACACAAGATCGTGCTGAACACGATCGCGCTCCGACTCGCCGTGCGAGGCGTGTCCAGCCTGGTGGAAAGGGAGACCCTTCCCGGCGGGTCCAAGAATATGAAGACGGACCACAGGGGTTCCGTCGACCTCGCGGTGCTCCTGCCTGACAAAGCGACGCCGGGCGCCTACGACGCGCACCTCTACGAACTGAAGCCGCGCAATCCCGATAAATATCAGGACTACGTGTCGGAAGTCGACCACTATACCGACTACTTTCCTCGTGAAGTGGATGGCAAGCTGATATCGCGCGCCGAGATCGGAATAGCCATGGCCGCCGCCTCGAAGGTCGACCCGGCCATCTTCGAACCCATCGTCATCCGCGACAAGTCCCTCGAAGTCACGATCCATTTCGACCTGGCCCGCGACAACAACAACCAGCCGATCAAAGGGCTGCTCGTCTACGACGTCGGCGTCCGCCGCAGGCGTCCCGGCGAGGACGACAGCGTCGCGGGCGTCAAGGCGATGCTGAAGACGAGCATCAACCAGACGGCCGACGCGCAGGCGCACGGGATGGTCAGGGCCAGCGTGATGGCCGGCGGGATCATCAACACGGCGAACGCGGCAGCGCAACTGTTCATCCTGGGCGGCGCAGTCGCCGTCGGCGCCGCCGCCGGGTCCGCCGAGGTCACCGGGGCGGGCGGCGTGGGGACCGCCGGAACCGCCGGGACGGGCGGCGCGGCCGCCGGTGCGGAGACGGCCGCGACCGGCGCGGGAACGACCGGCATCCGCATCGCGACCGGCGTGCGGATAGCCGAGGGCGTGGGCCAGTCCACGCGAATTCGAGTCGCCACCGAAGTGGTGGAGGAATTGGCGGAGGAATCGGTCGAGGTGCTCAAGCGATTGTCGGTGCCACGTTAGCCATGCGGAAAAATACCGGTGAGGCCGGAACTGAGCGGAGGCGGTGGGTCTCATGACGACGTCCGATGCGGCGGGCGAGAGGTTCGAGGTCTGCGGGACGGTGCACGACGACACGGGAACTTCCGTCACCTCCGGCGTCGCCGTGCAGGTGTTCGACCTGCGCCTCGGCGGCGAGCACCCGGTCGGCACGGCAGAGGTCGGGCCGGACGGCGCCTTCGCGCTGGCCTTCGACCCGGAGCAGGCCCGGTCGGCGCCAGGCGCGAGCCTGGACCTCGTCGTGGGGGTCACCCGGACGTCGGCGCCGGAACCCGAGGTGATCGCCAGGACGGCGCCGCGCTTCGACGCGGGCCCGCGCGAACGCTTCGATGTCGTCCTCCCGCCCGGCGCGCTGCCCGCCGCCAGCGAGTACACGCGCCTCGTCACCGACATCGGCCGCGGCCTGGCCGATTCGGGCGCGCGAGAACTCGGCCTGGCCGGTTTCGTGGAGGACGCCGAGCGCCAGGACGTGACGTTCGCCGCCGCCAAGAGCGGATGGGACGCCCGCGCCGTCGCCATGGCGTCGCTCGCCGACCGGGAGGCCGCGAGTACCGGCCTCCCCGCGCCGTTGCACTACGCGCTCTACCGCGCCGGACTGCCCGCGGGCCCGCGGCTGTGGGCGCTCGCGCCGTCCAGCGTGATCGAGACCGTCTGGGCGCGCGCAGCCGACCAGGGGATCATCGAGCCGGACCTGATGGCGGACGTCCCCGCGAGCCTCGACACGGCCCGCGACCTCGCCGGGAGCGCCGTCCTCGACCTGCCCACAGGCGTCGGCGACGGGAGGCTCGACGACCTGCTGCGCTCCGCCCTGCCCGACGAGGACGACCGGCGCCGCTTCGCCCACATCTACCGCGAGCACCGCGACGCGCCCGAGACCCTGTGGACGCAGGTCGGGGAAGAATTCCCGGACGGCGCAGACCGGCTGCGGCTCGACGGCGAGCTGGCCGCCCTGACCCGCAACAACGCCCCGCTGATCGCCAAGCTTCGCGACGAGACCGCCCCGTCGCGGGTCGGCGATCTCGCCGCCGCCGGCTACCACCGCGCGGACCGCTGGCGGCGGGACCTCACCCCGGACGTGCCGGTCCCCGACGACGTCCCCGGCGAGGACGAGGACTCCAGGCGCGACGCCTACGCGGCGATACTGGCCGAGGAGCTGCGGCTGCGCCGTCCCACCGCCGTGCTGGCCGCCGAGGTCGCCGACGGGACGGTCCCGGTCGGCGGCCCGGAGGGCACCGGCCGCGCGGTGGCGGAGTTCCTCACCGGCAACGACGACCGGTTCGAGCTGGCCCTGCATCCCGTCGACGACTTCCTCGGCGAGCAGGCGATCGAGCTGGCGCCGCCCGTCCGGGACGAGGTCGCCGCCCTGCAGCGGGTCGTCGCCGTCGCGCCGAACCCGGACGCGCTGCGCGGGCTGCGCACGCTCGGCTTCGACTCCGCCCAGGCGGTCGCCGCGCACGGCGAGACGGAGTTCGTCGAACGGTTCGGCGACGCGCTGGGCGGCGCCGACGTCGCCCGCGAGACGTTCCGTCGCAGCGACCAGATCCACAGCGCCACCCTCGCGACGGCCACCAGCTTCCTGGTGGGCAGGGCGGCGCCCGAGGTGTTCGCGGTGCCGAGCGGCGGACCGGCCGCCGCGTCCGGCCCCGGCGCCCGGGCCCTCGCCGTGGCGGAGACCGCGGGCCTGGCGGAGGTGCGCAGGCTGCCGAACCTGGAGACGCTGTTCGGGCCGGGCGACACGGGCGCTTGCGAGCATTGCGAGTCGGTTCTGAGCCCGGCCGCCTACCTGGTCGACCTGCTCGAATTCCTGGACGTCGAACCGGCGCCGGCCGGGCGCAAGCCCCTGGACGTCCTGCTGGAGCGCCGTCCCGACCTGCAGCACATCGCGCTGAGCTGCGAGAACACCGAGGTCGAGCTGCCGTACGTCGACCTGGTGAACGAGATCCTGGAGCACGTCGTCGTCCACGCCTCGATCGACGGATACGAAGGACACGACGTGGAGCCCGGCACCGGCACGGCCGAGCTGCTCGCCTCACCGCAGTTCGTGGACGAGGCCGCCTACGCCGTCCTGCGCACCGCCTCCTACCCGCTGCGGCTGCCGTGGGACCAGCGCCTGGCCGCCCTCCGCGCCTACCTCGCCCAGGCGGACGTGAGCCTCGCGGACGCGATGGCCATGCTGGCCGCCGACGACGCCAACGGACGGTCGTGGAGCGACATCGTCCGTGAACGGACGGGAATCAGCCCGGCCGAACGGGACCTGTTGTGCAAACCGGCGGTGACGGCACAGGCCCTCTACGGCGACGACCCGGCGCGGGTGACGGAGGCACAGCTCGTGAACGGCGTCGGCAACGCGACCCGGCTCGCCCGCCGCCTGGGCCTCACACCCACCGAGCTCGTGGCCCTGCTCCGGACGCGGTTCGTCAACCCCGACGCCGGGCTCCTGGTCCTGCTCGGCACGCTCCGCGTCGGGCTCCCCGCGATCGGGGGCCTGCACGACGGGACGATCTCACCGGCGCAGTTCCGGGCGTCGCTCCCGCCGAACCTCGACACCGCGCCGTTCGGCGGGGACGTCGTCGCGTGGCTCGCCGCCCATCACGACCAGATCATGAACATCGTCGTCCTGACAGATCCCAGCGGGAAGGAGCCCCCGGCCGGCGACTCGACGGGCGCGTTCGCGTCGCTGGAACTGCGGCGGGCGCTGCCCGACCCGGCGCGCAACCGGCTCCGCGCCGTCGACCTGCTGGCGATCGCGCGGTTCGTCCGGCTGCGGGCGCGGCTCGGCTGGAGCATCGAGCGCACCGACGAGGTGGTCGCCGCGCTCTGGCCCGCCCCGATCGCGCCCACGGCGTCCGCCGACGAGGTCCGGCGCGCGCTCGACACCGGCTTCGACACCGTCCTGGTCAGGCTCGGGCACCTGCTGACCGCGGTGGACCGGCTCGGACTCGACACGGAGGCCGACCTGCCGTGGCTGCTCGGCTGTTTCGCGCCGCTGGGCGAGCGTGGCCCGGACGCCCCGTATCGCGCGCTGTTCCTCACGTCCACGCTGCTCGGTGCGGACCCGGTTTTCGGCCCCGGCCCGGACGGCAGCCCACCCGCACGACCGGACGCCAAGCTCCTCGAACACGCCCCTGCGTTGCAGGCGGCGCTGAAGCTGACCGCCGACGAGTTCGCCGTCGTCGTGCAAGCGGCGGGCGTCGGCCAGGCGACACCGTTGTCGGTCGCGTCGGTCAGCCTCCTGTTCCGTTACGGATACCTGGCCCGCGTCCTGCACATCGGCGTCACCGAGCTGGTCGGCCTCATCGAGGCGACCGGCTGGAAGCCCTTCGCCCCGCTCGACGGGCCCGACCCCGACTTCCTGAAGCTCGTGCGGCTCGCACAGTCGATCCGGGACTCCGGCCTTCCCGTCGGACGCCTCGTGGCGCTCGCACGCGGCACCCGAGACGGTGGCCCGGACGCGGCGATCATGGCAGTGCTCCGCTCGGTGCGCACCGCGCTCGCCGATCCCCGCGCACCGTCCGGCGGGCAGTGGAGCGACTCGGCCCTGCGGACCCTCCTGACATCGGTGTTCGACCCGGACGTCACCGACGCGTTCCTCGGCCTGCTCGCCGGGACCTCGACCTACACGACCGCCTACCACCAGGACCGGCCGGAACTTCCCGAACCGGTGCGGACGGCCGCACCGGGCCTGGCGTACGACGCGACACGTTCGCTGCTGATCCATCGCGGCGTCCTCACCCCGGAGGCGGCCGCCGCGGTGACGGCCCTGCCCGGCCTTCCGGCGGGCCTGGTCGGCGCCGTCACGACGCTGGTCAACGCCGGGCAGGCCGAGTACCTGCCGCTGCTGCGCGCCCATCCGGTCTTGGATCGGCGCTGGCGGGCCTGGTCCAGCACACCCGCCGATCAGGGCGACGAGGCCCGGCGGACGGCGCTGGGCACGGCGCTGCTGGAGGAACTGCGTCCCGGCCTGCGACGCCGCAGGCTGGGCGAGGCGTTCGGCGCCGCGACCGGCACGGAACCCGAGGCCCTGGCCGCCTTCGTCGGGGACGCCGTCGCCATGCCGGGCTCGGCGCCGCAGCGGTCGGCGGGCGACGACCTCGCCGCCGTGACCGCCACCGGTCTGAACGTCCGCTTCTGGGCGGGCGCGGCGGCCGGGCCGTCCGCGGGCGCTCCGACACGGACGACGATCGCCCCGGAGGTCGACTACGGGCCGGGCGCGGCCGATCTCCGCCAGGCGGCCGGAGTTTCGAGCGGAATACTCAGCGGAATCTGGGCCGCGTTCGTCGACCCGGCGATATCGGGCGCCTACACACTGGCAATCGAGGCGGACGGCTCCGCGGTCACGCTCCAGATCGACGGCCGGGACGTCCCTCTCCGACGTGAGAACGGCATCTGGACGACGCAAACCCCGGTCGATCTCATTACTGGCCGCCCGGCACGGCTCGAACTGACCGTGACCGGCCTGACCGCAACGCTGCGACTGCGATGGCATGCCGATGGAGTCGGCCAAGTAGTACTTCCCGGTGACGCATGCTGCCCCGCGGACGCCGTCGAGGCGTTCACCAGCGGCTACCGTCGCCTCCTCACGGGCCTGGAACTGGCGACGGCGTTCGGGCTCTCAATCCGAGAGCTGCACGTGCTGGCCCGCGCACCGGAACACCGCGTCAACGACGTCGGCTGGCTCTCCGCGGTGCCCGCTCCCGCGAGCCCGGCCGCCTCGCTGACGCTTGTCCAGGCAGTCGCCGACCTCGCCGGTTACCGGCGGCTGTGTGAGCGCTGGACGGTCACCGCGCTCGCTGACCTGCTCGACGACTCCGTCCCCGGCCCGCCCGAGGAGCGCATCGCCGCACTGAATGGCGTCACCCCGCCCGTCGTGAACGAAATCGCAACCCACCTAGGCGTGGACGCCGCCGCGCTCCACAGCCTGAAAGGCCTGCAACGAGTGGCCGACGTGCTGGATCTGGCACGCACCGTCGCATTGCCAGTGAGCACGCTCGCGAGAACACTCCGCACCACCCCGTCGGCCCAGGACGTCCGCGATGTAAGAGACGGCATCCGCGCCCGCTACGACGACGCGGCATGGACGGAGGTAGTCCGCCCCATCCACGACGGGCTGCGCCGGGCAGCCCGCGACGCCCTGGTCGCGAGGGTCCTGCATCAGGAGAACCCTGACCCGGACCTGGCCGTGGACGAGATCGCCGGTCGTTTCACCAGCCCCGACCAGCTCTACGAGAAGCTGCTCATCGACGTGCAGATGGAACCCTGCATGACGACGTCCCGCATAGCGCAGGCGATCTCGGCGGTGCAGCTGTTCGTCGCGCGGCTCCTGCTCAACCTCGAACCCGAGGTCTCGCCCCGGTCGATCGACCCGCAGCGCTGGGAGGCGATGAAGCGCTACCGGATCTGGGAGGCCAACCGCCGGGTGTTCCTGTTCCCGGAGAACTGGCTCGACCCGGAGCTGCGCGACGACAAGTCGCCGTTCTTCCGCGAGGTGGAGTCGGAGCTGCTCCAGTCCGACATCACCGACCAGGCGGCGGCCACCGCGCTCGGGCACTACCTGGAGCGGCTCGACGAGGTGGCCACCCTGGAGATCGCCGGGATGCACATGGACGAGCGCGTCGCGGCCGGCACCGGCGTCCCCGACCCGATCGTGCACGTCATCGGCCGCACGTCCGGGGCGAAACGCGGCTACTTCCACCGCACCTTGGACGGGACGTGGCGCCCCTGGGAGCCGGTCAACGTCGATGTCACCGACGACCCCGTGCTCCCCGTCATCTGGAAGGGCCGGTTCCTGCTGTTCTGGCTGAAGGTCGCCAAGCAGCCCGACGCCCGCCAGCCCGGCCCGTTCGCGTCGTCCGCGCCGAAGGAGACCCGGCTGGGCGACCTGTCGCTGGGCGACCTGAGCCTGCGCGCGACGGCGACGCTGACCGTGAGCCTGTTCTGGAGCGAGTACTACAACGGCCGGTGGCAGTCGCCGCGCACGTCCGACCCCGACCGGCCGATCGACCTGGGCGCCGAGTTCAGCGTGATCGGCGACCCGCTGTCGCTCCGCCTGGCCTCGGAGATCGAGAGCGACGCCGCCGGGGTCCGCGACAGCCTCGGCATCATCGTGCTGAACCCGAGCCCGGGCGGCACCGGCAACTCGCACTTCCGCCTCTACACCACGCACAGCCTGCCCGTCCGCAAACAGGACGACACCGCGGGCTCGCCCGGGTTCCCCGCCGACCGGCAGTTCTCCAGCTCCGGCCCGCTCGTCGTCAGCTACCGCGACGATCCGTTCCACGATCTGACGGTGCTGCGCAAGAGCCAGTCGCCGTACCGGGCCATCGGGCCGATGCACCGGCTCAAAGATCCGCACCGGGCGCCGTTCTTCTTCCAGGACAGCCGGCACGTCTTCTACGTCCATCCCGATCCGGCCGATCCGGTGCCGCTCCACACGTTCGGGATCTTCCCCGAGCCGGTGGCGGCGCCGCCGGTCTTCCCCGACCTGGACACGGTCACCGCGTTCGAGAGCGAGAGGCTCCGCCATGGCTGAGACGAAGTCCTTCGTGTTCCAGAACCACTTCCACCCGTATGTGGGGATGCTGGTGGAGCGCCTCAACCAGCAGTCGGTGGACGGCCTGCTCGACCTGGCCGTCCAGCAGGTGTCCGAGCCGTTCTTCGACCGGATCTACGACCCGAACGATCCGTCCGCGCCCGGTGAGGACGACAGCTTCACGGTCAGCTATTTCCCGAAGAACATCGACGTCGGGGAGGCCGGCCCGTATTCGGTCTACAACTGGGAGCTGTTCTTCCACGCCCCGGTGACCATCGCGGTGCACCTGAGCAAGAACCAGCGCTTCGCCGAGGCGCAGCGCTGGTTCCATCACGTCTTCGACCCGACGGAGACCGATCCTTCCGTGCCCGTCCCCGACCGGTTCTGGAAGTTCGTCAGGTTCCGCGATCCGCAGCCGGGAGACATGCCGCGGGTGGACGAACTCGTGGCCGTGCTGAGCCGCCCGCCGTCCGAACTGGGCCCCGAGGAGCGGATCCTGCTGGCCTCCGCCGCGCTCAGCTACGAGGCGCTGCGCCGCGCGCCCTTCCAGCCGCACCGGGTCGCCCGGACGCGGGTCGTGGCCTACCAGTACTACGTGGTGATGAAGTACCTGGAGAACCTCATCGCCTGGGGCGACAGCCTCTTCCGCCTCGACACCGCGGAGTCGATCAACGAGGCGACCCAGCTGTACGTGCTGGCCGGGAACATCCTGGGGCCGCGCCCGGCGGAGGTGCCCCGGCACCGGTCCGCACCACGGATGAGCTACCGCCAGCTCAAGGAGGCCGGCCTCGGCGCGTTCGGGAACGCGCTGGTCGAGCTGGAGAATCAGCTCCCGTTCGCGCGGACGCCGCCGCCCGGGGCCGACGGGGCCGGGACGGGCGGTACCGCGCTGCTCGGCATCGGGCGCAGCCTCTACTTCTGCGTGCCGCGCAACGACCAGCTCGTCGGCTACTGGGACGCCGTCGCCGACCGGCTGTTCAAGATCCGCAACTGCCAGGACATCACCGGGACGGCCCGCCGGCTCGCGCTGTTCGCGCCCGCGCTCGACCCGGGCCTGCTGTCCCGCGCCACCGCTGCGGGTGTCGACGTCGCCGGTGCCGTCGCCGGGACCAGGGCGCCCGCGTCGCCGGTGCGGGCCGCGCTGCTGATCCAGAAGGCGCTGGAGATCACGGCGGAGGTCAAGTCGGCCGGGGCGGCGCTGCTGTCGGCGATGGAGCGGCGCGACGGCGAGGAGCTGGCCCGGCTCCGGCAGGGGCACGAGATCGGCATGGCCCGGCTCAACCGCGACGTCCGGTTCCTCGCCTGGAAGGAGGCCGAGGCGAACACCGAGGCGCTGCTGCGCGGCCGGGCCGCGACGTTCGCCCGCTATCGGCACTTCCAGCTGCTGCTCGGCCGTCCCGAATCCGAGGTCGACCGGCTGCGCGATGTCGGCCTCACCCGGCTGCCCGTGACCGAGGAGAACTTCGCCGAGGTGCTCCAGCAGCTCGTCGGCCGGTACGCGGTCGCGATCGCGCAGGAGAGCCGGCCTGCCCCGCGGCTCGCGCGCGACGGCGACCCGCAGGTCCAGGCCGGCGCGCAGAGCCAGGGGTCGCTGGACCTGATCCCCAACGAGTACGCCGAGCTGAACATCCACATGCCCGCGGCGCGGGACAGGCAGCGGGAGGCCACCAACGTCGACATCACCTACGGGGTGCTCGGCATGCTGCCGAACCTGGGCCTCGACATCGAGCCGTTCGGCGTCGGCGGGCACGTCGAGTTCGGTGGGCCGCTGCTGTCCGCGGTGGGCCGTACGCTCGCCTCCGCCCTTCGCGGTGCCGCCGACCAGGACGTCTACGACGGCAGCCGGGCCGCCAAGATCGCCGGATACCAGCGGCGGGACCTCGACTTCGTCCAGCAGAGCAACCAAGCCGCGCTGGAGTTGATGCAGAACGGGCGCCAGCTCATCGCGTCCCTCCTGCACGAGCAGGTCGCGCGGCGCGACTACGGCGCGAGCCGCGACCAGATCGACCGGGCCGAGGCGGTGGACGCGTACCTGGCGTCGAAGGACACCAACACCGAGCTGTACACGTGGCTGTGCGGTGAGGTCGCCCGCAGCTTCGCCGAGCGGTACCGGACGGCGGTCGACGTCGCCCGCGCCGCCGAGCAGGCCGTCAAGCGGGAGCTGATGCGTCCCGAGATCGACGACGCGACGTTCATCGGGTTCTCGCACTGGGACACCGGCCGCCGCGGACTGCAGGCGGGGGAGCGCCTGCACCACGACCTCACCCGGCTGCAGCTCGCCTACATGGAGCACAACCGGCGCGAGTTCGAACTGACCACCCATGTGTCGCTGCGCATGCTCGACCCGCTGGCGCTGCTCGAACTGCGCTCGCGCGGGACGTGCCGGTTCACCGTCCCGGAATGGCTGTTCGACCTGGAGGCGCCCGGCCACCACATGCGCCGGATCCGCACGGTGGCGCTCAGCCTCCCCGCCGTGACCGGCCCGTACACGTCGGTCGCGGCCACCCTGTCGCTGCAGCGCAGCTCGATCCGCCGGGATCCCGGACTGCTCGACAACCGGTACACGCGGGCGCAGGGCGAAGACTCCCGATTCCTGGACTACCCGGGAGCCCTGGAATCGGTGGTGACCAGCACCGCCGACCGCGACGCCGGGCTGTTCGACGCGGGGACGCGCGACGACCGCTACCTGCCGTTCGAGGGCGCGGGCGCGATCAGCACCTGGGCGCTGAGCCTGCCCTCCGACCTGCGGACGTTCGACTACACGACCATTTCCGACGCCATTCTGCACATTAGTTATACGGCCCGTCCGGGGGTGCGGTCGGACGCCGTGGTCGCCGACCTGCGCGAACGGTTCGCGGCCGCGTCCTCGCAGCCCCTCGCCCGGTCGTTCAGCCTGCGCCATGACTTCCCGACCGAATGGGCGGCATTCCTGGCCGGTGGCCCCGGACTGTCGCTGCGCATCGAGAAGGGCTGGTTCCCGTACTTCACCCATTCCGCCACGCTCACGGTGATGGCGGTCGAGCTGTACGGGATCTCCGGCGACGAACTCGTGCGCGGCCCGTCGCCGGTGGCGCCCGACGCACTGCCCGCGCTGGCCGCCGAACTCGCCGCGGAGGGACGGTTCACCCTGTCCGTTCCCGCGGACGACACCGTCGTGCGCCGCGACCGCGCCGCCGACCCTTATCTCATCGTCCGCTACACGATCCGCTGATCCGCGCCCAAGGGAGGCCGATGCCGCGTGATGATTTTTGGGACGCCCACATGACACCCGTCGCGTGGAGCGCGTTCGGAAGCCCCGGTGACGTCACCGTCGGCTCGGTCGCCGGAGTCTCGGACGGCCCGTACTCGGCCATGTTGCATGTCGTGGACGAGAACGGCGCGGTGTGGGGCTGCGAGGTGTGGGGGAACCCGTCTGACGGCTTCTTCAATCCCACCGGTTCCTGGACCTCCCATGGCCCGCCCGCCGCGGGCGTCAAGGCCGAGGTGAGCGTCGGAGTGCTCAGCATGGAGAGCAGCGAGCCGCGTCCGACGTGGGTGTTCATGGCCGGCAGCGACGGCCGGCTGTGGGCGAGGACAGCCGACGACGAGGGCGGACAGGCCAACTGGTCCTGGATCGACCACGGCGCCCCGACCGGCAGGCCGATCAGGGCCGGCGTCTCGCCTGTCGCGGTCAATGTCTTCGGCGGGCCACCCGCGGTGCACGTGCTGGCCGACGACGGGCGCCTCTGGATGCGTTCCGTGTCCGGGTCCGAAGGGCGCTGGGTCGATCGCGGTGTGCCGCCGGGCCGGCTGATCTTCGCGCTCGCGGGTGCGGCCGCCCTCCCGGGCGAGGCGGGACCGCTGCCGATCCCCGTCGCCGTCACCGGTGACGGGCATCTCTGGATCAGTGTCCCGGACGGCGGCTCGTTCGAGTGGAGCGACCTGGGCACGCCGGACCCTGCGGAGAAGATCGTCGCCGGGATCGGCGTCGCGGCCGAGGGGCCGGCCGAGGAGGCCACGGCGCTGCACATCGCGGCCGTCGGCGCGCCGAGCGGGCAGGTGTGGATCCATCGCTGGGAGCCGGGAATGCCACCGGTCTGGACGCCGTGCGGACGGCCGGCGGACAAGCGCATCCGCGCCGCCATCGGGACCATGCCCGATCCAGCGAACGAGGCGGGCTGCCTCGTAGCGGTCATCGGGCACGATCAGCAGGTCTGGGTGTCCTCGTCGGAGGGGCCGCGCTGGTCTCGCTGGGATCCTCCGTCCGCCTCGACCGCGATCGTCAGCGGAAGGGCCGTTCCGCTGGGCCGGCCGTGCGCGGTGGTCCTGGACGGCGAAGGGCGCGTCCACATCGTCACTCCGGCGACGGGGCCGGCGGACGACGGGATGTCCTGATGGCGGCCGTCAACTGGACGAGATATGGAAGCCCGGCCGAGGTCACCTGGGCGCGGGCGACCGGCGCCGCCGCGCTCATCGCCGTCGGCACCGCCGGCGGCCACCTTCATCTGTGCAGACGCAGCGGGCCTTCATGGCAGTGGGAGCGCCTCGGGGCACCGCCCGGCGCCGCGAAGGTGATCGACGCCGCCCTGCTCGCCGCCTCCGGCGGGCCGGACGCGCTCACACCGGCCGTGGTCGGCGACGACCTGCGGGTCTGGCTGCACCGCCCGGACGTCCCCTGGACCGGCCTGTCCGGCCCCTCCCCGGACGAGGGCCGTCCGCGCGTCCCGGACTGCGGCCACATCGTCGCGACCCATGACGCGGAATCCCGGCACGCGCTCGTGGTCAGCAGCGCCACCGGACGAGCCTGGATACGCCGCGGCATCGACCCGGACGCCGCCTGGCTCCCGACCGCCACGGACGCCGACTGGATCGCCGTCGAGTTCGCGACGGCGCCCGCGTCCGTCGCGGACGGGACGGAACCGCAGCAGCACGTCTTCTCCCTGACGGCGAGCCGGGCGCTGTTCAGCGTGCCCGTGCTGCGCGTCGCCGTGCGGGAGGGCTCGGGCTTGAACTGGTTCGAGCCGGACGGCCCGCCGTCCGTCGACCAACTCCGCGCGCTCTCGGCGACCGGCCTCCGCGATGGCGACGGCCGCTTCCGGGCGTGCGCCGCCGTCATCGCGACGAACGCCGACACCTTCGCGGACAACGCGATGGTGCTCATCGGCTCGGGCCGGGACTGGCGGTGGGCCGATCTCGGACGGCCGCCCGTCGAGGGGGCGCTCAGCACGGCCGTGGTCGCGGTCAAGGGCCCGGACCCGCGGACGGGGGACGAGCCCGTCATCATCGGCTGCGCCGACCGCAACATCTGGACGCGTACGCTGACCGGCGACTGGACGGACCTCGGACCCCCGCCGGAGGACACGGCGCTCGTCAGCCCGTCCTCGGCCTTCGAGGTATCCGCGGACGACGCCGCGCGACGCGTGTGGGCCACCGGCGTCTCCCTGGACTCGGAGCTGTGGACCTTCGAGTCCGACGACGCCGGCGTTCGATGGGAGCGGCACGGCCGTCCAAGCTCGGTGAACTCGGTCGTCGGGGCGTACTCGATCTCCCGCGACGTCCTCAGCGGCACGGCCATCGTGCAGGTCATCGACGAGGTCGGCGCGATGTGGAGCTGCGAGCTGAGAGGGAAACCGGCCGACACGCTCTTCTCGTCCGGCAACTGGACCTCCCACGGCACGCCCGCCGCCGATGTCACCGCCGCCGCGGGTATAGGGACGTTCACCCTGGGCGGCATGGACCCGCAGCCGGCGTGGTCGTTCGTGGTCGGGAGCGACGGGCACCTCTGGGCGCGGACGACCGCCGGCACCGGCTGGACCTGGGTCGACCACGGCACTCCTCCCGACACATCGGTCAAGGCGGGCGTGGGGCCGATCTCGGCGGAGCTGCCCGGCGGTCAGCCGACGGTGTACGTCCTCGCCGACGACGGGCGGCTCTGGATGCGCTCCGCCGGCGGCGACGCCCCGGCCTGGACCGACCTCGGCATGCCGCAGGGACAGCTGATCTTCGCGCTGGTCGGGGCGGCCTCCCCGCCGAGCCCGGCGGGTCTGCTGCCCGCCGTCGTCGTCGTCACCGGCGACGGGCACCTGTGGATCAACGACTCGGACGGCGGCACGTCCACCTGGATCGACCTCGGCACGCCCACCCCGGCCGAGAGGATCGTCGCCGGGATCGGCGTCGAGGTCATGGCCGACGTGGAACACGACTCGACCGCGCTGGACATCGCGGTCCTCGCCGGCTCCCCGAGCGGCCAGGTGTGGAGCAACCGATGGGTCCGGGGGAGACCCTCGCGCTGGACGGCGCACGGACGTCCGGCCGACGCCCGCGTCCGCGCCGCCATCGGGACCATGCCCGATCCCGCGAACGCGGCGGGCTGCCTCATCGCGGTCATCGGCAACGACAAGCAGATCTGGGTGGCCGCCTCGGCCGTGTCCGGAGGCTGGACCCGCTGGGACCCGGCGTCCGCCACCACGACCATCGCCGGCGGGAGAGGCATGGACCTGCTGGACATGTCGTGCGCGGTGGTCCTGGACGACGCACGGCGCCTCACCATCGCGAAACCGATGCAGGACTGATCGGAGGTTCGTCCGATGAAGACCTCTCCCGGCCGGACGCCCTGATGGCGGCCGCCGACTGGACCGGGCTCGGCGGCCCGGGCGACATCACCCGGGTGCGGGCCGCCGGAACCGCCGCGGCCATCGCCGCCGGCACCGCCGGCGGCCACCTCTACCTGCGCAGACGCGACGGCTCTGGATGGCGGTGGGAGCACGTCGGAACCCCGCCCGGCGCCATCGAGGTCCTGGACGCCACCCTCCTCGAACCAGACCCGACCACACCGGCCGTGGTCGGCGACGACCTGCGGGTCTGGCTGCACCGTCCCGAGGCGACGCCGACGCCGTGGACCGGCCTGGCCGGCCCCGGCCCGGACGCCGCCGGGGACAACTTCGCGGCCTGCGGCGACATCGTCGCGAGCCATGACGCGGAATTCCGTCACACGCTCGTGGTCAGCAGCGCCGGCGGACGGCCGTGGATGCGCCAGGGCATCGACCCCGACGCCATCTGGTGGCGGCTCGCGTCGGACCAGGACTGGATCGCCGTGCAACTGGCCACGGCCCTGGCGTCCGTCGCGCCCGCGACGGAACCGCAGCTGCACGTCTTCGCCGTGGTCAACGACCGGGAGACGTTCGCGCCCGCCCTCAAGATCGCCATGCTCGAAGATGCGGCCTGGACCTGGATCGATCCGGGCGGGCCGGCACCCGGCGGCCATGACCGCATCGCGCTGTCGGCGACGAGCTTGCGCGCCGGCGACGGCCGTCTCCAGGCATGCGCGATCGTGGGCACGGCCGCCACGACCCTCCCCATGGTCATCGGCTCGGGCCGGGACTGGCGATGGGGCGACCTCGGGCAGCCGCCCGTCCCGCGCGAGATCGGCGCGGCCGTGGTCGTGGACAAGGGCCCGGACCCGCGACCCGGGGACGAGCCCGTCGTCCTGGCCCGCGTCGGCCACAACATCTGGATGCGCTCGCTGACCGGCGACTGGACGGACCTGGGAACCACTCCGGGCGACGTTGCGGTCGTCAGCCCGTCCACGGCCGTCGAGCTAGCGTCAGACGCCGGCCGGCGTCGCGTGTGGGCCGCGGGCGCGTCCTGGGACGCCGACCTCTGGTCCTTCGAGTCCGACGAGACGGGCGTCCGATGGGAGAAGCACGGGCGTCCAGGCGCACTGGTCGCGGTCGTCGGTGCCTACACCGATGTCCCCGATCCGGACGTCTCAGACCGTCCGGTCACGGTCTTCGCCGTCGACGAGAACGGCGAGGTATGGGACTGCCGCGTATGGGCGAACCTGGACGAGGGCTTCATCGACTCCTCAAGTTCCTGGATCTACCACGGTCCGCCTGTGCCGGGCGTCACCGCCATAGCGCCGGTCGGCGTGGTTCCACCAACCGGCACCGACCCAGAGCCGGACCGCATGTTCGTGGTGGGCAGCGACGGCCACCTCTGGGCGAGATCAGCGGGTGATCCCGGCTGGACCTGGAAGGACCATGGCACTCCTCCCGGCAGGACGGTCAAGGCGGCCACGGCGCCGATCATCACCGACATGGACCACGGTTCGACGGTGTACGTCCTGGCCGACGACGGCCGCCTCTGGCTGCACGCTGGTTCCGCCGAATTCGGGCGCTGGAAGGATCTCGACACACCGCCCGGCCGGCAGATCTTCGCGCTCGCGGGCGCGGGCACGCCCCTGCACGCGGAGGGCCGGCTGCCGGTGGCCGCCGTCATCACCGACGACGGCCGCCTGTGGGTGCACATGACCGACGTCGACGCGTCCGAGTGGAGCGACCTGGGCGTCCCGGACCCGGCCGAGAAGATCGTCGCCGCGATAGGCGTCGAGCCCGTGCGGGACCCGCCCGACGCGCTCGCGCTCGACATCGTGGTCGTCGGTTCCCCGAGCGGCCAGGTATGGAGCTGCCGCTGGACGAGATGGGAACCGACACGCTGGACGGCGCACGGCCGCCCGTCCGACGCCCGCATCCGCGCCGCCGTAGGAACGATGCCGAACCCGGCCGATCCGCAAGGCTTCCTGGCCTCGGTGATCGGAAACGACCGCCAGATCTGGGTAACCGCCTCCACACCACCGGGCGGGGCCTGGACCCGCTGGGACCCAAGACAGCCCACGACCACAATCGCAGCCGGAAAGACCGCACTACCCCTGGACGTCCTACCGTGCGCAGCGGCCTTGGACGACGAACACCGGTTGCACCTCGTCACACCAGAACGCGGCTCATGAAGTGGTGGGCGAATGATCAGGTCTGGCCGGTGATGCACGACGAGGCGGTCCGGTTGCACTCGGCATACCCGATGATCTTGTGGGCCCTGTCGCGGACGTAGATCGTGACGGTCGAAATGCCGTTGCCGTCCAGCGTGCGCGCTCCCACCGGCTCGGTGTACGAGCACATGCACGTCGACGGCCAGTCGAAAGAGTCGACGACGGTGCGCCTGTTGTCCGGGTCCACCTCGCGTGTGACGTACCCCTTGGCGGCCAGCCGGCTGGCGACGGCTCCCGAGCTCACCATGGCTGACACCACCACACATGGTGCGGCGTTGCACGCGCCGTTCTGGCACGCCAATTGCGGCCCGTCTGCTGACGGCGTCCACAATCACGGCGGAAGGAGGTGATCAAACCGCGAAAAGATCTACCCTCTCGGGGGATTCCAGGCTCCGAGAGGCGCTCCGGGATGCTCGGAACTGCCCGGCCATGTACAAACTGTGTGTCCGAGGACGGATCAAGCCAGTTCTCCCAACCCACCTACCCCCTACGCGCCGCCCTGCCGTTCCCGGCGGTGCCGTAACGCGGCAGGACGTAGCACGTCACATCTCCACGTTGAAGTCCACCTTGGTCCCTTCGGAGATGGCCGTTGCGATTGTCGTGAGCTGTGGGTCCTTCAGATCACCGTCAGCGACCCGCTTCCACTCGCGCTTCAGGACGGGCTTGATCTCGTTGACCGGACGACCCCGCAGCTGCCGGGTCAGTCGCTCGACGAGCCGCTCGAACTCACGGGACATCTCCTTGAGCTTGCCCTCCACCAGGCGGTTCAACGCTCGTTCATCGAACTCGAACTTTGCTCCCATCTGCTCCCCCTCAACCTCTGTGGACTGAGCCACCGCCGAGCCTAGACACGGGCACTGACAGTCTTCGCGGCCGTAGGTGCTGCACGTCTGGCCAGTCTTCGTGGATCGACAGGGGCCGGCTCTTGCTCCTGTCTGAGCTGGGCGGGTGGGGAAGGCCTCGCGCCGTCCGGGAGCCTCTGTGATGAAGGCCCCCAGATCTGAAGGTCGGCCTGGGGGCCTTCAACCGTGATGCACGCCGCTGCGCAGGCACGCTGCACTGGCATGACGGATCTAACGCTAGAGCATGCGACGGGGCAGTATCGCCTGTCTGAGACGTCTGACACGCCAGGTTGTTCGCTGAAACAGGCGGTCGGTTGAGCAAGCAGGGGCTTGATCGCATCGATACGATTGATGCGCCCGGTGACGTACCAGCGGACCGACGGCGGCTCGGGGGGTGTTCCGCCGTGATGTGGGAAAAGGGGGGAAAGTGACTGTGGTGGAGGCGGTGCCGCAAGCCCGGCCGAATCGCTCGCAGCGCGCTGTACTGTCGGCGACAGCGGCCGAGGGGGTGTCGGAAGATGCCTTGGCCGTACTGGCAGCTGTGCCGGGTTGGTGGCGGAACCGCTGTGTCGACGCAGGCATCCCCCTTGATGAGGTACGGAGTCTGGAAGAAGCCTTGGCGGCCCCTGCTCCGTTCCCAGCAGAAGCATATGAACAGATCAGAACTCGGGATGATCTCAATGACGTTTCTCCCGAAGAATTGGCAGACGCGTATGTAACTGCTCTGGACGGCAAGGTCCGCACCTCAGACGGTCGTCATTACACTCCGGCTCCCCTTGCGCAAGCGCTCTATGATCAGGCTGTTGCCGTTTTGAAGCGGCCACCAGAGGGTCTGGTATGGGATCCTGCTTGTGGGGCGGGGATGCTGCTCTTGCCTGCCCTGCGTGACTGGCTGAGGCGCCATACCGACTGCGGCCCGGGTGAGGTAATTGAGAAAAGCCGAACAGTTGTCGGCGGCCGAGACCTGGACGTGGCCGCAGTGTGGCTGGGAAATGTACTGCTGGCAGCTGAGTTGCTGCCGATGTGGGCGAAAATTGACGCCACCGCCAGGACGGCACTTCCGACTCTGCTGAGCGTCGGTGATGGTCTGCAAGCCCCGCCGACCTCTCCGCAACTTGCACTACTAAATCCACCATACGGGCGAGTGCGGCTAGACGAGCGCGATCGAGAGCGTTGGTCTCATGTCCTTTTTGGCCACGCCAACCGGTACGGCCTTTTCATGGGTGCGATGGCGGAGTATCTAGCACCCGACGGGGCCATGTCGGCGCTTGTGCCCGCTGGTTGGCTAGGTGGCTCCTACTTCCAGCGCCTCCGTAGCTTCCTTGCTTCCTCTGCGCCGCTAAAGCGACTCACCTATGTTGGCGGCCGGTCGGGAGTCTTTTCAACCGGGGTCCTGCAAGAGACTGTGCTGGCGACCTTTAAATCAGGTGCCTCGCATGGTGCCGTGGTATGTGGACGTGTAACACTCAACGGCAAAACTGTCAGCACTGCGATCGGGCGTGGACACCTTCGTCGTCCGGTCGATGGGCCGTGGCTTCTACCCAGGACTGAAGAAGATGTCAGCCTCATCAGTGCTGCACAAGGCATGAAGTACCGCCTAGCTGACTACGGCTGGTCGGTATCGACTGGGCCACTTGTATGGAACCGGCACAAGTCCCAACTGTCAGACCACCCGGCGGGCAACGCGGTTAAGATCATTTGGGCCGCGGATCTGGATGGCGGAGTACTCCACCAGGACCCCTCACGAGACGAGTTGCGCTACCTGACCTTGCGGGAGCGCGACGAACGCGTCTTGGTGCTTGACCGGCCAGCAGTACTGGTGCAGAGGACAACTGCTCCGGAGCAGCCTCGCCGGCTACTGGCGACTGCCTTGGATAGCCGGTCCCTCGCTTCGTGGGGCGGCCGTGTATCGGTCGAGAACCATGTCAATGTTCTCACCGCAGATCCGCAGCTTGCGCTGGCTCCGGCGAAGCTCTCGCCCCGGCTTCTTACTGCCCTGCTGTCTTCGGAAGCAGCCGACCGGTTGTACCGGTGTCTGACTGGCTCCGTAGCAGTCTCTGCCTACGAGCTGTCGGCCCTGCCGCTGCCTCCGCCCAAGACGATCGCTCTCCTTGGTGAAGTCGCTGACGAACTACTTCAAAAAGAGATCGCCTGCGTATATGGTCTGGTTCTGTGACCGAGACGAACGCTGAGCGGCCGGAGCTTCCCGCGCTCCTTGATTCCCGAGACGCGTACCAGGAGCGCTTGAATAAGATCCTCCCGAAATCAATCACGGGAGTGACCTATACTGCGAACCCAGCAGCAGCGGCCATCGCCTTCGCTGCCATGTATGTCGGGTCCATCGGAAACGAAAACCCGATCCGTCCGTCTCTGGTGACGTGGATGAGTGACACGATCGCCGCCCACCGTGAGGATCACATTCGCTTCGCTTACTATGAGGCGGCTGTCAGCAAGGACGGCGAGAAGGCTGTTCGCCAAATGTGCGACATTTGGGGAGTCGATCGAGGCGCGCTTTGGTACGCCGACAACAGCCGAGAGCCGGTCCGCGATGAATCTCTGAAAGCGCTTCGAAACAACGGTGCTGTACTGACGGCGACGGAGATTCCTACTAATTCCTCAAAGCCTCGCTATACGCTAGAGCCGGGCTTTGCCGGCCTATTGCTTCCAGGCTTGTCCGAAGAAGAGCTTGACGAGCAAATTCGTGCTTGGCAGAGCACGCATTTGACGCCGACCGGTCGGCGTCGAGCTGCAATCCAAAATGATCCATCACGGAGTGCTGGAAGTGTTACTGTGCACCTCCCTGATGGCGGCAGCCGCACATTGCACGCCGGTCCCAGTAGTGTCATTTTGAAGGCTCTTCTTGAGCATTTTGCTACCAAGCTTGACCAGCCGAGTCTCCTCTTTGTGTCCCAACCTGGAGAGAAGATAAATCTGTTGGACGGTCAGGGGTTGGCCTCTATGGGGTTGGAAGTAGACCAGACACGTCTACTTCCGGACTGTCTGCTCGCAGACCTCGCCACTGACCGCGATACCTTCTGGTTTATTGAAGTCGTGGCTTCTGATGGACCTATCACTGAGGAGCGTAAGCATGACTTGCTTCAGTGGGCGATATCGCAGGGTCTTCAAGAGGATCGGTGTAGATTTTTGACGGCATTTGGCTCTCGGACTGCCTCTGAAGCCAAAAGGGCGTTGCCGCAGCTTGCCCGAGGTTCCTATGCTTGGTTTTCTGATGAACCAGATGCTCTCCTGGCCTGGGATGATCTAAACCTGATGTAGATCAACTGCAGAGAAAGTCGTCCGCGTCTCGACCGTGTTATCACGAGCCCTGAACTGTCAAGGTCAGTTTCGTTTAGCCCCGGTGGGCCAAATGACGCGGACGGGTTTGTTGAGGTCGTGAGCGGCTTGGACTACGTCGGCAGTGCCGCCGTAGCCGCGTGCGGGTTGGCCGTCCCAGACGGCCCAGAGTTCGTCGGCGAGGGTCAGCATGTGTTGGCTGGCGGCCATGTGGGCTTCGCTGGTGGACTCGGTATAGGGCATGCGGTGCACCTGCGTGGCTTGGGCGATGAACTTGCGGTACTCGGCGTGGTGCTCTCCGGGTAGGCCGGCGAGGTAGTGCTCTGCGGGGACGATGACCTCGATCTGGCCGCCGTGGGCGAGGACGGCTCGGGCGAACAGGGTGTCGGCGCCGTCGGCGAGGCAGGTCAGGCCGGTGATGACGTCGGTGATGGGGGAGAGGGCTTCGTCGAGCGCTTCGGCGACCAGGGTTTCGGTGGCGGGTGGTAGGGAGCGGTGGCCGGAGATGGCGATGCGCAACGGGTTCTCCTAGAGCAGGGTTGTTCTGAGGCGATCGTCGAAGCGGGCGACGGTGGGCGTGGTCGTGGGGGCGTTGCTGTAGCGGAACTGGCGGGCTTGTCTGATGATGCGTTCGGAGCCGTAGGTGATGCCGGTGTTGAGGGCGTCGAGGGCCAGGGTGAACGCCTCGTCGGTTTGGCCGCGTTGGCAGGCTGCGGTCGCTACTTCCAGGGTGGTCAGTGCGGCTTGCTTGGGTGCCGGTTGGGCGGTCGGGAGCGATTCGCCAAACGCGCGGGCTGCTTCGGAGGGTTGGCCGAGGCGGACGGCGATGGAGGCGCGGATGCGGGCGAGCTTGGTCAGGTCGAAGGGGTAGACCCAGGGCCAGGGCGGTGGGCCGTCAGTACGGGCGATGGCGTGTTCCGCGGTTCTGATCGCTTGGGTGGCGGCGTGCTCGTCGGGGTGTGGGGTGGAGGCGTGCGCGAGTGCTTCGAGGGAGGCGAGCCAGGCGGTGGGTGTGCTTCCCGCTCCGGGCGGCAGTGTCTTGCGGGCTTTGTCGATCATGGCGAGGCCGAGTAGCGGGTCGCCGGCGGCGTCGATCTCGAAGGCGGCGAGGCTTCCGGTCATGTAGACGGCGAGCACGTCGTTCTTGGCGAGCTTGGCCGCGGTGATCGCTTGGCGGTAGTAGGTGCGGGCGCTGCCGAGGTCGAGCATGTCCATCGACAGCCACGCCGCGAAACCGGCGGCTTCGCTGACTGCGGCCGCGACGGCGGCGGCGTGCGGTCCTGCGGTGCGGTGTGCTCGGACAGCCAGCTCCAGGTGCGAGCGGACGCCGTCGATCAGGTCGCGGGAACAGAACGAGGCGTCAAGACGCCGCTGTGAGCCGGTGATGGCCGTCAGATCGGCGGCCGTGTTCTCGCCGGTGGCGAGCGCGGTACGGGGTGAGGGCAAGAGGGCCAGGGTGGCGAGCTTGCCGAATTGCCTGCGATTCGTGGGATCTTCCTCGTCTGTCTGGTGATCGCCGAATCGGAGTAGTTCTGCGGGGATGCCGAGTCGGCGGATGATGATGCGGACCTGTGCGAGCGTGAGCGAGGTCTCCCCGCGCAGCACTTTCGATGCCCAGCTCTGTGTGTAGCCGACCGCCTCACCGAGGTCGGTCTGGCTCCAGCCCCTGGCCTTTCGGATCTCCTCCATCAAGGCCGGCACATCGCAGGTGGCGAGGGCCTGACTCACGGCCGGAGTCGACCAGAAACCCAGAGGCTCGTCCATGAAATCTAGGCTACGCACGGCCTCTGAACGGCGGAGAGTCTTGTTCGGAATGGCCCGCGCCTTGTTTCTAGTCGGGGGAGTGGTAGCGCCTTCCACGAATGTCAGCCGGACATGACGATCAGGTAGCCGACCGAACGCGCTGCGTTGTCGGCCTCGACTCACTGACCGCCACCCCGGAGGAGCTGTTCCCCATGAAAGAAGAAGAACGGGGCGCAAGGGTGCCAGGGGTGCATTCCGGACTCTCGACACCCGCTCAGGGCGGCGGTCCACCCGTTCTGTTGGCTGCTTCGATGCAGCGTGCCGCCGAAGGGCTGCGCGAACGATTCCCCTGGGTGCAGTGCTGGTGGGGGCCGTATACGCGGCGTTGGTGGGCGTACGTGCCGGGCCTCGGGCTCGGAAGGCTGGTCGAGGCGGGCGGCCCGGATCAACTGGCTGAGGAGATCCTGCGGGCGGTGGGCCGGCCATGGCGGTGAAGCCCGGTGAGTGTGTGCCGTTCGAGGTCTGCGGGGCGCTGGTCGAGGAAGCGATCCGTGACGCGCTGACGGGGCGGTTCTTCAAGGGCACGGTCGAGGAGACGTTGGCGGTGGCCCGCGGCAAGGTCGAGCAGCTTCGCGCCGACCTGGCCGAGGCGGAGGACGGAGCAGGGAGTCTTTACACCTGCCCGAGTGCTCGTACCGACCGCCCTCCTTGCGGTGACCGAAGGAAGGGCGGGTGAGGTCTGGTTGGACGGGCGCGGCGGCGTATCGAAGACGGGCCGGGCTCGGAGATGTTCGACACCTCGGACGGGCGGGAGGCCCAGAGTGAGACGGTCCTTGATTCTCGACACCCAAGCCAGCTCCTGCTACTTCCGGACGTCGGTGGGGGAGGGAGAGCGTAAGGCGCTGGTGCAGATCACCGAACGGTGCAACCTGCATTGCGCGCACTGCTTCGTGTCCTCGACGGCCGTGGGCGGCGACATCTCGCTGGCCGACTTCACAGGCAAGGTGCTGCCCCGGCTGCGGGCCGCGCGGGTCGAGCGCATCACGCTGACCGGTGGGGAGCCGTTCGTCCATCCCGAACTGCTGCCGATCTGCCGCGCCGTCATCGAGGCGGGCCTGCCGGCGGGCGTGTGCACCAACGCCACCCGCGTCACCGACGAGCAGATTGCCGAGCTCGCCGCGCTGAGCGATGTGCACGTCAACGTCAGCCTTGACGGTTTTCGGCCCGCATCGCATGGCAAGTTTCGCGGCAACGTCGCCTCGTTCGAGGTGACGGTGGAGACCACCCGGAGGCTTGCGGCCGCCGGCCTGCTGCAGGGGCTGCTGTCGACGCCGAACGTGCTGACCGACCCGGAAGAATTCGCGGACCTGTGCGCGTTCGCGGTGGAGATCGGCGCCGAGTACGTCCTGATGAACCCGCTGTCGTCGTTCGGGCGCGGCGTCAAGTCGCAGGGGCGGATGGCCGCCCCCGAGGAGACGATGCGCGCCATCGAGACGGCGACCAGGCGGTTCGACGGACAGGGTGTGGAGTTGGTCCACATCCGCTTCCCCAACCAGGACAAGCCCCTTGCGGGCTGCGACGCCGGAAAGCTGATTTACGTCTTCGCCGACGGTGCCACGGCGGTGTGTCCCTACCTGGTGTTCGCCGCCCGGACTCCGCAGTCCCAGTACGCCGACACCGAGTTCCTCGTCGGGAACATCTTGGCGGGCGACGTCACCGAGGCACTGGACGGCTATGACCTGGCGGGGCGCCTCGCGATGGGCGGCAATTCCACCTGCCGATCGTGCTCGTTGAACGGCACGTGCGGGAAGGGCTGTCCGGCTGCGGTGGCCTCGCGGGGCGAGCGGATCGGTGAGGTGGACGTCGAGCAGTGCCCGCAGATCGACGGCAAGCCGCTGCTGCAGATCGGGCGGCGTGCGAGGTGACCGGGATCTTCGTGGCGATCGAGGGCCCCAACGGGGTCGGAAAGTCGACCAGCGCGCGCCTGCTGGCAACCCGGCTCGCCGTGCACGGACACTCGGTCCACCTGACCACCGAGCCGAGCCGTACCCACCTGGGAGCCCTGATCCGGCAGACCGAGGCGGAACTATCGGGCCGGGCACTCGCGCTCGCTGTCGCAGCCGACCGGGCCGCCCACGTGGCCGGCGAGATCGAACCCGCACTGGCCGCCGGGAAGGTCGTCATCAGCGACCGCTACCTGCCCTCCTCACTGGTCCTGCAACGGCTCGACGGTCTACCTCTGGCAGAGATCTGGCGCTACAACGCCTTCGCGCCGCGCCCCTTCCTCACCCTCTACCTGGAAGAGGACCCCGCGGTCATCGCGACCCGCTTGAAGGAGCGCCAGGTTCTCAGCAGGCTTGAGCGGGCTGGCTCGCCGAGCCGTGAGCTGGGGCTGTACCGCAAGGCGTACGCGTTCCTGGGACGGCGACGCTGGCGGCAAGCGCGCATCGACTGCCGTGGCCTGGCACCCGATGACGTCGTCAAGGCCATGCTCGGCCGCATCGAACTGTTGAACCTCTGGGAAAGGAACCCCCTGTCGTGCTCTCGGTCCTGACCGTCAACCTCGGCGCGGCCGCCCGGCCGCGTGCCGAAGCCATGCTGGAGTGGCTGTCCGCCCGCCCTGAACAGGTCCTGCTGCTCACCGAGACCAGCGCGGGACCCGGCACGGCCTACCTGCTGGAACGCTTCCGCGAGGCCGGGCACACCGTCATCAAGTCCCCAGACGAGAACGAGCGCGGCGCGGCCATCGTCAGCAGCGTCAAGGTGCTCGAGGACTCGTCGGCGAAGCTCGGCGGTGTCACGGTGCCCGGACGGGTCGCCGCCTGCCTTTTGGACTGCGAGCCGCGCGTCTTCGCCGTCGCCGTCTACGTTCCCAGCCGCGACCGCAGTCAGAGCAAGACCACCCGCAAGCAGCAGTTCATCACCTCCTTCCAGACGGCCCTGGCCTGCCTGCCGCAGGAACTGGCGAGCAACACCCTCGTCGGGGGTGACTACAACGTCATCAGCCGTGACCACGAGCCCCGTCACCGCGGCTTCCTGCCGTTCGAGTACGGCCTACTGGAGACCCTGGAAGCGACCGGCTACGTCGACACCTACGCCAGCCTGCACCCCGACGAACAGGCCCACTCCTGGATCGGCCGCACCGGCGACGGCTACCGCTATGACTACTTCCACGCCGGGCCGGCACTCGCCGACCGGATTACCGACTGCCGCTACCTCCACGAGACCCGCGACAGCAAGCTCACCGACCACGCGGCGCTCACCGTGACCCTGGACGTCGTCCCCAACCTGTTGCCCACTACCGACCCGGCATCCAGTGGCGCGCTGTTCTGATCGATTCAGGTGCTGTGCTGCTGGGCGAGGCGGACGAGCGAGTCATAGGTGTCGGTTACTCGCTCCAGCTTGACGCCCAGGCCGGTCGCCCATGCATCCAGTTGCGCCTGGACGGCCAGGCCCGGCTCGTCGGCGGCTGTCACCGTCTCGATTTCCAGGAACGGTCCCACGCCCTCGACCTCGTCCAGGCACAACGACCACCGCCCCGCCTGGCCGGTCCGACGCCGCTTGACGATCCGAATCGTCGGACGGAACCCCATCTGCAGCAACGCCTCGTGCATCTGCCCGGGGTCGGCCACGACCGTTTCGGCCTCCAGGCAGGCCATCTCGTTGTCCTGCGGGGTCTTCACGGTGAACAGGTGCGTGCCCTGCACTGTCCGCAGACGGCCGAACGGGACACCGGTCTTGGGCTTGCCGTAGCCCCACCACGCCGGGGCGTACGCCTGATCCTCCTGGAGGACCGGCGCGGACAACGAGACTCCGTGATCAGCCAAGGTGCGTAGCAGCGCGTCCTGCTCGATCACGCGGTACTTGACCTCGATCTCCTGAGCTTCCATGGTCCCCCCGGCCGTGACGAGTGTGTTCAAAGAAGCCTAATGGTGCCGGTCTCATCGCGAGGTGTTTTTTGGCCGGGCGGACGGAGAAGGTCGGGCATTTGTGGCACCGGGTGGGTGCAGTTCTTGAAGGATGGATCGGAACTTGACCTTTCCTGCCGAGCTGAGCATCAATTGTCATCCGGCCGTCCGTGGCACGCAGGCCGGTCATCGGTGACGGACGGCGAACAAAGGAGGAACAAGCGACATGGAAAATGCAAAACTGGTCGGTGTGACGGCCAACGAATGGCTGTGGGCAACGGAGAAGATGCAGTGGCGTCGGGTGTACCCGGGCCGTGTCGACCAGGTGCGGGCTGCACGCGCGTTCGCTGAGACCCTGTTCGAGGGGATGCCCTGCGTGGACGTCGTCGCGCTGGCCGTCGGCGAACTCGCCGCAAACGCGGTCAGGCACACGCGCTCGGGTGAGGGAGGTGACGGATGGTTCGGTCTCGAGGTCGTCTGCGACAACCCGGTCTACGTCGCCGTCACCGACATGGGAGGCCACGGCATCCCGACCGTCCTGCCTGAGGGGTACGGCGGCTCCTACAGCGAGGGCGGCCGGGGCCTACGAATCCTGTACGAGCTGGCGCTCATGTTCGGCATGCACGGCAGTAGCACGCTCGGGCATACGGTCTGGGTCGACCTCGACCTCAACCGCAAGCTGGAGGTCGACGCGCAGGCACCGGTCCATCTGGTGTCATAGGAGGGTCCAGCCTGTGCCTACCAGGCTGGACCCTCGCGACAAGGATAGCCAGCTCGCGTGAGGCGGCTCCGTCTTTGCTCGGTATCGGGCGGAGACGGAGCCGCTGTCCTATACGGGTAGTGAGTCGTCAAGGGAAGAGGCTTGCTCAGCCCTTCTCCTGGACCTTCATCAGCCCCTTTCCCTGGACCTTCACGTTATGAAGAGAAGCCCAGGGCTAGCGCATAGTCGCAGGTGAGGCTTCTGTGCAGCCTGTAGTGCTCCCGACTCGTCCCTACAGACGACCGGTAGTAGTTGCGCGCGCGTGGTCGTGGGTGGCTGTGGTCCAAGACCTACCCAGGCCCATCTACCTCGCATGCCAGAGTCTCCATGTGCCGGCCGGGTGAAGGCGGTGCCCCCGCGCCGTGCGAGGGGGACGGCGCTTGGATGCACGGCGAGGCCGCCGCCACTGACGCAGCGCGGGTCGAGTCCGCCCGAACGGACTCGGCCGGGCCTGCCCGTTGAGATTCCTGTGTCGCCAAGACGACTCATATTTGAGTGTCCGGACGGCGCCGCTGATGGGTGCGAGTCAAGCTGTTTGTTGTGTCTGATCGGTAAATGTTTTGGTGGTTGGCGATGTCAGGGAAGCCTCTCCAGCCGTTTTGGTGACGTAATTTATGGGCCCGTCGGCTTGAGGATGGCGCCGTATCGAGTGACGGTGGTGTTGCAACAGAAAACACGCCACCGAAACCCGGCCGCAAAAATGCCGCCCGGGTGTCATCGAAAAGGAGTCATGAAATGGCAGCGAACACCACCACCGCGACCGCGACCGACGCCCAGGTTGCCGCCACGGCCCCCGCTACCGCCCCGGCCGCCCCGACTACCCCCGCCGTCCCGGCGGGCGTCAGCGGGGACGGTGCGGCCGTGTTCGGCGCGGTGGCCGCAACCCCCGATGCGACCATCCCCGCCCTGGCCACCGCGACCGGTCTCACGCGGGCGGTGGTGAAGAACGCCCTCACCGAGTTGGTGGCGGCCGGACACATCACGCGGCCCCCGGGCGCGAAGGGCACCAACACCGACACCTGGACGCCGGTTCCCGCCGTCCCGTCCGACGGCACGTCGGATGGCACCGACGGTGAGGCCCCGGCGGGTGTGTCGGCGGACACGATCGCGGCGGCGGTGAAGATCATGCAGGACGAGGCCGACCGGCGGGCGGCCGCTGAGGCCGACCTGCAGAAGGCGATCGCCGACGAGGAGGCCCGGCGGGCGCAGGCGGTCGCCGAACTAGCGCGGCGTCAGACGGCCGAGGCGACCCGGCGGGCGCTGTCGGACCTGATCGCGGCGGCCACGACCGCCTACGCAGCGGTGGCCGCTGAGGACGACGACGCCATGACCGCCGGACTGGAGCGGGTGTACGCGGCAACTGCTGAGGTCCGCCGCGCCACCAAAGCCACCGTCCGCAACACGGGGACGGCCGCCGGTAGCGGCAACGGCAACCGGAACGGTGGGCACCGGGCCGCCCCGCGCCCCCTGCGCCCCGAGGTGATCGCCCACCTGGCCGCCCACCCGGACACCGACTTCACGCCCGGTGAGATCGGGCGGGTGCTGGAGCGGTCGTCCGGTGCGGTTGCCAACGCCCTGGCCACCATGGCCGAGAGGGGCGAGGCAGTCATGACGTCGGAGAAGCCGGTCCGCTACCGGGCGGCCGCTCCGGTGACCGATGACGGGGGCGCGTCCCGTGCCGTGACCGCCTGACGTGCCCGCCGGGCCGTTGGGCCCGGCGGCGGGTATGCGACGGTGGCGTTCCCCCGGATCACGGGCGAACGCCACCGTCTTCTCGTACGTACGCGCGCCCCGGACCTTGCCGCACTCGTAGCCACAGCGGCGCGCGCGCCGCTGTGGCGGCCGTAGCCAGTTCGGACAGTGGCGGGATGGCCCCCGGGGCCGGGCGGCCGTGGTCCGGCGCATAGGGGCGACCGTGGGGCGGCGGTGGCCACCCCCCGTGCGGGCTCCACGCCGGGGCCCCATGCGGGCCTACGTCGGGGCGCCTACGGGCGGGGCGGTGGCGGCTACATGGTGAATTCCCATGCGTCGGCGAGGGCCGTGAGCCGTTGGCGGGGGCCCCTGATTCCGGCAGGTAGCCAGACGGCCCCAGCGGGGCCTTCGCCTGAGGTGGTGGGTGTTTGGACGGCGGTAGCGACCGGGACTCCGGGGACGCCGAGGAGCTTGCGGAGGTTCGCCTCGCGGGCGGCACTGGGCAGCCAGAACAGGACGGGTGTGGTTGATCCGGTCTCGCGGGCGAGTGCGGTGTAGCCGTTAAGTTTGGCGGTGACGCGGGCGAGGCGTTCGGTGCCGGTGTCGTGTTCGAGGAAGAAGGCGACCTCGGCTGGCGGGCCCTGCCTCGGGATTTGGTTTCGGGGCTCGCTCCATCGGCCGAAGGCGTCGGGGCGGGCATGGTCGCCCCATTTAGAGACGCACCGGCGTTCCGGCCACCACTGGACCAAGCGGGCGCCGTCGTCGCGGTTGCGGGCGTAGGCGCGTAGGTGGACGAAGAAGTCGTTGACGCCGACTTGGTGGCCGAGTCGTGGTGAGACCGCGATGCCCATGGCGGTCTCGTGCCGGTAGCCCAGTTCGCGGAGACTGACGCCCTGTTCCACGGCCAGGACGTGGGCGCCTGCGGGACCGAGCACCCAGTGTTTGGCGGCCGTCCCGTTCGGAGTCCACGGCCGGAACGACGACAGCGCGTGCAACTCGTGGAGTTGGCGAAGGCGCTGGTGGGTGCGTACGGACGTGCGGAAGAACAGGGCAGTGATCTGGTCGCTGGTCAGGACGCGATGTTCCCAGACCAGGGTGAGCAGCGCGCGGTCTCGCGCGGTGAGGCGGTGCGCCAGGTCGGCGATCAGTGCGGCGGTCACGCGAGGCGGCCGGGCTTCCCGCTCGCGTAGCCGCTGGGCGGGCCTTCTCGGCTTGGTCACTCCTCGCCCTCCCCATCACCTTCGGTGTCGGGCGCGTCCAGGTCCGCGTAGTCGGCAGCGCCGAAGGGGCCGGAGGACGGGTTGGTGAGTGCCCTCGGTCGGGCTGTGGGCGTCGGGCCGTGGTCGGCGGGCGTGTACGCCTCGCGTGAGGCCTGCCTGATCGCCTCGGCGCGGCCCGGAATGGGCTCGGGCAGCGGGCGAGTGCGCAGTGTGAACGCCTGCATGGGTGCGTCGTTGTGAATGATGCGGGCGGCGGCCTGGTACCTGCCCAGGTGGCACAGGTCGTGTTCGGTGATCGAACGGCCGGTGTGTTCGGTCAGCGCGTGGGCGTCCTCGGGCGAGATCGCGAAGTACATCTTGTTTCGTGCGTCGGCGGAGACGGCGTCGCGCAGGTCGCGGGGAAGCTGCGACAGGTGCTGGTGCGCGATGATCAGCGAGAACCGGTACGCACGGGCCTCGGCGAGGATGTCGGAGACAGAGCCCGGAATGTTGAGGAAGTTGTGCGCCTCGTCGATGTGGGCGACGGCGTCGCGGCGGGCGTCCTGAGGTCGATGTGCGCGAGGTGTGATGGCCTGCCAGGTGTGGGCAAGCAGCAGCGATCCCAGCAGCCGCGCGGCGTCCTCGCCGAGGATCCCCTTTCCGGCGCGGGCGAGGATGAGGCCGCCGCTGTCGAGGATCTTGCCCAGGTCGACGGTGGAGGCCGAACCCGACAGCGCGTCGCGGACGAAGGGTCGCATGAGCACGGCGCGCAGCTTGTTCATGATCGGACCGGTCATGGCGGTGCGTCCGCCGGGTGACAGCTGGTTGTAGTCGCTCCAGAACCCTTGGAGCATGACGTCGTTGCCGAGTCGGGCGATGGTGCGGGCCCGGTAGGCGGCATCGGTCAGCAGGGTCGGGACGTCGGCCAGGCTGGCGTGCGGCCCGTACACCTTGGCCAGGGTCAGGCAGGCCGAGCGGAGCGCGTCGTCCATGCGCGGACCCCAGTTGGCGGCGAAGCAGCGCCGGAAGGTGGTCACGATCGCCTCGACCGCGAACACCGGGTCAGGCCCGGTCAGTACGTTGATGCACGGAGGCCGCCCGGGCTGGGCGGGGTCGAACACCACCGTCTTGCCGACGGCTCGCTCGGGCAGCCGGTCCAACACGTCGGTGATCAGGTCGCCTTTGGGGTCGATGACCAGCGCGCCACGCCCGGCTTGGGCGTCGGCGAGGATCTGCCCGGCCAGGAAGGTTGACTTTCCGGTGCCAGTCTGGCCGAGAACGTGCATGTGCTGGCGGGCGTCGGCGACGGTGACAGCCACCGGGCGCGGTGTCCCGGCGTCGCTGTCCCCAAGGATCCGCACCGCTTGGCCGGGCATGCGGGCAGAGGGCACGGCCGGAGAGGGGAACGACGAGCGGGCTCCGGCGCGGATGACCCCCGGCGCGTCCAGGTCGTAGGGCAGATGAGCGAGCGCGGCCAGCTCATCCACGTTCAGCAGGTAGCCCCGTCCGAGATGGCGGTCTGCCATCCGCCGGCCCGGTGCGAGCAGGCGCCGGGTGCGTAGGTGCTGGTCCCCCGAGGTGAACAGAGAGAAGGTCGCGTAGATCGCGCGTGCGCCTACGCGGAGCCCGCTGTGCACCTTGCGCCGGGCGCTCAGTACGGCGACGCGGTCTGAACTCGTACGGACCGTTTGGGGCCTGACCCCGTGACGGGTGGTGCCCAGGGCGTACCTGATCTCGACCTCGAACCGCGGCTTGCTCGCTTTGGCCAGGATGGATTTCACCTGCTGTGCGCGCTCGGGATACAGCTGAGCGATCTCGCTGGAGGTAGGCCGGCCGTGGTCAAAGCCAGCGCCTGGGGTGATGAGGTCGAAGAAGGCGCCCTGCGCGCTCTTGGAACGGCCGCCTCGCAGCCGGGAGGCGGTGCGGATCGCGCGGCGGGCACGGCGCCCAGTGCAGGGGCGGGCCAGGATCTGCACGGCCGCGTAGTCAGCCTTCCGCAGTCCCGCCATTGCGCCGAGCAGCGGCCGTAGCGGGTCGGCCTTGTGATCGGTGGCGAGCGGCAGGTCCTCGTTGTTGCCCAGTGTCAGCCGCCCTCCAGCAGCCTCGGCGTCGAGGGGGATCGGTGGTGCGGCGGCGCGGGTGGTGATGGTGGCGCCAGGCCAGGCCGCCTATACGGACTTCTCGATCACGCCCGGCGCGATGGTGCCCGGTACCCACACTTGGAACCGGATGCCGTTCTCGTCGGCCACGTACTCGAACGCCAGATGCGGCTGCCCGAAGACCCAGCGCTTCCACTTGGGACCGAGCTGCCCGACCTGGTGCTTCCACCACGCCGCGGCGCTGTCGGCCTCCACGTTCGGAGGCACCGCGATCTCGACCACACGTGTCGTGCGCGAGTGATACCGGTTGCGCCACCGGGTGACCGCCACGCGGGCGCCGGTGACGGTCACGCAGACGGCCACGACGACGCCGATGATCTCCGGTCCGTGCCGGGCGAGCAGGCCGAGCAGCAGCGTGGGCAGCTCCGGCAGCAGGTGAGCGTGGTCTTCCAGCCACTGGACGGGCGAGTCGGCGGGCTGGTGCGATTCGGGCACGTCGGACACGTTCAGATGGATCTCCTCCAAGAATGCGGACGATGTGGGCGGTGCTGTCAGGCGGTCGTGGATTCGCACACCCTTAAAGCACCGCGTAGAGCGCGAGATTGGCCTCGCGGCCGACAGAAATTGCCGAGACTTGGCCCGATTGACTGTCCAACTTCAAATCGGCGCCGGTGTGCGTACCGCGAGTTTCTTTTGGCGTCCCTTTGTCTTGATGTAGGCGTGGCTTTGTTGTCTCTGGTTAATGTACGAGCTAGTTTGCGACCTTCCGTTTCGGGCTGCACGCCCGGCCTTCGGCTGTCGCTCTACGTTCCGTCGCTAAGTAATAGGGCGGCTCGGGCGCCGCTGGGAAGTACCTGCCGGTCAGTCTTTACACCGACTTTTAAAAGAGCCTTCCATATCAGCTTCTGTGCCTCGTTGTCCGCTGCGGTCGAAGACCGGGAGATCTGTAGTGATCCCACCGGAGGTCGCCATGAATATTGGCTAATTCTTGACGCGCCGGGACGGCCAAAAACAGGTGTCTCGGCGGTGCTTTATAGATGAGAGGGGGAACGGGCGCCTGCCGGTCCAGGCGGCCCGGCGCATGACCACGAACCAGCCAGACTCCACGACCAGCCACCCGCGCACGTCTCCACGTACAGGTGACCGCCCGCCGGCCACACGCAGAAGATCGCCTCGCCACTCGCCCCGGCCGGTCCACCATCGTCCGCCGGTCCAGGACTTGACCTCGGTCGACGAGTCGAGCGGTGATGACCACCGGTCCGCCACCGGGGCGGACCGCCCGTCATCCGGCACCCGGCCGGACAACGGGGGAGCGGCAAGCGCTGAGCCTGGCCGTCTGCGACTGGTCGCACCGGCCGAGCCGCCACGCCTCACGCCCTACGCGGCTCGCGCGCTTCTGAGCCTCATGCTCGAAGTCCGTGCTCGCCGCGCCGCCGATCACAGCGACGAGGAGACCGGCCGATGATTCCGCAACGATTCCGGGCAGCAACGCCCCTGCGGTTCGCCTTCTACGGGCGGGTGTCCACCGAAGACAAGCAGGACCCGATCGCGTCGAAGGCATGGCAGTTCCGGCGCGCGGAGACGCTGATCGAGAGCAACGGTGGCTGCATCGTCGTCGAGTACTTCGACGTAGACCGCTCCCGCTCGATCCCATGGGTGCGGCGGCCGGAGGCCAGTCGGCTACTGGAAGCGCTGAAGAACCCGAACCGGGGCTTCGACGCTGTCGTCATCGGAGAGCCGCACCGAGCCTTTTACGGAGGGCAGTACGGTCTGACGTTCCCGCTGTTCGACCACTACGGCGTGCCGCTGTGGGTTCCGGAGATCGGCGGGGCGATCGACCCAGTCAACGAAGCCCACGACATGATCATGTCGATGTTCGGTGGGCTCTCCAAAGGGGAGCGCAACCGCGTCCGGACCCGAGTCCGCAGCAGCATGGCCGCCATCGCCGCGACCGAAGGCCGCTACCTCGGCGGCCGTCCTCCATACGGCTACAAACTCGTGGACGGCGGGCTGCACCCGCACCCGGGGAAGGCGGCCGACGGCAAGCGCCTGTACAAGCTGGACATCGACCCTGACTCGGCACCGGTCGTCCAGCGCATCTACTGCGAGTACCTCGGCCTCGACGGCTCACCCGAGAAGGGACTGTTCGCCATCGCCGAGGGACTGACACGAGACGGCATCCCCTGCCCATCGGCCCACGACCGAGCACGCAACCGGCACCGGGAGGGACTGGCCTGGGCCAAGAGCGCGGTGAAGTCCATCTTGACCAACCCGCGCTACACCGGGCACCAGGTCTGGAACCGGCAGCGTAAGGACGAGGTCCTCATCGACGTCAACGACGTCTCCCTCGGCCACATCACCAAGCTCCGCTGGAACGACCGCGACCAGTGGGTCTTCTCCAAGAAGGTCGTCCACCCCGTCATCATCGACAAGGACGTCTTCGACCGCATCGAGGGCAAGCTCGCGGCTCGGCGTTGCCAGACCGGCGGCACCAAGGCCCGAACGCACAGCAAACACGCCTACTCGCTGCGCGGCGTCATCTACTGCGGGCTCTGCAATCGCAAGATGCAGGCACACACATACAAGGATTACGTCTACTTCCGGTGCCGCTACCCGGAGGAGTACGCGCTGGCCAACAAGGTCGAGCACCCGCGCAACATCTTCGTCCGGGAGCACCAGGTCACCGCGCTCGTGGACCCGTGGCTGGCCAAGGTCCTGGCGCCCCATCGCATCAAGCAGACGATCGCCGATCTCCACGCCGCGCAGGAACCTCCGACGAACAGCGCCGCGATACGCGCCAAGGCCCAGATCGCCGACTGCGAGACCAAACTCGCGCGTCACCGCGCCGCCCTCGAAGCAGGGGCCAACCCGGTGACTATCACCGAGTGGATGACGGAGACCGAATCTCAGCTGACCGCCGCCAGAGCCGAACTCCACGCGGCTGAAGGGCAGCGCCCGCAGACCCTGACGGTCCGGGAGATCAACGCGCTCGTCACCGCACTGGGTGATCTCGTTTCCGTCCTCCAGGACGCGAGCCCAGAGGCTCGCCAGGGCGTCTATCAGGCGCTCGGTGTTCGGCTCGTCTACGACCCGGGCAAACAAGAAATCCGGGTCGAGGCTGACCTCAACCCGGATCGAATCGTGACATCCACGTCCCCGAATTTGAGGGAACGGTACGTGTCCGAGGGGGGACTTGAACTCCCACGGGACCAGGGGCATCCGAGATCACGCAGAGGCATTCACGTATGCGCTGACCTGGCGATACGGCCTCTGCGGTCTCTCCCGGACGCACCTGGATACATCCAGATACACCGGCGGCAGTATCACGCGAAGTATCACCACGGGAATCACGGGCGGCCCTGCTGGTCGCCCGTGCTCCCGCGGGCCGCCGCGCCCTGCGTCCGGGGAACCCCGTCCATGAGACGGCCCCGGGTACGGCGCCACGCACGCCCGACCCGGGGCCGCTGATCCGGAGGAGACCCGGACATGCCCCAGAAGCTACCCACCGACCTCGGCCCGTACGAGACCGAGCAGCAGGCGGCCGAGACGACTCGCGGCGCCTACGGCGTGCTGAACGGCGCCCCGCCCGGCACCATGGCCCAGTTCAACCGGGAGCGCCTTGCCGCGGCATGCGCGGCCGCCGGCGTCGAGCTCGGCGAGCACGATCGGCGCACCCTCGCGTGGCTCGCCAAGTGGGAACCGGAGACCGTTGCCGTGGTCGCTGGCCTCATCGCACGTGCCGGAGCGGCCCGGTGAACGCCGGCGACCGGGTCATCCGGATCACCACCGCGGCGAGCGTCCTCGGCGTCGGCGCGATCGCCGGGCTCGTCTCCTACCGGCACGCGCTCGAGGTCGTCCGCGCGCACGGCGAGACGGGCCTCACGGCGCTGCTCGTCCCGCTCACCGTTGACGGCCTGGTGGTCGTCGCGTCCATGGTGCTGCTCGACTCGGCGCGCCGCCGCGAGGATGCGCCGCCGCTGGCACGGTGGGCGCTCGGCATGGGCATCGGCGCCACGGTGGCCGTGAACGTCCTGCACGGCGTCGAGCACGGGCCGGTGGGCGCAACCATCGCGGCATGGCCCGCGGTCACGCTGGTGGTCGTGGTCGAACTGCTCATGACCATGATCCGCCGCGGCGGCGGCGCGGCGGCTGACCCACCGATAAAAACCGATAGCCGGGACGTGATCATGGATGGACCGACCACTCCGGCCCCGGTGGTCGACGCGCCCGCCGGCGTCGACCAGGCGGCCGAGGACGACCCACCCGACGACGCGGAATCGACCACCCCGGCCGAGGACGACCACGCAGGCCACGCGCCGTCTGAGGGTCTTGCCGGGGCGGTCCGGTCAGCCAGGGTGGCGGGCCGGTCGCAACGGTGGATCTCGGACGAGTTCAAGATCTCCCGGCACCAGGTCCGCAAGCTGCTGGACGAGCCGGTTCCGACCGGCCCGGCCGCGCTGAACGGCCACGCGCCGGACGGCTGAACCACGTCCCACACGCACCGGCGCCCCGTCACCTCCGGGAGGCGGGGCGCCGGTGCGTTCGTACTGATGAGCCGGGGCCCTGACGTGATTCGGCCCTGCGCCGTAGCCTGAGAGTGCGACCACTCAGGAGGTGCAGGGCCGATGTCCGACGATGGTACCCCCGACACCGTTGGCAAGCGCATAGCGCGCTGGCGCAAGAAGCGTGACCTGACACAAGCCGGTCTCGCACAACGCGCGAACTACTCCCGCGGCCATCTCGCGCAGGTGGAGGCCGGCCACAAGGTCGCCACTCCCGCGTTCGTCGCGGCGACGGCCGCGGCGCTCGGAGTAGATCCCGCCGTCCTCTACGGGCAGCCGTACGGCCACGATGACCACGTGCACGCGGCCATTCCCGAATTGCGTCGCGTCCTCGCCTACGTCGACGTCGGCCCCGATCTGGCTGGGCCACCCCGCAGTCTGGATGTCCTCGCCGCGGAGGTCGCCACCTCCCGGCGGCTGATGCACAAGGCCCAGCTCACCAAGATCGGGCAGCGGCTCCCCGCCGTGATCGAAGAACTCATGTTCTGGGCGTACGAGACCGACGACCCGAGGGCCTGGAACCTGCTGTCGCGTGCCTTCGGCTCCGCGGTCAGCCTCACCCGGCGACTCGGCTACAGCGGTGACGCCCTGGCCCTGCTCGAGCGCGGGGCCGATGCCGCACGCCGCTCCCAGGATCCACACCTGCCGCTGCTGGTGACGCTGGCGCGGTCGCTGCTGCTGATGGGCCTGAACGAGCCCAAGCCCGCGCTGACGCTGCTGGACCGGGCCGCGGCCAACATCCAGGACGACCGGCCCGACGCTGGCGAGGTCGGCGGCGCGATCGACCTACGGTCAGCCATCATCGCCGCACGCACCGCCCGGGACCACGACCACTACAGCAACCAGGCGTGGGAGTACTGGGGGAAGGCGTCCGAGCGGATCCGACAGGGGCGCGGCGGGAAGCCGGTTCATGGGCTGGAGTTCACGCCGGCGAACGTCGCGATCCACGGGGCCGCCGTCGCCGTCGAGCTCGGCGACTTGGACGAGGCCGCGCGACGTGACCACGGCATCGAAGACCGCACGTTGACGATGCTCCCGCCGGAACGTCGCGCTCACCACGAGATCGACATGTCCCGCGTGCACGTGGAGACCGGCTCCTACGGCAAGGCCGAATCCCGGTTGGAGAGCGCCGACCGCATCGCCCCGCAGATGGTCACCTTTCATCCGACCGCGCGTTCTGTGGTGACTCATCTGGTGGACGTCCGGCGGACGCTGCCCGAACCGCTGCGACGCATCTACAGCCGCATGAGCGCGTAGCCGATCGAACCGAGGTGCACAAGGCCCCGATGTTCCAACTTGGAACATCGGGGCCTTCGTGTGACGGAACTCTGTGTCCGACGACACAAAGCGACCCCGGGCGGTGCGCGAACACCGTGATCCCGGGGCCTCGCCGGACGACTGGAGGTCCGACTGATGCAAACGGTAGCGCCCCCATGGGGCGGACTAGACGTCGATCTCGATCAGGCACTAGCCGAGCTACGCGCCCGGTTCCCGGGAGTGCCGCTCTGGCATGGGGAATGGACCGGGCGCCTCTGGGGCGTAGTGACCGACCGGGCGGGCCGTGACCACTTGGTGGAGGCCGCCACCCTGGACGAGTTCGAGCGGCGCCTCAGCGCCGTCCTGCCGCGCCGCCGGACGCAGCCGCGGCACATGCCGCACGCGCCCCGCGTGGCAGAGGGAATGTGGTCACCGTCTCCTCCGCCGCACCGTCCGCCCGGCACCCGGCACGCACGGCCCCCGCGGCGCGGCCTGCTTCGGCGCATGGTGGACGCTCTGACGCTCGGAGGCGGCCGATGACGGCGACGGTGGAGGAGACGAAGGCGGCCCTGCGTGAGGAGTTCCCGCGCTGGTCGATCATTCACAGCAGCGCGGGCCGCTGGTGGGCGATGCGGGACGTCGAGCGGGACGAGCGCGGGCGCCTGATCATGCACGAGGTCAGCGACGTCGACGCCGATACGGCTGACCAGCTCCGCGGCAAGCTCCGGGCGGTGAACCATGGCTGAGCGCCGTGCCCTGAACCTGGACGAGCCCGGCTTGCCCGAAGCGCTCGCCGCGTACATGGCGCTGATGGATGAGGTCGTCACCGAGTCGCAGCACTGCACACGCGTGGAGGACGCAGACAAGATCGCGGCCTACGGCGACATAATCGAGCGCGCCGCGGCGCGCCGCCGCGAGCGGGAGCGGCGGGCAGAGGAGCCATAGGCCGGGGCGGCGCCGCCGGTGGATAACAGCCCCCGGTCCCGGCCGCGTCGCCCCTTCCAACGCCGTGGTCCCGGCGATCATCCTTGGCGGGGTGATGGGCAGCCGGGGCCACGGCCCTCCCGGGGATCCGGGGGGGGATCAGGAGGCCCGGCCCTTTCCCCGCGGGGGCCGGGCCTCCGCTGATACCCGGGGAAGTATCAGCATCCGCGCAAAGACAAGCCCCGTGACCTCGTTTCAGCAGGTCACGGGGCTTGTTGTGGGGGACACTCAGTCCCCCATCATGCGCCGGACAGTTCGCCGATCACGCTGTCGATGGTGGTCCGGTACGCGCCGACGTCGCCACCGTGCGAAGCGTCCGTCACCGAGCCGATGACCGCCTTGCCGTGCCGCTCCCGGAGCGCGTTCACCAGTTCGAGCGTGAGCGAGTCGCGCCGCAGGCACAGCCCTAGCACCTGCTCGAGGTCGGTCGACTCCACCTGGATTGCAGCCATGGGTTACTCCTCCTCCTGGTCCGGGCCGTCGACGCCCGGAACGGGCCCGTAGAAGCCCGCCATTGCCCGCTCGGCACCGCGGTCGCGGTGCCGGTGGTACTGGGCCTCCGGGTAGGGCATGCCGCGCTGAAGGTCGCGCAGGGGCGCCGCGGCTCGCTCGCTCCACTGCGCGTGCCGCGCCGGGGCCGAGTCGCGGCGCTGGATCTCCTCCATGCGCTCCCGAATCTGCTCGCCGGCCGCCTGCTCGTTGCGGGCGCGGATCTCCTGCTCCGCTTCCTGGTGGGCCTGCTGTTGCGCCTGCGCCAGGATCCGCGACCGCTCCGGGCCGTCGACCGGGCCCGCGGCGGTGAGCCGCTCGGCGTAGATCACGCGGGCCCGCTCCCGGATGCTCTGCTCATGGTCGCGCCGGGCCTGCTCGTTGCGCCGGCGCGCGGCCGCGCCGGCGCCGTCTCCGCGCAGTCGGCGCATGATCTCCTGCGCCCCGCGGTCCGTGCTGGGCTGGGTGACGTTCACCGAACCTCCCTGATCGTGTTCTCCTCGGCCGCCACTCGGCGCGGGGTCTCGTCCAGTAGCCGCCGCAACTCGGCGTCTTGGCGTGGCGTCATGACCCGGCACGGCCGCGCCGACCACTCCGCGGCCGCGGCGCGTTCGTCGGTGTGCCGGCCCCGCGCGACGGCGACCAGGCCTTGCAGCGCGGCGAGCTGCTGGTGATGCGGCGCGCCCGGGCAGGCGTCACCGTGCACAGCACACAGCCGCCGCTTACGGGGCGCCCACGGTCTGCTGACCGGCATCGTCCGCTCCCCTCATTTCCCACTCGATCACCGTCTTGGACGGCACGGCGACCCCGAACAGGTGCACGCGGTCCTTCCCGATGTCCCGAATGAGACGCAGAATCGACACCTGCTCGGTGACCGTCAGGTCCTCACGGTCCAACAGGCCGTGCGCGCGGCGGAGGAGATCGTCAAGGCGGTCTTCCTCGGCCCGCCGCAACTCCTCCGGATCGAGGCCTTCGCCGAGCAGCTCGAGGCCGAGCGCGACGCGGCGCTGAACGGTCCGCAGGGGCAGGCCCATGTCGCGGGCGATGTCGGCGACGGGTACGCCGCGGCGGCGCTGCTCGAGCGCGCGGAGCGCCTCATCGGCGCGTTCGGCCGCGGTCGCGCGCCGCTTACTCGCCATGGGCCCCTCCTCCCCACGCCACATACGCCACTCTGTACAGCGTACGTGGTTGATCGCGGCAGGGCATTGATCCGGTCAGGCCTGGCCCTTCAGGACGAGCCGCGGCCGGGCGGAGAGTCGGCGGGTGTCGCAGATGTCCAACGTGGTGCAGTCGACCTCGAGGGTTGCCAGGACCGCATCACAAGGCATGGCGGCCTCGAACACCGCCCAGCCAGCGGCGCCTGCCTGCGAGCGGGCGTGCTCTCTGGCCCACGTGACGGCGCCGCTGAGAGAGGAGGTCCAGCACCATCCGTACTCAGCGGCGGCGATGTCGCGCCGGTCGGGGAACCCCCAGGTCGGTCGGCCGTTGCGGGTGGCGGTGCCGCGGTACAGGATCCAGCTTTCGTCCCCGATGTCCTCGGGAGGGTCGGCGGGTTCGCCGTCGATGGAGTAGCCGGCATCGTCGAACATGGCTGACCATTCGTCTTGGGTCAGGCAGGCGCCGGGCCACAGGCTGTTGACCCATAGAAGCGGCACGTAGTGGGACAGTGCGCCGCCGTAATGGGGGTCGGGGAGTTCGCCGTTCTCCCACATCTTGTAGAAGCGGTGTGCGAGTTCGCGGCGGCGTTCTAGCGCTTGGGTGTGTCGGCCTTGGTGGAAGAGTCGGCGGGACGTGGCGTCGCGTTCGATGCATTCGGCGATCTGTCGGGTTCGGGGTGGGAGTTCTAGCGGTGCCATGTGGGTCCCTCCTCATCGTGTTGCGGCGCCATGTGTTGCGTGCGCCTCACGCTGCCCAGGCACCCTCAGTACGCAGGCAGGCCGCCCGGATCGTGCCGTGTGCGACGCCGTATTCGCGGGCGAGCGCCCGGTACGAGATCCCGCCGGCCGCGTGTCTCGCGCGGATCTCGGCGACCTGGTCGCGGGTGAGTGCGATGGGGCCGACACGGGTCGGAGGCTGGGGGCGCCGGGGGAGTCGTGGCCGCCGTAGTGCGGCGTTCTGCTGGCGTGTCAGCCACACCAGATTGGCGAGAGACGCGTCGCGCGTGTCGGCGTTGCGGTGGTGTACCTCGTGCTCCGGGCTGGGCGGTGGCGAGAGGAACGCCGCGGCGACCAGACGGTGGACGTGGTGGGAGCGGACCTTTCCTGCGGCGTACAGGCCGACTTTCGGGTAGCCGCTCGTTCCGATGCTGGGGCGCAGGATTCGGCCGGGCCAGGTGCAGCGCCCGGGCGCGGCGCGGCGGACGCGGCCGGCGTCGGAGACTTCGTACACGCCCTCGTAGCCGGGGCAGGGCCGCCACTGCTCGGCGGCTGAGTGTGATCTTGAGTTATCCACAGCTTGTCCGATTTGCCCGATTCCCTAATTCCAGTTCAGCCCCGTGGACGTCACAAGCCCCGGTTGTTCTTTCGTCTCTTGGTCTTCTGCCTGGTCTTCTTGTTGGTCTTCTACGTAGTTCAGGTCGGGTTTTCCGACGTTCGGTCACCCGACGTTCGGTCACCCGACATCGGGAAACCTGACGTCGGTGCGACCTGCGGTTTTGCCTACTTGTCCACATGGCGGCTCACCTGGACCCGGGCGGCGCGTCGACCGGTTGCGGCACGTCGTAGACCCACATCTCTTTGCGGAACCGGCCGTCCTCACCGCGCAGGTTGCGATACGTGACGTAGCCGCACTCGACCAGTTCCCGCAGGCCAGAGAGGACCACCGTCCGCCCGTTGGGGCTCTCACCGGCAAGCTTGTCGGCGTCGGTGAGCCATCCGTCCGAATAGCTCAGAAGGGTGGTCAGGAGGCCCCTGGCCTTGAATGAGAGCCGTTTGTCGCGCGCGGTGTCGTTGGGCACCTTGACGAAACCCGATGGCCGTGGCGCCCGGACGATCCGCATGCTTTCACCGCCTCGGTGCCGCGGGACCGGTCACAAGCTCGACCAAGCGGCCTTGCGATGGCATCGCGTCGCCGGAGCGGTCCCATCCAGACCGGACGTTCGGGGCTACGCTGGTGGCTGGATGGAGTGTGCTCGTTTGGGGGCCGTTCCCGGTGGGCCCGCCGGGACGGCCTCTGCCCTTGTCATGAGGCATCGGCACCCCCGGTGGGGGACGTGCGGTCCCCTGCCCCATCGGCGGCCCCGGCCGCCTGATCTGGGCGGATAGGGACCACCGGCGCGCCGGACGACCCGGTGATACCGCGACCGATACCAGGGGCCTCAAGCAGGGCTTCGAGCGCGCCGAGACCGGCCCGGATCATCTCGGTAGCCGCCCGCACGGCTGCCGGGTCGATGCCGGACGGCGCGGCGGTCTCCGCCGGCGACTCCGGGGGCTCGATGAGCGCCAGGAGCCGGGGCACCGGGATGAGGGTCTTGGTTCCGACCTTGACGGCCGGGATCGTCCCGGCGTCGATCGCTCGGCGGACGGTGCGGTCGTCAGCGCGGAAGACGCCGGCGACTTCGGAGACCGTGGCGAAAAGCTGGGTGCGTAGTTCGTCGGGGGTCATTACGCGATGACCTTCCGCAGTTCGGCCAAGAGGGTGGCGTACGCGTCGCGCGTCTTACCGCGCGGCCTCCGCGTGCCGTCCTCCCACCGGGCGACGGTCACCCGGTGTACGCCGAGTTCCTCGGCCATGCGTTCCTGCGTGACCTCCGCGGCTTCCCGGATCCTCCGCGCCTCCGCGGGAGTGGGCAGCGGTACGCGGGCGCGTAGCTCATCGACCAGTGGCACCGTCATCGATGCACCTCCCCGTCATTGACTGTGACGAGCGTGGCGCGGCACCGGTACCCGCCGTCAATCATGCATGGCACATTGATTGGGTTGCGCATGTGTGAGTGGCACGCGTACGGTTACATGCGTGGCACCTAAGAGGCAACGGAACACAGAGGTCCGGATCGGTCTCGATCAGGACCAAGACGAGATGGCTGATCTCGTACGGGAGCGCCGGTGGATCGTCTTCAAGAGTGACGATCTGCCCTACCCGGTGGCCATGAGCATCGGCATCGGGGACGATCGGCGGCTCCGCTGTACCGGGCTGTTCCTCGGCATACCGCCGGACGGTGAGGCCGTAGAGATCACCTCGGCGTCCCTGCGTGATGTCCCGGTGGGGGCGCTGCTTCAAGAGCTCGCCGCGCGTGAGCGGGAGTTCCGGGATTTCGTCGGCTACTCGGGGCCCCACGGCGCGAGTCCGTTCTTCGATCCGGGGTTGGCCGAGGAACTCCCGCCCCCTCCTCCCCGCGTACGCGGATCACTGACCCGTGAGCACCTGGAGTACGTCGCGGTGGAGTATCGCCGCGCTCTGGTGGAGACCCCCCGCGCGCCGATGCAAGAGCTTCGGCGCCGTCTCGGGCTGTGGAGAGGGCGCGAGATCCCGGAGCCGACCGCACGGCGGTGGGTCCAACGGGCGAGGGACTCCGGCCTCTTGGGCGAGTCACAACCCGGCAAGGCCGGTGAACGGCCACGACGAAAGGACAGGGAGTGAGCAGCAAGAGCAAGCCGAAGAGACGCAGCCCCGGGGAGGGCTCCGTCTTCGAGTTCAAGACGAAGGCGGGCGCGGTCCGCTTCGGGATCAAGTTCGTGGTCACGCAGGAGGACGGCTCTAAGAAGTCGGTCTTGCGTCGACGCGGCCCCAACGGCGAAACCTGGACCAAGCGCACCGACGCGGCGAAGGCCCTGCGCGACGCTATGACGAAGGTCGACACGGGCACGTGGGTGGACCCGTCCAAGCAGCCGCTCGGCGAGTATCTCGACACGTGGGCGGCCGGCCTGCGGCTCGGTGACTCCACGGTCGCGAGCTACAAGAAGAACATCCGACTCCACATGACGCCCTACCTCGGTGCGATCCCGCTGGCGTCCCTGACCACGGCGAAGATCGACGCCCTGTACCGGACGTTGGAGGAGAACGGCCGTCGCGACGGCAAGGGCGAGCTGACCGGCACCGGCCTCAGCGCCCGGACGGTCCGCTACATCCACACCATCCTGCGGTCGGCGCTCCAGGCCGCGGTAGACGCCGAGCCCGCGCTACTGGCCAAGAACCCCGCGGACAAGGCCAAGCCACCCACGGCGAAGCAAGCCGCGCCGCCGGAGATGCACCCGTGGGCGGCGGCCCAGCTTCGTACGTTCCTCAACTGGTCGGCCGAGCACAGCGTTCACCACGTCGCGTGGTACGTGCTGGCGATGACCGGGATGCGCCGCGGCGAGCTGCTGGCGCTGCGCTGGCGCGACATCGACTTCGACGCCGGAACGATCCGGGTCCGCCGGTCGGTCGGCCTGATCCGGACCAAGGGCAAGAAGCCGGAGATCAAGGAGGGCGACACCAAGACCAGCAAGCCCCGTACCGTCGACGGCGACGACCACACCATGGGGATGCTGCGCACGCTCAAGCGGGAGCGCGGCAGTCTGGCGCTCCAGCTCGCCCGTGATGACGCGCTGGTGTTCGGCGACGCGGAGGGCAAGCACCGGCACCCGGAGCGGTTCTCCCGCGCGTTCAAGGACCAGCTCAAGCGGTGCGAGCGGTACCTCACCAAGCAGGGGCGGGAGACGCTGCCGGAGATCCGTCTTCACGACCTCCGCCACACCCACGCGACGCTGCTGCTGATCGGCGGGGAGCCGGTCAAGGTGGTCTCTGAGCGGCTCGGCCACGCGAGCGCCGTCATCACGATGAACACCTACGCTCACGTCCTGCCCGGGAACCAGCGGGCAGCGGCGGACAAGTTCGCGGCCCTGGTCGCGGAGGCGTAGAACCATGACTCACAGGCCGGAAGTATCAGAGCGGTATCACCGGGCCGTTTCGGGCCCTGCGATGATCGCGTTCCGGGCCTGTGACCTGCAAGAACTTGGATCGTCTCTGGTGTCCGAGGGGGGACTTGAACCCCCATGCCCCGTAAAGGGCACTAGCACCTCAAGCTAGCGCGTCTGCCTATTCCGCCACCCGGACCGGTTGCAGGCCGCAGCGTGGCTGCGGCCGGTTCACCATACCAAAGGAGACGAGTCGCGGCGAAGTCGATCGACGGGGCACCATGGGGGCGACAGGTGTGGACGCGAGGCGCGAAGGTGATCATTGTGGCCCAGCAGCCGACCGCTGAGGACGAGGTCGTCCGGCTCTGCCAGGAGCTGATCCGGATCGACACGAGCAACCCCGGTGATCATTCGGGGCCGGGGGAGCGGGGGGCGGCGGAGTATGTCGCGGGCATGCTCGAGGAGGTCGGGCTGGAGACGCGGATCTTCGAGTCGCATCCGGGGCGGGCCAGTCTCGTGGCGCGGATCGAGGGGGAGGACCCGGGGCGGGACGCGTTGCTGCTGCACGGGCATCTGGATGTGGTGCCGGCGCGGGCGGAGGACTGGACGCACGACCCGTTCGGGGGAGAGATCGTGGACGGGTGCGTCTGGGGTCGCGGGGCCGTGGACATGAAGGACATGGACGCGATGATCCTGGCCGTGGTGCGGCAGCGGCTCAGGGAGGGGCGCAGGCCGCCGCGGGACGTGGTGCTGGCCTTCCTGGCCGATGAGGAGGCCGGGGGCAAGTGGGGGGCGCAGTGGCTGGTGAGGGAGCATCCGGAGCTGTTCGAGGGGTGCACCGAGGCCGTGGGGGAGGTCGGCGGGTTCAGCCTGACGGTGCCGGGGGACCGGCGGATGTATCTCATCGAGACGGCGGAGAAGGGCATCGCGTGGATGAACCTGACCGCCGTGGGGACGGCGGGGCACGGGTCGATGGTGCATCCGGACAACGCGGTGACGGCCGTGGCGGCGGCGGTCGCGAGGCTGGGGTCGCACGAGTTCCCGGTGCGGCTGACGAAGTCGGTGCGGGCGTTTCTGGAGCGGGCGTGCATGGCGTACGGGGTGGAGTTCGATCCGGAGCGGCCGGAGAAGTGCCTTGAGGAGATCGGGCCGCTGGCGCGGATGATCGGGGCGACGCTCAAGAACACGCTCAATCCGACGCGGCTGGATGCCGGTTATAAGACGAATGTCATTCCGCAGAGTGCCACGGCACAGGTGGATGGACGGTTCTTGCCCGGATATGAGGAGGAGTTCTTCGCGGTAGTGGACGAACTTCTCGGCCCGGACGTTCAGCGGGATTTCGTTCACCATGACCAGGCGATCGAGACGGACTATGAGGGCGCGCTCGTCGCGGCGATGGAGGCGGCGCTGACCTCGGAGGACGCGGGCGCCCTGCCGGTTCCGTACTGCCTGAGCGGCGGGACGGACGCCAAGTCGTTCGCGCGGCTCGGCATGCGGTGCTTCGGCTTCGCGCCGCTGAAATTGCCTCCAGAGTTGGACTTTTCCGGAATGTTCCATGGGGTCGACGAGCGCGTTCCCGTGGACGGCCTGCGCTTCGGTGTGAGGGTCCTCGACAAATTCCTCGATCGCTCCTGAATTTGCCATCGCCAATGCGTTCCGTGGTGCTATCGTCACCGTTCGTTGAGGATGGTCTGGTGGCAACGGAGGGTGTCCGGTGGCGGGTGACGCGGCGCGGCTCGGGGCGGATTCCGCCCGGCCGCGTCGCGTCATCGCCGGGCGGACCTTCCAGCGGCTGCTCGTCCTCGGCGGGCTGCTGATCGCGGGCTGGCTCCTCGGGTGCGCGGCGGAGTCCGCGCACGCCGAGGAGACGCCCGTCACGCGGGTCGTCGCGCAGACGCCGCTCGGGGACGCGGTCGAGACCGTCCACAGGCGCGAACCGGTGCGCCGCATCGTGCGGGCCGTGGCGGAGAAGGCGCCGGAAGCAGTGAAGGCGACGCCGGACGCGCCGCCCCTTCCGGAGGTCCCGGAAGTTCGAGAGGTCGTGCACGAGGCCGGTGTTTCGGCTGTTTCCGCGCCCGAGGTGCCAGAGGTGCACCAGGGTGTGCGGGCGGTTTCCGAGGCCGCCGAGGCGGTTCCGGCCGTCGGCGGCCATGTATCGCGCCAGGTCGTTCAGGACGATCCGGTTCCTTTGCAGGCACCCGACCGGCCGGACGGTAATTCGGCGGCCGGCGCTTCCGCCATGCACGGTGTGACGGCGGGCTTCCCGAACGTCGTCGCGTGGGCTCCGGCCCCGCCACGCGCGTCGGATGCGCTCGCCTTCGGCGCGGTTCCCCCGGCCGTCCGCACCGCCGCGGGCGAGCCTTCCTTCGCGCCCGACTAACACCCGGTCACAGGCTCCGGACGCGTGCCCGTGCGGCTCGGGCACGCCGGTCCGGTCACTCGCCGTGCCCTTCGCACGGCACATCCCCCGACGCACAGGAGAAACGTGCGTCTCCCCCTTTCAATGAACGGAGCATCATGCGAACGCGGGCAAAAGGCATATCCCGTGCCGCGGTGTTCGCCGCGGGTTTTGCCGCCCTCGGTGTCACCGCCCTCCCGTCCAGCGCCTTCGCCGACGTCACGAACGGCGACGGCGGGATCCTCAGCGGCAACCAGGTCGACGCGCCGATCTCCGCGCCGGCCGACGTGAGCGGCAACGGCGCCTCGCTTCTCGGCACCACGTACGCCACGTCCGACGGCGGCGCCAAGATCCGTAAGCGCGGCGGTGCCGGGCAGAAGACGTCCGGCGGGCACGGGGTCGCCTCCGGAAACCAGGTCAACGCCCCCGTCTCCCTGCCGGTGAACGTCTGCGGCAACGGCGCCGCCGTGCTCGGGCACGCGGACGCGGGCTGCGGCGGCGGCGCCAAGGTCACGGGCGGCGGCAAGAACGGCCAGGTCACCGACGGGACGGGTGGTGTCCTCGCGGGCAACCAGGTGAACGCGCCGATCTCCGTTCCCGTCAACGTGTGCGGCAACGCGGTGGCGATCGCCGGTGACGCGGCGGCCGGTTGCGAGGGCGGCGCCGGCGTCAAGAACGGCGGCCACACCGGGTCCGGGCAGGAGACGTCCGGCGTGTTCGGTGTCGGCAGCGGCAACCAGGCGAACCTGCCGATCTCCGTTCCCGTCGACATCTGCGGGAACGCCGCGGCGATCGTGGGCGCGGCGGCGGCGAGCTGCCACGGGCAGACGCTGGTCAAGGGCTCGCACGGGTCCGGTGCGCGGACGTCCGGCGAGGACGGCGCCGGCAGCGGCAACCAGGCGAACGCGCCGGTCACGGCCCCCGCGGACGTGTGCGGGAACGCCGCCGCCGTGGTGGGCATGGCGTCCGCCGTGTGCCAGGACGACCCGGGCCACGGCGGCTACCACCCTTACCACCGGAGCACCGGCACGCCCCTGCCCGGCACCGGCGGCCTTCCGGAAGTCGGCGGCCTGAACGTGGCCGACGGCCTTATCACCGTGACGGGCCTGCCCTCGACCAAGGAGCTGCCCGAGGTGGGCGGCGCCCCGGCGCATGGCGCGCGGTCGAGGGTGGACGGTCTGCCCGTGGCCGGTGGCCTTTCCGACCTGGGCCGTCTGCCCAAGGTCAATGGCCTGCTCGGCTCCGTGCTGAATCCGGAGATTCTGCGTGGAGCAGGGACGGCGACGCCGCCGCAGGGAGTCGAGGGTCTGTCGTCCGCGCCGGTGTCGCTGCTCGACACGCGGAACCTGTCCGCCGCCGGCACGCCGGGGAAGCGGACGATCCCCGGTGTGCCGGGCGGGACGGTGCTGCCCTCCTCGCCGGTCGTGCCGTCCGTGCAGAACGCGGCGGCGGGTCTCCCGGAGACGGGGGCGCTCTCCACGCCGGCGACGGGTGTGATCGGGCCGGTGCAGCCGGTCGCGGCGGAGGAGACGACCGGCCCGAAGCCGAGGGCCGGGACGACGTGGACGGTCGGCGCGGCCGCGCTGCTGGCCTTCGCCGCCGGGGTGCTCGGGCTGACCCGCGGGATCAGGTTCGGACGCCGCTGAGGAGCTGCGGCCGCCGCGGCGTGGTGGTGCGGCTGCGGCGCGGCGGTGAGCGAGACGCTTCGCCCGTCCCGGGAAGGCGCGGTCCCCGGGACGGGCGAAGCCTTGTCACCAGGCAATACGTTCACGTTGCGTCAATTGGAACGTACGTAGTGCTACGCTCCGGGCGGCGGCGTCGGCTCAGAACGTGCGGACGGCGCGGATGACCTTGCGGCGGAGCTGAATACGGCGGCGGCCGTCTGGGTAGAGGCGCAACCGATCGATCTCCCAGCCGTCCCGCTCCGCGTGCTCGGTCAAGATCTGCCGGGCGGTATCACGGGTGATGCCGCGGGGCAGTGACAGGACGAGGTAGGTGTACTCCGCCATCGCGACCATTATTACTTGGTCTACCGGGGGCGCGGCACCGTTACGGTGGCGACCCGGTCCGCGCGGCGTCCGGCGGCATGTCATCCTGTCTGAGGCGCGCGGCGGTGAGAATCCCGTCCCGGGGCGGAGCGACGGTGGTGAGGCGGCGGAAGTGACCCGCGGGCATGAACGCGCCCTCATCTGACGTTGTAGCAAGCCGGTAGGTAAAGAGCCCGTGTAAGGCAAAAGGACCAAGACAGCGAGGTTGGAGCGACTGTGCCAGCCAAGAACGGCACCGCGAACAGTGGCCGGGGCAACGGCGCCGGTACCCGCCTGGTGATCGTCGAGTCGCCCGCGAAGGCGAAGACGATCGCGGGGTACCTGGGTCGTGGGTACATCGTGGAGTCCAGTATCGGCCATATCCGGGACCTCCCGGGCAGCGCCTCGGAGGTGCCGGCCAAGTACAAGGGCGAGTCGTGGGCCAAGCTCGGCGTGAACGTCGAGCACGAGTTCGAGCCGCTCTACGTGGTCAACGCCGACAAGCGGCAGCAGGTCCAGAAGCTCAAGAAGCTGCTCGCCGAGGCCGACGAGCTCTACCTCGCGACGGACGAGGACCGGGAGGGCGAGGCGATCGCCTGGCATCTCCAGGACGTCCTGAAGCCGAAGGTCCCCGTGCACCGGATGGTCTTCAACGAGATCACCAAGGACGCGATCCAGCGCGCCGCCGCGAACCCGCGGGAGCTGAACATGCGGCTGGTGGACGCGCAGGAGACGCGCCGCATCCTGGACCGCCTCTACGGGTACGAGGTCAGCCCCGTCCTGTGGAAGAAGGTCATGCCGAAGCTGTCGGCGGGCCGGGTGCAGTCGGTGGCGACGCGGCTGGTCGTGGAGCGGGAGCGGGAGCGGATCGCGTTCGTCCCGGCCCACTACTGGGACATCGCCGCGCAGTTCGACACGGGCAAGGACGAGGAGCCGAAGGCGTTCAAGGCCGGCCTGCTGTCCGTGGACGGCAAGCGGGTGGCGCAGGGCCGTGACTTCGCGTCGGACGGCACCCTCAAGGCGAGGGACGTGCTGCACCTGGACGAGGAGGCGGCGCGGGGCCTGGCGGAGCGGCTGCGGGGACGGCCGTACGAGGTCAAGTCCGTCGAGCGCAAGCCCTATACGCGCAAGCCGTATCCCCCGTTTCGGACGACGACCCTCCAGCAGGAGGCGAGCCGCAAGCTGAGCTTCTCCGCGAAGTACACGATGTCGGTGGCGCAGAAGCTGTACGAGAACGGCTTCATCACCTACATGCGCACCGACTCGATCACGCTGTCGGAGACGGCGATCACGGCGGCGCGGCGGCAGGCGGCGGCGCTGTTCGGCGGCGAGTACGTCCCGGACAAGCCGCGCGTCTACGCGTCCAAGGTGAAGAACGCGCAGGAGGCGCACGAGGCGATCCGCCCGGCGGGCGAGACGTTCCGCACGCCGGCGGAGACGGGCCTGTCCGGTGACCAGTTCCGCCTGTACGAGCTGATCTGGAAGCGGACGATCGCGTCGCAGATGAAGGACGCTGTCGGGCAGTCGGTGTCGATCCGCGTGACGGGCCTGTCGACGCGCGACGAGCGGGCCGAGTTCAACGCGACCGGTAAGACGATCACGTTCCACGGGTTCCTGAAGGCGTACGTGGAGAGCGCGGACGACCCGTCCACGGACCGCGACGACCAGGAGCGGCGGCTGCCGAACCTGGCGGAGGGCGACCCGCTGACCGCGAACAGCGTGGACGCGGAGGGCCACTCGACCCGCCCGCCGGCCCGCTACACCGAGGCGAGCCTGGTCAAGGAGCTGGAGGAGCGGGAGATCGGGCGCCCGTCGACCTATGCCTCGATCATCGGGACGATCCTGGCCCGCGAGTACGTGTTCAAGAAGGGCACGGCGCTGGTCCCGTCGTTCCTGGCGTTCGCCGTGGTCAACCTGCTGGAGCTGCACTTCGGCAACCTGGTCGACTACGACTTCACCGCCCACATGGAGGACGGTCTCGACGAGATCGCCCGCGGCGAGGCGGAGGGTGTCCGCTGGCTGACGCGCTTCTACTTCGGCGACAACGGTGAGGAAGGCCTGAAGGAGCTGGTCAGCGACATCGGCGACATCGACGCCAAGGGTGTCAGCTCCTTCCCGATCAAGGGCACCGACATCATGGTGCGCGTCGGGCGGTACGGGCCGTATCTCGACCGGGACGGCGAGCGGGTCAACATCCCCGACGACATCGCGCCGGACGAGCTGACCGCCGAGAAGGCCGAGGAGCTGTTCGCGCAGCCGTCCGGTGACCGGGAGCTCGGCACCGACCCGGAGACCGGCAACACGATCGTGGCGAAGTCCGGGCGGTTCGGCCCGTACGTCACCGAGATCCGTCCCGAGGCCGCGCCGCCGGCCGAGGGGGAGAAGAAGAAGCGGACGAAGAAGGCCGACGCCGCCAAGCCGCGCACCGGTTCGCTCTTCAAGTCGATGTCGCTCGACACGATCACGCTGGACGACGCGCTGAAGCTGCTGTCGCTGCCGCGGACGCTCGGTGAGCTGGACGGCGAGCCGGTGACCGCGCAGAACGGGCGGTTCGGCCCGTACATCAAGAGGGGCACCGACAGCCGTTCGCTGGGTTCGGAGGAGGACCTCTTCACCGTCACGCTGGAGCAGGCGAAGGAGCTGTTCGCGCAGCCGAAGCAGCGGGGGCGCCGTGCCGCGGCGGCCGCGCCGCTGCGGGAGCTGGGCAAGGACCCGTCGAGCGGGGAGCCGGTCGTGGTGAAGGAGGGGCGGTTCGGGCCGTACGTCACCGACGGTGAGACGAACGCGAGCCTGCGCAAGGGCGACGAGGTCGAGTCGATCACCATCCAGCGTGCGGCGGAGCTGCTCGCGGAGCGGCGTGAGAAGGTGGCCGCGAGTGGTGGGAAGAAGAAGACGGCGAAGAAGACCACAACGCGTCGCCGAACCTCCGCAAAGTCCGGCTCCTAGGGACATCCACGCCGATACCCTGACCGACATGACCAGAACGGGCGCACCCCGGCCGCACCCCGCAGCTCCACCGCCGCCGGGCGTTACGTCGCATTCGTCGATCGGGCCGTTGCGGCGGCTGCGGTTCGCACTGTCGCTGTCCGGCCTCGGCCTGTGGCTCGCCGTCCCGGCGCTGTCCGCGATGGCCATGACGCTGACCGGCGATGACGACGCGGCCACGCGTGCGCAGGCGGTCGGCGGCGTGCTCGCGTCGATGCTGCTGCCGGCGGTGCTGCTCGCACCGCTCGGCGGCATGCTCGCCGCCCGCGCCGACCGCCGGCTGATGCTGATCATCGCCGATGTGCTGCGGCTGGTGGTCGTCGTGACGGTGCCGCTCGTGAACACGCTGCCGTGGACGTTCGCCGCCGCGTTCCTCGTCGCCTGCCTGAGCCTGGTGTGGACGCCGGCGGCGCGTGCCGCGCTGCCCGCGGTGGTGCCGGACGAGGATCTGCGCGCCGCCGCCCGCCGCTCGGCGACCCGCGTCCTGTTCGGCCCGGCGCCGGTCGCGGCGCTGCTGTTCGCCGTCCTCGCCCTGATCGCGGGCGGGACGCTCGGCCGCGATTCCCGCGCCGACCTCGCCCTGTACGTGACCGCCGCCGCGTTCCTCGCCTCGGCCGCCGCCGTCGCGATGATCCGCGAGATCCCGGCGACCTGGTCGGCCCCCGTCCCCGCACCGCTGAAGTCGATCTTCCAGGGGCCGGGGACGGCCGCCGCGCGCGGTATCGGCATCGCCGTCGCCGCGGCGTCCCTGACGGCGGGCGCGGTCGTCGCCGTCGCCCGGGTGCACACCGGCGGGCTGGACGGCGGGGACGCCGGCTACGGCAGTGTCCTCGCCGGTCTCACGGTGGGGCTCGGCTTCGGGGCGTTCCTCGGGCCGCGCGCCCTCGTCCCGTTCAGCCGCCGCAGGCTCCTCGGCCTCGCGGTGGTCGCCGCCGCGCTCGCGCTGATCGTCATCGCCCTCGTGCAGAACCTCGTCGTCGTCGTGTTCATGACCGGGTTCCTCGGGATGTTCGCCGGGGCCGCCTGGTCGAACGGCATCGCCGCGCTCACCGACCCGGACGCGCCGGAGGACACCCGCCCGTCCGCCTACCTGCGGTCGGTCGCCCTCGTCACCGCGGTGGTCGTGTTCGCCGCGGTCCCGCTGATCGCCGGTGCGGCCGGCTCGCACCGCCTCGAACTCGGCGGCGGCGTCTACGACATCGACGGTTCGGGCATCGGGCTGCTCGTCGCGGCCGTCCTCGCCCTGCTGACGAGCCTCGTCGCGTACAGGAGGCTGGACGACCGGCGCGGCATCCCCCTCGTCCCCGACCTGCGCGCCGCGCTGCGCGGCGAGATCTACACGCCGCCGGAGCAGGCCGCCGCGCTGCCGCAGCGGCCCGCCCGCCGCGAACGCGGCGTGTTCATCGCGTTCGAGGGCGGTGAGGGCGCCGGGAAGACCACCCAGGCGCGGCTGGCGGCGATCTGGCTCCGCGACCACGGCTACGACGTCGTCACCACGCACGAGCCCGGCGCCACCAAGATCGGAATGCGGCTGCGCGCGATGCTGCTGGACCGCGACACCACCGGCCTGTCCGACCGCGCCGAGACCCTGCTGTACGCCGCCGACCGCGCCGACCACGTCGCCAACGTCATCAAGCCCGCGATGGACCGCGGCGCGATCGTGGTCAGCGACCGGTACGTCGACTCGTCCCTCGCCTACCAGGGCTTCGGGCGGCAGCAGGCGGTGGAGGACATCGCCCGCGTGAACGCGTGGGCCACCGGCGGCCTCGTCCCCGACCTGACGGTCCTGATGGAGGTGCCGCCGCAGACGGGCCTCCGCCGGCTGTCGGCCCCCGCCGACCGCATCGAGTCGGAGTCGCAGGACTTCCACGAGCGCGTCCGCGCCGGTTTCCGCGCCCTCGCCGAGGCCGACCCGGACCGCTACCTGATCGTGGACGCGGGCCGCCCGCAGGGCGAGCTGAGCCGCGAGATCCAGTACCGCATCCGCGAGATCCTCCCCGACCCCGTCCCGGCCGGCACCGAGGACGCCACGAGCACCTTCCCGGCCATCAGGGACTTCTGACCCGGCTAGCCTCTTTGCCATGAGCGTGTGGGATGACCTGGTCGGGCAGGAACCCGTCGTCGCCGAGTTGTCGTCGGCCGCGGAGGGCACGGGCGGCGGCCTGGCGCACGCGTGGCTGTTCACGGGGCCGCCGGGGGCGGGGCGGTCCGTCGCGGCGCGGGCGTTCGCGGCGGCGCTGCAGTGCGAGGAGACGCCGCGCGGCTGCGGGCACTGCGCGTCCTGCCACCAGGTTCTCCGGGGCACGCACGCGGACGTGGAGGTCGTCCGCCCGGCGGGCCTGTCGTACGGGGTGAGGGAGACCCGCGCGCTGGTGCTGCGGGCGGCGTCGTCGCCGAGCATGGGCCGCTGGCAGGTCGTGCTGTTCGAGGACGCCGACCGGGCGACGGAGGCGGCGGCGAACGCGCTGCTGAAGGCGATCGAGGAGCCCCCGGCGCGGACGGTGTGGCTGCTGTGCACGCCGTCGCCGGACGACCTGCTGGTGACGATCAGGTCGCGGTGCCGGCTGGTGACGCTGCGGACCCCGCCGATCGACGCGGTCGTGGACGTCCTCGTCCTGCGGGACGGCGTGGACCGGGACACTGCCGAGGTGGTGGCGCGGGCCGCGCAGGGGCACATCAGCCGGGCGCGGCGGCTGGCGACCGACCCGGAGGCGTGGCGGCGCCGGGAGGCGGTGATGGCGGTCCCGCGCCGGCTGACGTCGGTGGGCCCAGCGGTGACGGCGGCGGACGCGCTGGTCAAGGCGGCCGAGGCGGAGGCGAAGACGCAGGCGGAGGAGCTGAACGAGACGGAGACGTCCACGCTGCGGCAGGCGCTCGGTGAGAGCGCCAAGGGGCGGATGCCGCGGGGGACGGCGGGGGCGCTCAAGGACCTGGAGGACCGGCAGAAGTCGCGGGCGACGCGGGTCAAGCGCGATGCCCTGGACCGGACGCTGCTCGACCTGGCGTCCTACTACCGGGACGTGCTGACGCTTCAGCTCGGGGCGGGCGGCGACCTCGTGAACACCGATCTGGGTCCCGAGCTGCGGACGGCGGCGGCGAGCGGACGTCCCGAGGACACGCTCAGGCGGCTGGACGCGATCATGGCGTGCCGGGAGCGGCTGGACGTGAACGTCAACCCCCTGCTGGCCGTGGAGGCGCTCACCCTAGCCCTGCGCACCGGGTGATCAGCGGCCTTACAAGAGCTCTCCCCATTCGTTACAAATCCGTACACGACTCTCAATGTGAACGCGAGTAACGTCGCCTGGCTGATCAACAACCGACCGGGCTATCCCCCCAACGGCCAGGAGGTCTGCTTTGCGGCGAGCCTTGATTTCCGCCGCGTGCGCCGTCACCACCGTGACGGCCCTCGCGTTCCCAGCATCAGCGGCTCCGAATCCGGCGCCCGCGAAGGGTGAGGTGTCGGAATACGTCGTCCTTTACAAGGAGGGCGTCTCACTAGGCAGAGCTCACCACGCGGTGAGAGAGGCCGGAGGCAAGATCGTCCACGAGAACCGTGACGTGGGCGTCGCGACCGTCCGTTCGGACAATCCGGAGTTCGTCCGCGCGGTGATGCGCGAAAGGGCCCTGGAGGGCGCCGCGCACAACCGCGTCATCGGCAAGGCGCCGAAGAAACCGAAGAAGAAGGCCGCGAAGGTCGAGGAGACCGTCGGCACCAAGGCCACGGTGTCCCTCACCGGTAAGCCGTCCAAGGACACCGAGCCGCTCGCCGACCTCCAGTGGGACATGAAGCAGATCCACGCGACGGCGGACGGCTCGTACAAGAAGGAGCCCGGCGACAAGCGGGTGCTCGTCGGAATCCTCGACACGGGCGTGGACGGCGACCACCCCGACATCAAGGCGAACTTCAACCGCAGGCTCAGCCGCAACTTCACCCGCGACATCCCGACGGACGCCAACGGGAACGAGGTCGACGGGCCCTGCGAGTTCAAGTCGTGCGTCGACCCCAACGACTGGGACGACAACGACCACGGCACGCACGTCGCGTCCACGATCGCGTCGCCCCGCAACGGGCTCGGCATGGCGGGCGTCGCCCCGAACGTGTCGATCGTCAACCTGCGCGTCGGGCAGGACTCCGGCTACTTCTTCCTGCAGCCGACCGTCGACGGCCTCACGTACGCGGCCAAGCGCGGCATCGACGTCGTCAACATGAGCTACTACGTGGACCCGTGGTTGTGGAACTGCGGCAACAACCCGGCCGACAGCCCCGAGAACCAGCTGGAGCAGCGCACCATCATCAAGGCCACGCAGCGCGCGCTGGACTTCGCGCACGAGCGGGGCGTCACGCTGATCGCCGCCGCCGGCAACGACTTCGTCGACTACACCAAGACGAACACCGACTCCGGCAGCCCCGACTTCCCGTCCGTGCCGGGCGAGGAGCCCTACGAGCGGACGATCCCGGCGAGCTGCGTGTCGATGCCGTCCGAGGGCGACCACGTCATCCCGGTGTCGTCGACGGGCCCGAGCGGCCGCAAGTCGTACTACAGCAGCTTCGGCGACGGCTACGTCGCGGTGGCGGCGCCCGGCGGCGACAAGGTCGACACCCCCGACCAGCGTCCGGACGACCGCGCCGGCATCTGGGCCGCCTACCCCGAGCGGCTCGCGAAGGACCGCGGTGAGCTGAACGCCGACGGGACGCCGAACGTGCCGTACCTGATCCGCAGCTGCAAGGGCGACGACTGCGCCTACTACCAGTCGATCCAGGGCACCTCGATGGCGTCACCGCACGCCGTCGGCGTCGCCGCGCTCATCGTCAGCAAGTACGGGCACAGGGACCGGCGCAACGGCGGTCTCACCATGAGCCCGCGCCACGTGGAGCACGTCCTGCGCGGCACCGCCACCGCCAAGGAATGCCCGAGCCCCCGGACCGTCGAGTACGTCTGGTACCGCCAGACGGACGGCGAGTGGGTGAAGCAGACCTCGACGCAGACCTGTGAAGGCTCGAAGGAGCGGAACGGGTTCTTCGGCAACGGCATCGTGGACGCGCTGAACGCCGTCCAGCGCTGACCCACCCCAGGGCGCGGCCCCCGACCGGCGACGGTCGGGGGCCGCGTTTCCGTGGGGTCGTCAGGTCGCAGGGGTTGGGAGGTCGCGGGGTTGCGAGGTCGTGGTCGCGAGGTCGTGGGGTCGGCCATCATGGAGGCATGTCGTACCGAGTCACGTTCGTCTGCACCGGCAACATCTGCCGCTCGCCGATGGCCGAATGGGTCCTGCGCCACCACGTCGAGGAGGAGGGCCTGGACGTCGAGGTCGACAGTTCGGGCACCGGAAACTGGCATGTGGGCGATGACGCCGACTCCCGGACCGTCGAGACGCTGCGGCGGGCGGGCTACCGGTCCGCGCACGTCGCCCGGCAGTTCGAGGAGGGCTGGTTCGGCCGCTACGACCTGATCCTGGCGCTGGACGAGGGGCACCTGCGGGCGCTGCGGTCGATGGCGCCGGACGAGGAGGCCCGCGCCAAGATCAGGCTGCTGCGCGAGTTCGACCCGGACGCGGGCCCCGACCTGGACGTCCCCGACCCCTACTACGGCGGCCTCGACGGTTTCGACATCGTCCTGGAGCAGGTGGAGGCGGCCATGCCGCGCCTTGTGGAGGAGATCCGCACCGCGCTCAAGGTCGGCTGAGCGTGGTGCGGGACAGGCTTGAGCGGCTGCTCGGAACGCGGGTCGACGGCCTGAGCGACCTCGGCTCCAGCCATGCGTGGACGCTGCACCGGGCGTCGCTGGCCGACGGCCGCGAGGTGTTCGTGAAGGCGGCGTCCGCGTCGCCGCGGAGGGACGGCGCGGCCGCCTCCGAGGCGGGCGTGTTCGCGGCGGAGGCGGCGGGGCTGCGCTGGCTGGGCGAGGCGGGCCCCGGAACACCCGTCCCCGACGTCGTCGCGGCCGACGACCACATGCTCGTCCTGCCGTGGCTGCCGTCCGCGTCGCCCGCCCCATCCACCGCCGAACGTCTCGGAAGCGAACTGGCCGCCCTGCACACCGGTGCCCGCCCGCCGTCCTACGGGGCGTCCTGGGACGGTTTCATCGCCGACCTCCCGCTCGACAACACCCCGGACGGCCGCGACTGGCCCCGCTGGTACGCCGAGCGCCGCCTCGAACCGTTCCTGCGGCTCGGCGCCCGCCACCTGTCGCCCGGGGACGTCCGCCTCATCGAGCGGGTGATGGCGGACGTCGAGGCGCTCGCCGGTCCACCGGAGCCGCCGAGCCGCATCCACGGCGACCTGTGGTCGGGCAACGTCCTGTGGACCGGCGACCGGGCGATGCTCATCGACCCGGCGGCGCACGGCGGCCACCGCGAGACCGACCTGGCGATGATGGCGCTGTTCGGGACGCCGCTCCTCGATCGGGTCCTCGCCGCGTACGACGAGGCCGCGCCGCTGGCCGCCGGGTGGCGTGCGCGGGTCGCGTTGCACCAGTTGCATCCCCTTCTTGTGCATGTGGCACTCTTCGGTGGGTCGTATCGTGCTTCCCTGGTGGAGGCCGCTCGGGCGGCGCTCGGCTGACGCCGCCCCCCGGCTGGCGGCCTGTGGCTCCGCCGCAATGTGGTAACTCCGCATTCATGGATGTTCGAGCGATGTGGATGAGGTAGAAACGACGGGTCACGGGTCACGGACAACGGAAGGGCAGGTGTAGGGCGACCCCATGGACGACAGGCGCGAGGACCCACCCCGCGGGACGATTCTCGGCTCTTGGAGGGGCCTCGTCCCGATCGGCGTCGCCGCCGCCGCCGCGCTGTTCATCGGCGGAGGCGTGGACGTCGTGCACCGCCAGCAGCGCGCCGACGAGAAGCCGCACGAGGCCCAGCCCGCCGCGGAGGCCAAGAGGACCGAGCCCCGGTTCGTCGTCGGCGTCACCGCGTCCGGCACCGCGCTCATCGTCCGCGACATCCACACCGGCGCCGACGTCGGCCTTCCCGTCGCCGCGCCGCAGGGCCGCCGGTTCCACCGCGTCGCGGCGGTCAAGGACGGCTCGTACATCGTCGCGTCCTACGCCGACCGCGAGGTGACGTTCCAGCGCCTCCACCTGGACGAGGACGGACGCCCCAAGGACCTTCAGGACCTGCCGAAGGCCACCGTCCCGGGCGTGTCCACCAAGTGGTCGGAACTCGCCGCGAGCGCGGACGGCGGCACCATCGCCTACGTCACCTACAAGGGCGCCCGCAGCCGCGTGGACGTCGTCTCCGCGGCCACCGGAACCCACAAGGTGTGGACGACGCAGGCGTCCGGCCGTGTCGGCAGCCTCTCGTGGTCCGGCGCCACGCTCTCGTTCGTCTGGAGCTCCGTCCGGTCGGTGGGCGGCGACCTCAAGGAGACCGACCACCAGGTCCGGACGCTCGACACCGGCGGCGCCGCAGGCGACCTGAAGCTGAGCAAGGCCGTCCTGAACCTCCCCAAGGGCACCACCACCGCGATCCTGTCCGGCAAGAGGATCGTCGCCGGCGTCGTGAAGGACTCCCAGCTGTCCCTCCAGGCGTACACCCTGGCGGGCGAGCCCGCCGAGGTCCTGTGGCGGCAGAAGGTGAAGGGCGAACTGACCGGCCTCGACACCGCCCACACGGGCAAGCGGGTCCTGGCGACCGCCGGTGACCTCTACACGCAGGGCGTTCCCGCCGTCCCCGGGGAGGACCTCGCCGACGCCGCCTGGTGAGCCACCTTGCCCGGACGGCCTAGAGTGGGTCGCACGAAACCGGGCGAACGGAGCGAAACCGTGGGCATGGTGATGGCAGTCAGCTTCACCCGGTACGGCCGCCTCTACTACCTCGATCCAGGTCCGCACACCCCGCAGGTCGGCGACAAGGTCCTCGTCCCCACCGACTCCGGCCCCGAGGTCGCCGAGTGCGTGTGGGCGCCGCAGTGGGTCTCCGACGACATCGGCGGCCTCCCCGAATGCGCCGGCCCCGCCACCGACGAGCACCTCGCCCGCGACGAGGCCAACCGCCGCCGCCGCGCCGAGGGCCGCGCGATCGCCAAGCGCCTCATCCGCAAACACGAACTCCCGATGAAGGTCATCGGCGTCGACTACCTCGACACCGACAACGTCTTCAAGATCTACTTCACGGCCCCGCACCGGGTCGACTTCCGTGCCCTCGTCCGCGACCTGGCCCGCGGCATCAAGGCCCGCGTCGAGCTGCGTCAGGTCGGCCCCCGCGACGAGGCGCGCCTCCAGGGCGGCATCGGCCCGTGCGGCCGCGACCTGTGCTGCGCCACGTTCCTCAAGGACTTCGAGCCCGTCTCCGTCCGCATGGCGAAGGAACAGGACCTCCCCGTCAACCCTCTCCGCATCGCCGGTGCGTGCGGCCGCCTGATGTGCTGCCTCAAGTACGAGCACCCGCTCTACGTGAAGGCGCACGAGAGGATGCCGGCCCTGGGCTCCCGCGTGGACACCCCGAACGGCCCCGGCCAGGTCGTGGGACGCAACGTCCCCTCGGACAAGGTCACCGTCCGCCTCAACAGCGGCGGCCGCTGCTCCTGCCCCTCCGCCTCGGTCTGCTCGCCCCGCCGTCAGCACGACGCCCTCTACAACAACGGCGAGGACGACGGCGACGCGGTCTGACCGCCGCACGCGGGGAGCGAGCGGAGCTAGCGAGGCAGAAGGCCCCGGGTGATGAACCCGTACATCTGCTCGAACACCTCGGGCGGGACCTCGCGCGGTTCCGGCCCGTCCCACAGGATCCAGCGCATCCCGATCAGCTCACCGACCCCCATCAGCGCCCAGGCGAGCACCTCCGGATCGGCCTCGACCACGTCGCCGTCGGCCATGGCCTCGCGGAGCCCCGCGATGTAGCCCTCGGCGATCTTGGCGTAGTGCTCGTGGAGCGCGGCGGGGGAGACGAACTCGGCCTGCCGGATGATCCGGTACAGGGCCGGATGTTCGGCGGTGAACCGGAAGAACGCCGCGAACCCGAGCCGCTCGCTCTCCGCCCGGGTGGTGCCCTGCGCGGACGCCTCGTGCATCGCGCGCCGGACCCGGCGGTTCAGATCGCCGACGAGCTCGTCGAAGATCTCCTGTTTGCTCTCGAAGTAGATGTAGAAGGTGCCCTGTGAGACCTGGGCGGCCTCGGTGAGCTTGACGATCGAGGCGTCGTAGTAGCCCAGCTCGGCGAAGACCCGCTCGGCGGCGTCGAGCAGCTTGCGGCGGGTGCGCTCGCCCCGGCTGGACAGCGGCGTGCCCCGGGCGCTGGTGGGTGTCTCGACGGCGCTCATGACTTCAAGATAACAGGTGAATCACCTCTCATTCCACCCTTGACGGGCTGACCCGCGGCTGCGTACCTTCCAGGTGACTCAGGTCTCATGTTCGGCTCAGAAGGGCAGGTCGATGCTGGTCAGAACGGAGTTGGCCGCCGGGGTGGCGACCATCACCCTGGACCGCCCGCGGCGGCACAACAGCCTCGTCCCGCAGCTGCTGACCGATCTCCTCACGGTGATCGAGGGCCTCCCGGACGAGACGCGCGCGGTGGTGCTGGCGGCCGAGGGCCGCTCGTTCTCCACCGGCGGCGACGTCCGCGCCTTCGCCGAACACGCCGGGCTGCCCCTGGGTGGACGACCCCCGGCACCCCCCGGGTCGCTCCGCTCCGCCGGGTCGCCTGTGGGGGGGCGACCCCCCACGCCCCCCGAAGCGCTCCGCGCCATAGAAGCGGGCGACAAGGCGCTCGCGGAGTACGCAGAGGAGATCGTCGGCCTGCTCAACCGGGCCGTCCTCGCCCTGCTGCGCCTGGAGATCCCCACGGTCGCGGCCGTGCACGGCCCCGTGACGGGCGGTTCCCTCGGCCTGGTCCTGGCCACCGACATCGTGCTGGTCGGTCCCGAGGCCACCTTCGCCCCCTGGTACACCGTGGTCGGGTTCGGCCCGGACGGCGGCTGGACCGCCCTGCTGCCCGAACGCATCGGACGCGCCCGCGCCGCCGCCGTCCAGCTCCTCAACGAGACGATCGACGCCCGCACCGCCGTCGACTGGGGCCTGGCCCACCGCCTCCACGACGACGTCCGCCGGGCGGCCCGCGACACGGCCGCCGAGCTCACCGGCCGCCGCGCCGCCGCCGTCGCCAAACGCCTCCTCGCCCCCGACCTGGACGCCGTCGCGGCCCGGCTGGAAACCGAACGCCGCGCCTTCGTCCGCCAGGTCACCACCCCCGAATCCCGCGAAGGCATGATCGCGTTCCTCAACGGAGGCCCGGCATGAAACGACGATGGTCCGCGGTCCTCGCGGCACCGGTTCTGACCGCGACCCTGCTGGCCGCCCCCGCGGAGGCGGACACCGTGATCACCTTCGCCGACGAGGACCGCGGCGCCGAGCTGACCGGCCAGGTTCCGCACCAGCGGTACCAGTTCAACACCCCGACCACCGTCACCACCGACCGCGACTCCGTCACCGGCGACCCGGCCGACGCCCGCGTCTACGTCGCGGACATGGGCAACCACATCATCCGGGTGCACGACATGGACGGCCGCGCCATCGGCGCGCTCGACGACGGTGACACCGCCCTGGCCCCCGACAGCCCCGCCGCCTCCGTCCCGGAGATCGCCGCGCCGATCGGCCTGTACTTCCTGTCCAAGAGCGAGGCCGCCGACGACCGACTGGCCGGCTTGTACGTCAACGACGCGGGCGTGCACCGGCTCCACTTCTTCCGCACCGACCCCGCCGACCCCGGCGCGTTCCGGTACGTCACCTCCTTCGGCCAGGAGGGCACCGGCGGCGGCGACGACCTCAAGCTGCCCCGCAACATGGCGGTGACGCCGGACGGGCTCCTCTACGTCTCCGACGAGTTCAACCACCGCGTGAAGGGCTTCCGGATCGACCCGGCCACGTGGAACCTGACACCGGTCGCCACCGTCGGCTCCAAGGGCGGCCCGATCCTGCCCGGCCGGGACAAGGACTACGGCACCGACTCCGTCCACTACGACGACTACGCCGGGCAGCCGCTCAAGCGCGACGGTTTCCGCATCCCGCAGGGCATGACGTACTGGCGCTCACCCGACGGCTCGCGCACCTACCTCTACGTCTGCGACCAGGGCAACAACCGCATCAAGGTCTTCGAGGTGGGCGCGGACGGCGGCCTCACCCTCGTCGACATCCTCGGCCGTTTCACCGACGACGGCGGGACCGAGCACCTCAAGCGGCCCCGGGGCGTCCGCACCGACCGCGCCGGCAACCTCTACGTCGCCGACACCTTCGCGGGACGCATCGTCCGCTTCCCCAACCTGGGCACCAGCACCGCCTCCTACCGCGCGAGCCTCAGCAGCGACGCGGAGGCGTCCTGGACCTACGGCAGGCTCGGCATCCACCAGGTCGAGATCCGGCTGCCCGCCACCAAGCTGACCGAGGACGAGGCGTTCCAGCTCCCCAACGACGTCGTCCCGGTCGAGAAGCCCGACGGCACCCGCGTCACCGAGGACATCTGGGCCTGGGGCACCTTCTACGCGGGCGCCCGCGTCCTCCTCGTCAGCGACTCCGGCAACCACCGCATCAAGAAATGCTGGGAGCATCCCACCCGTCAGGAGATCCTGCGCTGCTCGGTGTCGGACGGTGTGGGCGGCGAGTCCGACCACGAGTTCTGGGGCCATCCCCGGACGCTCTCCGGCCAGCTGCACGCCGCGGGCGCGCTCGACGTCCTGCCCGGCAGCCCGGAGACGCTGCTGGTCAGCGACACCCCCAACACCGTCGTCTACAAGTACGGCCTGGACGGCACCTACCGGGGAGAGTTCGCGGACGTCTCGTACGGTGTCACCGGTCTCAGCGTCTTCGGCGGCCAGGTCGCCGTCCTCGTCGCCGGCGACGCCGCCCTGCCGTGGCCGTACACCGGTGACAGCTCGCTGCGCATCTATGACTCGGCGGGCAACCAGCAGCACGTCTTCAACCTCTCCTACCGGACCTCCGGTGCCTCCGACATCAGCTTCACCGGCGGCAACTATCCCCAGGCCGTGGACGTCGACGGCTCCGCCGTCTACATCACCGCGACCGGCGGCCACCTGTACCGCTTCAATCTGAGCGGCGGGTCCCTCAGCCTCGGCTGGGTGAGGGGCGGCCCCGACCCGGCCAAGGGCACCGACGACGCCCCCGGGCCCAACTTCTACGGCGAGGGCGCCGACGGCACGTTCGACCAGATCCAGGACGTCACCGCCGGCGGCGGCCGCGTCTACGCCGTGGACCGCCGCAACCAGCGCGTCCAGGTCTTCAACGCCTCCTCCGGCGCCTACATCGGCAAGATCGGCCAGGGCGGCGGCACCTACGACCACCCCGACGCCATCACCGCCGGCGAGCTGTTCCTCCCGGTCGGCATCAGCCTGGACGCCGGCGGGCTGCTGATCGGGGACGGCTTCAACATGGTCGCCCGCTCCTACGCCGACCCCACCGGCGTGAACCCCGACGCGAACGGGCAGATCAAACCGGCGTTCCTCGACCACTGGGTGGACCCGCATCTGGGCACCCGTCCCGGCGGCCTGTTCGCCGCCCAGCACGTGGTGAGGTCCGGATCGTCCGTCTTCGTCGACTCGCTGATCTCCAACCGGATCACCCGAATCCAGTGAGGACCTGGAAAACGACCATGAGAGTGCCTGACCTGATAGCCGCCCGCGCCGGGCTCGACCCGGACGCGATCGCCCTGGTCGACACGTTGAGCGGCCGCGAGTTCTCCTACGGCGAGGCGGCCGGCCGGGTGTCCCGGACGGCCTGGCGGCTGCGCGACGACCTCGGTGTGCGCGCCGGGGACCGGGTCGCGGTGCTGTCGGGCAACCGGGTCGAGATCATCGAGCTGCTGCTGGCCTGCGGCCGGATCGGCGCGCTGCTCGTCCCGCTGAACTGGCGGCTCCCGGTTCCCGAGCTCGCCCAGATCACCGCCGACTGCTCGCCGTCCCTGCTGGTCGGCGATGACGTGCACGCGGCCGCCGCGCGGGGGCTCGACGCAAAGGCGGTCGCGATCGACACCTTCGCCGCCGCGTCCGGCGAGGTCGGGCCTGACGGCTTCCGCGACGAGAGCGACCCGTGGTACCTGCTCTACACGTCCGGTACCACGGGACGTCCCAAGGGCGTGATCCAGACCTTCGGCATGGCCGTCGTCAACCACCTCAACATCGGCACCGCGATCGGTCTCATGGGCACCGACACCACGCTCAACGGGCTGCCGTTCTTCCACACCGGCGGCATCAACCTCTACACCCTGCCGACCCTGCTGGCCGGCGGCACCGCGATGATCCAGCACGAGTTCGACCCCGCGCAGGTGTTGCACGCGCTCTCCGCCCGGGTGACGGCGTTCTTCGGCGTCCCCACCATGTACCAGCTCCTCCACCAGCACGAGGACTTCGGACGCACCGACCTGTCCGGGGTCCGCTCGTGGGCCTGCGGCGGCGCGCCGATGCCGGTGCCGCTGCTCACCGCCCTCGCCGGACGCGGCATCACGGTCCGGCAGGGCATGGGCATGACCGAGACCGGCCCGACCGTGTTCCTGGTCGACGAGCGCAACGCGCTCAGCAAGGCGGGGACGGTCGGCCGCCCGCAGCCGTTCGTCGAGGTCACCCTCGACAGCGGAGCCGAAGCCGGCGCGGGCGGCGGGCGCGGCGCGGACGAGGGCGAACTGCTGATCCGCGGCCCCGGCGTCACCCCCGGCTACTGGAACCAGCCGGAGCTGACCCGCCGGTCCTTCACCGAGGACGGCTGGCTGCGGTCGGGCGACATCGCCCGCCGCGACGCCGACGGCGACTTCACGATCGTCGACCGGGTGAAGGACATGTACATCTCCGGCGGCGAGAACGTCTACCCCGCGGAGGTCGAGGCGGTCCTGTACGGCCACCCGGCCGTCGCCGAGGTCGCCGTCGTGGGCGTCCCCGACGAACGCTGGGGCGAGGTGGGCAAGGCCGTCATCGTCCCGGAAGGCGACACGGCCCCGGACGCCGACGAGATCCGTGCGTACTGCCGTGAGCACCTGGCCGGATACAAGGTCCCCAAGCACGTGGAGTTCGTCCCCGAGCTCCCGCGCAACGCCACCGGGAAGATCGTCAAGAGCCGCCTGCGCCCGGTGACCTGGCGCGAGGAGTTCACCGTCACCCAGGACGACTTCACCCGCTTCGCCGAGCTGAGCGGCGACGACAACCCGATCCACGTGGACCCGGTCTACGCCGCGACGACCACGTTCGGCGGCACCGTCGCGCACGGCATGTACCTGTACTCCCTGATCCGCACCGCGATCCGGCGCCACCACCCGGACGCCGCGTTCGCCACCACCTCGCTCGTCTTCCCCGCCCCCACCCGGGCCGGCGAGCGGATCACCATCGCCGCCGCCGCGCTGGACCGGGCCGTCACCATCACCGTGACCCGGACCGACGGCACCACCGTCTGCGAGTTCCAAGGAGAGCTGACGTGACGACCTGGTGGGACACCGCCACCGGCCGCCGGGCCGAGATCAGCCGCGTGTTCACCGCCGCCGACCTCGCCGGATACACCGAACTGACCGGCGGCGCACCCGAGACCGGCACCGTCCCCGAACCGCTGATCGCGGGCCTGTTCTCCACGCTGCTCGGCACCGACCTGCCGGGCAACGGAACCATGTACCTCAAGCAGGATCTGCGTTTCGCATCCCGGGCGAGGCCCGGCGAGCAGATCCACGCCGCCGTGACGATCAGCGCAGTCCGCCCCGAGAAGGCGCTGGTCAACCTGCACGCCGTCGCCACCGCCGGCGGCCGTGTCCTGTGCGAGGGCGAGGCGCTCGTGATGGCCCGCCAATTCCCCACCGAGTGAGTTTCAGCCAAAAAGGAGCCCCCATGAGAAGGCGTGGATTCGCGCTGGCCGCCGCGCTGGCGATGACAGTGACCGGAACCCTGAGCGGCTGCGCGAGCGGCACGTCCGCCGAGTCCGACGGCGCGGTCAAGGTCGGGCTGGTGACCTCCACCAGCGGGCTGGTCGCCGCGTACGGCAAGCAGTTCACCGAGGGCTTCAAGGCCGGGCTGAACCACGCGACCGACGGCACCGGCGAGGCCGGCGGCACCAAGATCGAGGTCACCTACCACGACGACGCGAGCGACCCGGCGAAGGCGACCGCCACCGCCACCGACCTCATCGGCAAGGGATACAAGATCATTACCGGGTCGGTGTCGTCCGGTGTCGCGACCCAGCTCGCCCCGCTCGCCGACCAGAACAAGATCCTGTTCATCAGCGGCGCCGCCGCCGCCGACACCATCACCGGCGTCAACGACCACACGTTCCGGTCCGGCCGGCAGACCTGGCAGGACGTGAAGACCGCCGAGTCCTTCCTCGGCACCGTCAAGGGCAAGACGGTCATGGTCTTCGCCCAGGACTACGCGTTCGGCAAGGCCAACGTCGCCGCCGTCGAGGCCGTCCTCGGCAAGGCGGGCGGCGCGACCGTCAAGCCGGTTCTGGTGCCGCTGAAGACCACCGACTTCACCCCGTTCGCCCGGCAGGTCATCGACGCCGAGCCGGACCTGCTGTTCGTCGCGTGGGCCGGTGACACCGCCGCCAACATGTGGCGGACCCTCGCGCAGCAGAAGGTCTTCGACTCCACCAAGGTCGTCACCGGGCTGGCCGACCGCGCCACGTTCGACACCTTCGGCCCGGCCGCCGACAAGATCAACTTCCTGGCGCACTACTTCGCCGAGGCCACCGACAACGCGCCCGCCAAGGCGATGGCCAAGGAGCTCGGCGCCACCCCCGACATCTTCCACAACGACGGCTTCACCGCCGCGCAGATGGTCGTCCGCGCGGTCGAGCAGGGCGCCGACGTCCCCAAGATGATCAAGGGGCTGGAGGGCTGGTCGTTCACCAACCCCAAGGGCGAGGTCACCGTCCGCCCGCAGGACCACGCGCTGCTCCAGCCGATGTTCCAGGCCGGGCTGTCGGGAACGACGCCCGAGCTGGTCGGCACCCTGTCGCCGGAGAAGGTGGCCCCGCCCGTCTCGGGGGCCAAGTGAGCGTCCTGCGCACCCACGGGCTGGGCGTCTCGATCGGCGGCGTCCAGATCCTGCGGGACGTCTCGCTGGAGGTCAGGCCCAAGGAGATCATGGCCGTCCTGGGGCCCAACGGCGCCGGCAAGACGACCCTGTTCAACCTGCTCACGGGCCTGCGCAAACCCACCGAGGGACGGGTCGAGCTGGACGGCCGGGACGTCACCCGCGTCCCGGTCTTCCGGCGGGCCCGGCTCGGCCTGGCCCGCAGCTTCCAGATCACCAGCCTGTTCCCCAGCCTGACCGTGCTGGAGAACGTGCGGCTCGCGGCCCAGGCGCACCGCGGCGGCAGCCTCGCCCTGTGGCGCCGCGTCACCGGCGCCGACGCCGCGGTGGACGAGGCGCGCGAGGCACTGGAACTCGTCGGCATCGCCGACCGTGCCGGTGACCTCGCCGCGTCCCTGTCCCACGGCGGCAAACGCAAGCTGGAGGTCGCGCTGGCCATCGTCGGCAAGCCGCTGGTGCTGCTGCTGGACGAGCCGACCGCCGGGATGAGCGCCGAGGACGTCCCCGAGCTGACCGCCGTCATCGGGTCGGTCCGCGACACCCTCGGCACCACGATCGTGCTGGTCGAGCACCGGATGGACGTCGTCGTCGGGCTCGCCGACCGGATGGCCGTCATGCACCACGGCACCCTGCTGGCCTGCGACGAGCCCGGCGCCGTGATGGCCGACCCCGTCGTCCAGTCCGCCTACCTGGGGGAGGAACTGTGATGCTCCAGGTGAAGGACCTCGACGTGCACCTGGGCGAGTCGCACGTGCTGCAGGGCGTCTCGTTCGGGGTGCGCGAGGGCGGTGTCACCGCGCTGCTCGGCCGCAACGGCGTCGGCAAGACCACCACGATGCGGGGCCTGCTCGGCCTCGTCCCGCGCCGGGGCTCGGTCTCGCTGGAAGGCGAGGAGACGGTCGCGCTGCCGACCCACGAGGTCGTCCAGCGCGGCGTCGGCTACGTCCCCGAGGACCGCGAGGTGTTCGCCGGCCTCACCGTCGCCGAGAACCTCCGCCTGGCCGAACGGCCCGGCACCCCGCACCACTACGACCTGGTGTACGAGCTCTTCCCGAGACTGCGCGAACGCCTCACCCAGCGCGCCGGGACGATGTCGGGCGGCGAGCAGCAGATGCTCGCGCTGGCCCGCGCGCTGCTCAACGACAACCGGCTCCTGCTGATCGACGAGCCCAGCCAGGGGCTCGCCCCGCACCTGGTCACCGAGCTGGCCGAGGCCCTCACCAAGGCCGCCGAGCTGGTCACGATCCTGCTCGTCGAGCAGAACCTCACGCTGGTGCGGCGGCTCGCCCGCGACGCCGTGGTCCTCGACCAGGGCCGGGTCGTGTGGTCCGGCGAGGCGGCCGAACTGCTGGGCGACCCCGACCGCACCCGCGCCTACCTCGGTGTGGGGGTGGCCCGCTGATGTCCACGTTCGTGCTGCTCACCATCACCGGACTCGGCCTGGCCGCGCTGTACTTCCTGGTCGCCTCCGGGCTGTCGCTGATCTTCGGCCTGATGGACGTGCTGAACTTCGCGCACGGCGCGTTCCTCACCCTCGGCGGCTACGCCGCCTGGGTCGTCGTGGACGCCACCGGAAGCTTCACCCTCGGGGTCCTGGTGTCGATGGCGTTCTGCGCGCTGCTCGCCGCCATCATGGAGATCACCCTCCTGCGCCGGCTGTACGGCTCGCACGTCCCGCAGGTCCTGCTCACCGTCGGCATCCTGCTGGCCGTCACCGCCCTCGTCCGCTCCGCCTTCGGCTCCGACGCTCGCACGCTGACCACACCGCACTGGATGAACCAGGTCACCGAGGTGCTCGGCGCACCCGTCCCCAACAACCGGTTCCTCATCATCGCCGTCGCGATCGGCGTCTACGCCGGCATGTCGGCGTTCCTCGCCCGCACCCGCTACGGCCTGGTCATCCGGGCCGGGGTCGAGAACCGCGCGATGGTGACCGCGCTCGGCATCGACGTCCGCCGCTCGTTCACCCTCGTGTTCGCCTTCGGCGGGGCCCTCGCCGCGCTCGCGGGCGCGTTCACCGGCGCGATCAACAACGTGGTCTCGCCCGGCCAGGGCACCAGCCTGCTGATCTTCGCGTTCATCGTCGTGATCATCGGCGGGCTCGGCTCGTTCCGCGGCTGCGCGCTGGCCGCCGTGCTCGTCGGGCTGCTCCAGCAGTACGCCAACTTCTACGGACTCGTCGGCGCCGGCGACCTGATCGTCGTGCTGCTGCTGGCCGGTGTGCTCCTCATCCGCCCGCAGGGCCTGCTAGGGAGGGCCACCGCATGACAGGCACGAACCTCGACGGACTCATGACCAAGGTCCGCCCGCGAACCGTACCCGCCCGCACCACGCGTCCCCTGGTCATCATCGCGGTGCTCGTACTGGCGGTCTCCCTGCCGCGGCTCAGGATCCAGATCCCGCTCCTGTTCGACGGCGGCTTCAACTCGCCCGGCGTGCTGCACCTGCTCTCGCTGATGTTCGTGATGGCCACCGTCGCGATCACCTACGACCTGCTGTTCGGCTACACCGGACTGCTGTCCTTCGGCCACGGCCTGTACGTCGCGCTCGGCATGTACACCACCGCCATCGTGCTGGCCGAAACCGAACTGGGCCTCGCCGGCGTCCTCGCCTGGACGGTCGTCGCGGGCCTGGTCCTGCCACTCGTCCTGTCGGCGATCTGCCTGCGCGTCGGCGGGATCGCGTTCGCGATGGCCACACTCGCGTTCGCGCAGGCCGGCGCCATCTTCGTGGTGCGCGACCCGATGGACTTCTCCGGCGGCGAACTGGGTCTCGCCCTCACCTACGACCACCTCCCCGCATCGCTCGTCGGCGTCGTCAACGCCCCCAACCGCTACTGGATGGCCCTCGGCCTGCTCGTCGTGACCGCCGCCGCCCTCCGCTGGGCGCTCGCGTCCCGTCCCGGCAAGGTCTGGCAGGCGATCCGCGACAACGAGAACCGGGTGGCGGTGCTGGGCCTGCGCCCCTACACCTACAAGCTGATGGCCTGCGTCCTGGCCTCGTTCTTCGCCACCCTCGCCGGGATGGCCTACGCGCTCATCTCCGGCGGCGCGCACGCCGAGGTCACCGACGCCACCTTCACCCTCGGCCTCCTGGTGATGGTGGTGCTGGGCGGCTCCGGACGGCCGTACGGCGCGCTCATCGGCGGTCTCGTCTACACCTACCTCGACCACCGGCTCGGCGAGCTGTCCACGGGCCTCGGCGGGCCGCTGAGCGAACCGATGTTCGTCCTCGGCACCATCTTCGTGGTGCTGGTCCTGTTCCTCCCCGGCGGACTGGCGTCCCTCACCGTCCCGGCCCGCCTGACCCGTAAGAAGGGCGCAGCGTGACGATCAGCATCGCGGGCACCGCGAGCTACCTGCCCGAACGCTGGATGACCGCGGCCGAGATCGCCGCCGCGAGCGCCATCCCGGAAGAGGTGATCACCGAACGGTTCGGGCTGCGCGGCAAGCACATCGCGGCGCCGGACGAACACGTCAGCGACATGTCCGCCACGGTGGGCGCCCGCGTCCTGGAGGAAACGGGCACGGACCCCGCCGACGTCGACGCGGTCGTCTACTTCGGGTCCACCTGGAAGGACCATCCGGTCTGGCACGCCGCACCCCGCATCGCCCAACTCCTCGGGACGAACCGCGCGTTCGCCCTGGAGCTGGACTATGTCTCCTGCGGTACCCCCGTCGCTCTCCGCGTCTGCCGAGCGCTCATGCTCGCCGAACCGCGCCTCACCAAGGTGCTGGCCGTGGCCGCGTCCCGCGAGTCGTCGCTCCTCGACTACGCCAACAAGCGCTCCCGCTTCGCCTTCGGCTTCGGCGACGGCGCCGCCGCCGTGCTGCTCACTCGGGAAGGCGGCGTCGCCGACATCCTGGAGACCGAGATGATCACCGACGGCTCGTTCGCCGACCAGGTCCGCGTCCCCGCCGGCGGCAGCGCCGAACCGACCGGCCACGCGACGATCCGCGCCGGCCGCCACATGCTCGACGTCGCCGATCCGTCTGCCATGAAGGAAGGTCTGGACAAGGTCTCCCTCCCCAACTTCCTCCAGGTCGCCGAAGGCGCCCTCAAACGCTCCGGCTACGCGCTCCACGACATCGCCCAACTCTGCGTCCTGCACATGAAACGCTCGATGCACGAGGGTCTGCTCTCGGTCCTTGGGGTCCCGCTGGACCACGCCCCCTACCTGGACGACACCGGCCATATGAGCGGCGTCGACTCCCTCCTGTCCCTCGACCGGGCGTCCCGCGCGGGGCGCCTCAAGCCCGGCGACATCGCCCTCCTCCTGGCCGCCGGAACCGGCTACACCTGGGCCGCCACCACCGTCCGCTGGACGGGCTGAACCTCTTTCCGGCGGTCCCATTGACCGGGGAACCCCGGGCCAGTGCTGCGGTGGCCCGCTCATAAACACGTTGTGGGTGCGGCGGGGGGCGGCCTAGCGTCGCGTCTCATGGACGGGGACGTGCGGCTGCTCGGAATCGACGACCTTGGCGCCTGCCAGCGGCTCGCCGAGGATCGCGAGTGGGGCCGGGAGGACCACAAGTGGCGTTTCCTGTTCGCGGTCGGCGACGTCTACGGCGTTGAGGACGGCAACGGCGAACTCGCGGCGGCGGCCGTGTGCACCCCGTACGGAGAGGACGTCGCGGCCATCAGCATGGTGCTGGTCGCCAAGCGTTTCGAACGGCGTGGCCTGGGCGGACGGCTGATGCGGCATGCGATGGACAACGCGGGGACGGCGAGCATCTGCCTGACCGCCACGGAGTACGGGCGTCCCCTGTACGAGCGCCTGGGTTTCCGTTCCGTGGGGCTGTGCACGACGTATAAGGGCGTATCGGCTGGGCCGTCCGGGCGCGGCGTGTCCGTGCTGGTAGAGGCAACTGACATGGCCGCCGTCCACGCGCTCGATACCGAAGTGTTCGGCGCCGACCGCTCGCGTTTGGTCGACGGCCTGCCTTCGTTCTGCGAGACGCTACGGGTCGTCCGGGACGAGACCGGCATCGTGGGCTACGGCGGTGCGTGGAGGAACGACGCCGAGGCCGTCGTCGGACCCGTCATCGCGCAGGACGCCGAAACCGCGCTCACGCTGGTGGACGAGGTCGTCCCCGAAGGGCCGATACGGGTCGACGTCGACCACCGGCATCCCGAGCTGACCGCCTGGGCCGGGGAGCACGGCCTCCGACCCGCGTTCACCACGACGGTCATGGAGTACGGCGACCCCATCGCGAACGACCCGTCGCGCCTCTTCCTTCCCGTGGCGCAGGCCCTCGGCTGACCACCCCCGCCAGGGCCGCGCGGCGCGGACGCCCGAACCGGCGCCCACCCCGCTCAGGTGGTCTTCGGGCCCGGCTTCCCGCCGGGCAGCGCGTACCGGAAGATCTTCTTCCAGGTGCCGGTGACCTGCTTGGACAGCGAACCCGTGTGGTACGGCAGGTCGTACTTCTCGCACAGCGCCCGGATGCGCGGGGCGATCTCGGCATAGCGGTTGCTCGGCAGGTCGGGGAACAGATGGTGCTCGATCTGGTGGCTGAGGTTGCCGGTCATCAGGTGGAACAGGCTCCCGCCCGAGATATCGGCCGAACCGCGGAGCTGCCGGACGTACCACTCGCCCTTCGTCTCACCGTCCAGCAGCTCCTCCTCGAACACCTCGACGTCCCCGGGGAAATGCCCACAGAAGATGATCATGTGAGCCCAGACGTTGCGGACGACGTTCGCGGTGAAGTTCGCGGCCAGCGTGGAGACGAACTGCGGGCCGGTGAGCAGCGGGAACGCCAGATAGTCCTTGCCCCACTGGCGGCGGACCTTGCGCCCGATCGCGCGCAGCTTCTCCTTGGTCACGTCCTCGTCGTGCTCACCCGCCCGGATCCTGTCGACCTCCAGGTCGTGCACCGCGACGCCGTACTCGAAGAACATCGCGAGCAGCAGGTTGTAGAGCGGCTGCCCGATGTGGGCGGGACTCCAGGGCTGCTCCGGCGCGACGCGCAGGATGCCGTAACCGACGTCGTTGTCCTTGCCGATGACGTTGGTGAACGTGTGGTGGATGAAGTTGTGGGAGTGTTTCCACTGGTCGGCGGGGGAGACGTTGTCCCACTCCCACGTCGTCGAGTGGATCTTCGGGTCGCGCATCCAGTCCCACTGGCCGTGCATGACGTTGTGCCCGATCTCCATGTTCTCCAGGATCTTCGCGACGGCGAGCGTCGCGGTTCCGGCGACCCAGGCGGGCGGCAACGACGACGCCATCAGCATCGCCCGGCCACCGATCTCCAGGCCGCGCTGCCAGCGGATCACCCGGTGGATGTAGGACGCGTCCCGTTCACCGAGGTCGGCGGTGATCTCTTCGCGGAGCGCGTCCAGTTCGCGCGCGATGGCCTCGTAGTCGCCGGCCGTCAGATGGGCGGTCGTGATCGTCATCGTCGTGCTCCCCTCAGAGTTCGATTTCCACGGGCCCGGCGGCGGCCGAGACGCACGTCTGGACGATCTCGCCCTCCTCGCCGTGCACCTCGCCGGTGCGCAGGTCACGCACCTGGCCGGAGCACAGGCGGCCGACGCAGCTGTGGCAGATGCCCATCCGGCAGCCGCTCGGCAGCAGCGCCCCCGCGTCCTCCCCGGCCACCAGAAGCGGGGTGCCGCCGTCCGCGTCGACCTCGACGCCGCTCCTGGTGAACGTGACGTGCCCGCCTTCGCCCGTCGGGCCCCGCAGCACCGTCCGGAAACGCTCAACGCGCAGCCGCTCCCCGGCCCCGGCGGCGCGCCAGTGCGCGGCGAGATCGTCCAGCATGTCCCCGGGACCACAGGCCCACGCCTCGCGTTCCGCCCAGTCGGGACAGACCCCCGGCAGGTCGGACGGCCTGAGCCGGCCGTCCGGCACGGTGTGCCGTTCATGCAGGCGCACCCCCGCCATCGAGCGGAGCTCGGCGCCGAAGATGACGTCCCCCGCCGTCCGGTCCGAATGGACGAGCACGACGTCGGACATGCCGCGCAGGCGCCGCAATATGGCCATGACCGGCGTGATCCCGCTTCCCGCCGTAACGAACAGCAGCTTGCCGGGAACGGGCGACGGCAACACGAAGTCGCCCTCCGCCGGCGCGAGCCGCACGATCGCGCCCGGCCGGATCGCGTTGACGAGATGCGCGGACACGAACCCGTCCGGCGCGGCCTTGACCGTCACGGTGATGCGCCCGTCCGGTCGCGGCGGGGACGACAGCGAGAACGTCCGCCAGTGCCGGACACCGCCGATGTCCACGCCGACCCTGACCCACTGGCCCGGCCGATGCCCCCGCCAAGCCCGCCCCGGCTTGATCACCAGGGTCGCCGCGGCCGGAGCCTCATGCCGGACGGCGTCGACCCGGCCCCGGAGTTCATCCGCCGACCACAGCGGGTTCAGCAGCCCGAGATAGTCCTCCGGCAGCAGCGGCGTAGCGAGGTACCGCCCGGCCCCCGCGATTCCCCGCCCCACACCCCGCGCCGGCGATGCGCCGACGGACCGCCGACCCCCGGCGCGAAAAGCGACCCCCCGCGCCCCAACGCCGCGGACCGCAGCAGCCAGCACTCCGCCAGCACGCGACGCGGTGCTCTGTTCGCCGCCGCGCAGAGCGGTGGCCTGCGGATCTGTGCTGTGCAGTGCGGCGTCGGTCTGCGGCTCTGCGCTGCGCTGCGCGGCGGTCCGCGTTGTTCCCCCGGCGCGTGGTGCGGTGGTCAAGGTGCCTCCCCGATGACGCGCTAACTTACGGTTCCGTAAGCTACGGAGCAGTAGGGAGACGTTCAAGACTTCGGGTGGCAAAGCGACAGGCATCACACCATCGCACGATGTTCCATTCGATGATGTGATGCCTGGCTGATAAAGACCGGGCGAATCTTGTCGGATACGGCTAGGTCTTCACACTCAGGCGATGACCTCCGGCGTCCTCAGAAGTGGGTCTTCGGCCGCTCCTGCAAGACGCCGTCGACGTAGATGTCGACTTTCTCGCTGTAGAAGCAGACCAGACCCGTGACCTTGCGGCTCTCGTCCAGCGGGACCGGGTACGACCAGGCGAGATCCTTGTGGACGTCGCCACCCGCATGTACCGACCAGTACTCCGCGGTGCCCTTGTACGGGCAGTGCGTCACCGTGTCGGTGTGTTCGAGCAGATCCATCCGGACATGCGTCTTCGGCAGGTAGTACCGCACCGGCAGGCCCGTCTCGAACAGCAGCCGCGGGCTGGACGACTCCGCGACCGTCACCCCGTCCACCTCGACCCGGACATTCCGCGACGACGCCAGGACGTCGACGCGCGTGTACGGGCTACGCGGATGGACGAAGACCTCCTCGTCCTCCTCGAACCAGCCGTCCATCGCGTCCCACTCCAGACGCACCAGGCCGCGCAGCTCCTCGATGGGCGACTCGACGTACCGGAGTGCGGCGCCCGCGGCCTGTGCGCCGTCCACCTTCACCGTGTACGCGGTCGCGTCCCCCCGGCTCGGTGAACGCTTGCCCGGCCCGTCCTCGACGAGTTCGGCCCGCACGTCCGCCACGGGGAAGTAGTAGGTCGGGTAGTAGGGGATCTCCCAGACGAGGGACGCCCCCGTGGTGTCGGCCACCAGGTGACCGCCGAGGTAGGCCCTGACGCGCTTGCCGCTCTCCTCGATCCTGACGCTGGTCTTCCGCGGTGTGCTCATGCCTGGGCAACCGCCCCGCACGCACCCCTATTTCGGGTACACCTGCCCAGATCCGGCCATCACCGACCGCACGGCTTGATCCGTGGCCCCTCCCGCGGAAACCGGCGAGTTCACCCGCCTCAAACCCCTCATCGAGGCGAACGCCTACGGCCGCGAGCACTTCGGGCAAGGTCTCGACCGGCTACTCGACGGCATCGAACACGAATACGGAGGGAAGTAGCCCCCGGCCACCGGGCCGACGTAGCGTAGGCGGCGGCGTACGTGCCGCTACGACGAGACGGGGTCCAGGTGCGGGCAGCGAAGTTCATCAGTGTGGCCACCGTGCTGGCTTTCGCGACGGCCACCGGATGCAGCGACAGCCCCGAGAAGGAGGCGGCCCCGCCCGCCATCCCCGCAGGGCTCGAATCGTTCTACAGCCAGAAACCGTCCTGGAAGGACTGCGAGGACGGTTTCGAGTGCACGACCGTCCAGGTACCTCTGGACTACGCCAAGCCGTCCGGTGAGAAGGTCGGCATCTCCGTCATCAGGCTCCCGGCCGAGGACGGCTCAAACCGGATCGGCTCACTGTTCACCAATCCGGGCGGCCCCGGCGGTTCCGGTGTCGACTTCGTCCGCCAAGCGGCCCGCGCCTTCGGTGACGACCTGCGCCGCCGCTTCGACATCATCGGCTTCGACCCCCGCGGCGTCGCCGACAGCGCCCCGGTCCGCTGCAACACCGGCCCCCAGCTCGACGACTTCTTCGCCACCGACGCCTCCCCGGACAGCGAGAAGGAGATCGGCGCCCTAGGCGCCGAAGGCAAGGAGTTCGCCCAGAACTGCGAGGCCAAAGCCGCGGCCGAGCTCCCCCACGTGGGCACCGTCAACGCCGCCCGCGACATGGACGTCCTCCGTGCTGCCCTGGGCGACCGGAAACTCACCTACTACGGCGCTTCCTACGGCACCTACCTGGGCGCCTTCTACGCCGAACAGTTCCCCAAGAACGTCCGAGCCCTCGCCCTGGACGGCGCCGTCGACCCCAAGCTGTCCTCTACGGAACTGCTGATCGAACAGGCCAAGGGCTTCGAGACGGCCCTGCGCGCGTTCGCCGACGACTGCGTCAAGACAGGCGGCTGTCCCTTCGGCGATTCCGCCGACGCGGTCATCGCCGGCATCTCGTCGTTCCTGGCCGAGACGGACAAGAAGCCGCTCACGAACACCCGAGACTCCCGCAAGGTCACCGAGTCCCTGGCCGTGATGGGCATAGCCAGGTCCCTCTACGTCAAGGAGTACTGGCCCGTCCTCCGCCAAGCCCTTACCCAGGCCATCCAGAACTCCGACGGCACGACCCTCCTCGCCCTCGCGGACGAGATGGTCGAACGCGAATCCAACGGCTCCTACAGCAACCAGACCGACGCCAACATGGCCATCAACTGCGTCGACAAACCCAACCCCCCGGACCTCGCCACCTACGGCGAGTCCGCCGCCGAAGCCAAGAAGGTCGCCCCCCTCTTCGGCCCCTTCGTCGTCTGGGGCGGCCTCCCGTGCGTCTACTGGCCCGTCCAGACCGAGGAGAAGCCGAAACCCATCGCCGCCAAGGGCGCCGACCCCATCGTCGTCATCGGAACCACCCGCGACCCGGCCACCCCCTACAAGTGGGCGGAAAGCCTCGCAGACCAGCTCTCCAGCGGCGTCCTGCTCACCTACGACGGCGACGGCCACACCGCCTACCTGCAAGGCAACCCCTGCATCACCAAGGCCACCGACGACTACCTGATCACCACCGACCCGCCCAAGGACGGAACCACCTGCCCCTGAATAACCAGTGCGCACCCACCCCGCGGACCCGGTAGACTTCTTCCCGCCGTGCTCCGCACGGCACGCCGCCTTAGCTCAGTCGGCAGAGCGATTCACTCGTAATGAATAGGTCATCGGTTCGATTCCGATAGGCGGCTCCCAGCTCACAGGCCCATCACGATCACTCGCGATGGGCCTTCTGCATGACCGCCTGACTAGGGTTCCTCGGCAGCGACGGGAACACGTCGTCCATGGCCTCCGCACCGGCCGGCAGGGCAGGCGGATCTGGTGCCAGTAGACCGTCTCGGTGACCTCCGTGCTCTTGTGCCCGGCCAGCCGCGATGTCCTCGATGGGGACGCCGGCGTCGGACAGCACCGACACGAAGCTGTGCCGCAGCTTAGAGCGCCAATGTGGGCGCACGTTGACCTGTGCGGCGGCCTACGCGCCCACGTGAGCGCGCGTAGTTCTTTCGTGCGAGCACCGATCAGCAGAGACAGGACATGTAGGCGTACATCGTTGTGCCCGTCGCGGCTGCCAGGACGGCGGCACCCACGTCAGGTGTCCCTTGCACTTGCGAGGAGTTCTTGGGTGGGCGTCGGCGGCTTCTGGGACGTCCAGGTGATGTTGTGTGGGCGGGATATCCGTCCTGATGGGCTAGGGCAACAAGGTTTTGTTGCATGGGGGGAGTCTGGTGGTCATGTCGGCGGTGATGGCCCAGCGTTCGTGGTCGCGCCAGACGCCGCCGATGTTGATGAACTCGGGAGAGAATCCTTCGCGCCTGAAGCCGAGGCGGTGGACCAGGCGGCGAGAGGGTTCGTTGTCTGGCTGGACGTCGGCCTCGACCCGGTGAAGGCCCAGCGGGCCGAACGCGTAGAGGACGGTCAGGCCGACGCCTTCTGTCATGAAGCCCCGGCCCGCGTTCGGCGTGAAGGCGGCGAAACCGAGGACCGCGCGGTCGTACGGCCTGCGGACGATGCCGGTGAGCGTGGCATGACCTGCGATGGCGCCAGTGTCCGCCCGTTTGATCAGCAGTGCCTCACCGGCCGCCGGGTCCGCGAATCGGCCCAGGTATTCGCGGAACGCCTCCGGGTCGGCCGGTGTCCTGACCCAGTCTTTGTGGAGTTCGGAGCTCTGTTCGGCTAGCCGGACGAATTCCTCCTCGTCTGCCGCCCGCAACCGGCGCAGCATCACGCGACAGCCCACAACACCTCCGCCCTGGCCCGTGCCAATGGACCGCTCTACTCGGGGGCCGGCCGGTGGACGACCGGCCGCCTACGGGCCAGGTTGCACCACGTCCCCGTAGAACGCACTCGCCGCACAGTCACGTCTGGGGAGCGGAGCCGGGACGGAAAGCGCTGCGGTCGCACGGTCAGGGAGTGGGGCCGAGGTGTTCCGTGAGGACCTTCAGGTGGGTCTCGCGTGCTTCGGAGTGGCACCGGTGGCCGGCGTCGGTGAGTTCGACGAAGACGCCGCGGCGGTCGTCCTCACAGAGGCCGCGCCGGACGTAGCCGTGCTTCTCGAGGCGGGCGACCGTGCGGGACAGGGCGCTCTGGCTGAGATACATGGCCGCGGCGATCTCCTGAATGCGGCGCTTCTCACGGTCGAGTCCGACGAGGCGGTCGAGGGTCTCGTACTCGCTCATGCTGAGGCCGTGGGCGTCCTGCAGGGCACGTTCGAGGGCGCAGGCGACCGTGTTGTAGCAGGTCGCGAGCTTGCGCCAGCGAACGACGAGAGCCGACTCCGCCTTCATGCCGCGAACCTTACCATGCGGACGCATCAGATGCATCGGCATTAAATTCCGGGGAATTTAGTGCGTGGACATTTGATGCATGCGCATGTACTGTACTTCGACGTGGCTATCACCGACACCTCATCTGCCCCACCCGTCCGTCCGCCGGCCGCCGCGAGCGCGCCGACCGAACAGGCCTGGACCCCCCGGCTGTGGGGAGTACTAGCGGTCTTGTGCGCCGTGTTGTTCCTCGACGCCCTCGACGTCTCGATGGTGGGCGTCGCGTTGCCGTCGATCGGCGCCGAACTGGGTCTTTCGACCACGTCGCTGCAGTGGATCGTGAACGGCTACGTCCTTGGCTACGGCGGTCTGCTGCTGCTCGGGGGACGTACCGCCGACCTGCTCGGCCGCAGGCGGGTCTTCCTCGTCGCATTGGCCGTGTTCGCCCTGGCGTCCCTGGTGGGCGCCCTGGTGAACGACGGCACGCTGCTGATCGCCACCCGTTTCGTCAAGGGCCTGGCCGCCGCGTTCACCGCACCGACCGCCTTGTCCATTTTGACCACCACGTTCCAGGAGGGGCCCTCGCGCAACCGGGCCTTGTCGGTCTTCTCGGTCTTCGGCGCCAGCGGCTACTCGTCCGGGCTGATCCTCGGCGGGCTGCTGACCAGCTTCGGGTGGCGCTGGACGTTCCTGACGCCCGTGCCCCTTGCCCTCATCGCCCTGGTCGCGGGAGCCGCCTTGATCCCGCGGGACAAGCCGGCCGCCACCGGCGGCCACGACCTCGTCGGCGCCGTCACCCTCACCGGGGGCATGCTGCTCGCCGTCTACACCGTCGTGTCCGCACCCGACCGGGGCTGGCTCGACCCCGTCACACTGGGGTCCGTCGCGCTGGCGGCGCTGCTGCTCACGGGTTTCTTCGTCACCGAGAACAGGGTGCGGCACCCGCTGATCCGGTTGGGCATCCTGCGGATCGGGACGATCATCCGGGCGAACCTCAGCATCGTCGCGTTGTTCGGGTCGTACCTGAGCTTCCAGTTCATGATGACGCTCTACCTGCAGGACGTGCTGCACTGGTCGCCGCTGAAGATGGCCATGGCGCTGCTGCCGGCCGGACTCATCGTGGCCTTCGGCTCACCGTTCGTGGGCCGGCTGATCGACCGGTACGGGACGCCCCGTCTGATCATCAGTTCCATGACGTCCCTGACCCTCGGCTACGCATGGTTCCTGGCCACGGCCGGGAACGCCCCGCACTACGCGTTCACGATCCTGCCCACGATGGTGCTGCTGGGCGGCGGCTTCGCGTTCGGATTCAGTTCGATCATGGGTCAGGCCACTGACGGCATCGACGACTCCGAGCAGGGACTGGCCTCCGGTCTCGTCCAGACGTCGGGCCAGGTCGGTGCCGCTCTCGTCCTGGCCGTGGTCACCGCCCTGGTCGCATCGGGGACGGCCTCCGGCGGCGAGGGTTTCGCCGAGTTCACCCCGGGCGTCAACCTGGTCGGCGCCGTCGCCCTGATCGGCCTGGCGCTGAACCTGATCCCCCTCCTGCGCCGCCACCACAACCCCAAGCACGCCTGACGAAAACCACCCGGCGGGGGCGCCCCAACCAGGAGCGCCCTCGCCGGCACGGGTCGTTACTGGCGTTTCCAGAAGGGGCGGCGGGGCGCGGGGGCCCCGGTGAAGTCGCTGAGGACTTGAAGTGCGCGGCTCCAATGGTTGTTGATGGTCGCCTCGTCCGGTGTGGGACTCAGGCGGCGTAGGTCGTCGCGGAGGGTGGACAGGGGCGTGGCGTCCAGGGACTGCGCCTCCATCCGCTGCACGATCGACTCGAGGATGGGGAGGAGATCGCTCAGCAGGTGGTGGACGCGCTGGTCGTGTGTGTCGGGGGCCTGGCGGAGGCGGTCGAGCACGTTGGCCAGCTCCTGCTGGAACCCGGTGAGGGCGGGGCTGCGGCGGGCGCGTCGTGGCGCCGCCGAGCGCGGTCGGGCGGCCGGTGCGCTGGGGGTACGGCCCGTGCCACGCGGAGGTGCGCCGCGGGCGGTGCCGTATGCGGGCGGCGGTGGGCCCGAGGGGGCCGGCGGCGGTGGGCTGCCCGGTGCCATGAGGGCTTCCGGCATCATGATGGCGTCCGTGGTGGCGGAGAAGGCGGCGTGCGTCATCCTCGGGGCGGCGGTGGGCTGCTCCCAGCCGCTCGGCATCTCCACCGGCTGGACGGCCTGGTGCGGGGCTTCGCCGTCGGTGACCACTCTGCTGTCCACGGCCACGAACGCTGTGAAGCGGCACAGGACGCCGAAGCGGAGCGACGTGCTGACGATGCGTTGTTCCAGGTCGTCCGGGCCTCCGACCGTGTAGCGGTCCTCCAGGTCGCGCAGGTGTGCGCGGGCCCAGATGGACGTGGTGGCCGGGTCTTTGGTGATGGCGCCGGTGGCGTGCTGCTCCCACGCCGTCCCGCTGGACGCGGTGCCGCGGACGGACAGCGAGCCGGACGGGGCGCCGCGGAAACGGCCCGCGATCACCAGCGGAACGCCGGGGAACAGCGCGCCGAGCTTGGCGGGCGCCACGGAGTCGGGAACGATCTCCAGGCCGTCGGAGTGGAGGCTGAGCCCGGTCGCGATCGGCGCGGCGATCCGGTGGTGGATGTGCTCCATCGCCCCGTCGAGGCGGTCTTCGGATTCGACCAGTTCGCAGCGGCCCCGGCCGATGGCGGCGAGACGGTTCAGGAACCCCGCGTTGACGGCCTGGTCGATGCCGACCGTGTGGACGCGGACACCGTGCAGGCGGGGTTCGAGGCGGGCGAGGATCTGGTCTTCGTTGCCGACCTGGCCGTCGGTGATGAGGACCAGCACCCGGTCGCGCGCCGAGTCGGCGAGCAGGCGGCAGCCCTCGTCGAGGGGGGCGAGCATCTCGGTGCCGCCACGCGCGTTCAGCGCCGCCAGATGCTCCACCGCGCGGAACCGGTTCCGGTCGGTGCCGTCGACCAGGCCGGCGCCGAGGTCGCGGGGACGTTCGATGACACTGTCGAAGGACAGGACGGCGAACCTGTCCTCGGCGCGGAGCGTGTCGACGATGCGGGCGGCGGCGCGGCGGGCGGCGACCATCTTCCAGCCCTGCATGCTGCCGGAACGGTCGAGGACGAGCACCACGTCGCGTGGGCTCGGCCGGGCCTCTCCGGAGGGCAGCACGGTCAGGCTGAACGTTCCCTCCTCGCCGGACTCGTCCGGGACGAGGGAGAGGGCCGCGCTTTCGTGCGGGGCGTAGTCGAGACGCAGGATGAAGTCGCGGTCGAGGCGTTCACCGGGCCGCAGCCGGACGGTGGTGCGTTCGCCGCCGCCCTCGTCGGCCACCACGTGCAGTGCCGAGCGGATCTGGGTCAGCGGCAGCCCGGCCGGGTCGACGTCGACGGTGATGGCCAGCCGTACCGGGTTGGGGAAGCCCGGCAGCAGGACGGGCGGGCTGATCCGGGACGCGTCCGGCACGGCGTCGGTGTCGTCGGCGACTCCGGGCCCGGCGCGCTCGCCGTCGATGGGCGCGCCCGGGATGTAGCGGGGTGCGACGACGAGCGGGAAGCGGAACGTCGCGCTGGAGGACGACTCGTGCGGCAGGGGCTGGTTGAGCGTCAGCCTGATCGTTACGTGTTCACCCGGAAGGATGTTGCCCACCCGCATGCTGAACACGTCCGGGCGGTCTTCGTCGGCGATCGCGGCGCGTTGCCCGGCGGCGATGGCGGTGTCGTAGTCCTGCCGGGCCTGGCCGCGCTCTTTCAGCGTTCCCTCGATGACCCGGTCGGCGGCCTCCATGCGCAGCGCGGTGACGGCCGCGCGGTCGGGCAGCGGGAAGATGTAGGTGGCCTCCAGCGGTATGTCGAACGGGTTGCGGAAGCCTTGGACGACCTCGATGCCGGCGGCCAGCCCGGTGATCGAGGCGTGCACGTCGACGGAGTCGAGCGGCAGATTGCCCCTGTCGGTCGTGAGCGCGCCGATTCCGTGGTCGGTCGCCGGGGGCTCGATGTCGGGTAGCGGCAGTATGCGCACGGTCACTGGGACCTCCGGGATGGATCGGCGGGCTGGAACGCGGGGCTTGCTGCGGGGGCGAGAAGACCGCGCCGGCGTAGCTCGTCGAGCAGCGGTCCTGCGGCGGTCTCGATGGCGGTGAGGTCGTCACCGCTCAGGGCTGGGACGTCCAGCAGGAGGGTGAGGCCGGGCGTGAGCCGGACACCTTGGACGACGGAGGGACGAGGCTCGGTGTCGTCGTCCGCCCATGCGTAGTCGTCGGCCCTGTCGTGGTCGTCTGGCCTGCCGTAGTCGTCGGTGATGGTGGCCGCGCTGTAGGACACGTCCGGGCGCGCGTTCCAGAAGGTGGCGCGGGCGGATTCGCTTCCCGCGTCGGGCGGGCTTGCCGCCTCCGCTGAAGCTGTCCGTTCGACTGGCCCCGTCCGTTCGACTGGGCCTGCTCGTTCGACTGGCCCTGCTCGTTCGACTAGCCCTGCTTGGTCGGCCGGGCCTTTCTCTTCTCCTTGGCCGGGCCGCCGGAAGGTTTCGCGGGCGGGCCCGGCGACGCGGTGGCGGGCGGGCGTACGGCCGGTGGGTGTGGCGGTGGGGTGCGGCGGGGCCGTGGCGGGGAACGGGAGGGCGGCGATCCGTTCAAGGGTCGCGTCGGTGGCGGCGGCGAGTTCGAGCTGGATCTCGGCGATCGAGCGGCCGGCGGCCTGGCGGCGTTTCACCGCGACGAGCTGCAGGAGATGACGCGGCCCGTACAGGGCGGTGCGGCCGCGCCGGCCGAGGGGCGGGTCGACCAGGCCGATCGTGGTGTACCAGCGGATCAGCCGTTCGTTGGGCAGGTCACGCACCCGGCCGCTGACCTGCGCGGATCCGTCCGCGGCAAGGGCCGCGGCGGCGCGTTCCGCCAGCTCGCTGATCGTCCACGTACCGTCCATGCCTTGGATAATGACACTGTCACGATGACAGTGTCAACTCCGACCGAAGATCTAGTCCTCGAAAATCCTTGCTGGAACCGCCGGGCTGCCGCACGCTTGTGCCGCCAGGTGCGGCTCGGGGGCCGAGGGAAAGGGGCCTTGAGGTGCGCAGCAGCGGTGGCGGCGTCTCCAGCGCCGGGGCCTCGGCCCTCTATCGCCACCGTGCGCTGGCCGCGGAGCATCGCTGGGAACGGCGGACGGTGCGGGCCGTGGTGGCAGGTGGCTCGGGAGTCGTCGCGGCCGGCGTGAGCGTCTGGTGGGCGGGGCCTCTGGTCGCCGTCCTCGTCTTCGTCGGGCACGCGGCGTATGTGAGATTCAGGCCGGGGCCCGTGACCAGTTGGCGCCGGGGTGCCCTGGCTGAGCGGCGTACGGGCCGGAGGCTGGCCCGCCTGGACCCGGCGGGCTTTCATGTTCTGCACGACCGGGCCTTGCCGGACGTTTCCATACCGACGACGAACCTCGATCACCTGGTGGTCGGCCTGTCCGGCATCTATGCGATCGTCAGCCGGCGGCTTCGGTGGGGTGTTCAGTTGCGCACCGAGCAGAGCCGTCTGTGGGTGGGGCGCAGACCCGTTGTCGATGTGACCGGTGTGGCCGCGCGCGCGGCCGACACGGTGGCGGAACTGCTCTCCGGGGAGTTGGGCCGGGACGTGCATGTCACGCCCATGGTCGTTGTGCATGGCGCCCGTGTCGCGCGGGACGGCGTAGAGCACGAAGGTGTGCTGTTCTATGCGGCCAGGACGATCCCACGTGCCATTGCGAGAGAGCCGGTCATCTATACCAGCGCACAGGTCGCGACCATCGCGGCGGCCGCTGAAGGGCTGCTGCCGCCGATGATGGAAATGCTCCTCCCTGAGTGAACGCGAACCATAAGCGCTCTTCACGTGGTGTGGCTGCGTGGTCGCTCATCGAGGCAACGCCCTGGTTGCCAGGTGCTCGATCCTCTGTCGAGGGACTCCGGTCGTATCACCCTAAGGCTCTCATCCGCGACACTCTCCAAAAGTGTCACGGAAGAGTAAGAATGGTGTTCGGTATCTGAGTTCGATCTCTTGAAATGGCCGGTAAAGAGCGCCCGGAGCCTTTACCTTTTGTGGCATGAACGACCATCTCCTGGTCGAGGCGCTGCGCGAGCGTGATCCGGCCGCCCCGGCCGCCCTGTACGACGCCCATGCCGACCGGCTCTACGCGTACTGCTGGTTCCAGTTGCGGAGCCGGGACGCCGCCCAGGTGGCGCTGCGCGACACGCTCATCGTGGCGGAGGCGCACATCGGCAAGCTGCGCGACCCGGACCGGTTCGCGCCGTGGCTCTACGCCATCGCCCGGCTGGAATGTGCGCGCCGGCTGCCCCCCAGGGACCATCCGCCGGACGTGCCGGTCGCCAGCCACGATCAGGAGGACGTCGACCAGCGCATCATGGCGTGGCAGGCGGTCCTGGGGTTGCGGCCGCTCTCCCGGGAGATCCTGGAACTACGGGTCAGGCACCAACTGTCTGTTCCTGACTTGGCCGCGGTGTTCGACGTGCCGCTGAAAGACACGCAGTCATCGCTCGACCGTGCGCACGGCGAGCTTGAAGAGGCGCTGACGGCCGAAATGCTCGCGCATCAGGGCCCGTACGGTTGCGCAGAACGTGCCGCGCTGCTGCGGGAACGGCACGGCGTACACACTCACGAAGTGAACGGTCGGCTGATGGGGCACGCGGAGAATTGCTCCGTCTGCGGTGCGTTCCGTCCTCGTACCGTGTCGGCCGCCAAGGTGTACGGACTGCTACCGGAACCCGGTCTGGCAGCGGAACTTCGGCTCCGGGTGATGAGCTGTTTCCTCGATCCGGAACTGGTCGGCTACCGGCTCTTCGTCACCACCCGGATCACCGAGTTCACGCCTGACGGGTTCCCCGTACAGGACATGCCGCATGCACGGCCGCCTTGGGCATCGAGTCCGGGAGGCCATTCGTGGCTACGCCGCCTCCGCAGGACACGTTCCCCGTCGAAGGAGCCGCGGCTCGGGGGCCAAGGCGTCCGGGTGACCGTGGTGCTCGCAGTGGTGGCCCTTCTGTCCGGTGGTGGGGTCGCCTCCATGTACGGGCTCTTCGACACCGGACGGGACGCTGACACTGTCGCCGGCCCACGCCCGACCGCCGTCCCCGGCCTTTCGCGGCACCCCGTCCCCGGACGGCCTTCCGCAGACCACCCGGAAGGTACGGGCTACTTCGACGCCGCTCCTGTGTCGGCCACATTCCCGCTCGGTTCTAGGTCATCGTCCGCGCCGCCGGCCGCTCTCCGGACGCCGTCTCCAGTGCCGGTGCCCGCGAATGAGCCTTCGAGCTCTGCGGCCAAGAGCACGCTGCTGGTCTCCCCGCTCTTTCTGGACCTGGCAGGAGGCTCGGACGGCTCCATAGACCTACAGGCAGAAGGCGGACCGGTGACCTGGCGGGCTGAGAGCCAGGGAGTCATGGAAGTTCACCCATCGTCCGGACGTCTTGCACCCGGCCAAAGCGTGACCGTGCGCGTCCACATCGCACGACGATCGAATTCCCGTGGGGAAGGCACCATCACGTTCCAGCCTGGCGGGAGCCAGGTGCACGTCACCTGGCGCCCCGATGCTCCAGGCACAGACCCGACGCCTTCCCCGACGCCGACAGTGCCCGGACCAGGAGGCCCGTCCGCACCACCGCCCGACACTCACCGTTCGGGCCGCCCGTCGCCCCCACAGAGCGAGACGCCGTCGTCCCCCGATCCGTCGCCCTCCGAGCCGCCGCCCTCCAGTGACGGCCCGGATCCGTCGCCGTCCACTGAGCCGCCATCAGGGGTCACCACCGTCTCTCCCAGTACAGGCCCGATGTCCAGTCCCTGACGGGAGTGGCGGACGTACTCGCCATTGCCTGAGTCAACTACTCTTCGTAGGTGATCGTTTGCGCTAAGCAGTACATGCCGGGGGGAGGACGTGCTCATGGCACTTGGCGCAGCACCGACTCGTCGCGCGACCTCGTCCCACTCCCGCAGCGTGGCACTGCGGCTGGCCGCCTTGTCCTCCAGCGTGGCGATCTGCGTGAGCCTGCCGGCTCCGGCGGTGTCCGCCCGTCCGGCGGCGGCCGATCCCACCCCCGGCGCGGGGGACGTTGAGCACAGCGAACGGCAGGTCAGGGAACGGGCCGCCGAAGTCGGCCGGACGAAGGCGAAGCTCGCGCAGGCGGACGGCGAGCTCGACCGGCTGGCCGTGGCCGCTGCGGCCGCCGTGGAGCGCTACAACGGCGAACGGCTAAAACTGCAACGTTCTCAGCAGGCCTACAGGGACGCCCAAGCGCGACTGGCCGAGGCGAACCGGAGGCTGGAGGAGACACGAGCCGGACTGGCGTCGTTCGCCGCGCAGCTCTACCGGAACAACACCGGCTACGACCAGATCTCGTCGGCGCTCGTCGGCGACGGTGGCCCGCAGGGCTTCATGGACCGTGCCGCGATGGTCGAGATGCTCGTCAAGCGGCGGACCGCGATGGTCCGCCAGGTGGAGGCGTCCAAGACCGTCGCGGACGTGTTCCGTCGCCAGGCGCAGAAAGCGCTCGACGAGCAGGGGGCGGCGACGAAACGTGCCGAGGAGGCCAGACGCCTCGCGCGGGAGGCGGTGGCCAGGCAACAGGGATCCGTGCAACGCATCAAGGCGGAAAAGCGGCGCCTGGAGCGGCGGCTTGGAAGCGCCCAGGCCCGAGCCGCCCGGCTCAAGCGCGCGCGGGAACGGGCATTGGAGAAGGCGGAGGCACGGAAAGTCCGCGCTGCCTTCACAGATCCAGGACGCCCTGTCGAGGGACAGACCACGTCGGCCGCGCGTGGTGCGATCGCGGTGCGTGCGGCCCTCAAATGGCTGGGAACCCCGTACTCGTGGGGTGGAGGCACCACGGCCGGTCCAAGCTACGGCGTGGCACAGGGCGCGGGAATCCGAGGCTTCGACTGCTCGGGCCTGGCGATGTACGCGTGGGACAAGGCCGGTGTACGACTCGACCACTGGACGGGCACGCAGTGGACGTCGGGACCGCACATCCCCATCAACGCGCTCCGTCCGGGTGACCTCGTCTTCTTCGCGAACGACACGTCCGACCCCGGCACCATCCACCATGTGGGCATCTACATCGGCAATGGCCAGATGGTAGAGGCGCCGTACACCGGTGCGCGGGTCCGCATCTCCAGCATCCACCGGAGTGACCTGATCGGCGCAACCCGTCCCGCCGGCTAACGCCATGCGAGGACGCGGAGCCGCAGTCGTGCGGGCGGAAAAGCGGCACGAGCGGTACGAGCGGTACGAGCGGTACCAGCAGTGGCGTGGAGGCAGTGCCGTGGAAGGCGAGAACCCTTCCGCGTGGTCTCCCGTGCGGAAGGGTTCTTCGCGAGTCGTGTCGCGTGGGCGCGGGAGCGGATCGGCGCCGTCCGCGACTCCCGGCCTTGGGCGCGGCCCCACCGGTCGGCACAGCCGGTCGGGTGAGGCGCGGCGTCCGGTCGGCCGGGTGGGCGACGCTCAGTGGCCGCCCTGGTCCGCCGCGCGCTTGCGGGACCGCTCGATCTCCAGCTCCGCCTCGACGCGTCCCACCCAGCTGGCGCCCTCGACGGACTTGCCGGGCTCCAGGTCCTTGTAGACCTCGAAGAAGTGCTGTATCTCCAGCCGGTCGAACTCCGCGACGTGGTGGATATCGCGCAGGTGCTCCATGCGCGGGTCAGTCGCGGGGACGCACAGGACCTTGTCGTCACCACCGGCCTCGTCGGTCATCCGGAACATGCCCACCGCGCGGCAGCGGATCAGGCAGCCGGGGAACGTGGGCTCCTGCAGCAGGACGAGCGCGTCGAGCGGGTCGCCGTCCTCACCTAGGGTGTCTTCGATGAACCCGTAGTCGGCCGGGTACTGCGTCGAGGTGAACAGCATGCGGTCGAGCCGGATGCGTCCGGTCTCGTGGTCCACCTCGTACTTGTTCCGCTGGCCCTTCGGGATCTCAATGGTGACGTCGAAATCCAAGATGTCCTCCGCTCCCTGCACGCTCGCAGTGAATAGTCTTTCGGGAACCCGTGGGCGAGGCCGACCCCACAGGGTGTTCCCTTGTATAAGGATGTCGCACGTTGGTGAGTGCTGAGTGGGAGAGGGGCGGTCACGTGCCTGGACGGGGCCGTGCCCTCGTGGTCCTGTCGCTGTCCCTCCTTAACGTTTTCATCGTCACCGCCGGGCTGGCAGTGGCCAAACTCACACCCGACCGTCACCTGTCCCCGCAGCCGCCCAGCGTGGCGGCGCGTGACCTGGTCCGGGTCCCGGCCTCGGTGGCGATCCCCGAGGCCGATCCCGCGTCGGGCCCGTTGCCGAACGCGTCCACTCTGGCCGGGCGGCTCTCGGGGCTGATCGGCGGCCCCCGCGCGAAGATCAGCGCGGTGGTGATCGATGCGGCGACCCGCCGTCCCCTGTTCGAGCGGCAGTCCCACCGGCCCGCGACCCCGGCGTCGACGACGAAGCTGGTGACGTCTGTGGCGGCGCTGGCCTCGGTCGGTCCCGCGCATCGGATCACCACACAGGTCGTGCGAGGCGCCGGCGGCGGAATCGTACTGGTCGGAGGCGGGGATCCTACCTTGACGGCCCTTCCCGCGCGCCCGGAGGCCGGCCACCCGCCCTTTGCGTCGCTGGTGGACCTGGCTCGGCAGACGGCCACGGCATTGAAGGCGTCCGGCGTGCAGCAGGTGCGCGTGGACTATGACGTGTCCGCCTACCAGGGTCCCCGTACGGCCGCCGGGTGGAAACCCAATTATCTGCCCGACGGTGAGGTCGCTCCGGTCACCGCCTTGACGGTCGACGAAGGTCGCCTGTCTCCGGGGGACTCGTCCAAGAGGACACGGGTCTCCGATCCACCTGCCGCTGCCGCGAAGCAGTTCGCACGGTTGCTCTCCAAGAACGGGGTGAGCGCGAGGCCCGGTCGCATGACGGTCGCGCAGAAGGGGGCGGTGCGGCTCGGCGCCGTCCAGTCACCGCCGGTGTCCGCTCTGGTGGAGCACCTGATGACCGAGAGCGACAACGACGTGGCCGAAGCGGTCTCGCGGCAGGTCGCCATAAAGCTGGGCCGTCCGGCGACGTTCGCGGACGCCGCGCAGGCCGTGCAGCAGGTCATCGCCAGGCTCGGCGTGGCGGAAGGGGTTTCGGTGAACGACGGCAGCGGCCTGTCCACGCGGAACCGCATCACGCCGATGGCGCTCGCCCGCATCGTCTCGCTCGCCGCGGGCGACGACCACCCGGAGCTCCGCCCGGCCATCACCGGCCTGCCGATCGCCGGGTTCTCCGGGACGCTGAGCCCGCCGCGCTTCACCGCCGCCACCAGCCGGGCGGGGGCGGGGACTGTCCGCGCCAAGACCGGCACGCTGGCGGGCGTCAGCACGCTGGCGGGGCTCGCCTATGACGCCGATGGCCGGTTGCTCGCGTTCGCCTTCATGGCGGGGGACGGCAAGGGGCCGGTCGATCCCGGGAAGCTCGACCAGCTGGCGGCCGCCGTCGCCGCCTGCGGATGCGGTGGCGCGCCGTCAGCCGGGGGCTGAACCGAGTGTGGGCGGGGTCATACGGGAGATAACCAGGACGGTTGTTCGTTGAACGACTGTGCAGAGGCGCCTCGGCGCCGCGTCCGAAACGTACGGTGGAGTACATGAGCGCCTCAATGATCGACTGGAACGTGGCCGTGCAGGCCGGAACCCGGCTTGTCAGGCCGGGACCGCAGGTCAGCCATGCCGAGGCCCGTGAGGTCGTGGTGGAGCTGCGCGACCTGTCGAAGATCGCCCACGGGCATGTTCGGGAGTTCACCGGCATGGCCTCCGAGATCGATCCGGATCCGGCGACGATCGTGGACAGGCCCGGCTGGATCCGGGCGAACGTCGACGGATTCCGAGTGGTGCTGGAACCGCTCATGGAGCAGATGACCGAGCGGCGCGGTCCCGGGCCTCTCGGCGGTGCGGGCAACGTGGTCGTCCAGGCCGTCGGTTCCCGCGTCACCGGAATGCAGGTCGGCGCGATCCTCGCGTACATGGCCAGCCGTGTCCTGGGGCAGTACGAGCTGTTCCTGCCGCCAGACCCGTCCGGCCAGGCGCCGACAGGGCGGCTGACTCTGGTCGCCCCCAACATCGTGCACGTCGAGCAGGAGCTCGGTGTGGAGGCGCGCGACTTCCGCCTCTGGGTCTGTCTCCACGAGGAGACGCATCGGGCTCAGTTCACCGGTGTCCCGTGGCTGCGCGAGTACGTGCAGGAGCAGATGACCAAGTTCCTGCTCGCGTCCGACCTCGACCCCGGCGTGATGCTGGACCGTATCCGGGACGCGGCGGAGGCCGTCGCGGACGCCGTGCGCGGCGGCGACGCCAACCTCATCGACGCGATCCAGACTCCGGAGCAGCGCGCGATCCTCGACCGCCTCACCGCGGTGATGACGCTGGTCGAGGGTCACGGCGACTACGTGATGGACGCGGTCGGCCCCGAAGTGGTGCCGTCGGTACAGCAGATCCGTTCACGCTTCCAGGGTCGGCGGGACGGCGGCTCCAAGCTCGACAAGACGATCCGGCGCCTGCTCGGCATCGACCTGAAGATGAAGCAGTACGCGGAGGGTTCGCGGTTCGTCCGGCGGGTCGTCACCGAGGTGGGCATGAGCGGGTTCAACCAAGTGTGGCAGTCCCCGGAGACGCTGCCCACGCACAACGAGATCAAGGAGCCGGCCCTGTGGATGGACAGGGTCGTCGGTCCCCGCGCCATCGACGCGCCGCCCGAGGCCAACGAAGCCTGACCCCAGCCGCAGGGCACCGGTACCCATCGCGCGTGGGGGACGCCGCGTAGTGGTAAAGATTCTGCATGGGGCCTGATCCGGCAGTGGCGGCGGTACGTCTTGCGGTACGGCGGGTCCTGGCGGACCTCCCGCCGGGGGCGATGGTCCTCGCCGCATGCAGTGGCGGCGCCGATTCCTTGGCGCTCGCGGGTGCTCTCGCGTTCGAGGCGCCCAGATCGGGACGTCCGGCAGGTGGGGTGACGATCGACCACGGCCTGCAGGACGGGTCAGACGAGCGCGCCGACGCCGTGGTCCAGGTCATGGCGGGCCTTGGCCTGGACCCATCCGGATCGATCGCGGTCACGGTGAACGGGACGGGCGGGCTGGAGAACGCCGCCCGCGACGCCCGCTATACAGCTCTTGACGGTGCGGCCGACCGGCTCGGGGCCGCAGCCGTCCTCTTGGGTCACACCCAGGACGACCAGGCCGAAACCGTCCTGCTGGGTTTGGCGCGCGGTTCCGGAGCTCGATCGCTGTCTGGCATGCCGACCGGATTCCGCCGCGAGTCCGGTGTCCGCTACGTAAGGCCTCTGCTGGAGCTCGACCGAGCGACCACCCGCAGGGCTTGCAGGGCGATGGGCCTGGACGCCTGGGACGACCCCCACAACGTTGATCCCGCCTACGCACGCGTGCGTGTACGGCATGAGGCGCTGCCGGTCCTGGAGAAGGCTCTCGGTCCCGGTGTGGCCGAGGCTCTGGCGCGGACGGCGAGGATGCTGCGCGATGACGCGGACTACCTGGACGAGGTCGCCGCACAGGCTCTCACGGATCTGGAGACCTCCGAAGACGGGTACGGCGTGGCCCTCACCCTGGAAGGGCTCGGGGATCTGTCCAGAGCCGTCCGCACCCGGGTTCTGCGGATGGCCGCCGTAAAGGCCGGCAGCCCACCGGGTACGCTCGCGGCCGTCCATGTCGATGCGGTCGATCGGCTGGTCACGGCCTGGCATGGCCAGCGGCACGTAGATCTGCCCGGGGGGCTGAGAGCCGTCCGGCGGTATGGGAAGCTGCTGTTCGGCCCGGTTTGACATCGCGCTGTGAGCGGCTCGCCACACGAGCCGGCACATGACGTGTCCGCCGCGTGAACGGCGAACGTCGCGCGGTTGTGTCCGTCCCACCGGACGGGCGAGGTCTGAGCGATGAGGGTGGGGTTGTGGACGAGAAAGACCTGGGCATGGACCTGGCGAAGGTGCTGATCCCCGAGGCGGACCTTCAGGACAAGGTGCGGGAGCTCGCCGGGCAGATCGACGCCGACTACACGGGCAAGGATCTGCTGCTCGTCGGGGTCCTGAAGGGCGCCGTCATGATCATGGCGGACCTGGCGCGGGCGCTGCACACGCCCGCCTCGATGGACTGGATGGCCGTGTCGTCGTACGGCTCGGGGACGAAGTCGTCGGGGGTCGTGCGCATCCTCAAGGACCTCGACACTGACATCCTGGACCGGCACGTCCTGATCGTGGAGGACATCGTCGACTCGGGTCTGACCCTGTCGTGGCTGGTCAGCAACCTGCGGTCACGTGGGCCCGCGTCCCTGGAGATCTGCGCGCTGCTGCGCAAGCCAGAGGCGGTCAAGACCGACCTCGACGTGAGGTACATCGGGTTCGACATCCCCAACGAGTTCGTCATCGGCTACGGGCTCGACTACGCGGAGAAGTACCGGAACCTGCCGTTCGTCGGTACGCTCGCCCCCCACGTCTACGGTGGAGACGGCGCATAGCCTTGCGGATCGGTGCGTAGCCTTGCGGATCGGTGCGTCGCGTCGCTCGATCGGCGGGCATCCTCGCCCGATCGGGCCCCGCTGAGGGGCGCCGAGGGGCTTACGGGCGGCCCCCAGGGAACAAGGGACCGTGACGAATCGTTGCAAAGGTCGTTGACGGGTATATGGAAAGGATGCCAGGAGAACAGCGTCGGCTGCGTCTTCTGCATCCTGCGGTGTACCGTCGGTGTCCCGGACCCTCGGGTTGGGGAGCCATCAGGAGGGAAGCCGCTGCGGTGGGTCCGGAGCCCAGGGCGACGGACCTTCGCAAGTCGGATTGTTGGTCGCCCCGGCGTCCGTCCCCCGGGACGGGCGAGGATCGCACACAGACGTTGGTCAGGAGGGACGGGCCCCGGAGGGGTAACCGAATAAATGGACGTGAAGCGCTATTTTCGCGGGCCGCTGCTGTGGATCCTGCTGTTCGGCCTCTTGGTCGCCCTTGTGATGTGGGGCATCAACCCTGGCCCCTCATACGAGAAGGTCGACACCTCCAAGGTCGTCCAGGAGATCAACGCGGGACAGGTGAAGTCCGCCAAGATCATTGACAAGGACCAGCGGATCGAGCTGACGCTCACCAACGGTGACCATCAGCAGACATCGTGGGTCGACGGCCAGGGCCACCAGCTCCAGCAGGCATTGCAGAAGCAGGCCGACGCGGGCAAGCTGACCGGTGGCTACGACGTGGAGGTCCCCAAGCAGAGCTTCTTCCTGAACCTGCTGTTCAGCCTGCTGCCCATCGTCATCATCGTGTTGATCTTCCTGTTCATCATGAACCAGATGCAGGGCGGCGGCTCTCGGGTGATGAACTTCGGCAAGTCCAAGGCCAAACTCATCACCAAGGACACCCCGAAGACGACCTTCGCGGACGTGGCCGGGGCCGACGAGGCCCTGGAAGAGCTGGAAGAGATCAAGGACTTCCTGCAGAACCCGGCGAAGTTCCAATCCATCGGCGCCAAGATCCCCAAGGGTGTGCTGCTGTACGGCCCGCCCGGGACAGGCAAGACGCTGCTGGCCCGCGCGGTGGCCGGCGAGGCGGGGGTGCCGTTCTACTCGATCTCCGGCTCGGACTTCGTCGAGATGTTCGTCGGTGTCGGCGCGTCCCGCGTCCGCGACCTGTTCGAGCAGGCCAAGACGAACGCCCCCTCGATCATCTTCATCGACGAGATCGACGCCGTCGGCCGGCACCGCGGCGCGGGCCTCGGCGGCGGCCACGACGAGCGGGAGCAGACCCTCAACCAGCTGCTGGTCGAGATGGACGGCTTCGACGTCAAGGGCGGCGTGATCCTGATCGCGGCGACGAACCGTCCCGACATCCTCGACCCGGCGCTGCTGCGCCCCGGCCGGTTCGACCGCCAGGTCACCGTGGACCGCCCGGACCTGGAGGGCCGCAAGGGCATCCTGAAGGTGCACGGGCGCGGCAAGCCGTTCGGCCCGGACGTCGAGTTGGACATCATCGCGCGCCGCACCCCGGGCTTCACGGGCGCCGACCTGGCCAACGTGATCAACGAGGCGGCGCTGCTCACCGCGCGCTTCGACCGCAAGCTGATCGACATGGAAACCCTTGAGGAGTCCATCGACCGCGTCATGGCCGGGCCCGAACGCAAGACCCGCGTGATGTCGGAGAAGGAAAAGAAGATCATCGCCTATCACGAGGGCGGGCACGCTCTGGTGGCGCACGCGCTGCCGAACTCCGACCCCGTGCACAAGGTGACGATCCTGCCGCGCGGACGGGCCCTGGGCTACACCATGACCCTGCCGATGGAGGACAAGTTCCTCACCACGCGTTCGGAGATGAACGACCAGCTCGCCATGCTGCTCGGTGGGCGCACCGCGGAGGAACTCGTCTTCCACGAGCCGACGACCGGTGCGGCCAACGACATCGAGAAGGCCAGCGGGATCGCCCGCAACATGGTGACCGAGTACGGCATGAGCGAGCGTCTTGGAGCGCGCAAGTTCGGCTCTGGGCAGGGCGAGGTCTTCCTCGGCCGCGACATGGGGCACGAGCGTGACTACTCCGAGGACATAGCGTCCGCGATCGACGACGAGGTCCGCCGCTACATCGAGGCCGCCCACGACACCGCGTGGGAGATCCTCGTGGAGTACCGGGACGTCCTGGACGAGCTGGTCGTCAATCTGATGGAGAAGGAGACCCTGTCGAAGGACCAGGTGCTGGAGATCTTCGCGCCGATCGAGAAGCGGCCGCACCAGAACTCCTACACCGGCTACGGCAAGCGTCTCCCGTCCGACCGTCCGCCCATCCTCACGCGTAAGGAGCTGGCCCTTCTCGGCCCGCAGGACGTCACCGACCTGACCAAGGGCAACGGGCAGAGCGGCGTCCCTTCGGAGGCCGCCGACCCGGCCCAGGGCGAGAGCTGACCGCATTGGCTGATCCGCAAGACACAACGTCGGCGCATGGCGAGCCCGGGGATGGGACACCGTCCCCAGGCTCGTCGTCCGCCGCAAGGGGTCGGTGGACGGTGGACGAGGCCGCGCGGGACGCGGGGCGAGCGTTCGTCGAGGGCGAGGCGCAGATCCTGGACGAGCCGCCCGGGTTCGACCATGCGCGGATCGAGAAGGCGGTGCGCGAGATCCTGATCGGGATCGGGGAGGACCCCGACCGCGACGGGCTCCGCGAGACGCCGGCCAGGGTGGCGCGCGCGTACGCCGAGCAGTTCGCCGGCCTGCGGCAGACGCCGGAGGACGCGCTGACCACGGTGTTCGACGCCGACCATGAAGAGATGGTCTTGGTGAAGGACATCGAGGTGTACTCGGTCTGCGAGCATCACCTGGTGCCCTTCCACGGGGTGGCCCATGTGGGGTACACGCCCAACATGAAGGGCCAGATCACCGGTCTGTCCAAGCTGGCGCGGCTGGTGGACGTGTACGCGCGCCGACCGCAGGTTCAGGAGCGGCTGACAAGTCAGGTCGCCGATGCGCTGATGCGCGTGCTGGAGCCGCGGGGCGCGATCGTGGTGATCGAGGCCGAGCATCTGTGCATGACCATGCGCGGTGTGCGCAAGCCGGGCGCCAAGACGGTGACCTCGGCGGTGCGCGGCGACTTCCGTGATCATCCGGAGACGCGGTCCGAGGCGATGAGCTTGATTCTCGGCCGCTGACGACCGTCCGCCCGCTTCGGGGGCATCGAACGCCTGAACGGGCCTCAGCGTTGCGCTGAGGCCCGTTCTGCTGCTGCCGGACGGGGTATGCCGGGCTTGGTGAGGCCGGTGTGCCGGGCGGGACGTGACGTCGAGCCGGGCCCGGTGTGCCGGCGTGAAATGGGCGGCGGAGGCGTCGCTCCGGGGGGTTGAGATCAAGGCATAGGGTTGGGTGCCATGACCAGTGCCGTCGTTCCGGGGCTGCCCGCGCCAGGGCGTTGCCTCGTCATGGGCGTGGTCAACGTCACCCCCGATTCGTTCTCTGATGGCGGGGCCTGGTTCGACCCGGAGAAGGCCATCCGGCACGGGCTCGACCTCGTCGCGGAGGGCGCCGACATCGTGGACGTTGGCGGCGAGTCGACGCGCCCCGGTGCGCAGCGTGTTTCCGAGGACGAGGAACTGCGTCGCGTCGTGCCCGTCATAGAGGCCCTCATCGCGGAGAACGTGCCGGTCAGCATCGACACCATGCGCGCTGAGGTCGCCGAGGCCGCGCTCGATGTGGGCGCCCTGTTGGTGAACGACGTCAGTGGTGGCCTGGCCGACCCGGACATGCCGCGTGTGGTCGCCGCTGCGGGCGTCCCGTACGTGGTGATGCACTGGCGGGGCCACAGCCACGACATGCAAACGCGCGCCATCTACAAGGACGTGGTCCGTGAGGTGCGCGATGAGTTGCTGCACAGGGTCGACGCGGTACTGGGCGAAGGTGTCGACCCGTCCATGATCGTGCTCGACCCCGGGCTGGGGTTCGCGAAGAACCCCGAGGTGGGGCACAACTGGTCGCTGCTCGCCCATCTGGACGCGCTCACCGGCACCGGGTACCCCGTGCTGGTCGGCGCGTCCCGCAAGGGCTTCCTGACCAGGCTCCTCGCCGACCCCGACGGGGCGCCCCGGCCGTTCGGCGAATGCGACGACGCCACCGTGGCGGTCACATCGCTGGTCGCGGCCGCCGGTGCGTGGTGTGTGCGCGTCCACCGAGTACGTCCGAACGCGGACGCCGTGCGGGTGGCGGCCGCCATGCGCGCGGCACGTCCCGCGAGTGAAGAGAGTCCTGCACAAGCCGCGGCAGACGGTCGCGCCGACCACGGGAGTTCCCGCCTATGAGCCGTGCCGTGAACCGCGCCGACGTGGATGAGGTCCACGCCGAGTTCTACGCGGCGTTCGAGGCCGGTGACTTTGACCGCATGTCGGACGTATGGGCGGACGGCCCGTACGCGGACGGCGTCTCCTGCGTCCATCCCGGCTGGACGATGTTGCGCGGACGTGAGGAAGTGCTCCGTTCCTGGGCGCTCATCATGGCCAACACGACCTACATCCAGTTCGTGCTGACCGATGTCGAAACCGACGTGTACGGCGATCATGCCGTGGTGACGTGTAAGGAGAACGTTCTCACCGCCGACGAGGACACCGAGGCGGGTTTCCTCGCAGGAGGAAGCATCGTGGCCACGAACGTGTTCGTCCGGTCGGAAGGCGAGTGGCGGCTTCTGCTGCACCATGGTTCGCCCGTCCTCAACGTCGTTGATGCAGAGGAAGAATGAGTCTCGACCGCATCGAACTGCGCGGCCTGCGGGCGCGGGGCCGGCACGGATGCCTGCCCGCGGAGCGTGAGCTGGGGCAGGAGTTCGTGGTGGACGCCGTCCTCGGCCTTGACACCCGCCCGGCCGCGGCGGGGGACGACCTCTCGCGTACCGTCGACTACGGAACGCTCGCCGGCCGCCTGGTCGCCGTCGTCGAGGGGGAGCCCGTCAACCTCCTTGAAACGCTGGCCGACCGGCTGGCGACAATATGTCTGGAAGATGCGACGGTGTGTGAGGTCGAGATCACCGTCCACAAGCCGAGCGCCCCGGTGCCGCACCCCTTCACGGACGTTGCCGTGAAGATCAGGAGGAGTCGCCAATGACAGCGTCCGACCGCATGCCCGACCGCACCGCCACCGGCGGCCACATGCTGGTCCAGCACCGTGTCGTTTTCTCGGTCGGCAGCAATCTCGGAGACCGACTGGACAACATCCAGGAGGCGGTGGACGCGCTGTTCGACGCGCCAGGCCTGAACTTCGTGGCGTTCTCCCCGGTCTACGAGACGCCGCCGTACGCGCCGCCCGGTGAGACCATCCCCGACCAGGGGGACTTCCTCAACGTCGTGGTCGTGGCCGATACGAGGCTGCCACCGGAGAACCTGCTGGAACGGGTCCTGAACATCGAGACGTCGATGCGCCGGGAACGCGTGGTCCGCTGGGGGCCCCGCACGCTCGACATCGACATCGTCGTGTTCGGGGACGTCACGTCCGACGACCCCGATCTGACGCTCCCGCACCCCCGCGCGCACGAGCGCGCGTTCGTTCTCGTCCCCTGGGCCGACATCGAGCCGGACGTGCTGCTGCCCGGGCACGGCCGCGTCGGTGACCTCGCCCAGGCCAAACAGTCGGAGGGTGGTCCGTCGGCCGTTCGCCGCCGGGAGGACCTGGCTCTCCAGCAGCCTGCATGAAACCGTCCCGGCCGCTGTTCCTCATCGCGCTCGTGGCCGTCGTCGCGGTGATCACCTGGGCGGTGCTGCGTTCGGCCTACATGTCGCTGCCACCGCTGCCGTGGACCGCGGTGCCGACGCTGCTGCTGCTCGCCCTCGGGGAGGGGTTCACGGGCCTGAACGTGCTGCGCCGCCTCCGCCGCAAGCCCATGGAGGGGCGCCGGTCCGACCCGAACCGGAGACCGGCGCCCAAGCCGCTGGAGCCCATGGCGGTGGCGCGGCTGGCCGCCCTGGCCAAGGCCAGCGCGCACTCCGCCGCGGTCATCGCGGGTGTCTTCGCCGGGTTCGCCGCCAGCCTCGCCTCGTCGCTCGACAAGGCGACCCCCCGCCAGGACTTCTTCGTCAGCGGCGGCACGTTCCTCGCCGCGGTCGTCCTGGTGGGTGCCGCGTTCTTCCTGGAGTACGCGTGCCGCGTCCCCAAGGACCCGGGCGAGGAGGAACGCGACCGGGGTGCGTCCCGTGCCTAGGGCTTGAGCAGATAGGGGACGCTGGCGGTGAGGAAGCGGCGCGGGAACTCGTCCCGGAGGCGCCACAGGCCGGCGTCGATGACGAAGTGGGCCATCACAGCGCCGAGGTAGGCGCCGTAGAGCGCCCGCTCCCACAGAAGCGGCGAACCATGCATGTGGGATGCCTGGTCGAGCGCGATGCCGCCGAGCAGAGCGATGGCGGCCATGATGCAGAGTCCGGTCATTCCCGAACGGCCCCGCCTAGGCGCACCTGACACCAGGCCGACGATGAGCAGGTATTGGTAGCCGTGCGCGATCGTGAGCCCCGCGACCGCCGCGTACGGGGAGTCGAAGATGAAGACCGGGGCGAAGAACAGCAGCGAGATCAAGTAAATGGCCGTGAATGCGGCCGGACGCCCGTCTCGCCTTGCCAGCGCGTAGAGCCCTATGGCGACGCCTACGGCGAACACGACGAAAGCCACCGGGAACATGAATCTGAGCGGTGGGTCTATGCCGAGCTGGAGAAGTTCCGGGTGGACGAGGAGCGCCGCGATCCCGCCCGCCCCGGCCAGCATGATCGCCCGCCGTTCGAGCGGGTGGACCGAACCGGTCCGCTGCGCGACCCCGGCCAGCGCCGCCATCCCGAGGTTCTGCTTCTGGAAATGGAAGAACTGCCAGGCCAGGTAGGCCAGTAGCGCCCACTGCACCTGCTCGTACGGGACGATCGTCGCGGCGAGCGCGGTCCCGAGGACCAGCGCGGCCGGAGCGACCACATAACGGCCGCGGTGCGCGGCGGCGTGCGCGCGGATCTCCGGGAGCGTGAAGAACCAGCCGGTCGCGGCCACATGCACGGAAGAGCCGAGGAACAGCAGCGTGCCGAGCGCGCGGCCCGGCGGGTCCGAGCCGTCAGGTGCGAGCACGATCGCCCCTGCGAACGCGCCCGCCGACAGCAGGGCCGTGCCCAGCAGCCAGGTACGGCGCAACGTCCGGAAGGTCCGGACGGGTGCGGGACCGGGCCCCTGGACGACGGCCTGCAGCCCGTAGGAGGACGACGCGGCGGGCTCCACGGTGAGTGCCGCGTTCAGCCCCTCGCTTGGCTGGGTCACGGTGCCGGCTATCCGCCGCCGCAGAGGCCGGCGGCTCCGGCCGGGTTCGCGAGAGCCAGGAACAGGCCGCCGATGACGATGAGCCCGGCGAGCACGCCTAGCGGAACGACCACGGCCGGCCACAATCCCCGGCGTGCCTTGGGCTCTCCCCAGGACGCCCGGGTCTGACCCCAGTCGGTCCACTCCTGCTCTGACGAGACCCGCTGCTGGTCTGGCGGCGACCACTGCTGTTCTGGCGAGACGGTGTGCGCGGTGGGCGGCGGGCCCTCGGTCAACTGCGTCATCGGCGACTCCTCACGTCGTTTGCTCTGACGCGAACGGACAGCGGCCGGTTCGGAGGGATCGTTCGCCGACGCCGCACAGGCTCACCGCGCCTGTCGCCTGCCGGTCACTTGTCGATGTCGCCGACGACGAAGAACATCGAGCCCAGGATCGCGATCATGTCGGCGACCAGGTTGCCGGGCAGCAGTTCCGTCAGGACCTGGATGTTGTTGAACGACGCGGACCGCAGTTTCATCCGCCACGGGGTCTTCTCGCCGCGCGACACCAGGTAGTAGCCGTTGATGCCCAGCGGGTTCTCCGTCCAGGCATAGGTGTGGCCCTCCGGGACCTTCAGCACCTTCGGGAGCCGCTGGTTGATGGGGCCGGGCGGGAGTTCGGCCAGGCGGTCGAGGCAGGCGTCCGCGAGGTCGAGGGACGCGTGCGCCTGATCGAGCAGGCACTCGAACCGGGCGAGGCAGTCGCCCTCCGACCGGGTGACCACACGGACGTCGAGGTCGCCGTAGGCGAGGTACGGCTCGTCCCGGCGCAGGTCGAAATCGAGGCCGGACGCACGCGCGATGGGCCCCGACACCCCGTACTGCAAGATCTGCTCCTGCGTGAGCACGCCGACGCCCCTCGTCCGGGCACGGAAGATCTCGTTGCCCATGATGATGTCGTCGATGTCGCCCATGCGGGAACGGACCTCGGACACCGCCGTCCGCGCGCGCGCCGCCCAACCGGCGGGAAGCTCCTCCTTGAGCCCGCCGACCCGGTTGAACATGTAATGCATTCGTCCGCCGGAGACCTCCTCCATCACCCGCTGCAACGCCTCACGCTCACGGAACGCGTAGAAGACCGGCGTGATGGCACCCATTTCGAGTGGATACGAGCCGAGGAACATCAAATGGTTGAGGATCCGGTTGAGCTCGGCCAGCAGCGTCCTCGTCCATACGGCGCGGACCGGGACCTCCATGCCGAGCATCCGCTCGACGGCGAGGACGACGCCGAGCTCACTGGAGAACGCCGACAGCCAGTCATGCCGGTTCGCCAGGACGATGATCTGCCGGAAGTCGCGGACCTCGAAGAGCTTCTCCGCCCCCCGGTGCATGTAGCCGACGATGGGTTCGGCCGCCGATATCCGCTCGCCGTCCAAGGTCAGCTTCAGCCTGAGCACACCGTGCGTGGACGGGTGCTGAGGGCCGATGTTCAGAGTCATGTCCTCGGTGGCGAGCTCCTTGGCGCCCGCACCGATCCCGACAATCCGTTCGGTGGTCATGGTCGCGCCTCCGCCGCTCCGATCACCGCTTCATGGTCCCATGGCGAGCGGTACTCGTTATCCGGTTGACTAGGGGGCAATGAACGCGAGCCACGGCGAACCGCCTTACGAGCCCGCCGCGAACCCTGGACAGCAGGGAGCGGCGCACCCGCCCGCGCCGCCGGGCCCGGGTCATGGCGGTCAACCGCCAGGCCAGCCTGGTCAAGGACAGGTACCGGAACACTACCCGCCGCACCAGCAGCCGTCCGGACCACCCACCTACCAGGCCGACCAGGCGTTCGCGCCCGGCGGCGGCCTGCACTGGTCGCCCATATCCAAACGCCATGCCTTGCACCGGCTTCTCACCGCCGTCCTGTGGGCCATTCCAGTCGGAGGCGTGGGCGCGTTCATCGTGTGGGGGAACGGCGGCCTGATACCCGCCGTCATGTGGATCGCCGCCGTTCTGCTGGGGGCCGTGCTCACGTGGCTGGTGGCCGAACTCGACCGCCGGGCATACGGCTACGTCGAGCGTGCGGACGACCTCATCGTCACCCACGGAGTGTTCGTCAAGCGTCTCATCGTCGTCCCATACGGGCGGATGCAGTTCGTGGACGTCACAGCGGGGCTTCTGGAGCGGTGGATGGGTATCGCCACCGTCCGGATGCACACCGCCGCAGCGGCAACGGACGCGACCATCCCGGGCCTGCCGACCTCTGAGGCCGCCCTGCTGCGCGACCGCCTCGCCCAGAAGGGCGAGGAACGGAGCATGGGACTATGAGCGGCCCTTACGGCCCATACGGACCTCCTGGACCGCAGGGTCCGTACGGGCCGCATGGCCCCCAGGGCCGTCCGGGACCGCCTTATGGGCCGCGCCCTCCCTACGGCCCACCGCCCGGACCGCCTCCTGGCCCGCCCTACGGCCCGCCTCGTCCGCCGTACGGCTACGGCCCCCAGCCGGGCCACCGCCCGCCCATCCGGTTCTCCGAGGGCACGCACAGGCTTCACTGGGCGACGGTGCCCCTACGCGCGTTCATCTTCCTCATCATCTACTTCGTCCTGCTCGGCTTCCCTCTTCTGCTGACGCAGACGGACGACGGCATCATCCTGGCGCTCACCCCAGAGGTCCTCGCAAGATTCTTTATCGTGACCGTCCCCATGGGGCTGATCGCTGTGGGGACCGGTGTCTGGACGTGGCTGGCATTGCGCTTCCGTGTCGACGGCGACGACCTCGTCGTTGAGACCGGTCTGCTCCGCAAGAACAAGCGCCGGATCCCGCTTTCGCGCATCCAGGCCATCGACCTTGTCCGTCCCCTGGTGACGCGGGTGTTCGCCCTTGCCGAAGTGCGGGTCGAACTGGCCGGCGGTGAGCACAGCGAGATCGCCCTCCGCTACCTGGGACGGCACTCCGCCCAGCAGTTGCGCGCGGAACTCCTCGCCCGCGCCGCCGGGCTGCCCGGGCACACGCCCGAGGCACCGGAAAGGCACCTGTGGCGGGTCCCGTTCGGCGTCCTGCTGGCGTCCCTGCTTCTCCGGCTGCCCGTCCTCGGCACGGTCCTGCTCTTCCTCGCGTCGCTGATGTTCCTCGTGATGTACGCGGAGGGCGGCATCCTGGCCGTCACGCTCCCCGTCCTGCTCGGGCTCATCCGGGCGGTGATCGCGCCGCTGGTGATGTACGCCAACTTCACAATCGCGATGTCACCGGACGGTATCCGCCTCCGCTACGGCCTCCTGGAAACCAGGATGCAGACGCTCCCTCCCGGCCGCGTCCAGGCCATCAGCATCGTCGAACCGGCGATCTGGCGCAGCCTCGGCTGGGCCCGCGTCGAGGTCACCGTCGCCGGTTACGCGGGCGAGCGGCAGGCCCTGTCCTCGACGCTGCTGCCCGTCGCGCCCCGGCACGTCGCCATGCATCTCGTCTCACAGGTGTTCCCCGGCACGCACGTCGACGCCGTCTCGCTCCTGCCCGCGTCCTCCAAGGCCGTGGCGATCGACCATGCGGACGGCGCCGGCACCGACGACGTCGTCTTCGTGACCCGGCACGGCTGGCCGTGCCGCCGCACCGACGTCATCGCCCACGCCCGCGCGCAATCGGTCCGACTCACCGTGAACCCGTTCCAGCGCGTCCTCGGCCTGGCCACCGTGCACGTCGACGCGCCCCCGGGGCCCGTCCAGGTCTCCGCCGCCGACCGCGAACTGGGCGAGGCCCGAGCGATCGTCGAATCGACCGCCCGCCGGGCCTTGGCCGCCCGGCGTGCCGACGGCGGCGACCCCACCCGCTGGGCCCGCTGACGACTTATCCACAGGATCGCGTTCCACTTCTCCGTCCACCCGGAACCCCCGAACATGGAACCCGGCCGGCCAGCTCAGGGGGTGGGTCGGCACCACGACCTACCGGGGTGACCTGGCTCCCCATCCCCGGCTGGAGCGTGCGCGCGGCGGCCACGATGTCGTCGGTGGTCGCTCCAGCCCAGTCCCGGGAGTCGACCGTCCACAGCACTTCAAGCAGGTCCAGGCGCGCTTCGTCGGCCCTGACCTGGTCACTGGTCTCCCCGTAGGGCGGCCGGAACAGTGAAGGCCGCTCCCCGGTGATCCGGTGCAAGGTCTGCTGGGTGCCGAGGATCTCCTGGAACGCGGCGTCGCCGATCTCGGGGAGGTGAGGATGAGTGTCGGTGTGGTTGCCGATCCACATCCCGGCTCGCTGCTGCGCACGGACGAGTCCGGGGTTGGCTTCGGAATGCTTTCCCTGGTTGAAGAAGGTGGCCCTGGCGCCGGCGGCCCGCAGCCTGTCCAGTAGAGCCGGCAGCGTCGCGGGCGTCGGTCCATCATCGAAAGTGAGCGCAACGTACCCGTTCGGCAAGTGTTCTCGGACCAGAACAGGCCGTACTCCTCAGACTTCGCGTCCATCACAACTCCCGCGCGGCGAACAAAAGAACTCGCTCGATACGGGCGGTCAGGATCGAGCGAAATATTTCGAAAGAGTATCGGATTCTGGCCCGTAACGTACGCGGCCCGGGACGTGTGGTCAATGGTTCCGAGTTCCATGCAAGTCTGGGACTTGGCGCATCCGGCTGTGATCTCGTTGTTTCGGTGCGTGTCCGAGAATCGGTTCTTGACGGACTGATCACGGCGACGTACGTTCTTCGGGAATTCGAAAATCTTCGAAAGATTTCGAAGCCCCCGCCCTCGTTCGCAGAGTCGATCGGAGACCTGTGGTGAGACGCCTCCTTCTCAGATCATTGCCGGTACCGCCGCACATCCAGGCCAGGCGACGGACGCTGAAAGCCGGTGCGTCCGTCCTACGGGGTTGCGAGATGCCGATGCGCGGCAGGGTGGCCGCCGTTGTGATGCTCGCGCTGGCCCTCGTCGCGGCATCGTTCCCGATCACTGTGAGGGGCGCGGAGGGCGCGCCCCGCGCGGCCGACGGCCGGGCCGCGCCGAAGATTCATGGCCACTGGGTCGACAGCTGGGTGTCAATGCCGCAGCTGACCGAGCCCCACAACATGCCGCCGCCGCCGTTCACGCAGGACGACGTGGTCCTCGACGACGCCACGTTGCGTCAGACCATCCGCGTCTCCGTCGGCGGACGCAACATGCGGCTGCGGTTCTCCAACGCGTTCGGCGGCGCGGAATTGCCCATCACCAAGGTCTCGGTGGCGCTGCCGGACGGCGGGCAGGCGGGCGTCGGCTCGATCCAGCCGGGCACGTCCCGTCCGGTGACCTTCAACGGGAAGCCGTCGGTGGTCATCCCCGTCGGTGCGCAGATGGTCTCCGACCCGCTGAGGTTCCCGGTGGCGCCCCGGTCCATCCTGACCGTGACGCTCTACCTGGCGGACGGCCAGGCCTCCACCGACATCACCTCCCATCCGGGGTCCAGAACCACCTCTTACCTGGTGGCGGGTGACCACGTCGGGGATACCGATCTGCCCGGGGCGACCGGCACCGACCACTGGTACTTCCTCAGCGGTGTCGAGATGTGGGCCGGGCCGTCGACGGCGGCGGCCGTCATGCTGGGCGACTCGCTCACGGACGGGCGGGGCTCGACGACCAACAAGAACGACCGCTGGCCGGATCAGTTGCTGGACCGGCTGCAGTCCCATCCGGGCACGTCCGACATCGCCGTCGCGAACCAGGCGGCCGGCGGCAACCGGGTCCTCCATGACGGGCTGGGCCCCAACGTGCTCGCGCGGCTGGATCGCGATGTGCTGGCCCAGAGCGGCGTCCAATGGCTGGTCGTCTTCGAGGGCGTCAACGACATCGGCACCGCCGAAGCCGCCCCGGGGGCTCAGAAGCAGGTCGCCGACAGACTGATCGCGGCCTACGAACAGATCATCGTCCGCGCCCATGCGCAGGGCATCCGCGTGTACGGCGCGACGCTCACCCCGTTCGGCGGCAACACCATGTACGACGACGAGAACGGCTACCGCGAGGAGGCCCGCCAGACTGTCAACAGGTGGATCCGCACGAGCCGCCGCTTCGACGCGGTCATCGACTTCGATCGGGCGGCACGTGATCCGGCCGATCCGCGCCGTCTGCGCCCGGCGTTCGATGACGGCGATCACCTGCATCTGAACCCCGCCGGCTACAAGGCCCTCGCCGACGCCGTCCCGGCCCGCCTCTTCCGGCACAGGCCGCTGCCGCCGACCTTCGGCTTCGAGTGAGGCTCTCCGGGTGAAACGATCGGCGGACGTGACGCGGCAGGTCACGGACCGGTGATCGCGATATGAGCAAGGGCGCCGGCCGCCGTGGATCGGGTCGGCCGAGTTGTGGGAGCAAATCGAGCCGTGAGTGTCGGCGGCCGGCGCCCGACCACCATCCGCTCCCCGATCCAGCGCAAGCCGGACGCGATGCACGCTCTACGCGACCCGCGCCCGATGAACATCCCTTACCTTGTGGGAACGGGACCCGTTGGCGACGTGTCCGCGACCGGCTCCAGGTTCGTGGTGTCCGCCGCCTCGGTGGGGGCGTGTCGCGGGTCGTTGGCGCTCCGGATAAGTCCGGGATGCGAATATCGTCGGAACATGAGCGATTTGGCGTATGACCCCTGGACCCCCGAGTTCGTCGCGGACCCGTACCCCGTGTTCGAGCGGCTCCGCGCCGAGAGTCCGGTGTTCTTCCACGAGGCCACCGGCCAGTGGGTGATCAGCCGGTACGAGGACGTCGACGCACTGCTGCGGGACCGGCGGCTCGGACGGTCGTATCTCCACATCGCGGGCCACGAGGAGTTCGGGCAGCGGCCGGAGGCCGACTTCCTGAAGCCGTTCTGGGACCTCATCCGCGCCGGGATGCTGGACGTGGAGCCGCCCACGCACACGCGGCTGCGGCGCCTGGTGTCCAAGGCGTTCACCGCACGGATGGTGGAGGGCCTGCGCCCGACGATCAGGCGGCTCGCCGGTGAGCTGGCCGCGGCCCTGGCGGACACGGGCGGCGGCGACCTGCTCGCCGAGGTCGCCGAGCCGCTGCCGGTGAACGTCATCGCCGAGATGCTCGGCATCCCCGTCCAGGACCGGCATCTCCTGCGCCCGTGGTCGGCCGACATCTGCGGGATGTACGAGCTGAACCCGCCGGAGGAGGCGCAGCGCACGGCCGTCCGCGCCGCCGTGGAGTTCTCCGACTACCTGCGCGACCTGGCGCGTGCCCGGCGGGACGAGCCGCGCGACGACCTCATCACCGCGCTCGCGCAGGTCGTGGACGAGGGCGACCGGCTCACCGAGGACGAGCTGATCGGCACCTGCGTCCTGCTGCTCAACGCCGGCCACGAGGCCACGGTCAACGCGACCGGCAACGGCTGGTGGTCGCTGTTCCGCAACCCGGGCGAGCTGGAACGCCTCCGCGCCGACCCGTCGCTCGTCCCCACGGCCGTCGAGGAACTGCTGCGCTACGACACTCCGGCACCCATGTTCGAGCGCTGGGTCCTGCAGGACATCACGGTCGCCGGTGTCGACATTCCCCGTGGCGCCGAGGTGGCGCTGCAGTTCGCGTCCGCCAACCGTGACCCGGAGGTGTTCGCCGACCCCGGCCGGCTCGACCTGTCCCGCGACCCGAACCCGCACATCACGTTCGGCCTCGGCATCCACTACTGCCTGGGCGCCCCGCTCGCCCGTATCGAGCTCGCCGAGTCCTTCGGCGCGCTCCTCCGGCTGGCCCCCGATCTCCGGCTGTCCGCCGAGCCGAAGTGGAAGCCCGGCTACGTCCTGCGCGGCTTGCAGTCCCTTCCCGTAGAACGCTGAACCCGCCGGACGCGAGGCGGCGTGAGGTGCGGTCGCGAAGTGTGCGCTGGAGCGCCGCCCGCGCTGGAGGGGTGGGTGCGGGGGACCCGGTGGGGTCAGGTGGTGAGGGGGGTGGGCATTGGGATGCCGACAGTTTGGGCGAGCCAGCCGAAACCGCCCAGGCCGGACGGGTCGGTGAGTTCGGCGTCCTCGCCGGCGTGGCAGAGGGCGGCGACGTAGGCGCGGGGGTCGCGGTGGGCCAGGTCCAGTGGCGGGCGGGTTCCGGAGAGCCCGAGGCCGCGCAGGGCGTCGCGCTGGGTGGTCAGGAGGCTGGACGTGGCGCCGGCGCGTTCACCGGCGGTGGTGCACGCGTCGAGCGCGACGTGGGCGGTGACGTCGCAGGATCCGTCCGGGACGGCGGGGACGGTGGAGCCGTCGCGGTAGCCGGTCAGTGTTCCGTACACGGGGCGGGACTCGCGGGAGTGCGAGTAGTCGACGGCGAGCGCGAGGCCCCGGGAGAGCCGTGCGACCACCGAGGCCCAGGCGGCGCAGCGGGGGTGGCCGATCTCGGCGCGGTCGCCGGGTTCGTGGAGCGGCCACCAGCGCTCCAGCCAGTCGCGGTCCTCGTCGGACGGGGAGGGGCCGGGACGTTCGGTTCCGGTGGACGGGTCGACGAGGACGGTCCGGACACCGTCCGGGGTGCGTTCGACGACGTCCAAGGGCACGTTGTCGAGCCATTCGTTCGCCACGGCGAGGCCGGTGATGCGGCTGGGCAGGTCCGGACGCCAGATGATGCGGGACGGCGTCTCGGCGGGGCGGGGTGCGATCTCCACGGCCGTCGGGACGAGCCGGGGCGCCAGGTCGGGCGGCGCGCAGGCCAAAATGTTGCTCACAAGGTGCCCGGACCCGGCGCCGATGTCGACGACGTCCAGCCGCTCGGGGCGGCCGAGGAGGGCGTCGACCTCGACGAGCAGGCGGGTGATGGCGGCGGCGAAGCGCGGTGAGGCGTGCACCGAGGTGCGGAAGTGCTCGGCGGGACGTTCGCCGCGCCGGTAGAAGCCGTCATCCCCGTACAGCGCCCGGTCCATCGCGGTGCGCCATGTCAGCCATTCGGAAACCAACGCCGCCACGACTGTGACGTTACCGTGAGCGGAGGCCTCCGCCGCCCGCATCTTTGCGGTATCCGTTGGAGTGCCCTTGTGGTATGCCCGGAGCCGTCCGTGCGGGTGGCCGGGGGTTCTCGCGGGGCCCGCCGGGCCATCCTTGCGGCGGACGCGGGTCCGACCTGCGGCTGATCCCGTTCTGACCTGCATGTCCGTACCCTGGCGGCATGGTGGCGAGCGCATGGGATTGGCTGCGGTGTAAGAAGCCGCTGGTCGACGCGTTCTTCGTGCTGCCGATCCTGGTCTTCTCCCTGCCTTCGCTGCTGGGAAGCTCCTACGGGATCGACAAGGGGTGGTACGTACTCCTGACGGCCGGGCTGGTCGGCCCTCTCGTCCTGCGCCGGACGTTCCCGCGTGCGGTGTTCGCAACGGTCGCGCTGGTCTCGGGTGTCCAGTGCGTGCTGGGCGTGGTCCCCGTGCAGGCGAACTCCGCCGTCCTGATGGGGCTCTACACGGTCACGGCGGGTTACTCGTTGCGCTGGGGGCTGGCGGCGATGCTGGTCACCGAGGTCGGCGCGGTCATGGCGACGTTCCGCTACCCGTCCGGCGCCGACGACATGAAGAACACGTTCGCCATGCTGACGGTGGTGGTGGCGGGCGTGTGGCTTCTCGGCCTGCACATGCGGACGCGCCGCGCCTACCTGCGTTCGGTGGAGGAACGCGCCGAACGGCTGGAGCGCGAACGCGACAACGAGGTCAAGGTGGCCATGGCTGCCGAACGCGCGCGTATCGCCCGCGAGCTGCATGATGTCGTGGCCCACAACGTCAGCGTCATCGTGGTGCAGGCGGACGGCGCGTCCTACGCGATCGACACCGATGTGGGGCGGGCCAGGCAGGCGCTCGACACGATCTCCTCGACGGGACGGCTGGCGCTGGCGGAGATGCGGCGGCTGCTCGGCGTCCTGCGGGAGCACGACGACGCGGGGGCGTTCGCGCCGCAGCCGGGGGTGGCGGAGCTGGACGATCTGATCGAGCAGGTCCGCGCGTCCGGGCTGGCGGTGACGTTCGAGATGGACGGGACGCCGCCGGCCATGTCGGAGGGGCGCCAGCTCACGATCTACCGGATCGTGCAGGAGGCGCTGACCAATACGCTCAAGCACGGAGGGCCGCGCGTGGCGGTGGCGGTCCGGCTGCGGTACGCGGAGGACGCCCTGGAGATCCGGGTGGACGACGACGGCCGAGGCGCGGCCGCCCCCGACGACGGGCGGGGCCACGGCCTCGCCGGAATGCGGGAGCGGGTCGCCGTGTACGGGGGCGACTTGTGCGCGGCGCCGCGTCCCGGCGGCGGGTTCGAGGTGGTCGCGCGGATCCCCGTGCGTGAGGAAGTGGGTGCGTCATGACGGAGCGGAGCGGGGGCGTGAACGCCGGTGCGTCCCGCGTTGGGAGTGCGCGTGACGGAGGCTGAGGAGGAGGCGGCGCCGATCCGGGTGGTGCTGGTCGACGATCAGGAGCTGGTGCGGGCGGGGTTCACGATGGTGCTGGACGCGCAGCCCGACATCGAGGTCGTCGGTGAGGCGGGGGACGGCGCGCAGGCCCTCGAACTGCTGCGGAGCACGCGGGCGGACGTCGTCCTCATGGATGTGCGGATGCCGCGGATGGACGGGATCGAGGCGACCCGCCGGGTGGTGGCGGGGGCGGGGCCGAAGGTGGTCATCCTGACCACGTTCGACCTGGACGAGTACGCGTTCGCGGCGATCAAGGCGGGGGCGGGCGGGTTCCTGTTGAAGGACGCGGGTCCGGCGCAGCTGATCGAGGCGATCAAGGCGGTGCATTCGGGGGACGCGGTGGTGGCGCCGAGCACGACGAAACGGCTGCTGGACCGGTTCGCGGTGCATCTGCCGGACGCGGAGCAGCGGGCGGGCGGGGCGCTGGAGAGCCTGACCGAGCGGGAGGGCGAGGTGCTGCGGCTCGTCGCGCGGGGATTGTCGAACGCGGAGATCGCAGGGCGGTTGTATGTCTCGGAAGCGACCGTTAAGACGCACATGGGGCGGATTCTGATGAAGCTGGGTCTTCGGGATCGGGTCCAGGCCGTCGTGTTCGCCTATGAGACAGGTCTGGTTAAAAGCGGCCAAAGGGGCGACTCACCGTAACGACTTGATTACTCTATGGTGACTTCTTGCCGTCACCATGGGGTGCGCTGTTGATCTACCTGAGAGTAGCTGGGTAACTACCGTACGCGACGCCGTCTTAGTGGGCGACGTCGGCAATTGTCAGATCGGGCCTGCTAAGCCCATGTACGGGAGGACTCTCGTGATCAAGAAGCTTGCCGCGACCGGCGTTCTCGGCTTCGCCGTCGCCGCCTCGGCCCTGGTTGCCGCCCCCGCTCACGCCGCCACCTACGGAGGCCACGGCGGCCACGGCGGCCACGGAGGCCACGGAGGCGACAACGGCTGGTTCTCGGACAACAAGACCAGCGGTGACCACTCGATCCTGGGCGGGAACCAGATCTTCGTGCCCATCTCGATCCCGGTGAACGTCTGCGGCAACGCCGTCGCCGCCATTGCGGCCAGTGCGAGCGCGCAGTGCAAGGGCGGCGCGTCCGTCAAATACGGGGACTGACAGACACGGACGGGCATCCGTCCATCGCCTAAGCGCCGGAAACCCGGGAGGGTCTCCGGCGCTTTCGCGATGCCCGTCGCGTTCGAGTGTTTCCCGCAGGCTCATGGCGGCCCGGGGCGGGCTTGGCGCCGGCCGGCAGGTCCAGGGCGGTTCGCCCGCAGGGCGGTCGGCGCGTGGAGGGACGGGTTCGTACGACTCAGGTCGTACGGGACGGCGCCGGATAGCCGTGAGACTGACGTGAGCGTGGCCGCCGGGCCGATGGCAGGCGCGGCGCGGATTCCTAGCGTGGTTCCCGATCAGCCCGGACCATGAAGGAGTCATCGTGACCAGCACGTTCGCCGATCCGCCCGGGGGAGCCCCGGCCGCCGCAGCACCGCCGGCCGTGACGGCCGAAGGCGTGTCGAAGGTGTACGGGTCCGGTGACGCGGCCGTGCACGCGTTGCGCGGGGTCAGCGCCCGCTTCGCCAGGGGCGCCTTCACCGCGATCATGGGGCCGTCCGGGTCCGGGAAGTCCACGCTGATGCACTGCCTCGCCGGGCTCGACACCGTCACCGGCGGACGGATCGTCCTCGGCGACGCGGACATCACCGGGATGGGCGACCGGCAGCTGACGCTGCTGCGCCGCGACCGTGTCGGGTTCGTGTTCCAGGCGTTCAACCTGCTGCCGACGCTCACCGCCGAGCAGAACATCCTGCTCCCGATGGAGCTGGCGGGCCGCAAACCGGACCGTGCGTGGTTCGACCGGGTCGTGGACGTCCTGGGGCTGCGCGACCGCCTGCGGCACCGTCCGAACGAGCTGTCGGGCGGCCAGCAGCAGCGGGTGGCGTGCGCCCGCGCGATCGCCGCCCGCCCCGAGGTGATCTTCGCGGACGAGCCGACCGGCAACCTCGACTCCCGGGCGGGCGCCGAGGTCCTCGGGTTCCTGCGTTCGTCGGTCCGGGAGATGGGCCAGACGGTCGTGATGGTCACCCACGACCCGGTGGCCGCCTCGTACGCCGACCGGGTGGTGTTCCTGCGGGACGGCGAGATCGTGTCCGAGATCGTCCGGCCGACGCCCGCCGCCGTCCTCGACCGGCTCAAGAGCCTGGAGGCGTGATGCTGAGGACCACCCTGGCGGGCCTGCGCGCCCACAAGCTGCGTCTGCTGCTGACGGCGGTGGCCATCACCCTCGGCGTGGGGTTCATCTCCGGCACGTTCGTGCTGACGGACACCATCGACAAGGGCGTCGCCAAGACGTTCGCGAAGTCCGCCGACAAGGTGGACTTCGCGGTGCTGCCGAAGAGCGACGACCCGGAGAAGGGCATCTCCGCCGAAACGTTCCGGAAGATTCGCGCGCTGCCCGGCGTGACCGACGTGCACGGCATGGTGAAGGGCGAAGCCGCCCTGGTCGGCAAGGACGGTAAGGCGGTCGGCGACTTCGCCACGGTCGCGATGTCGGTGCCGTCCGGGCCCCTGCTGCGCTACGACCTCGACAAGGGACGAACCCCGTCCGGCGGAGACGAGACCGTCCTCGACAGTGAGGTGGCCAAGCGGGAGGGCTTCACCGTGGGTGACACGGTGACGATCCTGGACGAGAACAACCGGCCGCACCGGTTCCGCGTCGTCGGGGTGGTCGACTTCGGCCTCGACCAGGATGCCGCCTTCCTGGGCGCGGTGGGCTTCGACACCCCGACCACGATCATGATGACCGGTGAGAGGACCTACCGCGAGATCGACATCGCGGGCGGCGACCGGGCGGCGATCGAGGCGGCCGCCGGGCCGTCCAACGCGGTCTACACCGGCGCGGAACTCGGCGTGCGGCTGGCGAAGGCGGCGGGCGCCGACACCGAGGTCATCCGCACCGGGCTGCTGATCTTCGGGCTGGTGGCGATGCTGGTGTCCGCCCTGGTCATCTACAACACGTTCTCGATACTCATCGCGCAGCGGATGCGGGAGATGGCGCTGCTGCGCTGCGTCGGCGCGACCCGCCGGCAGGTGTTCGGCGGCGTGGTCGCCGAGTCCGCGGTGGTCGGCCTCGTCGGCTCGCTGCTCGGCCTCGCCGCCGGCGTCGGCCTCGGCGCGGGCGCGCTCGTCGCGATCAGCAGGCTGGACGTCGGCGTGGGCGTCGCCGCGCCGTCCCTCACGGTCCGGACGATCGTGGTCGGCCTCGCGGTCGGCATCGTCGTGACCGTCCTGTCCGCGCTGCTGCCGGCCCGCGCCGCCACCCGCGTCGCGCCCGTCGCCGCCCTGCGCACGGACCTGGAGCCGGGCGCCGGACGGTTCCGCCTCGGCCGGCCGCGCACGGCGATCGCCGTCCTGCTCGGCGCCGCGGGCCTGGCCATCGGCGGGCTGGGCTCGCTCGTCCTGGACAAGGGCGAGGCCGCGATGTACGTCGTCGCGCTCGCCGGCGGCGTGTTCTTCCTCGCGGTGATCGCGGCGATGCCGGCGCTCGTCCGGCCGCTCGGACGGCTCGCGGGCGCGGCCCCGGCGCGGCTCGGCGGCGTCCCGGGCCGGCTCGCGGTCGCGAACGCGCAGCGCACCCCGCGCCGCACCGCGACCACGACGATCGCGCTGACCGTCGGCGTCGGGCTGATGAGCCTGTTCGCGGTGATCGCGGCGAGCGGCAAGGCGACCGCGGAGCACAAGCTGGAGGAGGAGTTCCCCGCCGAGTTCCAGGTCCAGACGCAGAACCTGGACGGACGCGTCCCACAGGCGCTCGCGGAGGCGCTCCGCGACCGTCCCGAGATCGCCACCGTCGTCGAGATGCGGCGGCAGAAGACCGGGGTCGGCGGCGAGGAGGAGCGGATCGCCACGGTCACCCCGTCGGCGCTCGGCACGATCGTGAAACCCGAGATGGAGGAGGGCACGCTCGCCGCGGCCCTCCAGCCGGGAACCGCGATGGTGGACGAGACCACCGCCGAGCAGCAGGGCCACGGCATCGGGAAGACCATCCAGGTCGACACCCCGCGCGGCACCGTCCCCGTGAAGATCACCGCCGTGTACGGCGCGGGCGTGCAGCTCGCGGGGATCATCGTCCCGGAAGCCGACTTCACCCGGTACTTCGGCACCGTGGAACCCGCGGCCCTCTACATCAAGACCCATGACGACGTCCCCGCCTCCGCGGCCCGCACGGCCGTCGAGGACGCGGCGCAGCCGTACTCGGCCGCCAAGGTGACGTCCGCCGCGGAGTTCAAGGAGACGATGACCGAGGCGATCGACATGATCCTCATGGTCTTCGCCGGGCTCCTCGGCCTCGCGATCGTCATCGCGCTGTTCGGCATCGCGAACACCCTCACCCTCTCGGTCGTGGAACGGACACGGGAGTCGGCGCTGCTGCGCGCCCTCGGCCTCACCAAACGCCAGCTCCGCCGCATGCTGTCCGTCGAGGCCCTGGTCATGGCCGTGATCGGCGCGCTCACGGGCGTCGTGCTGGGGATCGCGTTCGGCTGGGCCGCGACGAACGCGATGGCCGACGACTCGCTGTTCGCACTGCCGTACCTGCAGGTGACCGGCTTCGTCCTCCTCGCGGGCGCCGCCGGGACCGTCGCCGCCGTGATGCCCGCGCGCCGCGCCGCCCGGACGTCCATCGTCGAGTCCCTCGCCCATGACTGAATGGGGGCACGGGGTGGCGATCGTCACCCACCGGAGCGCGTGACGGGGACCCGCGGGTACCCTGTCTCGCGTCCGGTACCTCTGAGGACTGGAACGAACCGATGGACCCTCACGACACGCCTGCCTCCGCCGCGCCCGGAAACGGTCCCTTCCCCGGTGGGGGGACGACCCCCCACACCCCCCGGAAGGACGGGCAGGAGACCCCGGAGGACAGGCCCGCGCGGCTCTCGGTCGGCGTCGTCGGCGCCGGCCGCGTCGGCACAGCGCTCGGCGCCGCGCTGTCCCGCGCGGGCCACCGCGTGATCGCCGCGACCGCCGTGTCCGAGCGGTCGCGGTCGCGCGTCGAGGAACGCCTCCCCGGCGCGGACGTCGCGCCCCCGCCGGACGTCGTGGCCGCCGCCGACCTGGTGCTGCTGACCGTCCCCGACGACGAACTGCCGGAACTGGCGACCGGCCTGGTCTCCGCGGGCGTCACCGTCACCGGCAAACTGATCATGCACACCAGCGGACGGTACGGAACCGCGGTCCTCGACCCCCTCACCCGCGCCGGCGCCCTCCCGCTCGCCCTGCACCCGGTCATGACGTTCACCGGACGACCCGACGACGTGAACCGCCTCACCGGCATCTCGTTCGGCGTGACCTCACCCGAGCCGCTGCGCCCGGTCGCCGAGGCGCTCGTCCTGGAGATGGGCGGCGAACCCGTCTGGATCACCGAGGAACGCCGCCCGCTGTACCACGCGGCGCTCGCCGGCGGCGCCAACCACCTGGTCACACTGGTCGTCGAGGCGATGGACCTGCTCCACGCCGCCGGCGTCGCCGAACCCGGCCGGATGCTCGGCCCGCTGCTCGGCGCCGCCCTCGACAACGGGCTGCGCCTCGGCATCGACGGCCTCACCGGCCCGGTCGCCCGCGGCGACGCCGGAACCGTGTCCGGCCACATCGACGAACTGGCGAAGGTGTCACCGGAGAGCCGCCGCGCCTACGTGGCGCTGGCCCGCCTCACCGCCGACCGGGCGCTCGCCGCCGGAATGCTCAAGCCCGAGGACGCCGAACGCCTCCTCGAAGCACTGGCCGATTGACCAGGGAGAACACAGTGCGGCCTGCTGATCCGGCGCTCACCCGCCACCCCACGTCCCCCCACCCATCCGAGACGCCCCTCCACCGCCCGTCCGGGGTGCGGCTTCACCACCCGATGGCCGGGTCCGGCCCGGGCGGCCGGTCCGGGGCGAGCGAAGGGAAAGGCGTGTCGTGACCCCGGTCATCGCGCGGACGCGAGAAGAACTGGCCGAGGCCCGCTTCCGGATCGAAGGGACGATGGCGCTCGTCCCGACCATGGGGGCCCTGCACGAAGGCCATCTCTCCCTGATCCGGCAGGCCCGCCGCAGCGCGGACGCCGTGGCGGTCAGCATCTTCGTCAACCCGCTCCAGTTCGCGCCCGGCGAGGACTTCGAGCGCTACCCCCGGACGTTCGACACCGACGTCGAGGCATGTGCCGCCGAAGGCGTGGACCTCGTGTTCGCTCCCACCCGCGACGTCATGTACCCGAGCGAACCGCAGGTCACGATCAAGTCGGGGCCGATGGGCGAGATCGTGGAGGGCGCCGCGCGTCCCGGCCACTTCGACGGGATGCTCACCGTCGTGCTGAAGCTGCTCAACCTCGTCCGGCCCGATGTGGCGATCTTCGGGGAGAAGGACGCGCAGCAGCTCGCGATGATCCGCCGCATGGTCGCCGACCTGAACGTCCCCGTCCGGGTCGCGGGCGGCCCGACCGTCCGGGAACCCGACGGCCTGGCCCTGTCCAGCCGCAACCGCTACCTGTCCGCGTCCGAGCGTCAGACCGCGGTGGCCCTCTCACTGGCACTCCACGCCGGGGCGGACGTCGCCGCCGACGGCCCCGAAGCCGTGATCGCCGCGGCGAACGCCGTCCTCGACAAGGCCACGACCGCCGACCCGCCCCTCGTCCTCGACTACCTCGTCCTGGTCGACCCCACGACCTTCACCACGATCGCCGGCCCCCGCACCGGCCCCGCCGTCCTCGCCGTCGCGGGCCGCGTCGGCACCACCCACCTGATCGACAACGTTTCCCTCCAGCTCGGCAAGGAGCACTGATGTTCCGGACGATGTTCAAGTCAAAGATCCACCGCGCCACCGTGACGCAGGCGGACCTGCACTACGTCGGATCGCTGACCATCGACCAGGACCTGATGGACGCCGCCGACCTCCTGCCCGGCGAGCAGGTCTCCGTCGTCGACATCGACAACGGCGCCCGCCTGGAGACCTACCTGATCGCGGGCGAGCGCGGCTCCGGCGTCATCGGCATCAACGGCGCCGCCGCCCGTCTCGTGGCCCCCGGCGACCTCGTGATCATCATCAGCTATGCCCAGCTCAGCGACGCCGAGGCCCGCGAGTTCGTCCCCCGCGTCGTGCACGTCGACCGCTCCAACAAGATCATCTCCTTGGGCTCCGACCCCGCCGAACCCGTTCCCGGCACCGGAACGGCGCGCGGCGACCTCGTCCACCCCTGACAGGCCGCTCCACCTTTCACGCCCTCACCCGGCCCTCACCGGCCGCGCCGACCTCCGGCCGGACATTGCCGGCCATGTCGAGCCTGCGGCCGGGTGTCGCCGGTCCTGCCGGCCTCTGGGCGGGCGCTGCCGGCCGCGCCGATTCTGCGGAGGTCGCGGCGTCGTCATGGCCGCCGTCGGACCGTGCGCCGGTGAACGGTGTGTCCGGGCGGGCGGTTCGGGCGGGGTGATAACGGCCACTGTGCGGGGGCGGGCCGCTGAGCGGGCCGAGATTAGAGTCATAATGACGAGAACCGATCCCGAGGAGGGTCCGTGATCCCTTCCGTTCTGTACGCCCCCGCCCCCGGCTGGACCACCGAGACCGACGTCGTCGTCATCGGCTCCGGCATCGCCGGCCTGGTCACCGCGCTCCGCTGCCGTCCCCACGGGCGGGTGCTTCTCGTCACGAAAGCGCTCCTGGACGCGGGCTCGACGCGCTGGGCGCAGGGCGGGATCGCCGCCGCGCTCGCCCCCGACGACACCCCCGCAGAGCACCTCGCCGACACCCTCACCGCCGGCGTCGGGCTGTGCGACGAGGACGCCGTCCGGGCGCTCGTCACCGAAGGGCCGGACGCCGTCCGCGGCCTCATCGACCTCGGCACCGCGTTCGACCGTTCCAGCGGCGGCGCCATCGCGCTGACCCGCGAGGGCGGCCACCACCGGCGCCGCATCGCCCACGCGGGCGGGGACGCCACCGGCGCCGAGATCAGCCGCGCCCTCCTCGCCGCGCTCAAGGACTCCGGCGTCGAGGTCATCGAGCATGCGCTGGTCCTCGACCTGCTGAAGGACGCCGCCGGACGCGCGGCCGGGATCACCCTCCACGTCATGGGCGAGGGCCAGCCCGGCGGCGTCGGCGCCGTCCGCGCCCACGCCGCCGTGCTCGCGACCGGCGGGCTCGGTCAGGTGTTCTCCGCCACGACGAACCCCGAGGTCTCGACCGGCGACGGCGTCGCGCTCGCGCTGCGCGCCGGTGCCGAGGTCACCGACCTGGAGTTCGTCCAGTTCCATCCGACCGTGCTGTGGCTCGGCGAGGGCGCGCGAGGCCAGCAGCCGCTGATCTCCGAGGCCGTCCGCGGGGAGGGCGCCCACCTCGTCGACCACGCCGGCGAGCGCTTCATGACCGGACGCCACGAACTCGCCGAACTCGCCCCGCGCGACGTCGTCGCCAAAGGAATCATGAACCGGATGCGCGAGACCGGCGCGTCCCACATGCTGCTGGACGGCCGGCATCTCGGCGCGGCGATGTGGGAGAACCGCTTCCCGACCATCCTGGCCGCCTGCAGGCACCACGGCATCGACCCGGTGACGGAACCGATCCCCGTCGTCCCCGCCGCGCACTACGCGAGTGGAGGCATCCGCACAGACCTGCACGGCCGTACGTCCGTCCCTGGCCTCTACGCCTGCGGCGAGGTCGCCTGCACCGGCGTCCACGGCGCGAACCGCCTGGCGTCCAACTCCCTCCTTGAGGGCCTGGTCTTCGCCGACCGCATAGCCACCGCCCTCCAAGCCGCCTCGGCAACCGCCCCCCACCCTTCGACCACCGCGAACCACCACCCCCTCCCGGCCGGCGCACCTGCGGGTGATGCGCCTGCGGACGGTGACTCTGGGGGCGGTGCTTCTGCGGACGGTGTGCTTGCGGGTGGCGTGTCTGCGGGTGTTGTCGCTGGGGGTGTGGTGCGCGTGGACGGTGTTGGCTTGGATCGGGCGCCTTCGGGAGGCGCGCGTGCGGTGGCCAAGGTCGGGGCGCAGGGTGCGGGCATGTCGGGTGGCTCCGGTGGCGGGCTGCTGGGGGCAGGGGCGCGTGGGGAGATTCAGCGGATCATGACGTCCTGCGCGGGTGTGCTGCGCGGGGCGGAGGGGCTGGAGATCGCCGCCCGCGAGTTGGCCGGGTTGCCCCGGGCGGGTGCGGAGCCCGGGGTGGAGGCGTGGGAGGTCACCAACCTGCACACCGTCGCGTCCGCGATCGTGGCGGCGGCGCGGCGGCGGGAGGAGACGCGCGGGAGTCACTGGCGTGAGGACTTCCCCGAGCGCGCGGACGGCGCGTGGCGCGGTCATCTTGTGACGCGGCTGGCGGGGAACGTCCTGACGACCACCTACGAACCTCTGGAAGGAAAGCGCTCATGACACCGGAACTGTCGCAGAGGCTGAGTGGCGCGGGGCTCGATCCACAGGCTGTGGAAAACCTCGTCCGGACGGCGCTGGCGGAGGACGGCGAGGTCGACGTCACCAGCATGCCGATCTTCGCGCCGGACGACACCGCGGCCGGGAACCTCACCGCGCGGGAGGACGGCGTCGTCGCAGGTGTCCCGGTGGCCTGCGTCGTCTTCGAGGTCTTGGACGTGGAGTACGAGGCGAAGGCGGAGGACGGGGACCACGTCGTCCCCGGGCAGGTCCTCATCGCGGTCAGCGGGCAGACCAGGGCCGTGCTGCGCGCAGAACGGACGGCCCTGAATCTGCTCACCCACCTGTCCGGAATCGCGACGGCGACGCGGAGGTGGACGGACGCGATGGCCGGCACCAAGGCCAAGGTGCGCGACACCCGCAAGACCCTGCCCGGCCTCCGCGCCCTGCAGAAGTACGCCGTGCACTGCGGCGGCGGCGTCAACCACCGGATGGGCCTGTACGACGCCGCACTCATCAAGGACAACCACGTCGCGGCGGCCGGAAGCGTCACCGAGGCGTACGAGGCCATCCGGGCCGTGTACCCGTCCCTGCACGTCCAGGTGGAGTGCGACACCCTCGCGCAGGTCGAGGAAGCCCTCGCGGTGGGCGCCACGAGCATCCTGCTCGACAACATGACCGACGCCGAATTGGCCGAGGCGGTGCGGCTCGTCGCGGGGCGGGCGGAGCTTGAGGCGAGCGGTGGCCTTACCCTGGAGCGGGCTCGAGACGTCGCCGTGACCGGGGTGGACTACCTTGCCGTCGGCGCGCTGACGCACTCGGCCCGCGTCTTCGACATCGGCCTTGACTTCACCTGACCAGCGGGGACCTGATGCTGCTCACCATCGACGTCGGTAACACCCAGACCGTCCTCGGCCTCTTCGAGGGCGACGAGGTGATCGAGCATTGGAGGATCAACACCGATCCACGGCGTACGGCCGACGAGATCGCGGTTGTCCTGCAGGGCCTCGTCCAGCAGAGCCCGCTGCTGGCCGAGACCGACATCAGCGGCATCGCGCTGTGCTCCACGGTCCCGTCCGTCCTGCATGAGATGCGGGAGATGTGCCGCCGCTACTACGGCGACGTGTCCGCGGTGATCGTGGAGCCGGGCGTCAAGACCGGCGTCCCCGTCCGGATGGACAACCCGAAAGAGGTCGGCGCCGACCGCATCGTGAACGCGCTCGCCGCCGTGCACACCCACGGCGGCCCCGCGATCGTCGTCGACTTCGGTACCGCCACCACGTTCGACGCCGTCTCCGCGAAGGGCGAGTACGTGGGCGGCGCCATCGCCCCCGGCATAGAGATCTCAATAGACGCACTGTCGTCGCGCGGCGCCCAGCTGCACAAGATCGAGCTGGTCAGGCCGCGCAACGTGATCGCCAAGAACACCGTCGAGGCGCTGCAGTCCGGCATCATCTTCGGCTTCGCCGGGCAGGTGGACGGCATCGTCGAGCGCATGTCCGAAGAACTCGCCGAGGACTCCGAGCAGGTCACGATCATCGCCACCGGCGGCCTCGCGCCCCTCGTCCTGGAAGAGTCCCGCAGCATAGACGTGTTCGAACCGTGGCTCACCCTCATCGGCCTCCGCCTCATCTACGAGCGCAACACGCCGTAGCTCGGGGATGTGCGACCACATCAGCCGGTGCCTCGGCCACATGGCGACCTCAAGCGTCGCGATCGCGTGCGAAGCCGGTTTCGAGCCTGCGAGAAACCGATCGCGCAGCGAGCCTTCGGGCGAGTCGGAGCGATGCAGCGATCGCCGCGTTGCCCGCCGAAGGAGGGCGCTCCAGCGCCCGACGCCAAGGGCGACGCAATAGGCTGGGCAGGTGACTGACGAGACCTTCGACGAGCTCCCGGAGCAGATGCGCGTGCGCCGGGAGAAGCTCGATCGGCTCCGCGAGAGCGGAATCGACCCCTATCCGGTGACCTTCCCGCGGACGGCGACGATCGCCGAGATCCGCGAGAAACACCCGGACCTTGAGCCGGGCACCGAGACGGGCGAGAAGGTCGGCGCCACCGGACGCGTCATGCTGGGCCGCAACACCGGGAAGCTGTGCTTCGCCACCATCCGGGACGGCTCCGGCGACATCCAGGTCATGCTGTCCCTGGCCAAGGTCGGGCAGGAGCAGCTCGACTTCTGGAAGCGGGAGGTCGACCTCGGCGACCACGTCGGCGTCGAGGGCGAGGTCATCACGTCCCGCCGCGGCGAGCTGTCGATCATGGCGGACCGGTTCGCGATCACGTCCAAGTGCCTGCGTCCGCTGCCGGAGAAGCACGCCGGGCTGACCGACCCGGAGGCGCGGGTCCGGCAGCGGTACGTCGACCTCATCGTCAACGACGAGGCCCGGAAGATGGCACGGCTGCGCAGCGCCACCGTCCGCGCGGTGCGGGACTTCTGGCACGACGAGGGCTACCTCGAGGTCGAGACGCCGATGCTGCAGCCGATTCACGGCGGCGCGGCGGCGCGTCCGTTCAAGACGCACATCAACGCCTACGACATGGACCTCTACCTGCGCATCGCGATCGAGCTGTACCTGAAGCGGCTCGTCGTCGGCGGCATCGACAAGGTCTTCGAGGTCAACCGGAACTTCCGGAACGAGGGCGCGGACTCCACGCACAACCCGGAGTTCACGATGGTCGAGGCCTACGGGACGTACCTCGACTACAACGACATGGCCGACCTCACCCAGCGGATGTACCAGAAGGCGGTCGTCGCCGCTCTCGGCACCACCGTGGTCGTCCATGACGGCGTCGAGGTCGACCTCGGCTTGGCGGAGTGGCCGCGGATCACGCTGTACGGGTCGGTGTCGGAGGCGCTCGGTGAGGAGATCACCCCGCACACGCCCATCGAGGACGTCCGTAAGCTCGCGGACGCCCGGGGCGTCTCGTGGGACCCCAAGTGGGGGCAGGGCAAGCTCGTCCAGGAGTTGTTCGAGGAGTTGATCGAGCACACCCTCGTCCAGCCCACGTTCGTCATGGACTTCCCGGTCGAGACGTCCCCGCTGACCCGCCGGCACCGCGAGGAGCCCCTCCTCACCGAGAAGTGGGACCTCATCGGGTTCGGGACGGAGCTGGGCACCGCCTACTCCGAGCTGGTCGACCCGATCGAGCAGCGCCGCCGCCTCACCGAGCAGTCGCTGCTCGCCGCCGGCGGCGACCTCGAGGCCATGCAACTGGACGAGGACTTCCTGCGCGCCCTGGAGTACGCGATGCCGCCCACGGGCGGGATGGGCGCCGGCATCGACCGCATGATCATGGCGTTCACCGGCAAGGGAATCCGCGAGACGATCCTGTTCCCGCTGGTCAAGCCCGAACAGTGATCGGGAGGCCAGGCGGCCCGCGCCGGGGGACGCGGGCCGCTAAGCGCTTTCTCGGATGACCAGGTCGGGCCGGAGCACCACCTGGCGGTGCTGGTGCGAGTGGCCCTCGCGTATTTCGGCGAGTGCGAGCTCGGCGGCCTCCCAGCCGAGTTCGCGGCGGGGCTGCCGGATGGTGGTCAGCGGGACGGCGGCGCTCGCGGCGAGCTCGATGTCGTCGTAGCCGATCACCGTGATGTCCTCCGGGACGCGGACGCCGAGCCGGCCGAACTCGTTGATCAGCCCGATGGCCAGCAGGTCGTTGGCGCAGAAGACGCCGTCGGGGCGCGGCGACATCGCCATGATCTGGTGCGCCGCGGCCTGGCCCTCGGTGGGGCTCAGCGCGTCCTGGATCAGGGTCGCGGGCTTCGCGAACCCCGCCTCCACGATCGTGCGGGCGGCGCCGTCGCGGCGTTCGACGCAGGGCTGCGGCTCGCGGACGCCGGTGACGAAGGCGATCCGCTCGCGGCCGATGCCGAGCAGGTGCGCGGCGGCGATCTCCCCGCCGGCGACATGGTCGACCTGGGCGGAGCAGACCTCGGACGCGTGGCGGTCGATCAGCACGACGCTCATCCCCGCGGCGCGGAGCCGGGAGGTGTCGCGGGCGCCGAGCGCGACGGGGATGATCAGGACGCCGGCGGCGCGCTGATCCTCAAGGAGTTCCAGCGAGCGCCGTTCCTTGGCGGCGGAGTAGTCACTGGACAGCCAGAGGGCGTCGTGGCCGGCCGCGTTGAGGGCGGCCTCGGCTCCCCGGGCGACGTCGGTCGCGTACGGGTTGGTGAGGTCCTCGACGACGACTCCGAACGCGCGGCGAGGCTCGTCGCCGAACTCGCCCGCGGTGCGGTCGGGGCCCCGGCGGAGCCGCCGCGCGGACTCGTTGCGGACGAATCCGAGCTCCTCGATCGCGGCGCGGACACGGTTACGGGTGGCTTCGGCCACGAGGTCTGGCCGGTTTAGGACATTCGAAACGGTCCCAACTGAGACTCCAGCACGCCTCGCGACCTCACGAATACTGGTCTGTGGCAACTCGCTCCTCGTCCCGCTCCGGGGGCGTTTCCCCAGGTAGTGGCGTTTATCACTGCGCACCGACAAATGATCTGTCACGCATTGCGACCATCCGGGCACGCATTGCACTGAACCGGCGCTTGACGGGCCGGATCCGGCCGCCTAGCGTTCCGAGCCGAAGCGTAGCTTGAAACGATTCACGATCTTGTCCGCGGCGGGATCTGGCGAGTCCAACGAGAAGGGGCGGGTGCGGATGGCTGGCGATCTCACCCCGTCCCCCTCGGCTGGCCAACGAGTGAATCGTCACCCGGAGTTCCCCCGAACGACCCCGCAATCGGCCAGGCGGCCACCTCCGGCCAAGCTCGTGAGACAGAAAAGGAACCCGATGATCTAAGTCCGGAAGGCTCCGGACCCGGCAACCCAACGCGCGTACAGATCGAGGCCCAACCCGTGCCTGTGCAGCGGACGGCTGCATCCCCGCGGTCATCACCACGGACGAGGGAGGACGGAGTGGACACAGCCACACTCGCACGTCGTGGCACCGACGATTTCGGGCTGAGCGAGGAGGAGATCCGGCTGCTCGCCCAGATCGCCAGTGGTGTCACCGCCGATGTGGCGGCACGCAAGCTGGAGCTGAGCGCACGGACCTTGCGGCGCCGGTTGCGGACGATCTGCGACCGGCTGGAGGTCAACACCCCTATAGAGGCCGTGGTGTGGGCGGCCCGAAGGCAGCTCATCTAGCTGTATCACCCCCTGACGCTCGCCTGGGGACGGCGAGCGTCACCAGGAATCCAGGTGGCGAACTCATCCGAACCCCGTCCGACCCCGCAGCGGCGGCGCCGGCGTCCTGACAGGTAGGTCCCTGGCAGGGGGCGTCGCCGCGGACGGTGTTCAGGGAGCCCGCCCGTGGATTCCTCTAAGCGCCCGCAAGCCTCTTCAACGCGCCCCCCGGCATCCGCTGCGGGCCCCGCCCGCCCTGGGTGTCCGGCCCCGGGCCCGCCGGGCCGTGCGTCTTGTCGGCGCGGGACTCTGCCGGTTCTGGGCGTCTCGTGGGGTTCGCGGGCGCTGCGGGAGCCCCTAGGCGACCGCGTACCGCGTGGGTGTTGGGGAGTGCTGGACGCGTCGTAGGGCGTCCTAGGGACGTGCGGGGGGCGTCTGGGCGGAGGGTCAGGCGACTCGGACGGCGCCGGCGTAGGGGCGTCCGGCCATTGGGGCGATCTTCACGACGTCACCGGTGCGGGGTGCGTGCAGCATCTTGTCGCCGCCGACGTACATCCCCATGTGGTGGAGGTCGGAGTAGAAGAACACGAGGTCGCCCGGCTGGAGCTGGCTCCGCGACACGTGGGTGCCCGCGTTCCACTGGCTGCCCGTGTAGTGGGGCAGGTTGATGCCGACCTGTTTGTAGGCCCACATCGTCAGCCCGGAGCAGTCGAAGCTGCTCGGGCCGGCGGCGCCCCACACGTACGGACGGCCGATTTTGCTCATCGCGTGCCGCAGCGCCTGCGCGCCCTTGCCGGTGCCGACGACGGGGAGCTTGGCGAGCTGCGTGGGGTCCTTTTTGACGAGCTTGCCGCGGACCTTCTCGTAGGTCTCGGTGACCTTCTTGCGCTGCGACTCCAGCTGCCCCCGCAGCTGCGTGACCTCCTTGGCACGGGAGTCGGCGGACTTGCGGGCGCGCTGGGCGGCCTGCATGGCCTGCATGAGCCCGAGGACCCTGGTGCTGTCCTGCTTGGCGAAGTAGTGGAGGGTCGCGGCCTGGTCGAGGACGGCCTGCGGGTCCTGGGAGGCCAGGAACGTGACCGTGGGGTCGGTGCCGCCCTGCATGTAGCTGGTGGCGGCCAGCGTGCTGACCTTCTCCCGGACGCTCTGCAGCGACTTCTGCTGCCGCTCGGCGTTGTCGGCGGCGACCTTGGCGGCGCGTTTGGACTGCGCGAGCTTGACCTTCAGGCCGTTGTACTGCTCGGTGAGCTTCTCCAGCTCGTCGGCGAGCTTGAGGGCCTTGGACCGCAGTTCCTTCGTGGACGGCTCGGGATCGGCGTGGGCCACGGGGACGGTGTGCGGCGCGATCGAAACGGCGACGAGCGCGCCGGCGACGGTCAGCGCTCTGGCGCGGAGGCGGCCCTTGAAGCGGAATCGGGCCGTCCGGCCTGGGGCCGGGTGTGGGGAGCGTGAACGCGCCGATGGTGAAAAGGGAGCGGGGCGCAATGGCTCCACGAATTCTCCTCTCCTCGTCCGCCTACCGAGTTAGCTGACGGGTTGGGGCAGGAGCAGCCCGTCCGCCGGTGCGCGCGGATCGACTCCGTGCGGGCAGCGGATTCACCCCTCACGGTGCGGGACGGGGGTGATCCCCCGGATGCTCCGAAAGTGGGTCCCCGGCTCCTCGGGGCACTGGTTGCGGCCCGGGGACTCGGCGGTTCGGCCTCAGTCCTACGGATGGCCGACAGCGCAGGACACTAACGGAACCCGCATTGGATGCCAACCAGAACAAGCGAAATCGCAGGTCGTGACAGGCCCTCGCGACGGAGTACCGGTTCCGTCCCGGCCGCCGCTGTGCTATGGCTCACTTTTCGCGGAGCCCGGGTGCAGGCTAGTCGCTTTTACCTAGTCACTTGTGCGCCGTGCGCGCTCGTAAGGGGGACGCCGCCACGTAGTGAAGGGATCGCGTTCGATAATCTCGCCTGTTTGTGGAGGTCGTGATCCGGCGTGCCCGTACCGCCGACGTTCAGGAGATCAGCGGGCTGGTCGACCTGTACGCCGGGTCTGGGCGACGCCTGCTGAAGAAGAACACGGTGAAGCTGTACGAGGACGTCCAGGAGTTCTGGGTCGCCGAAGACGTCCAGCACGGCACACCGGGCCCTGTCATCGGCTGCGGCGCCCTGCACGTGATGTGGGAGGACCTGGCGGAGGTCCGCTCGGTCGCCGTGGACAAGGGGTACGGCGGACGCGGAATCGGGCACCGCATCGTCGCCCGCCTTCTGGAGACCGCACGGGAACTCGGCGTGCGGAGGGTGTTCTGTCTTACCTTCGAAGTGGAGTTCTTCGCCCGCCACGGCTTCCAGCAGATCCTTGGGACTCCGGTGGCGCCAGAGGTGTACGAGGAGCTTCTCCGCTCCTACGACGAAGGCGTGGCAGAGTTCTTGAACCTCGATCGGGTCAAGCCCAATACGTTGGGCAACACCCGGATGTTGCTTCGCCTGGAGGACTGACCCAATGAGCGATTCCCCCAACCGCGGGCGGCGCTACCAGCCGCCGCAGGGGCAGGGTTCCTACGGCCCGCCGCCCCCGTACCAAGGTCCCCAATCGCAGCAACCGCAACAAGCGCAGCAACCGCAGCCGTCGCAGGAGCCGTGGCAACAACCCCAGCAGCCCCGGCAGCAGTGGGCGCAGGAGCCGGCGTACAACGAGACGTACGAAGCGTCCTATGACCAGTACGGCGGGGCCCAGGGCGGCGAAATCGCCCTGGCGCCCATCATCAGGCGGGCGGGCGCCCGGCTCATCGACAACGCGCTCGTCGCGGTCTTCGGCTTCGCCCTCGTCCTCCCGGTGACCATCGGTGCGTTCGGCCTGGGCAGGCCTGGCAGCGACACGGAGGACGAGGGTGGTGTGTGGAACTGGCCCATCATCTTCACCCTCTTCTGCGTCCTGTCGGTGCTGCCGTTCCTCTACGAGGCCGTCCAGCTGGCGATGTCGGGACGGACGCTCGGCAAGCGCGTCATGGGCCTTGGCATCGTCCAGGCGCGTCCTGCGGGTCAGCCGCTGACCATGACGCAGGCCATATGGCGCTCTGGGATCACTCACGTGGCCTACCAGATCGGCGTTTTCTTCTTCCTCGTCCTGGCGGTGATGGTGTGGGACTACGCCGCGTACGGGATGGTTCTGGTCTGGGCGGGTGCGCTGATGGCCTACCTCTGGGCGATCTGGGACCAGCCGCTGCATCAGGCACTGCATGACCGCTTCGCCGGCACGCTCGTCATCGATGAGCGGGTCGGATACGACGAGTACCACGAGTACGACGAGTACGCGGAGTAGGCCGCGATGGCGGCACCGCTCGCCGAGCCGGGGCTGCGCCTCAGGGCGCGCATCGTCGACACGCTCATCGTCGGCCTGCCCGTCATCGTCGTCGTCCGTGCGCTGGTGTCCGGCCACACGGTGGACGTCGTCGCTCCTCCCGCCGTGGCCGGATGCATGCTGCTGTACGAGTCGATCCAGCTCGCCCTGTGGGGACGGACGCTCGGCAAGCGCCTGGCCGGCATAGAGGTGGTCTTGGCCGCCCCCGGCGAACAACACCCCGGCGGTGAGGGTGGGGAGAGTGCTCGTTTGGGGTTTCCGCGCGCCGTTCTGCGTGCCGCGGTCTATTCGCTGCCGATCGCGGCACGCCCGATTCCCGTTCTCGGGCTTCTGGCGGGCATCTTCTGGGTGGCGAACGCGGGCCTGCTGTACGAGGGCACGCAGCGACAAGCCCTCCATGACAGGCTCGCAGGGACGCTGGTAGTAAATTCGTCCGCTTCCTGATTCATCGGCCTTCTGAGGCCCTCTCAGGCGCCCCCAGCGGTACTCGGGCGGCGGCTGATCCCCGACGCTCTCGGTCCGCGGTCCGGCGGGCCGAGAGCGTTCGCCCGTCCGGGGCGGCTTTCGCGGAGATCCCCGCTCTGTTTCGGACGGCCCGCGTTCGGACGGCGAATGCCAGCTCGTTCCGGTTACGGCCCTGAATCGGCGCGGGATGTGTCTCGTCCCGGACGCCTCCTCCGCTTTGAGATGTGCTCCCCGTGCCGTTGCCCTTCCGCCCGAGGCGCCGGCCACTTAGGGCAGTGGACTTACTCCGGATCGGTTGCGGCCTCACCGGGAACGGACCTTTAGCTCCCCATGCCGCTCGGGCCATGGGCGGCGTGCATGGCCCTCCGCCGACCGCGGACGCGGGCTGGAAGAAGTGGGCCGACGGCGGGATTGTGCCGCAATCTCCCGATTTTGGGATGGACGACTACCGGCCGCCCCCGGCCCCGGCGGATCGCGGTTGGCGACTTCCCGGGACGGGACGGCGTCAACAGATTTCGCTGGCGGCCCACCGGCCGTTATCCATCCACATCGGCCGGTGAGGCCGGTGATCACCTGCCGTGCGGGGGTCGCGGGCTCCGGCGCATTCCCCGGCGGCGGGTGCGGTTAGTGCCGTTACGTCAGGGTTAATCGTTGGCCGCGGTGTCGCTGTGCCCGGCCTGTTAAGGTCGGCCGCAGACTCTTTTACTCCCTGGCGCACTCCCGGACGGCTCGTCCGCCGGAAAGCCGGACGCCCGCAAACCCGGTCCAATACGGGAGCGCTCGCCCAGGTCAGCGCGGTCAACCGCGACACCGGTCACACCGAAAACCGGACGGTGGCCGCCGGCGGGCGAAAAAAATCACACGCCGCGGTCGCCGTACCCCGCCGCGCCGCCGCGACGTGCCGGAAACAGGCGCTGCCGATTACGCCCGGTCACGGCGGGAACGTGACTTCGCCGCCAGTGCCGGTTCATGGGCCGCGTCGGAATTGTCATCGGCGGACTTCTCGGTATATCTTTGTCGACCGAATGCAGTTTGCTCAAGCCGAAAGGGTCTGTCCCCATGGCACAGAAGGTTCAGGTGCTTCTCGTCGACGACCTCGACGGTGGCGAGGCGGACGAGACCGTAGCGTTCTCGATCGACGGCGCCTCCTACGAGATCGACCTGAGTGGCGCCAACGCAGCGAAGCTGCGGGATTCTCTTCAGCCGTTCGTGGAGAAGTCACGCAAGGCGGGAACTTCCACGCGCCGACGCCGGCAGCGAGGCGCGTCCAGCCGCGAGCGCAGTGCTGAGATCCGCGCCTGGGCCAAGAACAATGGCATCAAGGTCAATGAGCGCGGCCGGATCCCGGCCCATGTGATCGAACAGTACGAAGCGGCCAACTGACCGGTTCACCCGTCGGCGGCCCGTCTTCGTTCGCGAGACGGGCCGTTCGCTTCTGCCGGCCCGCTTCTCCCGGTCGCCTGTGCCGACCCGCTCCCGCGGTTCGCTTCCGCCGTTCGCTTCCCGCCGGTCCGCATGTCCCGGTCCGCTAGCCCCGGTCCGGTTCCGCCGGGCCGTTCGCTTTCGGCGTAGCGGTCGCAGGGTTCGCGGTCGTCGCCGGGAGGTACACAGGCCGCGCGGCTGGAACTTCATCCCCATTCGCCACTCTCGGCCCGCGCCTTCACCGACCTGCGAAAAGCCCCCCGTTCGCTTGGGGCGTAGCGGGAACATGACGCACCGATGCGGTAGTTGGATGAGACTGAACAGCGCATAGCTGGGGAACGTCTCCTGGTGGGAGTGCACCGGGTGGCCTCCTCGGGGCGGGCTAGCATGCGGAAGGACAGTTCCGGACGTTCCGGACTCTGCCCAACCGCTCTGTGAGGAGCGACGAGATGTTCGAGAGGTTCACCGACCGCGCGCGGCGCGTTGTCGTCCTGGCACAAGAAGAAGCCAGGATGCTCAACCACAACTACATCGGCACCGAGCACATCCTCCTGGGTCTGATCCACGAGGGTGAGGGTGTCGCTGCCAAGGCTCTGGAGAGCCTGGGGATCAGCCTTGAAGCGGTGCGCCAGCAGGTCGAAGAGATCATCGGCCAGGGCCAGCAGGCGCCGTCGGGCCACATCCCGTTCACTCCGCGCGCCAAGAAGGTCCTTGAGCTGTCACTGCGCGAGGCGCTGCAGCTCGGCCACAACTACATCGGCACCGAGCACATCCTGCTGGGGTTGATCCGTGAGGGCGAGGGCGTCGCGGCCCAGGTCCTTGTGAAGCTCGGCGCCGACCTGAACCGTGTGCGCCAGCAGGTCATCCAGTTGCTGCACGGTTACCAGGGCAAGGAGCCGGCCGCCTCCGGCGGTCCCTCGGAGTCGGCTCCGTCCACCTCCCTTGTGCTCGACCAGTTCGGCCGCAACCTGACGCAGGCCGCGCGTGAGGGCAAGCTCGACCCGGTCATCGGCCGGGACAAGGAGATCGAGCGGGTCATGCAGGTGCTGTCCCGCCGTACCAAGAACAACCCCGTCCTGGTGGGCGAGCCCGGGGTCGGCAAGACCGCCGTCGTCGAGGGCCTCGCGCAGAAGATCGTCAAGGGCGAGGTGCCCGAGACGCTGAAGGACAAGCAGCTCTACACCCTCGACCTGGGCGCGCTGGTCGCCGGCTCCCGGTACCGCGGTGACTTCGAAGAGCGCCTGAAGAAGGTGCTGAAGGAGATCCGCACCCGCGGCGACATCATCCTGTTCATCGACGAGCTGCACACGCTCGTCGGCGCGGGCGCCGCCGAGGGCGCGATCGACGCCGCCAGCATCCTCAAGCCGATGCTGGCCCGCGGCGAACTGCAGACCATCGGCGCCACGACGCTGGACGAGTACCGCAAGCACCTGGAGAAGGACGCCGCGCTCGAGCGCCGCTTCCAGCCGATCCAGGTCGCCGAGCCGTCGCTGTCGCACACGATCGAGATCCTCAAGGGCCTGCGGGACCGCTACGAGGCGCACCACCGCGTGTCGATCACCGACAGCGCGCTGGTCGCCGCGGCGCAGCTCGCCGACCGCTACATCAGCGACCGGTTCCTGCCCGACAAGGCGATCGACCTGATCGACGAGGCCGGCTCGCGGATGCGGATCCGCCGCATGACCGCCCCGCCGGACCTGCGCGAGTACGACGAGAAGATCGCCGACGTGCGGCGCGACAAGGAGTCCGCGATCGACGCGCAGGACTTCGAGAAGGCCGCCGCGCTGCGCGACTCCGAGAAGCAGCTCCTGGGCCAGAAGGCGCAGCGGGAGAAGGAGTGGAAGGCCGGCGACATGGACGTCGTCGCCGAGGTCACCGACGAGCTCATCGCCGAGGTCCTCGCCACCGCCACCGGCATCCCGGTCTTCAAGCTGACCGAGGAGGAGAGCACCCGCCTCCTCAACATGGAGGACGAGCTCCACAAGCGGGTCATCGGCCAGGAGGACGCCATCAAGGCGCTCTCCCAGTCGATCCGGCGCACCCGCGCCGGCCTGAAGGACCCCAAGCGTCCCGGCGGCTCGTTCATCTTCGCCGGCCCGTCCGGCGTCGGTAAGACCGAGCTGTCCAAGACGCTCGCGGAGTTCCTGTTCGGCGACGAGGACGCGCTGATCCAGCTCGACATGTCCGAGTTCATGGAGAAGCACACCGTGTCGCGGCTGTTCGGCTCCCCGCCCGGCTACGTCGGGTACGAGGAGGGCGGCCAGCTCACGGAGAAGGTCCGCCGCAAGCCGTTCTCGGTCGTCCTGTTCGACGAGATCGAGAAGGCCCACCAGGACATCTTCAACTCGCTGCTGCAGATCCTGGAGGACGGCCGCCTCACCGACGCGCAGGGCCGTGTCGTGGACTTCAAGAACACCGTCATCATCATGACGACGAACCTCGGGTCCAAGGACATCTCCAAGGGCGTCTCGATGGGCTTCGCCCGGCAGAACGACGCTCAGGGCTCGTACGAGCGGATGAAGGCGAAGGTGTCGGAGGAGCTCAAGCAGCACTTCCGTCCCGAGTTCCTCAACCGCGTCGACGACACGGTGGTCTTCCACCAGCTCACCCCGGCGGAGATCATCCAGATCGTCGACCTGATGATCGCCAAGGTGGACGAGCGGCTGAAGGACCGCGACATGGGCATCGAGCTGCGGCAGGAGGCCAAGGACCTGCTGGCGCTGAAGGGGTACGACCCCGTCCTCGGCGCCCGGCCGCTGCGCCGCACGATCCAGCGGGAGATCGAGGACAGCCTGTCCGAGAAGATCCTGTTCAGCGAGCTCAAGCCCGGCCAGATCGTGATCGTGGGCACCGAGGGCTTCGACCTTGAGAACAAGGAGGGCACGGCGGAGACCGCCAAGTTCACCTTCAAGGGCGTCCCGAAGCCGGACACGGTCCCCGACAGCCCGCCGCCCATCGAGGGCGCGGTCAACTTCAACAAGGACTGACGTTCCTTCGGAAGGGCCCGCAACGGATTCGTCCGGTGCGGGCCCTTCCGCATGCTTGGGCTCGCCCGCCCGGGGTTATCCGCAGGACGCGATCAGACCGGAGTTCCGTCGTACCCGCCCCTTAATATTCGAACATGCGATCGAATGCAGTCGGTTCGGCGGCGGAGCCCGGGTGGCGCGCGAGACGCGCCCCGGCGGGGGACGAGCACGTCACACGGGCGTTTCTGCGGGACGTGCGGGCCCGGGCGCCCGCCCGCCTCCCGATCTTCCGGTCGCACCTGCAGGGCGAACTGCTCGCGCGTCTGCTGCTCGGCCCGGAGCGCGAGGCGTCGATGCTCGACCTCGCCGTGATGCTCCGCGTCGACCTCGCGTCCGTGATGCGCGAGGTGGAGCGGCTGGCGCGGGCCGACCTCCTCACCCTGCGCCGCACCCTGGCCGGCCGCCTGGTGACCCGCAACACCGAGAGCCCCCTGTACGAGCCGCTCACCCGCCTGCTGATGCTGACGTTCGGCCCCGCGGCGGTGGCGGCGGAAGAATTCGGGCACCTGCGGACCGTCCAGGACGTGTACCTCTTCGGCGCCTGGGCGGCGCGCTACGACGGCGTCCCGGGCGACCAGCCCACCGACGTGGAAATCCTCGTCATCGGCGAAATCGACCGCGCCGCCGCCCACGACGCAGCCCAGGAGTCGGCCGCCCGCCTGGGCCTCCCCGTCCACCCGGTCGTCCGCACACCGGCCCAATGGCAGGACGACACCGACCCTTTCCTCCGCGAGATCCGCGCGGGCCCTCTGGCCAGGCTTTGAGCCTCGTGCTCCGCGGCCGTTGGTCGCTGGGCGGCGTTCGTCTGCACGCGGGCGCGGTGGCGGGCCGCCACCGACTTCTTCCTCCGCGAAGGCTGCGCTGCCGCTCTGGTTGCGGGAGGTATCAGGGGTGTCGGGCTAGCCAGGCTTTGATGTCCTGGTGGAGGCGGGTCTTGGTTTCGGCGGGGGCGAAGGAGGCGTCGACGCCGGCGTGGGCGAGGTCGGCGAGGGCGGTGTCGTCGTAGCCGAAGGCGTCGCGGACGCGGGCGTACTCGGTGGCGAGGGGGGTGCCGATCAGGGCGGGGATGTCGGTGTTGAGGGTCACGATCAGGCCCGCGTCACGGAGGCGGGGAAGGGGGTGGTCGTCGAGGGAGGCGGCGAAACCCAGGGCGACGTTGGACGACGGGCACACTTCGAGGGGGATTCCGCGTTCCCGGATCTCGGCCACGAGGTCGGGGTCGTCCAGGACGCGGATTCCGTGGCCGAGACGCTCGGTGCGGCCGGGGCCGATCGCGTGCCGGATGCTGGCCGGGCCCGCGCCCTCGCCCGCGTGGTGGACGATGTGCAGGCCCGCGTCCTCGGCGGCGGCGAACACGTCGTTGAACGGGTCGCCGGGGCGGGCCTCGTCGCCCGCGAGGCCGATCGCGACGACGCCGTCATGGCGGCGCGCGAGGTCGAGCGTCCGCCAGGCGCGTTCGACGGAGCGGCGGCGGGAGTGGTCGAGGAGGAGGCGGCATTCGATCCCGAACGCCTCCTGTCCGGCCTCCAAGCCCTCCAGGACGGCCGCCAGCGGCATGTCGAGGTCGCCCAGGCGCTCGCCGTGGCCGGCGGCCGTGAACGACACCTCGGCGTAGCGGGTGCCCTGCGCGGCCTCGTCCTCGCAGAACTCGTAGGCGACCCTCCGGAAGTCGCCGGGATGGCGCAGGCAGGCGCGGACGAGGTCGTTCTGCGCGAAGAAAGCGGCGAAGTTCCCGAAGGGGACGTCGTCGTGGGGCACTTCCACGCCGTTGGCGGCGCCGATCTCCTGAAGCGTGGCCCACCGGACAGTGCTCTCCAGGTGGACGTGCAGATGGGTCTTGGGCAGGCTCAGCAAATCGCGCACGGCCGTACAGTACGGGCTTGTCGCATCGCCCCTCCAACCCTTATTCGCGTTGACCCGTGCGGTACGGCCCGGCCATGATTCGGCCGGTGAGCGCCTGCCCCGGGTGCCGTGTCGAACTGCCCGACGACGAACTGACAGTGAGATCCGCGTACTTGGACGGCTGGCAGCCCCCTAGGAGTCCGTGACCATCATGCTGAACCGAATCCACCGCGTTGAGGACGGCCGGCGAATCGAAGGAGTCGCGCGCCCGATCTTCATCCACAACATGTCGTACCACCTCACGAACCTGCTCGTGTTCGCGGACGGAGCGATCCATTGCTGGGAATGGGTCGACCTGGACGGCCTCCGCGGAAAGTTGGACAGCGGCTGGGTCGTGACGGAGGTGCCGGAGGGCGGTGAGGTCAGCGCGTTCGAGCTGGGCCGCTGGAAGGTCGCCGAGCCGATGTTCGGGCTCACGGCGGAAATGCTGCTGGGTGAGGTGGCCGACGACATCGAGAAGCTGGACGGCCGTCCCGATTCCACGGACCGGTGCCTGGCCGCGCTCGACCGCTTTCTGGAGTCGCGGGACGAGGCGGACCGGCTGGCGCTGCGGGAGGCGTATCTGGCGATTCCCGAGCACAAACGCCACTATTCGCTCGGCGACATGGACAACAAGGACCGTCCGCTGATCTATCTGTGCACCGACATCGGTGACCCGCCCATCGGGGGATGGTTCCAGGACGACGACACCGTCACGGAAGCGATGCGTGAGTGGGCGCTGGAGTACTTCGCCGACCGCGACCGTGCCCGCGCCGAGCATCAGGCCAAACGCCCGGCGGACGATCCGGAGCAACTTGCGGGCGCGATCCATATCGGCGGAAGGGTGTTCCCCCAGGGCCCGCCCGAGGACGTCGGCTTGTACACCCTTCAGAACGAATATCCGTCCCCCATCGAGATCGGGTCTGTTGTCTACCCGTCGGTGAAGCACGCCTATTGGGCGATGTCCACCGCTGACCCTGACGTCCGTGAGCGGATTCGCACGGCGGAGACTCCCTACGGCGCCCAGGAGATCGCGGAGGGCGCGTCCCGCGTCGAGAACTGGCCACAGGTTCGGACGGCGGTGATGGCGGGCCTCCTGCGGGCCAAGTACGCCCAGCATCCGGAGTTGGCCGACATTCTCATCGGGACGGGTGATGCCCCGATCGGCTATACCGGTCTCGGCTCCAACCATTGGAGGACGTACGGCGAGCAGGGCCGTAACTGGGTCGGCCGGCTCCTCGAACTCGTCCGCTCCGAACTGCAGGCGCACAGGGCCGGTATCGCCCTGCCCTGACGCAAGGGCGCCCGCACCACGGCGCCTCAGACAAGGCCGCGTCCCGCCCAGGCGAGCCTTGGTGAAGAGGGGGACGATGTCCATCGGGACGGCGGGAAGCCGATTCCGTGGGCTGTCGTCGCCGTTCGCGCCCGGTTCAGGTGGGGAGGGCGTAGCGGCCGTCGTCGAGGGGGTCGATAAGGCCGTCCGCGATGAGGGCGTCCAGGGCGCGTTCGCGTTGGGGGGCGTCCGACCAGACGACGTCGAGGGCCGGTTTCGCGACCGGGCCTTCGGCGTCCCGGAGGACGGCGAGGATGCGTCCCCGGCACTGGCGGTCGGTGCCCGTGTACGTCTGCCCCCGGCGCGGCGGCCCGTCGTAGGCGGGACGTCCGGCCAGCTGCCACGCGCATTCGCCGGACACCGGGCAGTCGGCGCAGCGGGGAGCGCGGGCGGTGCAGATCAGCGCGCCCAGTTCCATGACGGCGACGGCCCAGCGGGCGGCGGTCGGGGGATCGAGGGGGAGGAGGCCCTCCGCGAGCTTCACCTCCGCCTTCGTCTGCGACCTCGGCGGGTACTCGTCGCCGGACAGGAGGCGGGCCAGGACGCGCCTCACGTTGGTGTCGAGGACGGCGTGGCGCTGCTCGAACGCGAAGCTGGCGACGGCCGCGGCGGTGTAGGCGCCGATGCCGGGGAGCGCCAGGAGGTCCTCATGCGAGGACGGGACCTCGCCGCCGTGCCGCTCGGTGATCGCGCGGGCGCTCTCGTGCAGGCGCAGCGCGCGGCGCGGGTAGCCGAGCCGCCCCCAGGCCCGGACGGCCTCGCCGGACGGTTCGCCGGCCAGCGCGGCCGGTGTGGGCCAGCGGGCCATCCAGGCGTCCCAGACGGGCAGGACGCGGGAGACGGGGGTCTGCTGGAGCATGATCTCGCTGACCAGGACGCCCCACGGGGTCGCGTCCGGCGCACGCCACGGCAGGTCCCGGGCGTTCAGCTCGTACCAGTCAAGGATCGGGGCGGTGTAGGCGGAGTTCGGCATCCGAGCGGAGGTCGTCGATTGATCGGTGGTGGGCGGGGGCTGGAGGACGGGGTTCATGGCGCGCCGCCATTGTGGCACGCGGCGGGTCGTCCCCTCTTTCCGGATCACTGAATGCATACTTAACGTATGGGGGCGAGCACTGAACGTGACCCGGACGGTTCTGGACTCGATCGATACTGGCGGCGCCGTGCCGTCGCCCTGGCCGGTGTGCTCGGCGCGGTCGGCCTGCTGGCCTGGGCGTGCACCGGTGACGCGGACGAGCCGGTCCGGAACGCGGACGCGGGCGAGAGCACGAGCCCCGCGCCGCCGCCGACCGTGATGCCGACTGTCACCGTCACCATGACGACCACGCCGGAGCCGGGACCGGTGGCCGACGGCGGCCCATGCGACGACAAGGACCTCGTCTTCACCATGTCGGCCGCCGGGAGCGCCTTCGCGGGCTCCGACCGGCCCGAGTTCCGGATCACGGTCGTGAACACGGGGAGGGGTTCCTGCAGGTTCGACACGGGTTCGCTGGACGTCCGCATCACGTCGGGCTCGGATCACCTCTGGTCGTCCGCCGAATGCCGTCACGGCGACTCGCCCAAGGAGGACCTCAAGCGGGGCGTCCCGTACGCCGACACCGTCACCTGGGACCGCAGGCGCGGCTGCGACGGCGAGGCCCCGGCCCGTCCCGGTACCTACGTAGCCGACCTAAAGGGCAAGAAGGTCAAAAAGCAGATCTTCCGCCTGCGTTGACCGCCGCGTCGACGGCCCCTGGAAGCGCTCAGGGGCGGATTCGCCGCTCACTAGACATACCGCTCCAGGATCGAGGATTCGGCGAGGCGGGAGAGGCCCTCGCGTACGCTGCGGGCCCGGGATTCGCCGACGCCGCCGACGGCCTGAAGGTCGTCGATGCTGGCGGCCAGGAGCTTCTGCAGGCCGCCGAAGTGCTCGACGAGGCGTTCGATGACCATGCTCGGCAGCCGGGGCACCTTGGCGAGGAGCCGGAACCCCTTGGGGCTGACGGGCAGGTCGAGGGCGTCCGGTCCGGCGAAGCCCATGACCTCGGCGACGGTGGACAGGTCGAGCAGCTCGTTGGCCGACAGCGTGTCCAGGGCCGACAGGATGGCGGCGACGCCGCGGGCGCGGGTGTCGTCGGACGGGTAGTCGCGGACGATCAGCTCCCGGTCGACGTCGACGCCGGAGACGAGCTCGTCGAGCTGGAGGGACAGCAGCCGGCCGTCCGTCCCGAGTTCGACGACGTAGCCCTCGATCTCGTCGGCGATGCGGCGCACCATCTCCAGCCGCTGGACGACGGCGCTGACGTCCCGGACGGTGACGAGGTCCTCGATCTCGAGCGCGGACAGCGTGCCGGACACCTCGTCCAGCCGCAGCTTGTAGCGCTCGAGGGTGGCGAGGGCCTGGTTGGCCTTGGAGAGGATGGCCGCGGAGTCTTCGAGGACGTAGCGGATGCCGTCGAGGTACAGCGCGATGATGTGCATCGACTGGCTGACCGAGATGACCGGGTAGACGGTCTGGCGGGCGACGCGCTCCGCGGTGCGGTGGCGGGTGCCCGACTCCTCGGTGGGGATGGTCGAGTCCGGTACGAGGTGGACCGCGGCGCGGACGATCCGGCTGTGGCTGCCGTCGAGGACGATCGCGCCGTCCATCTTGGCGAGCTCGCGCAGCCGGGTGGCGGAGAACTCGACGTCGAGTTCGAAGCCGCCCGAGCACAGTTCCTCGACGGTCTTGTCGTAGCCGAGCACGATCAGGCCGCCGGTGTGGCCCCGCAGGATCCGCTCGAGTCCGTCGCGGATCTGGGTGCCCGGAGCCACCGCGGCCAACGTGGCGCGGCGTCGTTCGTCATGACCCTTGTCGTGTGATGGCACCTGACCCCCGGAGGTCGCTGGACGGCGTCAGTTTACCGAGGAGGGCCGCGCGCTGGTTCCTCCCCTGGTCGCAAGCGTGGGTCCCATGAAGTAATACTCTGGCGTGACTCGCGTTACGGCGCCGTAAAGGAGACCTGCAGGGCCTGTTTCAGGCTGTCGACCTCCATGACCTTCATGCCCTCGTAGCTGGTGAGCTGCGGATCGGCGCGTTTCAGCGGGGATCCGTCGGCGAGTTCGAGGGAGCCGCGGGGGACGACGGCGTGCTTGAACCCGAGCCGGGCGGCCTCGGCGAGCCGCCGCTGCACGCCGGGCACGACGCGGACCTCGCCCGCGAGGCCGACCTCGCCGAGCGCGATCAGGCTGGTGGACAGCGCCTGCTCGACGGAGGCGCCCGCGACGGCCAGCGCGAGGGCCAGGTCGACGGACGTCTCGGTGAGCCGCACGCCGCCGACCGTGGAGACGTACACGTCCTGCTCGTGCATGGAGATCTTGCAGCGCTGGGCGAGGACGGCGAGGACCATCGCGACGCGGGAGGTGTCCAGCCCCGACGTGGCGCGCCGCGGCGCCGGCAGGTGCGATTTCGCGACGAGCGACTGCACTTCGGCGACGAGGGGGCGGCGGCCCTCCAGGGTGACGGTCACGCAGGTGCCGGGGACGGCCTCGTCCCGCCGGGTGAGGAACAGCCCGCTCGGGTCGGGCAGGCCGACGATGCCGACCTCGGACAGGTCGAAGCAGCCCAGTTCGTCGGTCGGCCCGTACCGGTTCTTCACGGCGCGGATCATGCGGAGCCGCGAGTGCCGGTCGCCTTCGAAGTACAGGACGACGTCGACGAGGTGTTCCAGGAGCCGGGGCCCCGCGATCGCGCCTTCCTTGGTGACGTGGCCGACGAGCACGACGGTGATGCCGCGTTCCTTGGCCACGCGGATGAGGTTGGCGGCGACCTCCCGGATCTGGGTGACGCCGCCCGGGGCGCCGTCCGCCTCGGACGTGCCGATCGTCTGGATGGAGTCGACCACGAGCAGCCCCGGCCGCACGGTTTCGATATGCCCGAGGATGGCGGACAGTTCCGACTCCGCCGCGAGGTAGAGCTTGTCGGTGATCGCCCCGACGCGGTCGGCGCGCAGCCGCACCTGCTCCGCCGACTCCTCGCCCGTCACGTACAGGACATGCCCGTTGTCCGGCTTGTCTGACTTGCCTGGCTTATCCGGGTCGTCCGCCTCGCGGGGCGCGGGAACGTCCGACTGCGTCGATGCCAGCGCGGCGACCTCCAGCAGGAGCGTCGACTTGCCGATGCCCGGCTCGCCCGCCAGCAGCAGCACGGCACCGGGCACGATGCCGCCGCCGAGGACCCGGTCCAACTCGTCCAGGCCGGTGGGCCTCGTCTGCGCGGACCGCACGTCCACCTGCCCGATCGGCCGCGCCGGCGCGCTGACCGGCCCGGCCGACACGACCCGCGCCGGGGTCGCGGACGCCGCCTCGGTGACCGTCCCCCACGTCTGGCACTCGCCGCAGCGCCCCACCCATTTGGACGTCTGCCAGCCGCACTCGGAGCACCGGTAGGTCGCCTTCGCAGTCTTAGCCTTCGCCATGCGCCGAAAGCGTAGAGCCCAGGTCCGACAGCGTCGGTCAAACGACGGCACCTACATCAGCCATGGCCTCGGCCACGCGACGACATGGGCCGTCGCGATCGCGTCCGAAGGCGGTTTCGAGCGGAGCGAAACCGATCGCGCAGCGAGCCTCTGGGCGAGCCGGAGCGATGCAGCGATCGCACGCAGTGGCTTCGGCGTCAGGCCCCCCGGGACCTGGCGCCGAAGACACTGCCGTTGGCCCGCGCGCGTTCGACGAGGTCGCCGAGGTGGTCGGAGACGGTGCCGGGGCGTTCCATCATGGCCATGTGGCCGGCGGACGGGACGACCTCCAGCCGGGCGCCGGGGACGCAGCCGGCGATCTTGAGGCTGTGCTCGACGGGGGTGAGCATGTCGTTCTCCGCGCCGATGACCAGGTTCTCGGCCCCGGTGAGGGACGCGCAGTCGCTGATCAGGTCAGTGGTGATCATGGAGCGGAGGTAGTCGACGAAGGCGTCCATCCGGGTCTCGGTCATCATCTGCTCGGCGAACGCGACGGCCGCCGGGCTGGCGTCGGGGCCGAAGGCGACCAGGTCCTCGATGAGGGTGGCGGAGTCGCGGCCGAGGTGGCGGACCTTCTCGATGGCGCCGGAGCCCGCGCCCAGGGCGCCGAGGGCGCGGGGGAGGACGCGGTGGCCGGTGCGCGCGAGGAGGGCGGGCATGCCGAGGGTGACCTCGCCGAAGCCTCCGGACGAGGTGCAGAGCAGCGCGGTGGCGACGATCTTGCGGCCGGCCAGATCGGGGTGCTCGTCGGCATAGCGCATGATCGTCATGCCGCCCATGGAGTGGCCGACGAGGACGACGGGCGTGTCCGCGGGGACGGTCGCGTCGATGACGGCGGCGAGGTCGGCGGCGAGGCGGGGGATCGCGTAGCCGTCGCGGGCGCCGCCGTCGGAGCGGCCGTGGCCGCGGTGGTCCCAGAACACGAGGCGTCCGAGGCCGCGCAGGGCCTTGCGCTGGAAGTGCCAGGAGTCCTGGGTGAGCGTCCAGCCGTGGCAGAACACGACGGCGAGGTCGGTGCGGTCGTCGCCGTCGATCTCGGCGTACAGGCGGGTGCCGTCGTCGGCGCGGACGGGGACGGGGCGGCCGCGCAGGGACCCGAACGGCTCACCGGCGTAGGGGTCGGGGCGCAGTTGCAGGCGCCGCATGGCGCGGCGCTGGACGGCGAGCCCGGCTCCGGCGCCGGCCGCGCCGAGCGCCGTGGCGGCCAGGACGCCGCGCAGGCCGCCCCGGGTGGCGCCCCGGCCCCGGGAGGCCGTTCCTTCGAGAGCGACGCGGCTCGTCCTGGTGGCACGGCCCATGGTCCGCTCCTCCGTTCCGGCAATGACCGACCAGTCAGTAACTTCAGGGGCAACGCCACCACAAATTAACGGCATAGTCCACCTCAAGAGGCGCCTCCCTTGCGTCCTGCTCGCGCAGGCAGGCGTCGGCGACGTCGGGTGGGAACTCGATCCGCAGGACGGCCGCGAGGTCGTCCCGGCTCTGGAACGACCACCGGATCATCAGGGGTTCGCGGGCGAAGCCGCGCCGCGTCCAGAACCGCTCCACGGCGTCGGGGTCGTACTTCGGCAGGCTCCGCCTGAACCAGCGGCCGAACGTGGATCGCGTGGCGTCGTTGTCGATGATGAAGATCGCGCCGCCGCGCCGGACGACCCGGTCGAGTTCGGCGAGGCCCGGTTCGCATCCCGGGCCGAAGAAGTACGCCCAGCGGACGTGGACGACGTCGACCGAGGCGTCCGGGAGCGGCAACGCCTGGGCGGTGCCCACACGAACGGTGACGCCGGGCAGGTCCCGCGTCCGGCGCGCGGCCGCCGAGGCCAGGCCCGCGTGCGGCTCCACGCCGATCACCCGGTTCGCGTCCTCGGCGAAGAACGGCAGGTGGAAGCCGGTGCCGCAGCCGAGGTCCAGGACGTCGGCCCCTTTCCACGGGCGGATGGCGCGCATCGCCTCCGCGAGGACGCCATCGGGGTCGACGGCACGGTTCTCCAGCTCGTAGATCTGGGGCGAGTTCCAGATGTTGGGGCTCGGCACGGCGCCCCGGGCGATCTCGGCCACGGGAACATAGGGTAGCCACTAGCCGTCACCACGGGCCCCGGCGGAGCGGTCAGGGGCGCGCAGAGCAAGCAGGATCACGTGGGGCGAGGGTTTCATCACCGGCGGGGCCGCATAGGCTTTCCCTTGCGTACATCGCCCCTATGAACATCACCGAGCGACCATTCCTGGCGAGGAAGCCTTGACTCCGCAGCACAACGGCGTCTCATCACCGGCCCTCCGCGTACCGGACGCGCCGATCACACTCTCCACCGCGTCGGTGTACCCGGAGAAGGTACCGAGCGCGTTCGAGATCGCCGCCCTGCTGGGTTACGACGGCATCGAGGTCATGGTCTCCATGGACGCCTCGTCCCAGGACCTGAACGTCCTGCGCCGGCTGTCGGACTACCACCAGGTCCCCATCAAGTCGATCCATGCGCCCTGCCTGCTGCTCACCCAGCGGGTCTGGGGACGTGAGCCCTGGGGAAAGCTGGTGCGCTCCAAGGAGGTCGCGGAGGAACTGGGCGCGGAGGTCATCGTCGTCCATCCGCCGTTCCGGTGGCAGCGCGACTACGCCAAGGAGTTCGTCGAAGGCCTCGCCCGCATGCAGGAAGAGACGGACGTGCTGTTCGCGGTCGAGAACATGTTCCCGCTCAAGGCGCGCGGCGCCGAAGCGGGCATGTACCTGCCCGACTGGAATCCCGTCGACCAGGATTTCCCGTATGTGACGATCGACCTGTCGCACACCGCCGTCTCCGGATCCGACGCCCTCGAAATGGCGGGAAGCCTGGGGGATCGCCTGCGGCACATCCACCTCGCCGACGGCATAGGCATCACCAACAAGGACGAGCATCTCGTGCCCGGCCGGGGGAACCAGCCGTGCGGGACGCTGCTGGAGAACCTCGCCGAGGACGGCTTCCGCGGGCACATCGTCCTGGAGATCAATACGCGCCGCGCGTCCACCCGGGTCGAGCGGATGGAGGATCTCGCCGAGGCGCTGGCGTTCGCCCGCCTGCACCTCGCCGCCGCGCCCCACACCTGGGAGGTCACCTCGGCCGGAGAGGTCACCCGCCGGGGCGTGAGGTGACCGGACCGGGCGTGTCGCGGGGCCCGGGGCGGCGTCCCGGCCCGACGGAGACGCGCGAGAAGATCCTCGCCGAGGCGCGCGACCTGTTCGCCGAGAAGGGCTACGACGGCGCTTCGCTGCGCGCCATCGCCCGCGCCGCCGGGGTCGACCCCGCGCTCGTCCACCACTTCTTCGGCAACAAGGAGGGCGTGTTCATCGAGGCGATGCGCTTTCCGCTGGACCCGTCCGTCCTGCTGCCGCGCATCATGTCCTTCCCCAGGGAGCGGCTCGGCGAGCTGATGGTCCGCACGTTCCTCGACGTGTGGCGGGACGAAGAGCGCCGCGCGCCGTTGCTCGGCATGCTCCGTTCGGCGATGACGAACGAGCGGGCGGCGACGCTGATGCGCGAGTTCATCGCGTCCGCCGTGTTCGGACGGGCCAAGCAGGCCACGGAGGCCCCGTCGCTGGCCATCCAGGCGGCGGCCGGGCAGATGATCGGCCTGATGATCCTGCGCTATGTGCTGCGCATCGAGCCGATGGCCTCCGCCTCCGAAGAGGAACTGATCGAGCTGGTCGCCCCGACCCTTCAGCGCTACCTCACCTCCTGAGCTTCCTGAACCTCCCGCGCTTCCCGACCGGAAAGACCCCGCTGCCCCCTTGACCGGACACCCGTGTCCGCTTAAATTCAACACATGATGAGTTCTAGTCCGGCGGTGAGCGTGCGGGACCTGCGGGTCGTACGCGGCCGCCGAGAGGTGCTGCACGGGCTCACCTTCGACGTGCCGCGCGGCTCGATCGTGGGACTGCTCGGCCCGAGCGGCTGCGGGAAGACCACCCTGATGAGGGCGCTGGTCGGCGTCCAGATCGTCGAAAGCGGCACGGTGACCGTCCTGGGCGACGACGCGGGATCGGCCGGCCTGCGGCGGCGCATCGGCTACTCGACGCAGACGCCGGCCGTGTACGCCGACCTGACCGTCACCGAGAACCTGCGCTACTTCGCGTCCGTCCTGGGCGCGCCGCGCACCGACGTGGGCCGCGTCATCGACGAGGTCGGGCTCGGGTCGAGCCGCGACCAGACGGCCGCGACGCTGTCCGGCGGGCAGCTCAGCCGCACCAACCTCGCCGTCGCGCTGCTCGGCGCCCCCGAAATCCTCGTCCTGGACGAGCCGACCGTGGGCCTCGACCCGGTACTGCGCCAGGAGCTGTGGGAACTGTTCCGCGAACTGGCCGACGAAGGCGCGACGCTCGTCGTGTCCAGCCACGTCATGGACGAGGCCGGCCGCACCGACCGGCTCCTCCTCATGCGCGAGGGCCGCATCCTCGCCGACGGCACACCGGACGGCCTGCGCTCCCGCACCGGCAGGTCCGACCTCGAAGAAGCGTTCCTCCACCTCATCGCCGAGAAGGCGGGGACCCCCACATGAGTCTCGCGATCACGTTCGCCACGATGCGGCGCATCCTGGCGCAGCTCAAACACGACCACCGCACCCTCGGCCTGCTGATCGGCGTGCCGGCCCTGCTGATGATCCTGCTGCGGTACGTGTTCGACGACCCGCGGCGCTTCGACGAGATCGGGCCCATGCTGCTCGGCCTGTTCCCGTTCATCGTCATGTTCGTCGTGACCAGCGTCGCCACGCTCCGCGAGCGGACGAGCGGCACCCTGGAACGGCTGATGACGATGCCGCTCGGCAAACTCGACCTGCTGCTCGGTTACGCCCTCGCGTTCGGCCTGATCGCACTGGTGCAGGTCGGCGTCGTGCTGGTGATCTCGCTGACGTGGCTCGGCCTCGACCTGAACGGCTCGCTCGGCTCGCTGGTCCTGGTCTCCCTGCTGGACGCGCTCCTCGGCATGTCGCTCGGCCTGTTCGCCAGCGCGTTCGCCAGGACGGAGTTCCAGGCCGTCCAGTTCATGCCCGCGTTCGTCCTGCCGCAGCTGCTGCTGTGCGGGCTGATCATCCCCCGCGAGGGCATGGCGTCGTGGCTGCAGGCGATCTCCGACGTCCTGCCGCTCTCCTACGCGGTCGAAGGCATGCGGGAGATCAGCCTCAGCGCCGAGTTCACCACCACCCTCACGCTGGACGTCACCGTCATCGCCGCCTTCACCGTGGTCTCCCTCCTCCTGGGCGCCGTGACCCTCCGCCGCCGAACTCCGTGACCAGGACCCTGGGGGCGGGTTGGGGTTTACCGGCCGCGTGGGGCTCGCCTGAACCGGACACCTGGGGTGAAGCGGGCCGTCCCGCTCCGGGCCGGCTGGTAGCTTCGGCGCCATGACCGCCCGAGATCTTCCCGGCCCGTCCGCGCCGGAGCAGCCCGGTGAGGTTCCGCGGCCGGCCGCGGGCCCCGACGGTCCCGAGCCCGCGCATGCCCCGCAGGGCCCCGGCGACGCCGGCGGGCCGTCGGAGGACGCGGCGTTCTGGGGGGACGGGGCCGGTGCCGGTCCGCGCAAGCGCCGGTGGCCGAGGGTCCTGATCGCGGTCGGGGTGTTCATGGCCCTGGTCGTGGCGGGGCTCGGCGGGCTGGTGTGGCAGCGGCAGTCGTCCTACAACGGCAACATCGACCGGATCGAAGGCGTCATGCCGGACGACGGGTCGAGCAGGCCGGGCCCGAACGTGGAGGGGACCGAGAACTGGCTGCTCGTCGGGTCGGACTCCCGGGCGGGGAGCGCCACGACCGGGGAGGGCAACGACGTCTGGAAGCCCGGCCGGCAGCGCACCGACACGATCATGCTGCTGCATCTGCCGGCGGACCGGAAGAAGGCCTACATCGTCTCGTTCCCGCGCGACGCGTGGGTCGAGGTCCCCGGCTACGGCAACCAGAAGATCAACGCGGCGTTCTCGTACGGCGGGCCGAAGCTGCTGATCGCGACCGTCGAGAACCTCACCGGCATCCGGGTCGACCACTACGGCGCGATCGACTTCGAGGGGTTCAAGACGATGACGGACGCGCTCGGCGGCGTCACCGTCAACATCAAGCAGAGCGTGTACGACCCGGCCCGCAAGAAGCAGTGGACGGCGGGGAGCCAGAAGCTGAACGGCGAGGAGGCGCTGCTGTTCGTCCGGCAGCGCTACAACCTGCCGAACGGCGACTTCGACCGGATCAAGCGGCAGCAGGCGTTCCTCGGCGCCCTCGCCAAGCAGGCCGCGGACCGCGGGACGCTCACCAACCCGCTGAAGCTCGACCGGTTCCTGTCGGCGCTCACCAAGGCGATCAGCGTCGACGCGGGGGTGTCGGCGGGTGACCTGCGCTCGCTCGCGCTGAGCATGCGGGACGTCCGGGCGTCGGATGTGATGTTCATGACGACGCCGCACAAGGGGACCGGCAGGCGCGGCAAGCAGAGCGTCGTGTTCCTGGACGCGGCGAAGGCGAAGGCGCTGTTCGAAGCGGTCAAGACCGCCAGGATGGCCGAGTACGCCAAGCGGCACGGCGGCGGCGACAGCCTCGGCACCGTCTCGTGATCGTGAGTCTCGACCGGGCATAACCTGGTCGGAGATGTCGGGGTCGACAAGGGGTTCGCACAGTGCTTCGTCAGGCGTTGCTCGTCGCGTCGCGCAGTGGCGGCGCGCGCTGGTTCGTGGAGACCGCGCCGTTCAGCGGTGATGTCGTCCGCCGGTTCATCGCGGGTGAGACGATCGAGGACGCGGCGCGCGTCACCGGTGAGCTGACCGGTGAGGGGTTGCTCGTCACCTTGGACGTCCTGGGTGAGGACACCGACGACAAGGAGCAGGCCGAGGCGAACGTCCAGCATTACATCGAGCTTCTGCAGCGGCTCGGCGTCGCCGGTCTCGGTGCACGGGCGGAAGTGTCCTTGAAGCTCTCCGCCATCGGGCAGACCTTCGACGAGGACCTCGCGCTGAGCAACGCGCGCCGGATCTGCACGGCCGCCCGTTCCGCCGGTACGACGGTCACTCTCGACATGGAGGAGCACACGACCGTCGACTCGACCCTGGGGATCGTGCACGAACTGCGGCGCGACTTCCCCGATGTCGGGGCCGTCATCCAGTCGTATCTGCGCCGGGCAGAGGAGCATTGCGCGGAACTCGCCTACGAGGGCTCGCGAGTCAGGCTGTGCAAGGGCGCCTACGCCGCCCCCGCGGCGGTGGCCTTCACCGACAAGGAAGAGATCGACAGGTCCTACGTGCGGTGCATGAAGGTGCTGATGGCCGGTGGGGGCTACCCGATGCTGGCCACGCACGACCCGCGGCTCATCGAGATCGCGGGCGCGCTGGCGGTGCTGCACGAGCGGGACGCCGGGTCGTTCGAGTACCAGATGCTTTACGGGGTCCGTCCGCAGGAGCAGCGGCGGCTCGCGGCGCATGGCGCGCAGGTCCGCGTGTACGTCGCCTACGGCCGGGAGTGGTTTCCGTACTTCATGCGCCGCCTGGCGGAGAGGCCCGCCAACCTGCGCCTCTTCATGCGCTCCTTGGCCGGGCGATCCTGACCCGGGGCGCGGCTATAGGCTGGACCGGTCGTTGAAACCCCACGTCAAGGTATGCCGATGATCGCGATTCTGGGTGCCGGGAAGATGGGCGAGGCGCTGCTGTCCGGGGTTCTCCGGGCCGGCCGCCGTCCGTCCGAGCTGATGGCCACCGTGCGCCGTGAGGAGCGCGGGGCGCTGCTGCGGGAGCGGTACGGCATCGAGATCGTGTCGAACGCGGAGGCCGCCGCGAAGGCCGGGACGCTGATCCTCGCGGTCAAGCCGCAGGACATGGGCGTCCTGCTGGACGAGGTCGGGCCGCACGTCCCGTCCGGCCGGCTGGTGATCTCGATGGCGGCGGGCATCACGACGGGATTCGTCCAGGAGCGGCTGCCGGACGGCGTCCCCGTGGTCCGCGTCATGTCGAACACGCCCGTCCATGTGGACGAGGCGATGAGCGTGATCTCGCCCGGGTCGCACGCCGGTGAGGAGCACCTCAAGCTGGCCGAGGAACTGCTGACGCCGGTCGGGAAGGTGCTGCGCATCCCCGAGTCGCTCCAGGACGGCGCGACGGCACTGTCCGGCAGCGGCCCCGCCTACTTCTACTACCTCGTCGAGGCGATGGTGGACGCGGGCATCCTGCTCGGCATGCCCCGTGCCGCCGCGCTGGAGATGGTCATCCAGTCGGCCGTGGGCGCCGCGGTGATGCTCCGCGACTCCGGTGAGCATCCGGTGCTGCTGCGCGAGGCCGTCACGTCCCCCGGCGGGACGACGATCTCGGCGATCCGCGAGCTGGAGCGGCACGGCGTCCGCGCGGCGGTGCTGGAGGCCATCGAGGCCGCCCGCAACCGCGGCCGTGAGCTGGCGAGCGGCTGAACCTCCGGAAGTTCATCTTTGAACATTGAGCCGATCAGGGGGTTTCCCCCGTGTTAGGAAGTATGGGACTCATACTCCGCCTGCTCGTCGCCGCCGGACTGGCGGCCGACGCCTACGTGCACTGGGTGTTCGCGCCCGACATGGCCTTCGTGGAGGGCGGCGCCATCGGCGGCGATCTGCTCTTCCGCATCCAAGCCGCGGTCGCCGGGGTCGTCGCCGTCGTGGTCCTCACCTACGCGTCCCGCTGGGCGTACGCGCTGGCGTTCCTCGTCGCGGCCAGCGCGGTCGGCGCGATCGTGCTCTACTACTACGTCGACGTGGGCGCGCTCGGCCCGCTGCCCGACATGTACGAGCCGGTCTGGTACGCCGAGAAGACGATCAGCGTGGTCGGTGAGGGCATCGCGGCGCTCGCCGCCCTTGCCGGGTTCTTCGTCGCGGGTCGCGGAAGACGCGAGGACGCCGAGGCCCTGGAACGCGAACCCGCGGGTCACATCTGACCCAACGGCAAGATTGGCCTCATTGGGCCGTTTGCCGGGCAAATCCCCCCGGTTCGGCCGGTGCCGCGCCTACGATGCCTGCGTGGCCTCCCGGCTCCGCCCACGCGGCGGACATCACGTCCCCGTGCTGGTGGCCGGTGCCCTGTTCGCGGGCGGTCTCAGCGCGTGCACCGGAGGCGGCGAGGACGGGACGGTCCGGCTCGGCGGCGTCGAGCGGGCCGACGTGTCCGAGGTCGTGGAGGCGCCCGCCACCGTGTCCGCCCGCGCCACCGCGGTGCTCCGCTCACCCGCAGAGGGGACGATCAAGCGCCTGCGCGTGGCGGACGGCGACCGGGTGCGCGAGGGCGACGTCCTGGCGAGGATCGCGTCGCCCGCGGCACGCGAGCAGCTCGCGCAGGCCCGCGAGGCCGACCGGTCCGTGTCCGCCGGGCGTGCGAGCGTGCCCGCCGGCCTCGACATCTCCGAGTTCCAGCGCAGGACGGACCGGGACGCCCGTGACGGGTTCGCCGCCGCCCGCAAGATCGCGCTCAAGATCGCGGATCCGAAGCAGCGCGCCCTCGTTCTCGCCGGGATCACCCGCGCGCAGGCGCAGTACCGGACGGCGTCCGCGACGGCGCGCAGCGCGGTGGCCAGGCTGAACGCGGGGCTCGGCAGCGTCGGCGCGACGATCTCGTCGATCACCGCCGCGCAGCGCGTGCAGACGCGGGCGGCGGTCCGGGCCGCCGAACGCACGGTGGAAGCGCTGACGATCAGGGCGCCGTTCGACGGCGTCGTCGGGCTCGGCGGGCCCGCCGGCGGCACACCGGGCCTCGGCGACGTCGTCGATCGGCTCCCGCAGGAGCTCCGGTCCCAGGGCGGTGGCGGCCTGGCGGGCCTGGGGAGTCTCGGCGGCGGCGGGGCCAAGGACGCCTCGGCCATCGCCACGGGCGCCCCGATCGCCGGCGGCGACGCGGTCATCACGGTCACGGACGTCTCGAAGCTCTCCCTCAGCGCCGACGTGGACGAGACGGACGTTCTCCAGGTCGAGAAGGGCGTCCAGGCCGATGTCGAGTTCGACGCCGTCCAGGGAGGCTCGTACAAGGCTGAGGTGACCGGGATCGGCGTCACGCCCAAGGAGTCCAATGGCGGCGGCGTCACCTACAAGGTCACCCTCTCGCTCGGACACGGAACCCTCTCGGGCGGCGCGACGGCTCCGCGACCGAAGCCGGGCATGAGCGCGGTGGTCAGGTTGCGGGTCCGTGATGTGCGGAACGTGTTGTCGGTGCCGTCCTCCGCCATCGTCAGCAGCGGACGCGAATCGGTCGTCTGGGTGGTGTCCGGGGGACGCGCCGAACGTCGCGTGGTCGGCCTGGGCGCACAGGGGGACACGACCGTCCAGGTCACGCGTGGCCTGCAGGAAGGGGACCGGATCGTCGTCCGCGGTGCCGACTCCGTCGAGCAGGGGCAGGAGCTGAGCCCGTGACCCCGGACGCGCGGTGAGGGAGGCGGCGCTGGAGGCGGTGGACGTCACCCGCACCTACCGCATGGAAGGCGTGGACGTCACCGCCCTGCACGGAGTCAGCCTGCGCATAGGCGAAGGCGAGTTCGTCGCCATCCTCGGACCGTCCGGATCGGGCAAGTCGACGCTGATGCACCTGCTCGGCTGCCTGGACCGTCCGACGACCGGGACGCTGCGCATCTCCGGGAAGGACGTCTCGAAGCTCTCCGACGGAGAACTCGCCGAACTGCGCAACACGCAGGTGGGCTTCATCTTCCAGTCGTTCCACCTTCTGGCCCGCACCAGCGCGCGCGACAACGTGGCCCTTCCGCTCGTCTACCGTGGCGTGCCCCGTAGTGAGCGGCGGCGCCGCGCCACCGAGGCCCTCGCCACCGTCGGGCTCGAACATCGCCTCGGGCACCGTCCGGGGCAGCTGTCCGGCGGTGAGCAGCAGCGCGTCGCGATCGCCCGCGCGCTCGTCGGCGACCCCGGAGTCGTTCTCGCCGACGAACCGACGGGCAACCTCGACACCCGCACCGGCCATGACGTGATGGACCTCCTCGAACGCCTCAACACCGAACGCGGCGTCGCCGTCGTCCTGGTCACCCACGAGCCGGACGTCGCGCAGCGCGCCCGCCGCCGGGTCCACATCCGCGACGGCCGCATAGAACACGACGACGGCCCGAACGGGCGGGACGAGCCGAACGGGCGGGACGGGCGGGACGGGCGGTGAAGCTCGCCGAGTCGTTCCGGGTCGCGTTCGACGCGCTGCGCGTCAACCGGCTCCGCAGCGTCCTGACCATGTTCGGCGTGGTCATCGGCGTCGCCGCGGTCGTCGTGCTGGTCGCGATCGGCAGCGGCGCCCGCGACCTGGTGCGCAGCGAGATCGAGGGCCTCGGCTCCAACATCATCTTCGTCGCGCCCGGTGAGCTGGCGTTCGGCTCGGCCCCCACGATCAGCCGCATGCAGCTGGAGGACGTCGGTTACCTGGGACGCGTCACCGGCGACGAGAGCGACATCGCGGTCGCCCTCAACTCCGGCGAGACGGTTCGGGCCGGGCACGAGGAGGCGTTCGCGAACATCGTCGGCGCGAACGACCATTACCGCAACGTCTTCGACCGCCCGCTGCGCCGCGGCCGGTACCTCAGCGGCACCGACGTGGACACCCGCCGCCGCGTCGTCGTGCTCGGCTCCGGCATCGCCGACCGCCTGTTCGGGGACGTCGACCCGATCGGGCGGCAGGTCTCCGTCGCCGGCGGCACCCGGTTCCGCGTCGTCGGCGTCCTGGAGGAGGTCGGATCGACGTTCGGTCAGACCCGCGACTCGGAGGTGCACGTACCGATCACCACCGCGCAGCGCATGTTCGGCGTGTACCGGGTCGACTTCATCGCCGTCCGCGCCCCGTCGAAGGACGACGTCCCGCGCCTGCAGCACGAAATCGTGGACGCGCTGGAGAGCAAGTACCGGGGCGAGCGGTTCTCCGCGATCACCCAGACGCAGCTGCTCGGCACGATCGGCACGGTCCTCGGCGCCCTGACCGGCGTGCTGGCGGCCATCGCCGCGATCTCACTACTCGTCGGCGGCGTCGGCGTCTCCAACATCATGCTCGTCGGCGTCCGCGAACGGACGAAGGAGATCGGCCTCCGCAAGGCCCTCGGCGCGCGGCAGCGCGACATCCTCGCCCAGTTCCTGGTGGAGGCCGTGCTGCTCACGACCTTCGGCGGCGTCACCGGCATCGCGCTCGGTGTGGGCGCGGCCCTGACGATCTCCGCGCTGTCGCCCGTCCCGGCGGTGATCACCTGGTGGTCCCCGGCGGTCGCGTTCGCCGTCTCCGCCGCCGTCGGCGTCTTCTTCGGCTTGTTTCCCGCCCGCCGCGCCGGGCGCCTCGATCCCGTCGTTGCCATGCGCGCCGAGTGACGGACGATCCAAAGTAAGCGGCTCACCGCAGCGAGCGGAGAATGATCATACGGCGGCGAATGTGCCGCCACCGCGACTACCATCCACTTTGATCTTGAAAACGGGGATCGGGGATCAGGGATGCGAGACCGGCACGATCGTCCAGGCGATGGGCCGCCGGCCGCGTCCGCCCTGCACCGGGCGCTGCTCAAGATCGGTGTCCCGCGCTTCATGGCCGACCATTCCGCCGCTCTCCTCGCCGCTCTCCTTCCCGGCCGCCGGCGCGGGAAGAACGAGCCACCGGATCGGTAGCGCTCAGGCGGCCCGCCCTTCCCGGTGCGGCCGCTCCGGGACGGCGGCGGCCGTGACCGCCCGGATGAAGCGGGCGGCCTCCCGCATCGCGGCCGCGGCCTCCGGCAGGACGCGGTTCAGGATCTGGAAGACGTGCATCTGGCCCTCCCAGACCTGAAGCTCGCAGTCCGCCCCGGCGCTCGTCAGGGCGTCCGCGAGGGCCTCGGCTTCGGGGCGCAGGACCTCGTCGCCGCCGACCTGGATGAGAACGGGCGGCGTGTCCGTCCACGTGCAGGTGAGCAGGGCCAGCCGCGGGTCGTCGAATCCGGCCGGCCCCACTACGAGGCGGGCGACCCGGCGCGCCGAGACGGCGCTGATGTACGGGTCGCGGGCGCGCTGCTGCGCGCGGAGGGAGAGTTCGCAGGTCAGGTCGACCCAGGGGGAGAACAGGAGGAGCCCGGCGGGGCCCGGCAGCCCGAGGCGGCAGATCTCGCCCGCCAGTGCCGCGGCGAGGTGCCCGCCGGCCGAGTCGCCCGCGAGGACGATGCCGGACGCGGGGACGCCGCGTGCGAGGAGCCACCGGTAGGCGGCGACGGCGTCCTCCAGCGGCGCGGGGAACGGGTGCTCGGGCGCGAGGCGGTACCGGGGGACCAGGACGGGCAGGCCCGTGTCGAGGGCGAGCCGCGACGTGATCGGACGGTGCGTGCGCGGCGAGCACACCACGTAGCCCCCGCCGTGCAGGTAGAGGACGGCGCCTTCGGCGGCACCCTCGGCCTCACGGGAGACGACGCACTCGCCGGTGATGGGTCGCTCGCCCCGGCCGGTTTCGAGCTGCGGGTCCTTCAGCGGCAGGACGCGGACGCGGGAGCTCGGCCGCATCAGCAGCGCCGCGGTGTCGACCGTCGAGCGGGCGGTGCGGATGCCGCCGGCGTGGCCGGGGACGCGGTGCAGGATCGGGCGGACGCCCAGACGGAGCGCGCTGCTGATCGCGCGGCTGCGAACGCTCGGCTCCATCTACGTCCCATCTGTAGGTAAATGCCGTGTCATGTGTATGCCCATGTTCGATGTGTAATTCACGTCACAGGTTCGTCGCGGGACGCCGCTCCCCACGGATCCTTGTGGACCAGGTCACGTGACGAAGGCGATACCGTGAGGCCATGAGCAGTCCCGTGCCGTCGCCCCCCACCCCCGAGAACTGCGGGCTCGAGATTTTCTGGGACGAGCGGCTCATCTCCTACGACTTCGGTCCCGGGCATCCCCTGAACCCCGTGCGCGTCGAGCTGACGATGGCGCTGGCCCGGGAGCTCGGCGTCCTGGGCCGTCCCAACGTGCGGGTGTCGGAGTTCGAGACGGCGAGCGACAAGCTGCTCCGGCTCGTCCACGAGGAGTCCTACATCGCGGCGGTCAAGCACGCCGGCGCCACCGGGCTCCCGGAGGTCCGGCACGGCCTCGGCACCCCCGACAATCCGGTGTTCCTCGGCATGCACGACGCGTCCGCCCTCGTCGCCGGCGCCTCCGTCGCCGCGGCCGAGGCGGTGTGGACGGGACGGGCCGAGCACGCCGTCAACATCTCCGGCGGCCTGCACCACGCGCTGAGCGGCGCCGCCAGCGGGTTCTGCGTCTACAACGACCCGGCCATCGCGATCGCGTGGCTGCTGGAGAACGGCGCCGAGCGCGTCGCCTACGTCGACATCGACGTCCACCACGGCGACGGCGTCCAGGCGGCCTTCTACGACGACCCGCGCGTCCTGACGATCAGCCTGCACGAGACGCCGCGGACGCTGTTCCCCGGCACCGGCTTCCCGAACGAGACGGGCGCCGGGGGCACGTCGGTCAACATCTCGCTGCCGCCCGGCACGGGCGACCGGCCGTGGCTGCGCGCGTTCGACGCGATCGTCCCGCCGCTGCTGCGCCGGTTCCGCCCGGAAATCCTCGTCACCCAGCACGGCGCCGACGGCCACGCGCTCGACCCGCTCGCGCACCTCACCCTCAGCGTGGACGGGCAGCGCACGGCCTACAGCCTCCTGCACGGGCTCGCGCACGAGACCGCGGGCGGCCGCTGGGTCGCCACCGGGGGCGGCGGCTACGAACTGGTGCAGGTCGTGCCGAGGGCGTGGACGCATCTGCTGGCCGAGGCGGCGGGCGGGCCGATCCCGCCGGACACGCCGACGCCGGAGGACTGGCGCGCGTTCGCCCGGCACCGGACCGAGGAGATCGCCCCCCGCCGGATGACGGACGGGACGGACGTTGTGGAGGTCAGCAGGTGGGGGAACGGCTACGACCCGGCGAATCCCGTCGACCAGGCGGTGCTGGCGACGCGGCGGGCGGTGTTCCCCGAGCACGGCCTCGACCCGATGACGGACGAATGACCGCCGCCGGGACATCGCACGCACCCGAGCCGAAGCCGGCGCCGGGCAGGGACGAGCTGCGCGCCCACCTCGTCCGGACGATGATCGCCGGTGATGTGGCGACGCCGCGGCAGAACAACCTGCTGCACTACCGGCGGATGGCGGCCGGTCACCCGTACTACCAGTTCGGCCTGGAGCTCAAGCCGTCGTGGACGGAGCAGACCGTGCTGGAGATGATGGTCGAACGCTGCGGCGTCGACCCCGACCCCCGGCACATCTACGGGGACGACACCATCGACCCCGACATCACGCTCGACACGCTCGAGGCGATGGGCGAGCGCATCGGCCTCGCGGCCCGCCGCCGGGAGAACGTGGTGATCGCGACGGGGCATCCGGCGACGCTGACGCCGCTGTACGAGGCGGTCGCGCGGGCGCTGGCGGACGCGGGCTGCCGGGTGCTGACGCCCGCGGCGGGCTGGACGTACGAGATCGAGGTCGGCTACGGCGGCCTCGATGTGCGCCGCATCGTCTACGCCGAGCCCGGGGTGGCGATGCTGGAGGGCGACGACCGGCGGACGCACCACACGCACGACCCGCACCCGATGGAGGCCATGCTCCGCGAGCTGGCCAATAGCGCTTCTGAGGACGCCGCGAAGGCTAAACCTGATATTTGGCCGGATCTGGCCATCGCCGATCACGGCTGGGCGGGTGCCGCCGGGCAGGCGGGCATCGACACCGTCGGATTCGCGGACTGTAACGATCCGGCGCTGTTCGCCGGCGCCGCCGAAGGCAAGATCGACGTCGCCGTCCCGCTCGACGACGGCGTATCTCCGCACCACTACGCGCCTCTGACCGCGTACATCCTTGATCACGCGGGTCTGCACCCGCCCCGCTGACACCGCCCTACCCCGACCGCCCCCGCCCGTCCCGCCACCCGCACCGGCGCCATGCCGCCCGGATTCCGCCCTGGAGGTCACTGCGTGTGACAGGACGGCCGTAACGGGACGGATGGGCTTGTGCGACGCCATCGGGGACGGCGGAACCGCAGGTCAACACGCAGTTTTGGTTGACAACCGTTCGTCGTGCCACTCCCTGTACCGTCACGTCCACGCTCCGTACGGAATCAGCACTGTGTCCCTCCGGTCAGGTCGGGATACGGAAATGTGCGGAACTCCCCTCTTGCGACTCCCGATACGCGATTTACGCTGGAGGAAGTACACGTGCGTGATCAAAGTCACCCAAAGGGCCGGTGCGCGGCACGTGTGGAAGAGGGCGTCCGATGACCTCAGGCGAGCGACCTCTGAGCGAGGTCAGGTTCCTGACCGTGGCCGAAGTGGCCTCGGTGATGCGGGTGTCCAAGATGACCGTCTACCGCCTAGTCCACTCCGGCGAGCTGCCCGCGATCCGCGTGGGCCGTTCATTCCGGGTTCCCGAGCAGGCCGTTCACGACTACCTGCGCGACGCGTACATCGAAGCCGGATAACGGGTAAGGGCGGGGCATGAGCCACGACCCCGCCGAATACTCCACACCCGGCCGTGCAGGGGGCGTCGGGACGGACCCCAGGGAACGTCCCGAAGCTGGGGAAGCAGGACGAGGACCGGCAGAACGGTCCGGACACCGAACGGGACGGGCGGTGGCCACCACCCGGTGGCCGCCCGGCATGCCCGCCCGCGCGGAACGGTGCCCGGCGCCGCGCGACGCGCGGTGCCGGACTCCGTGCGCCCGCTCATGCGGGCGGCCGCACCCGACGCGGCGAACCGCGCCGCACCCGATGTGGGACGCCATGCCGCGTCCGATACGGCACCTCGCGTCGCACCCGATGCGGCACATGACGACGCGGGCGGCGCCGCGGCCCGGGCCACGGCCTGATCGCCCCCTGTTCAGCGGTAGTCTTGGGCCGCGGACCGTGCGCGCGTCTCGAGTGATGCTCGCCTGCGGCACGCCCGTCTCCTGCAGTACACCCGATACGCCGAGCGAGGTCTCGTGGGCTCTGTCATCAAAAAGCGACGCAAGCGAATGGCCAAGAAGAAGCACCGCAAGCTGCTGAAGAAGACGCGCATCCAGCGTCGCAACAAGAAGTAGTCGTCACGCCGGCCAGTTAGCCGTAAGGGGTGGGGCGCACAGTGTCCTCGATGCCCGCCGCCGCGGCCCGTGTCGTCCTCGTCACGGGCGTGTCCCGTTTCCTGGGGGCGCGGGTCGCGAACACCCTGCAAGCCGACCCGGGCATCGAGCGGGTCATCGGCGTGGACACGGTGCCGCCCGAGCCGGCGCCCGGCATGTCGCTCGGCCGCACCGAGTTCGTCCGCGTCGACATCCGCACGCCGAGCATCGCGAACATCATCGCGTCCGCCGCGGTCGACACGGTGGTCCACCTCAACCTGGTGACCTCCTCGTCCGTCCCGCGGGCGAAGGTGAAAGAGCTCAACGTCATCGGCACGATGCAGCTGCTCGCGGCCTGCCAGCGCTCGCCCGACATGCGCAAGCTCGTCGTGCGGTCCTCGGCCGCCGTGTACGGCTCGTCGCCGATGGACCCCGCCGTGTTCACCGAGCAGGACGAGCCCGTCGAGGCGCCCACGTCCGGGTACGCCAAGGACGCGGTCGAGGTCGAGGGCTACGTCCGGGGCCTGATGCGGCGCCGGTCCGACCTCACGGTGTCGGTGCTGCGGTTCGCGAACTTCCTCGGCCCCGGTGTGGACTCCCCGCTCACCCGGTACCTGCACGTGCCGGTCGTCCCGACGGTGCTGGGCTTCGACCCGCGGCTGCAGTTCGTCCACGAGGACGACGGCGTCGAGGTGCTGCGCCGCATGACCGTCGAGGACCACCCCGGCTGCTTCAACGTCGCCGGCGACGGCGTCCTGCTGCTGTCCCAGGCGCTCCGCCGCGCCGGACGCCCCTACCTGCCCGTCCCGTCGCCGTCCATCTCGGTGCTCGGCGACGTGGGGAGGCGCTTCGCCGGCCTGTCCGGGTTCTCGCCGGAACTCCTGCGCTGGCTGACGTACGGCCGCGTCATCGACACCACCGCCCTGGAGAACGAACTTTCGTGGCGTCCCAAGTACAGCTCCGAGGCCGCCTTCGCCGACTTCGCCGGCGCCCAGGGCTTCGGCAAGAGCCGGCTGATGTCGCTGCTCGGACGTCCATGAAGGGGAGGCCGGGATGATGAACGCCCACCGCAGGGACGAAGGCGACGACGAGGGCGCACAGGTCATCCGCCTGGCCTCGGCCCGCCGCGACGACGACGCGTCCGGCCACGCCGAACGCGGCCCGATCGAGCGCGGCATCGCGTCCGGCCTGGCGTTCCTGCGTCGCCGCCTGTCCGGCGACTACGAGGTCGACGAGTTCGGGTTCGACCCCGAGTTCAACTCCACCGTCCTGCTGCCCATGGCCCGCGCCCTCTACGAGCACTGGTTCCGCGTCGAACTCTCCGGTGTGGACAACATCCCGGACGGCGGCGCCCTCCTCGTCGCCAACCACTCCGGCACCATCCCCCTCGACGCGCTCATGCTGTCGGTCGCCCTGCACGACCACGCCGACCGGCACGTCCGCCTGCTCGGCGCCGACCTCGTGTACCAGATCCCGATCCTCGGCCACCTGTCCCGCAAGGCCGGGCACACCCTCGCCTGCCAGTCCGACGCCGCCCGCCTGCTCGGAAAGGGCGAACTCGTCGGCGTCTTCCCCGAGGGCTTCAAGGGCGTCGGCAAGCCCTTCGCCGACCGCTACAAGCTCCAGCGTTTCGGCCGCGGCGGCTTCGTCGGCACCGCCCTGCGCTCCGGCGTCCCCATCGTCCCGTGCGCCATCGTCGGCGCCGAGGAGATCTACCCCAAGATCGCCGACCTGCGCCCGCTGGCCCGCCTCCTCGGCCTCCCGTACTTCCCGGTCACCCCGACGTTCCCGTTCCTCGGCCCCGCCGGGCTCGTCCCGCTCCCGTCCAAATGGGTGATCCGGTTCGGTGAGCCCATGACCCTGGACGACTACGACGCCGACGCCGCCGACGACCCCATGACGGTCTTCAACATCACCGACCATGTGCGGGAGAACGTCCAGCAGATGCTCTACGACACCCTCCTGCGCCGCGGCCCCGCCTTCCTCTGACCGGCGCCCGGCTACCGGGTCATGACGTTCGTGCAGATGGCGGGCTTCCTCGCCCTCGCGGCCGTCCTCGCCCTGCTCCTCGCCGCGACGTTCACCAGGTGGACGGGAAGAGCCGGTGCTTGAGAAGACGGTCGACCTGAACCGCCGCCGCCTCGGCGTCCCCGCAGAGGCACAAGTAGCCGCGCCGCCCCCACCGGGCCTCGTGGTAGGCCCATGTGCCGCCGGACGTAGCGAGGACACCGACCACGATGCCGACGTCCTTGGTCGCCCGCGCGTGGACCCACAGCAGCGGAATGGGGACGGCGAACTCCTCACGCCGGTAGAACTTCTTGAAGCGCCACCCTTGAGGGGCGAGCGCCGTGGCCAGCTCGTCCAGGTACCGCACCGCCGTCTCATGGCCCCGCCGGGTCCGCCACCGCAGCAGGTGACGCTCGACCCGGACGGCTAGAGCCCGCATTTCGCCCACGCGATCTTCCCTCCTTCCACCAGGGGCCGGGTCCCCCAGTCGTGCGCGAGCATGGCCACCATCAGCAGCCCCCGCCCATCGGTCGCCGCGTAGTTCTCCGCCCGCATCACCGGCCGACCTTCGCCGCCGTCCCAGACCTCGATCACCGGCAGCCCGTCGCGCTCGTCCTGGAACACCCGGACCACGATCGGCCCGTCCCCGTGCACCAGCGCGTTCGTGACCAGCTCGGAGACGATGAGCCGCCCATCGTGGTCATCGCCGATGCCCCACTCGGCGAGCCGCCCGGCGACAAACCGCCGCGCCTTCGCCGGTGCCCCCTCAGTGGGTTCGAGCACGACCGTCGAATCGCATTCGCCGCGCATCCCGGCGACTTCCTTTGTGAACAGGTTCATCGCCGCCCGCCAACGACCTCAGTCCGATTTGCGCGATAGGTGGCGAAACCGTATACCGCTTTGACCGATTCGGGGGGAACTGTCAAAACGATCGCTTCGAACATCCCGACCTCCATTTCTTTCGACCCATGGCCGAGCATCGCGCAAAGTGTCATGCTGATGAATGCGTACGCGACGTCACAAGGCAACCTCGGAGCATGACCCGACATTCACTGGTGGTCATGGGTCATGACTGGTCATCGGGAGACACGAAATGCCACAGCCCCCCAAGCGCCTCACGCCCTCGAACAGCGCTCTCGACCTGTTCGGCTCAGAAGTCCGCAGGTACCGCGTCCTCGCGAATCACAGCATCAAGCAGCTCGCCGACAAGATCCCCTACAGCCCCTCATTCATCGGCGCGGTAGAACGGGCGGAATCCCACTGCGAACGGAACTTCGCCGAACACTGCGACGCCGCCCTGGACACCAAAGAAGCCCTGGCCCACCTCCACGACGGCCTGTTCGGCGACAAGAAGGACGGCTTCCCCGAATGGTTCCGCAAGTGGCCCGGAGTCGAAGAGGACGCCGGAACCCTCAAGGTCTACGAGCCCATAGTCATCTATGGACTGCTCCAGACCGAGGACTACGCAAGCATCCTCCTGTTCGGCGACCGCGAAGCAATCGACGCGCGATTGGCGCGGCAGGCCATCCTCACCCGGACCAACCCCATGCCGCCGCGTCTCATCTACCTTCTCCCCGAGACTGTTCTCTGGAACGACGTGGGCGGGCGAGAGGTGATGCGCGCTCAACTCAAGCGTCTGGTGGAGGCTGTCGGCCCTCGTCTGAGTGTCCAGGTCGTCCCCAACGGTGCCGTCCACCCTGCGAATCAGGGGGCATTCAATTTCGCCACTCTTCCAGGAGGAGAGGAGATCGCTTACGTCCCGACTGCTGCGCGTGGCATTATGATGGACGCGCGCGAGGACATCTCCAGGCTCAAGGACAAGTTCGACGCGATCTGGACACAAGCACTCCCCGTCAACCTGAGCATCGATCTGATTAACCGCACGATCGACGAGAGGTGGAAGACATGATGCGAGAACTTCCCTGGCGCAAGTCGAGTTACAGCAGCAGCGACGGTGACGCGTGTGTCGAGTTGGCCAGCATGAACAACACGGTGGCTGTTCGTGATTCGAAGGACCCCCACGGCCCGATTCTCGTTGTCTCTCGTGCGGCCCTGCGGAATGCGATCCGGGCTGCGGACGAACCAAGGCGTTAGCCGAGTCGTACGGCTGGATACGGGTCACCGTCCGAGGCCTCGCCTGATCGCCGTTTCGACCGGTGAGAGGCGTCCCCCCGCAAGGTTGAGCCGGAACGGCTTCGCCGGGCTGAGCTTCGGCTGGCCCAGAAAGCGCGGATTCTTTCCGGCGTGGGGCTGGCCGGCGTGGACCAGGAACGGGTGGCACAGGTAGACATCCCCTGCGCTGCCTGTGGCGTGGGCCGTCGGACGGTGTCCGGTGGCGGCATCTGCCCGCCGGGCCAATTCTCTTGCGTCCAGTCCGTGTTCCCCTTCGGGTTCGAGGACCCGTGCCACGTCCCGGTGGGAACCGATGCGCAACCGGGTGGGCGCGTCGTTCTGCCCGACGTCCGAGAGCAGGAAGAACATCAGCAGCGCGCGCTCCCTGGACTCGACATTCGCGCGCCAGGTCATGTAGTCGCCCGGGTCGGAAGCGGAGCCGGGAAAGCTCACATCGACGTGCCAGCCGTCGACGACGGCCGGTTCATCACCCGGGAAGCGGATGACGAACCCGCCCAGGCTGGTGCGAGGTCTCCAGTGGCCCTTTCCCACCAGGATGTCGAACGCGGCGTGCAGGCGCGGCGTGTTGGCCGCAGCCACGAACGGCGCCTGGGCGTAGTCCGGACGCGCCGCCACCGGCCGGGGCCACGTGGCCGGTTCACCGGGGTCGGCGTCCAGGTCCCGCCAGATGATCTCCCGGCACTCGTCCGCGATCTCCCTGGGGAACGCGCCCTCGATCCAGACGAAACCGTTTTCGACGAAAGCATCCACCTGTGCGTCGTCAAGCATGATCACACAATGCTCGCGGGAGCGTCGTCACCGCCACCCGTTATCAGGCGGCACTCACGCGTTGGACAGCGTTGCGGGCGGTGATCGACGAACCGTCCGGCCGGGATTGGCGACGGCCGTCCGGCCGTGCCGGCCGGCTCGTGCGGGATCTGGTGTGCCATCTGACCACCGACGCCCAGGATAACGATCATCTCGGCGATGCCTGTCGCCGAGCCGTGCGGACGGCCGCCGGGCCGGCATGCCGTCCCTTTACCAGACCCGATCAGGAATCGAGAAGCGCGGGTCACCGAGCCGACCTAACGTGACCGCCATGGCTTCCATCGAATTCGTCACTCTCGAGGTGGCCGATCACATGGCCGCCGAGCGCTTCTACGCCACCGCCTTCGATTTGGGCGCTCAGCTGCGCCTGCGCGCCTCGGAGGCGCCGACGACCGGTTTCCGCGGGTTCACGATGTCGCTCATCGCGTCCCAGCCGGCCAACGCCAACGCCCTCATCGACGCCGCCCTCGACGCCGGCGCCACGACCCTGAAGCCCGCCAAGAAGTCGCTTTGGGGCTACGGCGGCGTGGTCCAAGCCCCGGACGGGACCATCTGGACGGTCGCGTCCTCGAAGAAGAAGGACACCGACCCGGCCACCCGGGAGATCGACGACATCGTGCTCCAGTTGGGAGTCGCGGACGTGGCCGAGAGCAAGCGGTTCTACGTCGACCGCGGCCTCGCCGTGACGAAGAGCTACGGCCGCAAGTACGTCGAGTTCGCCACTCCGTCGAGTCCCATCAAGCTGTCGCTCTACAAGCGCGGCGCCCTTGCCAAGGTCGCCGGCGTCGCTCCCGGAGGCACCGGGTCGCACCGGCTCGTGATCGGCAGCGATGCCGGGCCGTTCACCGACCCGGACGGCTTCGTCTGGGCGGCTTGCACGTAACGACGAGAGGCCAAGGTCAGTCACCTGGCCTGGGGCCGATCCGGCCTCCCGACGGGCGGTGGCGCCCGGCCTGCGGCCGGTCCCGGATCGCCATGCCTTCGTGATCCAGGCACCGACCGGAACCTCACGGACTCGGGCGGACGTCGTGACCGCGGTGGTACCGCGCGCTCAGCCGGCGGCGGCGCCGAACCACCTGGGGAGGTGGTCGAGCAGATCCTGCTGGTCTTCGCCGACCCACGCCACGTGGCCGTCCGGCCGCAGCAGCGCCGCCGGCACGTCCAGTTCCTCGCTGACGTCGGCGGCGTGGTCGACTCGGTCGGCCCAGCCCGCCACCGAGAGCCTGCCGGTCTGATCGAGGAGCAGTCCCCGGCCGCCATGCATCAGCTCGTAGAGGCGACTTCGCTTCAGCCCCACGTCCCGCATCCGCCGGCCGAGCAGTTCGTGGCCCTCGCCGAAGTCGTAGCGGACCGCGATCGCAGTGATCTTCTCGATCAGGTACCGGTTCACCTCCTCGAAGTCCATGAGTTCCGACACCAGCCGGCGCACCGCCCGGGGGCCCGGCTCGGGCGTCATCAGCTGCATCTGCGCGCGGGTGTTGTCCAGCACGTCGGCGGCCACCGGGCGCCGTTCGGTGTGGTAGCTGTCCAGCAGCCCCTCCGGTGCCCAGCCGCCGACCTCGGCGGCCAGTTTCCAGCCGAGGTTGAACGCGTCCTGGATACCGAGGTTGAGGCCCTGCCCGCCGGTCGGCGGGTGGATGTGCGCCGCGTCGCCCGCCAGCAGCACCCGGCCGTCCCGGTAGCGTTCGGCCAGCCGGGTGGCGTCGCCGAACCGGGACAGCCAGCGGGGTGAGTGCACGCCGAAGTCGGTGCCGGCGAACCGCCGCAGCTGCTGCTTGAACTCCTCCATGGTCGGCGGGACGGAGCGGTCCTCGGCCACCCCCTCGGCGGGCACGACGACGCGGTACACGCCGTCCTGGAAAGGCCCGACGCCGAACCGCAGCTGGGTCTTGCGAACCTCCGCGACGACCGCGGCGACGGTCGCCGTGTCCTCGGGCACCTCCATCTCGCCCAGCAGCGTCTCGACCCTGGAGGGCTCGCCGGGGAAGCCGACGCCGAGCAGCTTGCGCACCGTGCTGCGGCCGCCGTCGCAGCCGACGAGGTAGCGCGAGCGCAGCCGCGTGCCGTCGGCCAGCTCGACGGTCACCCCGTCGTCGTCCTGGCTCAGCCCGACCAGTTCGCAGCCGCGCCGTATCTCGGCGCCGAGCTCGGTGGCGCGCTCGGCCAGCAGGCGATCGGTGGTGGTCTGCGGGATGCCGAGGACGTAGGAGTGCGCGGTGTCCAGCCGGTCGGGCGCGGGCGCGGTGATGGCGGCGAAGAAACCGCCGACCGGGTACTGCTCGCCGAGCGCGAGGAACCGCTCCAGCAGACCGCGCTGGTCCATCACCTCGATGCTGCGCACATGCAGGCCGAGCGACCGGACATACCTGGTCGGCTCCGCCTCCTTTTCCACCACGAGGACGTGCACGCCGTGCAGCCGCAGCTCGCAGGCCAGCATCATGCCGGTCGGTCCGCCGCCGGCAACGATCACGTCGATCATGAACTCCCCATTCAACGAGACTGAATCTCGGCCAGCCGCTCCGCGGAGTCCGGCGGCGCGCACACCTTGCCTCCGCAACCGCACACGCGTCCCGTATCCCGCGTTTCCGCAGGTTCTGGCTTCGGCCCACGATTGTGCGACACGACCCGGGTCTTGCCGCAAGGCCCCAGGTGCGCTATACATTGAGAGTGGCAAGGAGTGGCAAAACCTCCTTGCCTTTTCCTTTTTGTCGTCCGTTGTGGACGGGCAAGCTCCTCCGAAGCGGTGACGCGCCGCCTACGGCGATGCCGGTTCGAACGTCCTTGAGAGCGCGGCCATTCTCAGACCGGTCAGGAATCGAGAAGCGCTCATGACCGAGCCCCGCCTAGCGTCATTGCCAAGGACATCGAGTCGACTGGATGGAGATGGCGATGGCAAGGGACCAGGAGCAAAGCAGGCGGAAGTCCGGCGGGCCAGGGGCGTTCTCGCGGTGGATGCAGCATCGGGCGAACGCTCGTCTGAACCGCAAGATCCGGCGTGGGCGCGGCACGTTCATGGGCATGGACGTACTGATCCTGAACACGGTGGGCCGCCAGAGCGGGGAGCGGCGGGAGACGCCTGTGGCGTGGTTCGACGACGGTGAGGACGCCCGGCTGATCGTCGCATCGGGCGGTGGGAGCCAGAACCCCGACTGGTTCGCCAATCTGATGGCGCACCCCGACCGGGCGTCCGTGGAACTGGCCGGCCGCGACGCCGTGCCGGTGACGCCGCAGCGGCTCGACGGCGCCGACCGGGAGCAGGCATGGCGGCGCATCGCCGAAGCCCAGCCCCGCATCGCGAAGTACCAGAGCAAGTCCGACCGGGAATACCCGGTGGTCCGGCTCACCCCGCGGTGACCGCGGCCGAACGCCTCCGCGAGTTCGTCGGGATGCCCGTGGCGCGAAACCGTCATCCGATCCGCCGCGTCACAGTCCCAAAGTCGATCACCGGGGAGCCTACTGGCCCGCGGACTTGCATTCGTAGGCGGTCACGGCCTCGAAGGCGGGTTCGTTCTTCTTGCCGTACAGCGGGTCCACGACATCGCGGACGGTCGAGCCGTCCTTCAGGTTGCTCGACGATGCCTTGATCGCTTTGAGCACCGTACGGAAGTGTTCCGCGATGTCGGGTGGAGCGCTCGACTTCATCTGTTCGGCCATCCGCAGAACCAGGGTGGCCTTTCTCCGCAGCTCCTTGAAGTCCAGCGGTTCTCCGTTGATGGCCTTGCCCGCGCCGGCGCGGTAGGCGAGGACGCCGACCTGGAAGGTGGACAGGTCGAGGCAGAAGGCGGAGGACGTCGCCGACGCCGACGGAGTGGCGGATGCCTTGGACGGTGTGGGGGACGCCTGCGACGCGGACGAGGTGGTGTCCGAGCCCGAACACCCCGCGGTGATCAGCGTTGCGGCCAGCAAGGGTGTCAACGTACGGGGAGCGATCATGGACGGAGAGTAGCGAACCCTTTCGGGAGGGGTCCCGATACCGCCTGAAACCGGAGTGAAAACGGGCTGAAGGCGACCCGCGAGAGCACGCCAGTTCGACGCTCACGCGAAAGGCTAAGCCCGGGCGGCAGGATCAGCCGCGGTAATGGCGGCGGAGCGCGACGCCGGCCGCGACGCCGCCGGCGATGGCGCCCGCGCCCGCCGCGGCGGGCAGCGCGATCATCGTGACCTTGCGGCCGGTGCGGAAGTCGTGGATGGGCCAGCCGTGGTCCCTGGCGTGCTCGCGCAGCTCGGCGTCGGGGTTCACGGCGTGCGGGTGACCGACGGCGGTCAGCATCGGCAGGTCGTTGATCGAGTCGCTGTAGGCGGCGCAGCGCGCCAGGTCCAGGCCCTCGCGCTGCGCGAGGGCGCGGACCGCCTCGGCCTTCGCGGGGCCGTGCAGCAGGTTCCCGACGAGCCGCCCGGTGTAGACGCCGTCGCGCGTCTCGGCGACGGTGCCGAGCGCGCCGGTGAGGCCGAGGCGGTGCGCGATCGTCCGGGCGACCTCGACGGGCGTGGCGGTGACGAGCCAGACCTGCTGGCCGGCGTCGAGGTGCTGCAGGGCGAGGGTGCGGGTGCCGCTCCAGATCCGGTCGGCCATCACCTCGTCGTAGATCTCCTCGCTGAGCTTGACGATCCCGGCGACCTTCTGCCCGGCGACGAACGAGAGCGCGGCCTCCTTGGCGCTGCCGATGTGCTCGGAGTTCTCGGTGCCGCGCAGCCGGAACGCGGCCTGCCCCCAGGCGAACAGGGCGAGGTCGCGCATCGTGAACAGCTTGCGGGCGGCGAGGCCGCGCGCGAAGTAGTAGATGGACGCGCCGCGCATCATCGTGTTGTCGACGTCGAAGAACGCCGCCGCGGCGGGATCGGGCTCGGGAAGCGGCTCGGGTTCGGCCGCGGCCGCGGCCGCCACCTCCCCGGCGCTCTTGTGGTCTTCATCCTTGCCGCGCTGCCAGAATCGCCGCATGGGGGTGAGCCTAGTCAACCCCCTCGCCCGGGCCGTCCGCCCGCCCGTGATTGCGACGGTCGTCACTCCGGTCGCTCGCGGCCGCGACGAGCCGCTCGCGCAGCGCGGCGCGGAAACGCGGGTCGGGCCCCGCGTCGCTCGCCCGCAGCCGGGCCAGCGCGTTCCCATGTTCGGCGATCTTTCCTCGCCCGGTGCTCAACTGGCCGCTCCTTTGCGGAATCCAGGCGCGAACGCGCTCCTGCCCGCAAAACGATCGGGCGGCGCGGCGGGTTACGGCCCGACAGTTAATTGATAAACTATCCAATAACGTCGGGCCGCGAGACACCGCCAGTGGTACTTCTAGTGGCACAGGTCGGGCGGGAGCATGCGGGCCAGCGACCGGACGGCGCGGTACTGCAGCGCCTTGATCGCGCCCGGCTTCTTGTCCATGATCAGCGCGGTCTCGGCGACCGACAGCCCGTGCAGGAACCGCAGGACGACGCATTCCTGCTGCTCGGACCCCAGCCGGCGGACGGCCTTCAGCAGGGTCCGGTTCGTCATCGAGTCCAGGACGGCCCGCTCGGGTCCCTCCTGCGGCCGGTCCGGCTCGACGAGTTCGGCGGTGCAGACCTCCAGCCGGTAGCGGCCGGACTTGAAGTGGTCGGCGACCAGGTTCCGGGCGATCGTCACCAGCCACGCCCCGAAGTCCTTGCCCTGCCAGTGGAAGTCGCACATCCGGCGGAGCGCGCGGAGGAACGTCTCACTGGTGAGGTCCTCGGTGAGCGAGTGCGTCCCGACCCGGTAGTAGACGTAGCGGTAGACCAGTTCGACGTAGTGGTCGTAGAGGGAGCCGAACGCGTCGGCGTCACCGTCCCGCGCCCGCAGGACCAGGGCCTTGAGGACCTCGGCCCGGTCGGTCGCCTGGTCTGCCGCGCGGCCCGCGGCGCGGTCGGCGCCGCCTCGGACCGGCCGGGGAAGCGGGAGGACCCCGGCATCGAGGGTCAAGCTGCTCATGCAGTTCTCCTCGGGGCGTACGCGACCTCCGGCGTGATTTGCCACTCTAGATACCGATAGGTACGCCAGGCAATGGTGCGCGAAGGGGTGCGTTCCCCGGAGCGGTTACCCCTCGGCCCCCGGCATCGGGCAACATGGGGCTCGATGGTCTCCGCTCTGATCGCGCTCGTGGCGACCCTTGGTGCCTTACTGGTCACCGGGTTGCTGGTTCAGCGCGCCTACAAAGACCGGCTGCTCTACCTCATCGCCTGGTCCTTCACGCAGGTGGGGCTTTCGCTCGCGCTGCTGTCGATGGGCGTCGGGTTCCTGGCCGGATTCAACGGCGTGCTCTTCCGCGTCATGGAGCTCGGCGCCGCCCTGATCGGGCCGGTCTGGCTCGCGCTCGGCATGATCGAGCTGATCGCCCGGTACGTGCAGGTCCGGTTCGCCGCCTGGCTGTTCGCGATCTCCTACACGGTCGTCGCGATCGTCATCCTGCTCCTGGACCCCCTCAAGGGCTCGCTGTCCAAGGACCTGCCCAAGCCCGGCTCCACCTACGACGCCCTGCCGCTGCTGCTGATCGACGGCGCGCACGTCGTGGCCGTGCTCGCGCTGGCGGCGTGCACCGGGGTCACCGCCTGGCTGGCGAGCAAGCAGGACCAGGAGGCGGCCGAGCTGCTGATCCCGATCGCGCTGGTCGCCCTGGCGGGCGTCCTGGTGGTGAGCGGCACCCGCGGGTTCCTGCCCGCGCCGCTCGCGGTGATCGCGCTCGGCGGCGCCGCGGGTCTCGTCTGGTACGGGGCGATGCGCACGATCCCGGTGTACGACGACGAAGAGGGCTATGACGACTACGGGGACGATTACGGGAATGAGCCCATGACCGGCTACGAAGAGCAGGGGTATCCGCGCTCGCGGCCCGAGTCCGTCCGGCCCGATCCCGTCCCCGCGCCGACCCCGCCGCCCGACCCGAGGCGCGGGGAGCTGCGCTTCCCCGAGCCGGCCCCGGCCGAACCGCTGCGCTTCCCCCCGGACAATCCCGCCGGCCCCACCGCCGTGGACGGTGTCGGCGGCCGTGCCGGTGCCGCCGGTATGGGGGGCGCCGGGCTGGGGGGCGCCGGCATCCCCGAGCAGAACCGCCCCGCCGGGCCGCCCAGAAGCGCGTTCGGCGGCGAGCTGGCCGGGGCGTGCGGCCAGATCACCGTCTACACGCTGCTGGACGGACGTGAGGACGCCTTCGACCGGCTCGCCACCGACCTCGTGAAGGCGGCCCTCGCCGTCGAGCCCGACACGATGATCTTCGCCTGCCACGAGGTGGTGGGCGGCCCCACGCAGCGGATCTTCTACCAGCTCTTCCGGGACGAGGCGGCGTTCGCCGCGCACCGGCAGCAGCCGCATCTGCAGCGGTTCCTGGCGGAGTCCCGCACGCACGTGCTGGCCACCAACGTGATCGAGCTGCGTCTCGGCGCCGCCAAGGTGCCGCTCCCCGCACCGGAGTTCCCCGGGAGGTGACATGACGGCGGGAATCACGATCACGCTGCTCGGCAAGCCCGGCTGCCATCTGTGCGACGACGCCCGCGCGGTGATCGAGCGGGTCGCCCGCGACCTGGACGTCCCGTGGGAAGAGCGCGACATCACCCGGTCCGAGCAGCTCACCGAGGAGTACTGGGAGCAGATCCCCGTCACGCTCATCAACGGCGTCCAGCACGACTTCTGGCGCGTCGACGAGGACCGGCTGCGCGCCGCCATCGCGAAGCTGCGCGAACCGGCCTGACCTCCGGGCCGTACCGACGGATATGTCGGGTCGGTCACATCCGGCAGTGGCCGCTCGGACGCCGCGTACGTTGGGAAGTCCGTGGTGGACGGCGCTTTCGCGGTCATCCGCGAGCCGTCCGGTGCCCGCTTAACAGGGGGTGACTTTGTGCGCGTGTTCACAAAGGCTTAACCTGGTGGACAACCCTGGAACGGTCAGGTCGCGGCCGCGAGGCCGCTTCCCGGCCGCGCGAAACCGGAGTCAGGGGTCGGCGTGACCCCGTACCCAGCGTCGAGCCCGAAGAGCAGGCCGTGACACCTCGACAGAATCGACAACGCGACCGTGCAGGGCGCGGCATCCCGGAAGCCACCGTGGCGCGGCTTCCGGTGTACCTGCGGGCGCTGACCGCACTGCAGGAGCGCGGCGTCTCGACAGTGTCCTCGGAGGAACTGGCCGCGGCCGCCGGCGTCAACTCGGCCAAGCTCCGCAAGGACCTGTCCCATCTGGGCTCGTATGGGACGCGCGGCGTCGGGTACGAGGTCGAGTACCTCGTCTACCAGATCTCCCGCGAACTCGGGCTCACCCAGGACTGGGTGGTCGCCATCATCGGGGTCGGTAACCTGGGCCGTGCGTTGGCCGGTTACGGCGGTTTCGCGTCCCGCGGTTTCCGCGTGGCGGGCCTGCTCGACGCGGACGAGTCCATCGTCGGCCAGGAGATCTCCGGGATGACGGTGCGGAACATCGACCTGCTGGAGGACATCATCGCGGGCCACGGCGTGTCCATCGCCGTGATCGCGACGCCCGCGGGCGCGGCCCAGGGAGTGTGCGATCGCGTGGTGGCCGCGGGTGTGACGAGCGTCCTGAACTTCGCGCCGGTGGTGCTCTCGGTGCCCGACGGTGTCGACGTGCGCAAGGTCGACCTGTCGATCGAGCTGCAGATCCTCGCGTTCCACGAGCAGCGCAAGGCCGGGGGACCGGACGGTCTCGCCCCCTTGGCCGCGGGTGACGCGCCTCCCGGCACGACACAGTACGTAGAGACTGTAGAGGCGTGATCGGGACAGCATGATCGGGGCAGTCCGACCGGGAGACGCGGGAAACCAGGGAGACGCGGGAGAGGCCATATGAGCATTCTGGTCGTGGGGCTCAGTCACCGGAGCGCGCCCGTGGCGGTGCTGGAGCGGGCGGCGGTCGCCGGGGACGACCTGGTCAAGCTGCTGCACGCGGTGCACGACTCCGCGAACGTCGCCGAGGCCGCCATCGTCTCGACGTGCAACCGCGTCGAGATCTACGCGGTGGTCGACAAGTTCCACGGCGGCGTCTCGGCGATCTCCGAACTGCTGGCCCTGCACTCCGGCATCCCGCTGGACGACCTGTCGCGGCACCTGTACGTCCACTACGAGGAGCGGGCCGTCCAGCACGTGTTCGCGGTGGCGTGCGGCCTGGAGTCGATGGTCGTCGGCGAAGGCCAGATCCTCGGGCAGATCCGGCAGGCGTTCCGCCTCGCCCAGGAGGAGGCCACGCTCGGCCGCGACCTGCACGACGCCCTGCAGCAGTCGCTGCGGGTGGGCAAGCGCGCCCACCACGAGACCGGCATCGACAAGGCGGGCGCGTCGCTGGTCAGCGTGGGCCTGGACGTCGCCACCCGGCATCTCGGGCCGCTGGACGGGGTCCGCGCGCTGGTCGTCGGCGCCGGCTCCATGAGCTCGCTGGCGGCGGCGACGCTGAGCCGGTCCGGGGCCCGCGAGGTCGTGATCGCGAACCGCACCCACGAGCGGGCGGTGCGGCTGGCGGAGTCGCTGGAGGTGCCGTCCCGGGCGATCGAGCTGGCGACGCTGGACGACGCGATCGCCGGCGCCGACCTGGTGGTGTCGTGCACCGGCGCGACCGGGCTCGTCATGACGGTGGAGCGGCTCACCGCGCGGGGCGTCGGCTCCGACGGACGCCGGCGGTTCTTCCTCGACCTGGCGCTGCCGCACGACATCGAGCGGGCCGCCGGCGACCTGCCGGGCGTCGAGCTGGCCGGGCTGGACGATCTGCGGACCGCGCAGGAGGCGGCGAAGGCGATCGGACCGGAGGCCGTCGAGGCCGTCCGGCGGATCGTGTGCGAGGAGGTCGAGGCGTTCCTCAGCGCCGCCCGCGCCGCCGCCGTCGCCCCGACGGTCGTCGCGCTGCGCAGCAAGGCCGCGGAGGTCGTTGCGGCGGAGCTGAACCGGCTGGCCGGGCGGCTGCCCGAGATGGACGACCGGGCCCGCAAGGAGATCGACCAGACCGTCCGGCGCGTGGTCGACAAGCTGCTCCACGCGCCGACCGTCCGGGTGAAGGAGCTGGCGGCGGCGCCGGGCGGCGACTCCTACGCCGACGCGCTGCGCGAGCTGTTCGACCTGGACCCGAAGGCCCCCGAGGCGGTGGCCCGCGCCGACATGCGCGAGGAGGACCCCGCGAGCGCCTCGGCCGCGTGGAGCGGTTCCGCCTCCGCGGTGCAGGACGTCAGCGTGCGGGACGTCAGCGCGTACGAGACGCAGAGCACCGACGTGCGGGGCGTGCCCGCGGAGACGGTGAACGCGCAGGCCGCGAACGTCCGGGCGGTCAGCGCCCGGGACGCCGCGGCGGGGCGCGAAGGAGACGTGACGTGAGCGCGGGCGGCCCGGAGGCCGTCCGCCGGAAGCCGAGCGGAGCGAGGCATTGAGCCAGGGATTGAGCACTCCAGGCGGGGGGCCGCTGCGGCTCGGTACCCGCAAGAGCCTGATGGCGACGACCCAGTCGCAGCGGGTCGCGGACGCGTTGACGCGGCTCACGGGGCATGCGGTCGAGCTGGTCGGGGTAACCACGCAGGGTGATGTCTCCAAGGCCCTGCTCGCCCAGATCGGCGGGACGGGGGTCTTCGTCAACGCGCTCCGCGACAAGGTCCTGTCCGGCGAGGTGGACTTCGCCGTGCACTCGCTGAAGGACCTGCCGACGTCCGAGACGCCCGGGATCGCCCTCGCCGCGACCCCCCTGCGCGACGACCCCCGCGACGCCTTGTGCGCCCCGGCCAAGCTCGCCGACCTTCCGCGCGGGGCGCGCGTCGGCACCGGTTCGCCGCGCCGGGTCGCGCAGCTCCGCGCGCTGCGTCCCGACCTTGAGATCGTCCCGATCCGCGGCAACGCCGACACCCGGCTCCGCAAGGTCACCGACGGTGAGCTGGACGCCGTGGTCCTCGCGCACGCGGGCCTGAAGCGGATCGGCCGGCTGGAGTCGGTCGGCGAGGTCTTCGACCCCGACCAGATGCTGCCGGCCCCCGGGCAGGGCGCGCTCGCGCTCGAATGCCACGCCGACCGGGCCGACCTCCGCGAACTTCTTGGAACGGTCGATGACGCCGCGACCAGGCGGGCCGTCACCGCCGAGCGGACCGTGCTGGCCGTCCTGGAGGCGGGTTGCTCCGCACCCGTGGGAACATACGCTGCCGAAGTAGATGAAAAGCTGCATCTGACGGCGACCGTCGCGGCGTTCGACGGGAGCCGTCAGATCAGGCTGTCCGCAAGCGGCCACCCGGATGCCGCCGAGCAGATCGGACGCGACCTCGCGGCCCGGCTGCTCGCGCAGGGGGCCGACCAGTTGATGGGGGAGCGCGATTGAGCCCCGCCGCGAAGAGCAGCGCCGCCGAGAGCACGAAGAGCACGGCCGGGAACACGGCCGGGAACACGGCCCCGGGAGCCGCCGAACGGGCGGTGCCCGGCGGGACGGCCGGGCCCGGCACCGTCTCGATCATCGGGATGGGCCCGGGCGACCCGGGTCTGCTGACCCTCCGCGCCGCCGCCGAGCTGGAACGCGCCGACACGGTCATCGTGAGCCGGGCGCACTGCCCGGCCGGAATCCTGGCCCACTGCCGTCCCGACGTGGAGATCATCGACTCGGCGGAGGGTGACCCCGTCCGGCTCGCCACCCGCGCCGCGAAGGCGGGGCGGCGCGTCGTCCGGCTGCTGAGCGGCGACCCCGGCGTGTCGTGCGGGCTGGCCGCCGAGGGCGGCGCGCTGGCCAAGGCCGGTGTCCCGTTCGAGGTCGTGCCGGGCGTGTCCGCGGTGACGGGCGTGCCCGGGTACGCGGGCATCCCGCTGACCGACGCCGAGCACCGCGAGGTCCGGATCGTGGACGCCTCCGAGGGCGGCGTCGACTGGGAGCGGTTCGCCGCCCCGGACGCCACCCTGGTGGTCATCGGCGCGGAGGGCGCGGTGGCGGAGGTCTGCAAGGGCCTGGTCGCCGCGGGCCGTCCCGACTCCACCCCCGCCGCGATGACGAGCCTCGGCACGACCACCGAGCAGGAGACCGTCGTCTCGACGCTGCAGAAGCTGGCGTCCGCCGCCAAGGGCATGGAGGCGCCCGCCCTGATCATCGTCGGGGACGTGGTCGGATGGCGCGACCGGCTGTCCTGGTACGAGACGAAGGCGCTGTTCGGCTGGCGGGTCCTGGTGCCGCGCACCAAGGAGCAGGCCGCGTCGCTGTCGGACCAGCTGCGCGGGTACGGCGCCGTCCCGGACGAGGTCCCGACGATCTCCGTGGAGCCGCCCCGGACCCCGCAGCAGATGGACCGTGCCGTCAAGGGCCTCGTCACCGGACGGTACGAGTGGGTGGTGTTCACCTCCACCAACGCCGTCAAGGCCGTCCGGGAGAAGTTCGTCGACTACGGCCTCGACGCCCGCGCGTTCGCCGGGCTGAAGGTCGCCGCCGTCGGCGAGCAGACCGCCGCCGCGCTGGTCGAGTTCGGCATCCAGCCCGACCTGACCCCGTCCGGCGAGCAGTCCGGCGAGGGGCTGGCGCGGGAGTGGCCGCCCTACGACGAGGACCTCGACCCGATCAACCGGGTGCTGCTGCCGCGCGCCGACATCGCCACCGACGTGCTCATCGCCCGGCTGACCGAGCTGGGCTGGGAATGCGAGGACGTCACCGCCTACCGGACGGTCCGGGCCGCGCCGCCGCCCGCGCCGATCCGTGAGGCGATCAAGGGCGGCGGGTTCGACGCGGTGCTGTTCACCTCGTCGTCCACGGTGAAGAACCTGATCGGGATCGCCGGCAAGCCGCACAACGTGACGGTGATCGCCGTGATCGGCCCGCAGACGGCGAAGACGGCGCAGGAATACGGGCTGCGCGTCGACGTTATGGCCGACAAGCCCTCGGTATCGGCCCTCGCGGAGGCCCTCGCGGAGTACGGTGCCAAACGGAGGGCCGCCCAGATCGAGGCCGGGGACCCGCTCCGCAAGCCCAGCCAGATGCGCCGGGGGGCCCGGCGACGCAAGTGACGCCGTTGACGACACCGCTCACCGGGGGCCGTGTTCGCGCAGCGCATCCGACCCGGAAAGAAGGATCATGTCAGCTCAGTTCCCCGTCGCCCGGCCGCGGCGGCTGCGCCGCACTCCCGCGATGCGCCGGATGGTGGCCGAGACGCGGCTCAGCCCGGCCGAACTGGTCCTGCCGATGTTCGTGAAGGAGGGCATCGCCGAGCCGCAGCCCGTCTCGTCCATGCCGGGCGTGTTCCAGCACACCCGCGACAGCCTGCGCAAGACCGCGCACGAGGCGGTCGAGGCCGGCGTCGGCGGGATCATGCTGTTCGGCATCCCGGCGGTGAAGGACGCCACCGGCTCCGGTGCCGACGACCCGGACGGCATCGTCCAGCTCGCGCTGCGCGACCTGAACGCCGACCTGGGCGACTCGACCGTGATCATGACGGATCTGTGCCTGGACGAGTACACCGACCACGGGCACTGCGGCGTCCTCACCGGCTCCGGCGGGGCCGGCGGAGAGGAGGTCGGCGGAGAGATCGACAACGACGCGACGCTGGAGCGGTACGCCTCGATCGCGGTCGCGCAGGCCGAAGCGGGCTCGGCCGTCGTCGGCCCGAGCGGCATGATGGACGGCCAGGTCGCCGCGATCCGCGCCGCGCTCGACGGCGCCGGCCACCCGGACATCGCGATCATGGCGTACTCGGCGAAGTACGCCTCGGCGTACTACGGCCCGTTCCGCGAGGCCGCCGAGTGCGCCCCGCAGTTCGGCGACCGCTCCACGCACCAGCAGGACCCGGCCAACGCCGACGAGTCGCTGCGCGAGGTGTTCCTCGACCTCGACGAGGGCGCAGACATGGTCATGGTGAAGCCCGCCGGCGCCTACCTCGACATCGTCCGCCGCGTCCGCGACGCCGTGGACGTCCCCGTCGCCGCCTACCAGGTGAGCGGCGAGTACGCGATGATCGAGGCCGCCGCGGAGAAGGGCTGGATCGACCGCGAGCGGACGATCATGGAGTCGCTGCTGTCGATCCGCCGCGCCGGCGCCGACATCGCCCTCACCTACTGGGCCACCGAGGCCGCCCGCCGCCTGTCCTAGGACACTCCCTAGTCACTTGGGGTCGTTTCCGGGGGTTGCCGTGTCCGGGCATTTGCATGCCGGGCATCATCGTTAGTCAGGAACCCACGTTCGACCTTGGGTATTGGGGGCGCAGCATGCTGGTGGTGTCGGGGAGCAGGCGGCAGAAGGCGGCACGCGACAGGATGGCCTCGGCGGCGCGGCGGTACGCCGGCCTGGGCTGGCCGTGTTTTCCCGGCGCGCATCCCCCCGGCGGCGGTGACCGGGCGTGCTCGTGCGACCGGATCGGGTGCCCCGACCCGGGCGCGCATCCGGTGTCGGCGACCTGGGCGCACCAGGCCAGCGTGGACGCCGGCGCCATCGAACGCTGGTGGTCCGAACGTCCCCGGGCCAACATCATCCTGCCGACCGGCCGTGTCTTCGACGTGTTCGACGTCCCGGCCGCCGCGGGCACCATCGCGCTCGACCGGATCGCCTCCGGCGACCTGCCCGTCGGGCCGGTCGCGTCGGTCGGCGGCGACCGGCACCTGTTCTTCGTCGCGACCCGCGGCGCGCCCGTGGACGAGGACGAATGGTGGTCCTGCCACCTCGACACGCTGCCGGAGGACGTCACCGAGACGCCCGGCATGCGGTGGCACTGCCGCGACAGCTACGTCGTCGCGCCGCCGTCCGTCCTCCCGCACGGCGGCGAGGTCACCTGGCTGAGGCCGCCGTCCAGCGGCCCCCTGCCCGACCCGCTGCACCTCCTGGAAGTCCTCTCCGACAGCTGCGAGGAAGCGTAGTCACGCCGCGCGCGGTGCCTGGATGAGGGGCTTGCGGCCCCACTTGGAGTACGAACCGTTGATCATCTGCTTGCGGCCGTCCTCCGGGCCGGCGCGGACCCAGAACTTCGTGGGCCGGTGACCGGTGTCGAGTTTGATGGCGAAGGCGATCTGCTGAGCTCCGGTCGCCTGGGACATCTGGGCGTACATGGGGCCGATGCCGGGAATCTGCGCCAGCTTCGTGGCCGGGGCCTCACCCTCGTAGACCGTTCCCGACTCGGTCGGCGGCGACTTGGTCAGCTTCGTCGCCGACCGCAGCAGCGACGTCAGGTTGATGACGGAGCTGCCCTGGCGCACCTGGTCGGCCGTCGCCGGGTAGCCGCTTCCCCCGAGGGCCGCCGACCTCCACTGCTTGCCGACGCGCATGTAGAGCTGGTCCTGGACGATGACGGCGCGGACCGGCTTACGGGCCGAGCCCGTCCCCGCCAGCGTCAGCGAGTAGGACGGCTGCCCGCCCTCCACCAGGCCGAACGTCCCCTTGGCGCTTGCGGGGAAGCCGCAGCAGCCCGACTGCCGGTAATTGAACACGGCGCCCGGGGCCTGGGCGACCGCCTGGTCGATCTGCGCGACGAGCGGCCTCGGATCCACCCCGCCGGCGGGCAGCGTGGGCTGCGGCGTGCTGCTCTGCGCCGGCGCCGGGTCGGGCGGCGGATTCTCCTCACCCCTCAGCAGCGTCATGGCGCTCGCGCCGGCGCCGGCGATCACGAGGACGGCGACGGCCGCGAGGACCCAGCGGGTCCGTGACCCGCCGCCCCCGGCCTGCTTGCCGGTGACGATCGGGTTGCGGCCGCTGCTGCGGGACGGCTTCGCCTTCGGCGGCTCCGGGTGCAGGGCGGCCTGCGCGGCCAGTTCGGTGAGCCGCCCGCGGCCCTGCGCCTCCCAGGACGGGCCGTACGCGGAGACGGCCGCGTCCTCCAGGGCGGCGAGGTAGTCGGCGACCGACCGCGGCCGCTGGGCCGGGTCCTTCGCGAGGCCCTGGTGGATCAGGTTGCGCAGCGGCCCGGGCACCTCGTCGGCGGGGATCGGCGCCTCGCGGTGCAGCCGCGCCATGTTCCGTCCCGCGTACGGGGGCCGCCCGGTGAGGCACTCGTAGAAGATCGCGGTGGCGGCGTACAGGTCGGTGCCGACGGTGGCGGGCACGCCGTCCCACAGTTCGGGCGCCGCGTACGGCGGGCCGGACTGCGCCTCGGTCCCCGACGGGGACGTCGCGAAGTCGGTGAGCCGCGCGTTGCCGTCCCCGTCCACCAGGATGTTCGCCGGGCGCATCGCGCCGTGGACGATGTTGTGCTCGTGCGCCGCCGCGAGCCCGAGGAGCGTCCCGCCGAGCATCGACAGGGCCGCCAGCGGGCCGGTGGGGCCCTGCGCGGCCAGCACACGCCGCATGCTGACGCCCTCGGCGTACTGCATGACGATCGCGGCGCCGTCCGGCGTCTCCACGAAGTCGTACAGGTCGACCACGTTGGGATCTTCGAGCTGCGAGAGGCGCCGCGCGGACGCGCGGAACCGCGCCAGGAAGGCCTCGTCGGCACCGAGGCCGCCGCCGAGGTACTTGATAGCGACCTGGGTGCTGGTCAGGTCGTCGGTCGCCAGCATCACCCGGCCTGATGCGCCGCCGCCCAGTTCCCGGTCATGGGTGAAGCCCGGGACCGTCCAGCCGTCAACCACGTTGAAAGCCATCCCTCCGATACGGCCTGTCAATGAGTTCGGCCGGTGAGTACAGCCGGTGAGTTAGGGGAGGCGCCGTGAGACCACGTGCGAGACCTGTGAGTGACAGGGCGCCGATGTCGTACTTGGTGGAATATCGGCCCGTACCGTGCGAGGTCAAGGCAAGTCGCCGAACTGCAACTGAGAGACTGCTTCCGTGACTGGTATCGATCACTCCCAGCAGTTGTTCGACCGTGCCGCCGCGATCGTCCCCGGGGGCGTGAACTCGCCGGTCCGGGCGTTCGGGGCCGTGGGCGGGACGCCCCGGTTCATGGTGTCGGCGCGCGGGCCGTACCTGACGGACGCCGACGGCGGCGAGTACGTCGACCTGGTGTGCTCGTGGGGGCCGTTGATCCTCGGGCACGCGCATCCGGCCGTCGTCGAGGCGGTGCGGGACGCGGCGGGCCGAGGCACGTCCTACGGGGCGCCGACCCCGGGCGAGGTGGAACTCGCCGAGGAGATCGTGTCCCGGACGCCGGCCGAGAAGGTCCGGCTGGTCAACTCGGGGACCGAGGCGACGATGTCGGCGATCCGGCTGGCGCGCGGCTTCACCGGACGTCCCAAGATCGTGAAGTTCGCGGGCTGCTACCACGGGCACGTCGACTCGCTGCTCGCCGCGGCGGGGTCGGGCGTCGCCACGTTCGGCCTGCCCGACACCCCGGGCGTGACGGGCGCGGCCACCGCCGACACGCTGATCCTGCCGTACAACGACGTCACGGCGGTGGAGACGGCGTTCGACGAGCACGGCACCGACATCGCGTGCGTCATCACCGAGGCGGTGCCGTGCAACATGGGCGTGGTGCCGCCGCTGCCCGCCTTCAACGCGCTGCTGAAGCGGCTGTGCGAGCGGTACGGCGCGCTGCTGGTCATCGACGAGGTCCTCACCGGGTTCCGCGCGTCCGCGTCGGGCTGGTTCGGGATCGAGGGCGTGGCGGGCGACCTGATGACGTTCGGCAAGGTGATGGGCGGGGGGCTGCCCGCCGCGGCGTTCGGCGGACGCGCCGACGTCATGGACCATCTCGCCCCGTCCGGTCCCGTCTACCAGGCGGGCACGCTGTCGGGGAACCCGCTCGCCACCGCCGCCGGGCTCGCCACGCTGCGGAACGCCACCGCCGAGGTGTACGCGGCGATCGACCGTTCGGCGGAGATCGTGTCGAGGGCCGCGTCCGAGGCGCTGGCGCGGGAGGGCGTCCCCCACTCGGTGCAGAACGCCGGCAACCTCTTCTCGGTCTTCTTCAGCGACGGGCAGGTGGGCGACTTCGCCGCCGCGCAGCGCCAGGACACCAAGGCGTACGCGGCGTTCTTCCACGCCGCCCTGGAACGGGGCGTGTACCTGCCGCCGTCGGCGTACGAGGTGTGGTTCCTGTCGTCCGCGCATGACGAGGAGGCTCTAGGGCGCGTTCTGGACGCCCTTCCGCACGCGGCCCGAGCCGCAGCCCGGGCATAGCCCCAGAAGCGCTCTAGCGTCGTTCTACGGGCTTAGACGGGCAGAGCAAGATAGGCGGCGAGGGCCGCGGCGACCGATTCGGGACGCGGTGCGTGCAGCGGAGCGCGCACCGCGGGCCCGTCGATCAGCCCTTGCTCTGCGAGGCACGCCTTGAGGACGGCGGGTGCCGGTTCGCTGAAAAGCGCCTCCGTCATCGGGAACAGCGCGTTGTGGAGCTTCAGCCCGCGTGCCGCGTCTCCGTCGCGCGCCGCGCCCGCCATCGCGGCGTAGGCGGCGGGCGCGAGGCAGGCGCACGCGGCGATCCCGCCGGACGCGCCGAGCTGGAGCATCGGGTAGATGTACGCGTCGTCCCCGGACAGGATCGCTTTTTCAGTGCCCGCCTTTCCGGTGCCCGCGGCCAGCATCCCGAGGGTGTCGTGGTCGATGGCGCCGGCGCAGTGCTTCATGCCCGCGACGCAGTCGAGGGAGAGCAGCCGGACGAGGGTGTCCCCGGACAGGTGCTTCCCCGTCCGGTACGGGATGTTGTACGGCAGGAGCGGGACGTCCACGGCGGCGCCGATCGCCGCGAAGTGGTCGATGACGGCCTCGTCCGACGGGCGCAGGTAGTACGGGACGACGACGAGCAGCGCGTCGGCGAGCGGGGCGCGTTCGCGGGCCTGGCGGATGGAGTCCGCGGTGCCCATCGTCCCGGCGCCGACGGTCAGCGGTGTCCGGTGCTCGTCGGAGACGGCGCGGCACACCTCCAGCACCGTCCGCTGCTCGTCCGGGGTCAGCATGGCGGCCTCGCCGGTCGTGCCCAGCGCGACCAGCCCGGCGGCGCCGTTGTCCAGGCAGTGGACGGCGAGCCGTTCGAGCGACTTGGCGTCCACGTCCCCGGAGTGGGTGAACGGCGTCACGAGAGAAGCATGGATTCCGTGCATGGGTTTCACCTGGTTTCCGCAGGTCGGATTTCGGTGGGACGGGCGGGCGGGGCGAGGTCGATGCGCGACCGCAGGCGGACGCTGCCGGCGGCGACGCCCGCGATGACCAGCGCGGCGCCGGTGAGGCGCGTCGCGTCCACGCGCTCGCCCAGCAGGACGACCGCCGAGACGAGCCCGAACGGCGGGACGAGCAGCGAGTACATGGCGACCGTGCTGGCCTCGTACCGGCGCATCAGCCATCCCCACGCGCCGAAGCAGCAGAGGGTCGAGACGTAGGCGATGAACGCCATCGACGCGACCCCGGCGAACGTCAGGTCGCGCGCCGCGTCCGGGACGGCCCCCGGCCCCTCGAAGATCAGCGAGAGGGCGAGCAGCGGGACCGGCGGCACCAGCGACACCCACACCATGAACCCGAACGCGTCGACCGGGCCGCGGGCGGCCTGGTTCATCCGCCGCATCGCGACGTTCGCCAGCCCCCAACTCGCCGCGGCGAGCAGGCAGACCAGGAACGCACCCACCGGGCTCCCGCCCTCGGCCCGGGCCACGGCGATGAGCGTGACACCGCCGAAGGCGACGATCATGCCCGTGATCTGCCGGCCGTTCAGGCGCTCGCGCAGCAGCAGGCCCGCGAACAGCGCCGTGAAGATCGCCTGAACCTGCAGGACGACCGACGCCAGGCCGGCGGGCATCCCCATGTGCATGCCGAGGAACAGCAGGCCGAACTGCCCCACGCCGAGCGGGAGGCCGACCGCCACGAGCCAGCGCGCCGGCACCGGCGGCCGGCGGACGAGGAACACGGCAGGGACCGCCGCGGCCGCGAACCGCAGCGCCGCCATCAGCAGCGGCGGGAAGTCGTCCAGCGCCCCCTTTATGGGGACGAAGTTGAACCCCCACAGCGCGGCGATCAAAGTGGCCAGCGCGACGTGGCGTGATCTCATCCCCCGATCGTCGCCACACGCTTGATTTAGGACAAGCGAGAACTTCTTGAAACTTCGTTTTAGTATTGCTTCATGCTTGATCTCGAACGGCTCCGCGCGCTGCACTCGGTCGCGACCTACGGCTCGGTCAGCGCCGCCGCGGACGTCCTGCACGTGACGACCTCGGCCGTCTCCCAGCAGCTCGCCAAGCTGGAACGGGAGACCGGACAGAAGCTCCTCGAACGCAACGGCCGCGGCGTCCGGCTCACCGACGCCGCCGAGCTCCTCGTCGCCCACGCCGAGCGGATCCTGTCCCTCGTCGAGCAGGCGCAGGCCGACCTGGAGGCGCACCGCGGCTCCGTCGTCGGGCAGCTCACCGTCGCCGCGTTCCCCACCGCGATCCGCGGGCTCATGCCGGCCGCGCTGCGCTCGCTCCGCGCCGACCACCCCGACCTGCGCGTCCAGCTCAGTGAAGAGGACCCGATGCGCAGCATGCCGCGCGTGCTGCGCGGCGACCTCGACATGGCCGTCGTCCAGGACTGGAACAACGAGCCGCTCCCGCTGCCCGAGGGCCTGCACAAGGGCGTCATCTGCGACGACGTCGCCGACGTGGCGCTGCCGGAGAGCCACGCCCTCGCCGGCCGCGACACGATCGACCTCAAGGAGCTGGCGGGCGACCCGTGGATCAGCTCCTCGCCGGACAGCATCTGCTGCGACTGGCTGCTGCGCACGCTCCGCGCCGTCGACAGCGAACCCCACATCGACCACACGGCCTACGAGTTCGCCTCGCAGCTCTCGCTCGTCGCCGCCGGGCTCGGCAACGCGATCCTGCCGCGCCTCGGCCGCTGCGACGTGCCGCCCGGCGTGGCGATCGTCCCGCTGGCCGCCCCGCTGTCGCGCCGGGTCTACGCCGCCTGGCGCGAGGAGGCGGCCCGCCGTCCCGCGATCCGCGCCGCCGTCACCGCGCTGCGCGCCGCCGTCCCCGCCGGCGTCCCCGAGCTCACCCCCGCCTGAGCCCCGCCCCTTGGAAGGTTCCATACCGGTTCGCCGCAGGTGAACGTCATTCGGTAGGTTCTTCGCGATCACGAGCGGGGCGGAGGACGCATTGGCGGAGGACACGCCCGAGGACACGGCGGAGTGGCGGGTCGACGGGTTCGCGGAGGTGCGGCCGCTCGGCGCGGGCGCCCAGGGACGGGTGGTGCTCGCCCGGCACGAGCGGTCCGGGACGCCGGTCGCGATCAAGTATCTGGCCACCGCGGCGGACGAGGCGGACCGGGAACGGCTGCGGCACGAGGCCGTGATGCTCGGCCAGGCCGGCAGCCCCCACGTCGCCCGCCTCTTCCAGCTCATCGAGGGGCCGGGGACCGCCGCCATCGTCATGGAGGCCGTCGACGGCGTCTCGCTCAAGGAACTGCTGGAACGTCACGGTCCGCTCGCCCCGGAGGCGGCCCTGGCCGTCCTCAAGGGCTCGCTGCAGGGCCTGGCCGCCGCGCACGCGGTCGGCGTCGTCCACCGCGACTACAAGCCCGCCAACGTCGTCGTCCCGGCGGACGGGCGGAGCCGGCTCGTCGACTTCGGCATCGCGACCCCGGCCGGGCGGGAGGCGGGCGGCGCGGGCACCCCGTACTACATGGCGCCGGAGCAGTGGAACCGGCACGTCGCCACCCCCGCGTCCGACGTGTACGCGGCCACCTGCGTGTTCGTGGAATGCGTCAGCGGACGGCGGCCCTACTCGGGCGGCCGCGCCGAGCTGATGCGGGCCCACCTGACCGGCCCCGTCCCCGTCGAGGCGGTGCCCGAGCCGCTGCGGACGCTGGTGACCCGGGGCATGGCCAAGGCGCCGGAGGACCGTCCGGCGGGCGCCTCCGCGTTCGTGGACGACCTCGAACGCGCCGCCCGGGACACCTACGGCCGGGACTGGGAGGCGCGGGGCGTCCGCGCCCTGTCCGGCGCGGCCGTCGCCCTCGCCGCGCTCTTCCCGCTCGCCGCGTGGATGATGCCCGGCGCGGCGTCCGGGATGGCGGCGGGCCAGGCCGCAGGTCAGGCGGCGGGCCAGGCCGCGGGTCAGGCGGCAGGGCAGGCCGCGGGTCAGGCCGCAGGGCACGCCGCCGCGACGGGCAAAGTCGCGGGGACATCTGCCGTGAAGGCGTTCTTCGGCAGCGGCGCCGGGCTGACGGCCGCCGCGGTCGGCACGGTCGTGGTCGTGGGCGCCGGCGCCATCGGAATCCAGCAGGTCACCAAGAACGGCCCGGAGCCGGGACCCACTGCGGCGCCGACGACGAGGGTCGCCGCCACCGTGGCCGACGTGCGGCAGTGCGTCACCCTGGGGCCGGGAGGCCAGCCGGTGACGCCGTCGGCCGGGCCCGCCCGGGTGACGCTGCCCGCCCAGGTCGAACTGCCGGAGAACGCGACCGTGTACCGCACCGGCCAGGGCCTGCTGATCGGCCCGTCCGAGGCATCCTGCGAAGGGTCGATCGGCGCGAACTCGGGCGTCAACACGGCGGGGAACGTCCAGACGGCCCTGGTCGTCCAGGGATGGCAGGGGTCGGTCGGCGGGATCAGGACCCAGCTCTGCCAGTACTTCCCGGACTCCCCGCAGGCACAGCGGGAAAGAGCGCAGAGCGGCGACTGCGGCTCGACCCTGTCCACGCGCGAGGACCTCCCCACGGGGGCGCCCGGCGTTCAGGCGATGCTCTCGTCCGACCCGCAGGAGGGGCGGCAGCCGCCCCCGTCGCCCTACGTGACGGTGCGGCTCGCCACCCTCGGCGCCCGGGGGGTCGCCTCGCCGATCGGCTGCACCGCGCCGGCGGCCAACGCCGGCATCTGCACCGCCGCGCTGACGTACTGGTACCTCCAGTCCCTGGAGGACGCCGAGGTCGCCAAGGCCGATCTCGACCGCGCCGCCGAGCGCATCGCCGGCTTCGTCCCCACCACCCGCCGCTGAGCCGCGCTCCAGGGGTGACCGGGGGGCCGGGGCGTGGAGCGGCGAAGGTAACCTGACCTCGCCATGACTGAAAAGACGATCGTTCACCTGCTGCGGCACGGTGAGGTGCACAATCCCGAGGGCATCCTGTACGGGCGGCTGCCCGGGTACCGCCTCAGCGAGGACGGTGTTCTCATGGCGAAGGCCGCCGCCAAATGGTTCGCCGAGCGGGACGTCACCGCGCTGTTCTCCTCGCCGATGCAGCGGGCCCTGGAGACGGCCGCACCGCTCGCCGACGCGTTCGACCTGCCCGTGACGGTGGACGATCGTCTGATCGAGGCCGACAACCACTTCGAGGGGCTGACGTTCGGGGCCGGGGCAGGTTCGCTGCGCCGTCCGGAGCACTGGTACCACCTGCGCAACCCGTTCCGGCCGTCCTGGGGGGAGCCGTACCGGGCGCTCGCCGCGCGGATGCGCGCCGCCGTCATCAGGGCGCGGGAGGTGGCGCGGGGACACGAGGCCGTGTGCGTCAGCCACCAGCTTCCCGTCTGGATCCTGCGGCTGCACGCCGAGCGGCGCCGCCTCTGGCACCTGCCGCACCAGCGGGAGTGCTCGCTGGCCAGCGTCACCAGCCTGACGTTCGAGGGCAGCCGGCTCGTGGAGGTCGCCTACCGCGAGCCCGCCGCGGGGATCGCGAAGGGCCCCAGTGTCGCGGGTGCCTGACCGCACCGGTACGTTGTGTACTACGTCCTGTAGTAGGAGGGTCCGTTGAGCCCCCGAATCTCCCCTCTGCGCGCCACCGCCGCTGCCGTCGCGCTCTGCGGGCTGCTGGCCGGCTGCGCCGGCACCAGCGCCTCGGAGAACGGGCAGGGCGGCGACGCCAACCGTTTCATCTCGGGCGACGGCAACGTCACCGAGTACAAGCCCGCCGGCCGCACCGGCGTCCAGGGCGTCACCGGCGAACTCCTGGACGGCAAGCCGTTCAAGCTCGCCGACCTCAAGGGCAAGGTCGTGGTCGTCAACTTCTGGGCGTCCTGGTGTGCGCCCTGCCGCGGCGAGGCACCGTCGCTGCAGCACGTCTACACCGAGAACAAGGACAAGGGCGTCGAGTTCCTCGGCGTCAACTTCAAGGACTCCAAGGCGAACGCCGAGGCGTTCGAGCGCAAGTTCAAGATCACGTATCCGAGCCTGTTCGACGCCGACGGCCAGGTCACGCTGGCCTTCCGCGAAGTGCCGCCCAGCGCGATCCCGAGCACGCTCGTCCTCGACCGGCAGGGCCGCGTCGCCGCCCGCATCATCGGCGCGACGACGTACTCCAAGCTCAACCCGCTCGTCGCCAAGGTCGCCGCGGAAAAATGAGCACCGGAAAGTGAGCTCACTCAACGAGACGGTCGTCAGCGGGTCGCTGGTGGTGGCGGCGCCGCTGGCGGCGCTCGCCGGGCTCGTCTCGTTCGCCTCGCCCTGCGTCCTGCCGCTCGTACCCGGCTACCTGTCGTACGTGACGGGGATGTCCGGCGCGGACCTGGCCGAAGAGCGGCGGGGACGGCTGCTCGCCGGCGCCCTGCTGTTCATCGCGGGCTTCAGCGTCGTGTTCGTCAGCTACGGCGTGATCTTCGGGGGGCTGGGCCGGTGGCTGCTGGAGTACCAGGAGCCGATCACCCGCGTCCTCGGCGTCATCACGATCCTGTTCGGCCTCGCGTTCATGGGGTTCGTCCCGGGCCTGCAGCGGACGATGAAGTCGGGGCGGCTGCCGGCGGCCGGTCTCGCGGGCGCGCCGCTCCTCGGCGTCCTGTTCGGGCTCGGCTGGACGCCGTGCATCGGGCCGACGCTCGGGGCGGTGCAGAGCCTCGCCGTCACGGAGGCGAGCGCCGGGCGCGGCGCACTGCTGTCGCTGGCGTACTGCCTGGGCCTCGGCCTGCCGTTCGTCGCCGCCGCGGTCGGCTACCGCCGCGCGCTCGGCGCGTTCAGCGCCGTGAAGCGCCACTACCCCCTGGTCATGCGGATCGGCGGGGGGATGCTCGTCCTCATCGGGGTGCTGCTGGTCAGCGGCCTGTGGGGTGACCTGAACATCCAGCTCAAGTCGTGGATCAGCGGCTTCCAACCGGTGATTTGAGATGACTGACATCCAGGACGACGTGAAGGACGGGGAGTCGGGCATCCGGGCGCCCGCCGCGCGGCAGGCGCCCGGGGAGGTGCCGCGCCCGGCCGGCCTCGGCCCGATCGGCTGGCTGCGGTGGGGATGGCGCCAGCTCACCACGATGCGGACCGCGCTGATCCTGCTGTTCCTGGTGGCGCTCGGCGCGGTGCCCGGGTCGATCCTGCCGCAGCGGGGCCAGGCGCCGGAGAAGGTCGCGGCCTACCTCGATGAGCACGAGACGCTCGGGCCGTGGCTGGACAAGGCGTCGATGTTCGACGTGTTCGCCGCGCCCTGGTTCGCGGCGATCTACATCCTGCTGTTCGTCTCGCTCGCCGGCTGCGTCGTCCCCCGCGCGGTCAAGCACTACCGGTCGATGCGGGCCCGGCCGCCGGCGGCGCCCCGGAACCTGGAGCGGCTGCCGCAGTCCGCGAAGTACGAGACGGACACGTCCCCGGAGGACGTCCTCGCCGAGGCGCGCAAGGTGCTGCGCCGGCGGCGGTTCCGCGTGGACGTCTCCGGCGGCGCCGCGTCCGCCGAGAAGGGCTACCTGGGCGAGACCGGCAACCTGCTCTTTCACCTGGCGCTGCTGGCACTGCTGTTCGCGCTCGGCCTCGGGAACCTGTTCGGCTACCAGGGGAACGTGCTGCTGACCGAGGGCAACACGTTCGCCAACTCGCTGAGCCGGTACGACCGGTTCAACCCGGGACGGGTGTTCGGCGACGAAGATCTCGCACCGTTCACCGTCACCCTGGACGACTTCAAAGCCGAGTACCAGGCCGAGGGCGACAAACGCGGCCAGGCCATCGACTTCAACGCCGACGTCCGCTACCGGCCCGCCCCCGACGCGGCCGAGAAGCCGTACGACCTGAGGATGAACCATCCGCTGAGCGTCGGCGGAGCGAAGGTGTACCTGCTCGGCCACGGCTACGCGCCGGTCTTCACCGTCCGGGACGCCAAGGGCGACGTCGCGTTCAAGGACTCGGTGCCGTTCCTGGAGATGGAGCCGCGGAACCTGACGTCCGAGGGCGTCATCAAGGTCCCCGACGCCCAGCCCGACCAGCTCGCCTTCTACGCGATCCTGTGGCCGACGGCGATGGCGAGCGAGGACGGCAAGCAGATCGTCTCGGGGTTCCCGGCGCCGCTCCGGCCGGTCGTCACGATCAACTCGTTCAAGGGCGACGTCGGCCTCGACTCCGGGACGCCCCAGTCGGTCTACAAGCTGGAAGGCATCGGCAAGACGCTCCACCCCATCAAGGACGGCCAGAAGCTGCTGGAGCCGGGGGAGACGTTCGAACTGCCCGGCGGCGCCGGGTCGGTCACGTTCGACGGCATCGAGGAGTACGTGACCCTGTCGGTCAACCACGACCCGGGACGGGTTCCCGCCCTGATCGCCGCCATCCTCGCGGTGCTGGGCGTGGCGACGTCGTTCATGGTCAGGCGGCGCAGGGTGTGGGTCCGTGCGAGCGCCGGAGAGGGCGGGCGTACGGTGGTCGAGGTCGGCGGTCTCACGCTCGGGAGCCCGGCCGCGGAGTTCGACGAGATCGTGACCGCGCTGCGCGGTCCCGAGGACGGGCCCGATGGCGAGGGGCCCGAAGGCAGGGGGCCCGGAAGCGAGCCCGCCGCCGACCCGGAATCCGGGCCGGCGACCGAATCGAAGGAGTGACGCGGTGAGCAACGCCGACCTCGCGAACCTGAGCGACAAGCTCATGCTGACCACCGTGGTGATGTACGTCATCGCGCTGGCCGCCTACGCCATCGACCTCGGCTTCGGCCGCCGCGCGGCGCCGGAGACGGTGGCGGAGGAGGCGGACGCGAAGGTCCTGGTCGGCGCCGCCGGCGCCCGCGCCGAGGACGCCGGCCCCGCCGGGGACGAGCCCGCCGGGGACGCGGGCGAGCGTCCCCAGCTCGACTGGGTCCGCCTCGCGGTCCTGCTGAACGTGCTGGGCTGGGGCGCGCACCTCGGCGTCATGGTGACCCGCGGTGTGGCCGCGAGCCGGTGGCCGTGGGGGAACATGTACGAGTTCCTCACCGCCATCGCGTTCGCCGCCGTGACCGCGTTCATGGTCGTGATGTTCCGCTACAAGGCGCGTTTCCTCGGCGCTTTCGTCATGGCCGCCGCCGTCGTCGCCCTGGGCGTGGCGAACATCTGGCTGTACGACTCGGTGGGCCCGGTCACCCCGGCGCTGAACTCGTACTGGATCGCCATCCACGTGTCCGCAGCGATCATCGCGACGGGCGCGTTCACCGTCGCGGGCGCCGCCACCATCCTGTACCTGGTGAAGGCCCGCGCGGAGTCGCGCGGCGAGGTCGCGGACGGCGGCGTCCTGTCCCGCATGCCGTCGGCCGAGAGCCTGGACCGCCTCGCGATGCGGGTCACGATGTTCGCGTTCCCGATCTGGACGGCCGCGATCATCATGGGCGCCATCTGGGCCGACCAGGCGTGGGGCCGCTACTGGGGCTGGGACCCGAAGGAGATCTGGTCCTTCGTCACGTGGATCATCTACGCCGCCTACCTGCACGCCCGCGCGACGGCCGGCTGGAAGGGCCGCAAGGCCGCGATCCTCGCGCTGCTCGCGCTCGCCGCGCTGCTGTTCAACTTCTTCGGCGTGAACTACATGTTCTCCGGCCTGCACTCCTACGCGTAGGACGCACGCCCAGGACAAACACGTAGGACGCACGCGCGGGCGCTCGTCAGGCGTCGTCGTCGCGGAGGCGGCGTTCCAAGTCGCGAAGGAACGCCGGGTCGTCGTCCGGGCCGATCGGCCCGTCGGCGGCCATCCGCGAGCCGAAGACCGCCGCGCCGCGGCGGGGACGCCCGTCCAGCAGCCACAGCACCGAGCCGATGAGGAAGCCGAAGAAGGCGATCGCGAACCAGCCCCGCTTGGACAGGTGACGCAGCTCGGTCGCGTCGGTCCGGAGCACGTCCAGGAGGCAGTAGATCCAGATCCCGAGCAAAAACAGCGTAACCAGCACGTTTGTCACGGCCAAAGAGTATCCGTGACTCGTGGGGATGACGCCAAGTCGGGTTCCGGCTTACCCTTCCTGCGGGGCCCTGTCCGTCACCGGACTCGTTGAGCGTTGCTTGTGAACCCCCCATGGGCCCCGTCGACAGAGGAGCCTGATGCGCTTCAAAGGCGTCCATCGCAAGCCCCGGGAACTGTGGAACCGGGAGTCGCTCCGTGGCGGGCAGAGCCGCAGGAACGATGCCGCGTACTCCCCGTCGCCGCCCGACTCGGGGCAGCTGCGGCCGCGCAGCAACCAGCCGCGCGACAGGTTCGGGCGGTTCCGCAAGGCCGGCCGCGACGACGACTACGCGCTCGGGCCGGGCGCGGACCGTCCGGGCGCGAACGGCGGCGTGGACGGCGGGGACGCGGTGGCCGAGCTGACCGGCCGGCCGGAGCGGCGGGGGCTCGGGCGGCGCAGGCGGCCCCGTCACGGCGACTACTCGTGGAGCGACTTCGAGCTGGAGGACGACCGGCCGCGCGTGGAGCCGTACCCGCCGGGCATGCCGCACGCCGCCGACGGCCGCCGCAACTGCGGTGCCCTGGAGGGCATCCTCTACCGGCAGTGGGACGTACGGGAGGGGCCGCCGACACCCGAGGTGATCGGCGCCGTGGACAGCCTGGCGTCGCTGCCCGAGCCGCTGAAGGAGAAGCTCGCGGGCGGGCTCGACGGCATCTACGTGGGCCCCGGCGGCGTCCCGCAGCTCGACGACATGGGGCATCTGCGCGACCGGCCGCTGCCGTCGGGCCGCGCCACCTGGGACATCTGCGCCGGAGCGTACGGCGACCGCAAGATCGTCGTGGGCGACCGGCCGTCCCCGACGCCGGACGTGATGCTGCACGAGGTCGGGCACGCGCTGGACGACATCGACGGCGACGACGGCGAGTGGACGTCCGACAGTCCCGCCTTCCGCAGGCTGTACGAGGAGTGCAGGCCGCATCTCGCGAGCGACTTCCACCGCCAGCCCGACGCGCTCGGCCGCCGCGAGTTCTTCGCGGACGCGTTCGCCGCGATCTCCTCCCGGCAGCGTCCGGCCCTCGTGGATATGCTCGCCGGCAACATCCGGACGGCCCTGGAGGTCATGCTCTTCTTCAACCGTAGATACGGGATCTAGGACACCGTGATGGCAGGCCGCGTGAGTGCAGACCGCGTGAGTACAGACCGCGCGCAGGTAGACGGCGAGGGTGATCGAGGATGTACGTGATCCGGCTCCCCGATGGCACGCTCCGGGTCCCGCACAGCGTCCTCGCCGAACCCGGCGAGGCCGGGTCCGGAGCGGGCGAGGGACGGATCATCGCCGACGCCTACGTCGAGATCGGCCCGGACGACCCCGACTACGACCGGCTTCTCCGCGAGTCGCTCACGGAGGAGGAACTGGAGGAGAGGCGGCGCCGCTGGCGGGACGAGGACGCGGACCTGCTCCGCCGGTTCGAGGAGTGGAAGGCCGGCGGCCCGGGAGACCAGGCGTAGGAGAGGAACCGGGAGTCCCGGCGTGGAGACGCGGTGGCGGGGAGTGAGACGGCCCCGGCCGCCCGGGCGAGGGATTCCCCCGAGGGACTACCACGGCGCGGCGGTCCGGGCGGCTGAGGCCAGGTCAGCGGGCCGAATGCTCGGCGACGGGCTCCTCGCCGCGCAGCAGCGCGTGCACCTCGGACTCGCGGAAGCGGCGATGGCCTCCGGGAGTGCGGATGCTGCTGATCCGGCCCGCGGCGGCCCACCGGGTGACCGTCTTCGGGTCGACCCGGAAGAGGGCGGCGACCTCCCCTGGGGTCAGCAGGCGCTCGCTCGTGCTCTCCACGTTTTCTCTCCCCCTTTGTCCCGCTCTCGGCGCGGGTGGACTGTTTAACAGTGTGGCGGGTCAAGACCGATTTCTCCCTTGTTTTCGGAAAAGATCACGGTCCGTAGTGCACCGAACAGGAGCGATCACCGTCGGTGCCCGACCCATAGGTGACGCAGATCACATTGACCCCGTTTGACCTGCCATGTCACGCCCGAAACGGGCCGCGGGCAGCCCCTGTCCGCCGCGCGAAGTAGTCTCCCAGAACATGTCCGACCTTGTATCGCTGCCGGAGATCGAGGCCGCCGCGGAACGCATCGCGGGCGTCGCCCTCCGGACACCGCTCGTCCGGTTTCCCCGCGACCCCGCGCCCGCCGCCGCAGGGGAGTCGTCGCTGCTGGTGAAGGCCGAGTCGCTGCAGCCGATCGGAGCGTTCAAGGTGCGCGGCGCGTACGCCGCCATCTCGTCCCTGACCCCCGGCGAACGCCGGCGCGGTGTGGTGACGCACTCCAGCGGCAACCACGCGCAGGCCGTCGCCTACGCGGCACGCGCCTTCGGCGTCAAGGCGGTCCTTGTCATGCCGCACACCGCCCCGGTGGTCAAGGTCGACGCGTGCATCGCGCTCGGCGCGGAGATCGTCTACGTCGAGCCCACGTCGCAGGCCCGCGCCGAGACCGCCGGCAAGCTCGCCGACGCGCACGGCTTCGCGATGATCCCGCCCTACGACGACGCCCGGATCATCGCCGGCCAGGGCACCGTCGGGATGGAGATCGTCCAGGACGGCCCCGACGTGGACGTCGTGCTCGTCCCCGTCGGCGGCGGCGGCCTGATCTCCGGCGTCTCCGCCGCCGTCAAGGCGCTGCGGCCCGAGGCCGTGGTCATCGGCGTCGAACCGGAACTCGCCGCCGACGCCCGCGACTCGATGGCCGCGGGACGTCCCGTCGCCTGGGAGGCGGAGGAGACCGGCCGCACCATCGCCGACGCGCTGCGCGTACAGCAGGTCGGCGACCTGCCCTTCGCGCACATCCGCGCCCACGTGGACGGCATGGTCACCGTCACCGAGGACGAGATCAGGGCGTCCATGCGCCGCCTCGCCCGCGAGGCCCGCCTCATCGCCGAACCCGCCGGCGCCGTCGCCACCGCCGCCTACCTCTACCGCCGCGCCGAACTCCCCGCCGGACGCACCCACGTCTCGATCCTCTCCGGCGGCAACGTCGACCCGGCCCTCCTCCTGGACGTGCTGAAGTGACCCGGCGCAGAGATCATCCGGGGTGGAGGTAGCCTCGAAGGGTCATGCGTTCCGTCATCTTCTACACCGCCGCGCGGGTCGTGATCTTTCTGGCGACCGCGGGTGTGCTGGCGTTGTTCGGGGCCCGCGGGGCCCTGCTCCTGCTGCTGGCGCTGCTGATCAGCGGCGTCGTCAGCTACGTGCTGCTGTCCGGTCAGCGTGACCGGATGTCCGCCACGGTCGTCTCCGGTGCCCGCGCCCAGCGGGAGAGATTCCAGAAGTCGGTCACCAAGGAAGACGCCTAGCGGGGCGGCCGACCCGCGATGCGCGTGCGGCGTGCGCTCCTTCTAGGGTGGGGGCATGAGCCGCGCCTCCCTTGACAAGAAGCCCGCCGACGTCGCGGCGATGTTCGACGGCACCGCCGAGCGGTACGACCTGCTCAACACGCTGATGACCGGCGGGCAGGACCGGCGGTGGCGCCGGGAGGTCGTGCGGGCGGTGGCGGCGAGGCCGGGTGAGCGGGTCCTCGACCTCGCGGCCGGGACGGGGACGTCCTCGGTGCCGTTCGCCGAGGCGGGCGCCGAGACCGTGGCGTGCGACTTCTCGCTCGGCATGCTGCGGGTCGGGGTGCGGCGGCAAGCGAATGTGCGGCGGCTGAGCTTCGTCGCGGGGGACGCGCTGCGGCTGCCGTTCGCGGACGGGTCGTTCGACGCCGTCACGATCTCGTTCGGGCTCCGCAACGTCGCCGACACGGGGCTGGCGCTGCGCGAGCTGCGGCGGGTCGCCAGGCCCGGCGGGCGGCTGCTGGTCTGCGAGGTGAGCCACCCCACGAACGGGCTGCTGGCGTTCGGGCACAAGGCGCACCTGCGGTACGGGCTGCCGCTGCTGGCGCGGGTCAGCTCCAACCCCGACTCCTACCGTTACCTCGCCGAGTCGACGCTCGCCTGGCCGGATCAGGCGGCGCTGGCGCGGCTGCTCCAGGACGCGGGCTGGGACGGTGTGCGCTGGCGCGACCTCACGTTCGGGGTGGCCGCGCTGCACCACGCCGTCAACCCGGGATGACCCGCGGGCGGCTGGTGGACGGGACCGATCCAAACCCGGACCGGCCCAGAAGTACGCACCAGTCGTGATAAAGGAATAGACTCCCCATCGGATCCTTGTGAAGTACTTCACAAGCGAACGAGCTGAAGAGGAACGCCGTGACCGACTCCGCCCGACACGCAGATGTCATCGTCGTCGGGGCAGGCCCCGCCGGATCGTCGACCGCCTACTGGCTGGCGCAGGCCGGCCTTGAGGTGTTCCTGCTGGAGAAGACCACTTTCCCGCGCGACAAGATCTGCGGCGACGGCCTCACTCCGCGCGCCGTCCGCGCCCTCATCGGGATGGGCGTCGACGTCAACGACCCGGGCTGGGGACGCAACAAGGGGCTGCGCATCTACGGCGGCGGGGTCAAGGTGGAGCTGCCGTGGCCGGAGCTCGCGAGCTTCCCCGACTTCGGGCTCGTCCGCAAGCGCACCGACTTCGACCAGCTCCTCGCCGAGCACGCCGCGAAGGCCGGCGCCCGGCTGCTGCAGGGCTGCACGGTGACCGGCCCGATCCTGGACGAGCGCACCGACCGCATCACCGGCGTCACCGCCGACCACGACGGGGAGGAGGTCGAGTTCCACGCGCCGCTGGTCGTCGCGGCCGACGGCAACTCGACCCGGCTGTCGCTCGCCATGGGCCTGCGGCGGCGCGAGGACCGCCCGATGGGCGTCGCGGTCCGCCGCTACTACCAGACCCCGCGCCACGACGACGAGTACATGGAGGCGTGGCTGGAACTGTGGGACGGCGAGCGTCTCCTGCCCGGCTACGGCTGGGTCTTCGGCGTCGGGGACGGCACGTCCAACGTCGGGCTCGGCCTCCTCAACACCAGCAAGGCGTTCCAGAGCGTCGACTACCGCGGCATGCTGAAGCGCTGGACCGCGCAGATGCCGGAGGACTGGCAGTTCGACGAGGACCACGCGACCTCGAAGATCCGCGGCGCGGCCCTGCCGATGGGCTTCAACCGGCAGCCGCACTACACCCGCGGGATGCTGCTGGTCGGCGACGCCGGCGGCATGATCAACCCGTTCAACGGCGAGGGCATCGACTACGCGCTGGAGTCCGGCCGGCTGGCCGCCGACATCATGGTGCAGGCGCTCGCCCGCCGCACCCCCGCGCAGCGGGAGCGGACGCTGTACGAGTACCCGCGCATCCTGAAGGACGACCACGGCGGCTACTTCACCCTGGCCCGGCTGTTCGTCCAGGCCATCGGCGATCCGCGCATCATGAAGTTCCTCACCGCGCACGGGCTGCCCCACCCCACGCTGATGCGGTTCACGCTCAAGCTCCTCGCGAACCTGACCGACCCCAAGGGCGGGGACGCGATGGACCGCGTCATCAACGCGATGCAGAAGGTGGCGCCGGCGGCATGAGCGGTGGTGTGAGCGAGCGCGTGGAATTCAAGCTTCCGCAGGTGAGCGGACTAAAGTGCATGACCCGACCCCCTGAGGGGAGCGCTATTGATCACCTTGGCTAGGGTGGCGGCCCGCGGCGGGCCCGTCCCGTACAACGTCGTACGTTCCGAGGAGAGGCCGTAGAGGCATGGATCTCTATATTCCGCTCATCGTGCTGGGGGTGCTCGCCTTCGGCTTCGCCGCCTTCTCCGTGGTGATGGCCTCGCTCACGGGGCCGAAGCGGTGGAACCGCGCGCGGCTCGACGCCTACGAGTGCGGCATCGAGCCGACCCCGCAGCCGGTGGGCGGCGGGCGTTTTCCGATCAAGTACTACCTGACGGCGATGCTGTTCATCGTGTTCGACATTGAGATCATCTTCCTTTTCCCGTGGGCGGTCGCGTTCGACCGGATGGGGCTGTTCGCGCTTGTCGAGATGGTTCTCTTCATCGCCGCCGTTCTCGTGGCGTACGCCTACGTCTGGCGGCGCGGCGGTCTGGAGTGGGATTAATGAGCGACGTGATGGCGCGGGGCGCGGGAACGCGCGGTGCGCCCCGGACCGAAGAGCTTGCGACGAGGGAGGCGCGCACCGTGAGGCGCGCCGGAGCGAAGCGGGGGCAGAGCCATGGGTCTTGAGGAGAAACTTCCCAGCGGCTTCCTGCTGACCACGGTCGAGCAGGTCGCCGGGTGGGCGCGCAAGAGCTCGGTGTGGCCGGCGACGTTCGGCCTGGCCTGCTGCGCGATCGAGATGATGGCGACCGGCGACCCGCGGCACGACTTTTCCCGGTGGGGCATGGAACGCGCCTCCGCGACGCCGCGGCAGGCCGACCTGATGATCGTCGCGGGCCGGGTGAGCCAGAAGATGGCCCCGGTGCTGCGGCAGATCTACGACCAGATGACCGAGCCGAAGTGGGTCATCGCGATGGGCGTGTGCGCCTCGTCCGGCGGCATGTTCAACAACTACGCGATCGTGCAGGGCGTCGACCACATCGTCCCGGTGGACGTCTACCTGCCCGGCTGCCCGCCACGTCCGGAGATGCTGCTGGACTCGATCGTCAAGCTGCACGACCAGATCCAGAACACCAAGCTCGGGCCGCAGCGCCAGAAGCAGATCGCCGAGCTGGAAGAGGCCAAGCGCCGCCGGCTGCCGCTGCTCGGACAGGGGGCCTGATGAGTTCCGAACACCCCGAGCAGAAGGCCGAGCAGAGCGCCGACCAGCTGCCCGCGCACACCGAGGAGGAGCGCCGGGAGCAGCCGGTCGTCCGCAAGGGCATGTTCGGCGCCAAGACGACCGGCGACACCTCCGGCTACGGCGGGCTGGTCGTCCGGCAGAGCCCGAAGGTGTCGGCGACGCGCCCGTACGGCGGGCCCGGCGGCGCCGCCGAGCCCGGCGAGTTCGACGCGATCGCCGACGAGCTGGAAAGAGCCCTCCGGGGCCCGGGATCGTCCCCGGAGAAGGCGGGGCCGGACTTCGGCGACGCGATCGAGCGGATCGTCGTCGACCGCGGCGAGCTGACGTTCTTCGTCAAGCGCGAGCACCTGCGCGAGGTCGCGCGGACCATGCGGGACGACCCGGCCCTGCGCTTCGAGCTGTGCTCGGGCGTGTCGGGCGTCCACTACCCGAAGGACGAGGGCGCGGAGCTGCACTCCGTCGCGCACCTGCTGTCGATCACGCACAACCGGCGCGTCCGGCTGGAGGCGACCTGCCCGGACGCCGACCCGCACGTCCCGTCGCTGGTGCCGGTCTACCCGACGAGCGACTGGCACGAGCGCGAGACCTACGACTTCTTCGGAATCGTCTACGACGGCCACCCCGCGCTCACGCGCATCGAGATGCCCGACGACTGGGTCGGCCATCCGCAGCGCAAGGACTACCCTCTCGGCGGCATCCCCGTCGAGTACCGCGGAGCGGAGATCCCGCCGCCCGACGAGCGGAGGTCTTACGTATGAGTTCCACGAAGTACACCGAGTACGACGCCTACGCCGCGGAGGAAGCGGCCGAAGGCAAGGTCTTCGACGTCGGCGGGCAGGACTGGGACCAGGTCGTCGCGGGCGCCGAGGACGCCGGCGACGAGCGGCTCGTCATCAACATGGGCCCGCAGCACCCGTCCACGCACGGCGTGCTCCGGCTGATCCTCACGCTCGACGGTGAGACGGTGACCGAGGCCCGGGTGAACATCGGGTACCTGCACACCGGCATCGAGAAGAACATGGAGTTCCGCACCTGGACGCAGGGCACCACGTTCTGCACCCGGATGGACTACCTGGCGCCGCTCTTCAACGAGGCGGCGTACTGCCTGAGCGTGGAGAGGCTGCTCGGCATCACCGACCAGGTGCCGGAGCGGGCGCAGATCATCCGCGTGATGATGATGGAGCTGAACCGGATCTCCTCGCATCTGGTGGCGATCGCGACGTTCGGCCTCGAACTCGGCGCGACCACCGTGATGCTCAACGGGTTCATCGAGCGCGAGTACACCCTCGACCTGTTCGAGGAGATCACCGGGCTGCGCATGAACCACGCCTACATCCGCCCCGGCGGAGTGGCGCAGGACCTGCCGAGCGGCGCGACCAGCAAGATCCGCGACTATCTCGGCCGGATGCCGAAGCGGATCCAGGCGCTGCGCAAGCTCCTGGACGCGAACCCGGTCTTCCTGGCGCGGACGAAGGACGTCGCGTACCTGGACCTGACCGGCTGCATGGCGCTGGGCATCACCGGCCCGGTGCTGCGCGCGACCGGGCTGCCGTGGGACCTGCGCAAGTCGCAGCCGTACTGCGGCTACGAGAACTACGATTTCGAGGTCGCGACGCAGGATACCTCCGACGTGTACGGGCGCTACCTCGTCCGGATGGACGAGATGGAGCAGTCGCTGAAGATCGTCGAGCAGTGCCTGGAGAGGCTGCAGACCGCCAAGGGCCCCGTGATGATCGAGGACAAGAAGATCGGCTGGCCGGCGCAGCTGGCGATGGGCGCCGACGGCCTGGGCAACTCGCCCCGGCACATCGCACACATCATGGGCACCTCGATGGAGGCGCTCATCCACCATTTCAAGCTGGTGACCGAGGGCTTCCGGGTACCGGCCGGGCAGGCGTACGTGCCGATCGAGTCGCCGCGCGGCGAACTGGCCGCGCACGTGGTCAGCGACGGCGGCACCCGCCCGTTCCGCGCCCACTTCCGCGACCCGTCCTTCGTCAACCTGCAGGCCGTGCCGGCGATGTCGGAGGGCGGCATGATCGCCGACATCATCGCGGCGGTGGCCAGCCTCGACCCGGTCATGGGAGGTGTGGACCGATGAGCATTGCGCATGGTCCGGCAGGCGGCATGATCGCACCTGCCCACATTGCCGCGGTGGCCGGCCTCGACCCGGTCATGGGAGGTGTGGACCGATGACGTACGAGCCGGAGGTTCGTGAACGGCTGGAACGCGACGCCAAGCAGATCATCGGGCGTTATCCGCGGCCGCGGTCGGCGCTGCTGCCGATGCTGCACCTGGTGCAGTCGGTGGAGGGGCACGTCACGCAGGACGGCATCGAGTTCTGCGCGGAGCAGCTCGGGATCACGCCGGCGCAGGTGACGGGCGTCGTGACGTTCTACACGCAGTACAAGCAGGAGCCGGTCGGGGAGTACCACGTCGGCGTGTGCATCAACACGCTGTGCGCGATCATGGGCGGCGACCAGATCTGGGACGAGCTGAGCGAGCACGCCGGGGTCGGCCACGACGAGGCCACCCCGGACGGCAGGGTCAGCCTTGAGCGGATCGAGTGCAACGCGGCCTGCGACTTCGCGCCGGTGATGATGGTCAACTGGGAGTTCTTCGACAACATGACTCCCGAGAAGGCCAAGAAGCTCGTCGACGACCTGCGGTCGGGCGAGCGGGTCCTGCCCTCGCGCGGCGCGGAGCACCTGGCCACGTGGAAGGAGGCGTCCCGGGTCCTCGCGGGGTTCCCCGACGGGCGCGCCGGTGAGGGCGTCCAGGCGGGGCCGGAGTCGCTGCGCGGCCTCAAGCTCGCGCAGGAGCGCGGCTGGGCGGCGCCCCGGGCGGACGCCGACCGGGAGCGGCCGGACGAGCCGGTGAAGCCGGAACAGATCGCCGAACCGCCGCACGAGCCGGGCAAGCCGGTCCCGGGCGAGGCGAAGCCCGGCAGCCAGGAGGGACGGAACAAGTGACCACGCTGACCCCGATCCTCACCGGGAACTGGGACCAGGCCGATTCGTTCACCCGCGAGGGCTACGAGCGCGAGGGCGGCTACAAGGCGCTGCGCAAGGCGTTCGGCATGGAGCCGGACGACATCGTCCAGGCGGTCAAGGACTCCGGTCTCCGCGGCCGCGGAGGCGCGGGCTTCCCCACCGGCATGAAGTGGGGGTTCCTGCCGCCGAGCAGCCCGAACCCGCGCTACCTGGTGGTCAACGCCGACGAGTCCGAGCCGGGCACGTGCAAGGACATCCCGCTGATGATGGCCAACCCGCACGTGCTGGTCGAGGGCGTCATCATCAGCTCGTTCGCGATCAAGTCGAACCTCGCGTTCATCTACGTGCGCGGCGAGGTGCTGCACGTGATCCGCCGGCTGCACCAGGCGGTGGCGGAGGCGTACGAGGCCGGCTACCTCGGCAAGGACATCCTCGGGTCCGGTCACGACCTGGACGTCGTCGTCCACAGCGGCGCCGGGGCCTACATCTGCGGCGAGGAGACGGCGCTGCTGGACTCCCTGGAGGGGTTCCGCGGCCAGCCCAGGCTGAAGCCCCCCTTCCCGGCCGTCGCGGGCCTGTACGGCGGGCCCACCGTCATCAACAACGTCGAGTCGATCGCGTCGGTTCCCTCGATCATCGGTAACGGACCGGACTGGTTCGCCGCGATGGGCACCGAGAAGTCCCAGGGTTTCGGGATCTTCTCGCTGTCCGGGCACGTCACGAGGCCCGGGCAGTACGAGGCGCCGCTCGGGATCACGCTGCGGGAACTGCTCGACATGGCGGGCGGTGTCCGCGAGGGGCACCGGCTGAAGTTCTGGACGCCCGGCGGGTCGTCCACGCCGATCTTCACCGACGAGCATCTGGACGTGCCGCTGGACTTCGAGTCCGTCGGCGCCGCCGGGTCGATGCTCGGCACCCGCGCGCTGCAGATCTTCGACGAGACGACCTGCGTCGTCCGGGCGGTGCTGCGCTGGTCGGAGTTCTACGCGCACGAGTCGTGCGGCAAGTGCACGCCGTGCCGTGAGGGCACCTACTGGTACAAGCTGATGATCAAGCGGCTGGAGGCCGGGCAGGGCACCGAGGAGGACCTGGAGACCTTGCTGGACATCTCCGACAACATCCTCGGCCGCGCGTTCTGCGCCCTCGGCGACGGCGCCACCAGCCCGGTGGTGTCGTCCATCAAGCTGTTCCGGGACGAGTACCTCCAGCACTTCGAGCAGGGCGGCTGCCCGTTCGACCCGGCCAAGTCCACCCTCTGGGGAGGTGCCAAGTGACCGTCACCGACGACAAGTCGGCGGTGGAGAAGGTGGAGATGGTGTCCTGCACCATCGACGGCTTCGAGATCGAGGTGCCGAAGGGCACGCTGATCATCCGGGCCGCCGAGCTGCTCGGCATCCAGATCCCGCGGTTCTGCGAGCATCCGCTGCTCGAACCGGTCGGGGCGTGCCGGCAGTGCCTGGTGGAGATCCCCGACGCCGGCAACGGCCGCGGGATGCCGAAGCCGCAGGCGTCCTGCACCACCCCCGTGATGCCGGGCATGGTCGTCAAGACCCAGCTCACCTCGCCGGTGGCCGACAAGGCCCAGCACGGCATCATGGAGTTCCTGCTCATCAACCACCCGCTGGACTGCCCCGTCTGCGACAAGGGCGGCGAGTGCCCCCTGCAGAACCAGGCGATGTCCCACGGGCGCGGCGAGACGCGGTTCGTGGAGACCAAGCGGACGTGGCCGAAGCCGATCCCGCTGTCCAGCCAGGTGCTGCTGGACCGGGAACGCTGCATCCAGTGCACCCGCTGCACCCGGTTCTCCGAGCAGATCGCCGGCGACGCGTTCATCGACCTGTTCGAGCGCGGCGCGAAGGAAGAGGTCGGGATCGCCGAGGACCGGCCGTTCCAGTCCTACTTCTCCGGCAACACCGTGCAGATCTGCCCGGTGGGAGCGCTCACCGGCACCGCGTACCGGTTCCGCTCCCGCCCGTTCGACCTGGTGTCGTCGCCGAGCGTCTGCGAGCACTGCGCGTCCGGCTGCTCGATCCGGACCGACCACCGGCGCGGCAAGGTGACGCGGCGGCTGGCCGGGGACGACCCGCAGGTCAACGAGGAGTGGAACTGCGACAAGGGCCGCTGGGCGTTCACCTACGGGACGCAGCCGGAGCGGCTCACGCACCCGCTCGTCCGTAACGACGACGGCGAGCTGGAGCCGGCGTCGTGGCCGGAGGCGCTCACCCTCGCGGCGGAGGGCCTCGCGGCCGCGCGCGGTTCCGCCGGCGTGCTGACCGGCGGGCGCGTCACCCTTGAGGACGCCTACGCCTACGCCAAGTTCGCCCGGATCGCGCTCGGCACCAACGACGTCGACTTCCGGGCCCGGCCGCTGTCGGACGAGGAGACGCGGTTCCTCGCCTCGTCGGTCGCGGGACGCTCGATCGAGGTGTCCTACGCCGATCTGGAGAAGGCGCCCGCGGTCGTCCTCGCCGGTTTCGAGCCGGAGGAGGAGTCCCCGATCGTGTTCCTGCGGCTCCGCAAGGCGTTCCTCAAGAACACGCTGAAGGTGTACGCCGTCGCGCCGTTCGGGACCCGCGGGCTGGAGAAGGTCGGCGGCACGCTGCTGCCGACGCCGCCCGGCGCGGAGGCCGAGACGCTCGGGTCGCTGATCGGCGACGACGACCGCTCCGACATCCGGACGGTGCTGGAGACGCCCGGCGCGGTGATCCTGGTGGGCGAGCGGCTCGCCGGCAGCCCCGGCGCGCTGACGGCGGCGGTCCGGCTGGCGCAGGTGACCGGAGCCCGGCTGGCGTGGGTGCCGCGCCGGGCCGGGGAGCGCGGCGCGATCGAGGCCGGGGCGCTGCCCGGGCTGCTGCCGATCGGCCGCCCGGTGACGGACCCGGCGGCGCGGGCCGAGGTCGCCCGCGTCTGGGGCGTCGCCGAACTGCCGGCCGGCCCGGGCGAGGACACGGCCGGGATCATCGCGGCGGCGGCCGAGGGGCGGCGCGGGGCGCTGCTCGTCGGCGGCGTCGACCCCTACGACCTGCCCGACCCGGACGCGATGCTGCGGGCGCTGGACGCCACCCCGTTCGTGGTGAGCCTGGAGCAGCGGCCGAGCGCCGTCACCGACCGCGCCGACATCGTCCTGCCCGTCGCGGCCGTCGCGGAGAAGTCCGGCACGTTCGTCGACTGGGAGGGCCGCGGCCGCCCGTTCGACGTCGTGCTCAGGTCGTCCGGGCGGATGTCCGACCTGCGGGCGCTGGACGCCCTCGCCGACGAGATGGACGTCCACCTCGGGCTGCCCGGCCCGGAGGCGGCGCGCCGCGAGCTGACCGAACTCGGCGCCTACCGCGGTGAGCGCCCGGACGCGCCGGACGTGGCGCAGGAGCTGCCGCCGCACCCGGGGCAGGGTGAGGCGCTGCTGGCGACGTGGCGGCTGCTGCTGGACCGCGGCCGCCTGCAGGACGGCGAGCCGTTCCTCGCGGGCACCGCCAAGCCCGCGGTCGCCCGGCTGTCGCCCGCGACGGCCGCGGAGATCGGCGCGACCGGCGCGGTGACGGTGTCGGCGGCGCGCGGCGAGGTCACGCTCCCGCTGGAGGTGACCGCCGACCTGCCCGACCGGGTGGTGTGGCTGCCGACCAACTCGGCCGGTTGCGCGCTGTACCGGGACCTGGGCGCGGCCGCGGGCGGCGTCGTCAAGATCGCGAGCGGGGTGCTCGCGGCCGCGACGACCCCGCCGCCTTCTGACGAGAACGCTGGAGGCACCGAATGAGCCCGCTCTCGGCGGCGCAGGCCGCGGATCCGACGCTGCAGGACTTCGGCTCGGACCCGTGGTGGCTGATCGGCGGCAAGGTCGTCGCCATCTTCGTGTTCCTCGTCGTGACCGTGCTGATGACGATGTGGATGGAGCGGCGCGTCATCGGCCGGATGCAGCTGCGCGTCGGCCCGAACCGCGCGGGCCCGTTCGGCCTGCTGCAGGGCCTCGCCGACGGCGTCAAGCTCGCGCTGAAGGAGGACATCGTCCCCCGCCAGGTCGACAAGGTCGTGTTCGTCCTTGCGCCGATCATGGCGGCGGTGCCGGCGTTCATCTCGTTCGCCATCATCCCGTTCGGGCCGACGGTGTCGATCTTCGGGCATGAGACGCCGCTGCAGGGCACCGACCTGCCGGTCGCGGTGCTGCTGGTGCTGGCGATGGCGTCGATGGGCGTGTACGGGATCGTGCTGGCCGGCTGGTCGTCGATGTCGCCGTACTCGCTGCTCGGCGGGCTCCGCTCGTCCGCGCAGGTGATCTCCTACGAGATCGCGATGGCGCTGTCGTTCGTCGCGGTGTTCATGTTCGCCGGCTCGATGTCCACCTCGGAGATCGTCGCCGCGCAGCAGGACACGTGGTTCGTGATCCTGCTGGCGCCCTCCTTCATCGTGTACGTGATCACGATGATGGGGGAGTCGAACCGCATCCCGTTCGACCTGCCCGAGGGCGAGGGCGAGCTGGTCGGCGGCTTCCACACCGAGTACTCGTCGCTGAAGTTCGCGATGTTCTTCCTCGCGGAGTACATCAACCTCGCGACGCTGTCGGCGCTCGCCACCACGCTGTTCCTCGGCGGCTGGCGCGCTCCCGCGCCGATCTCCACGGTGTGGGCGGGCGCCAACTCCGGCTGGTGGCCGGTGCTGTGGTTCATGGCCAAGGTGCTCATGTTCATCTTCTTCTTCGTCTGGCTGCGCGGCACGCTGCCGCGTGTCCGCTACGACCAGCTGATGAAGCTCGGCTGGAAGGTGCTGATGCCCTTCTCGCTCGGCTGGATCATCCTGGTCGGCACCATCCGCGCGCTGCGCAACGACGGCTACGACATGCGGCAGATCGTGATCGTCGCCGCGGTCGCCGCCGCGGTGGTGCTGGTGGCCACGGTGCTCTGGGAGATGGTCCGGGGCGGCGAGGACGAGAAGGAGATCGTGCCGGTTGCGGGCGCGGACGAAAGGCCCGACCCGGCCGCCGGCGGGTTCCCGGTGCCGCCGATGGACGCGCCCCACTACCGCGGCGGCCCGGCCGGGGCTTCCACGTTGAAAACCCCTCCTGAGGAGGTCACCAGTGGGACTCACTGATTTCCTGAACCCGGTGAAGGGGTTCGGGGTCTCGTTCCACCAGATTTTCATGAAGAGCGAGACCGTTCAGTACCCCGAGGTGAAGAAGCCGACCGCCCCGCGCTTCCACGGGCGGCACCAGCTCAACCGGTGGCCGGACGGTCTGGAGAAGTGCATCGGCTGCGAGCTGTGCGCCTGGGCGTGTCCCGCCGACGCGATCTTCGTCGAGGGAGCCGACAACACCGCCGACGAGCGCTATTCGCCCGGCGAGCGGTACGGCCGCATCTACCAGATCAACTATCTGCGCTGCATCCTGTGCGGGCTGTGCATCGAGGCGTGCCCGACGCGGGCGCTCACGATGACCAACGAGTACGAGCTCGCCGACGACAGCCGCGAGAGCCTGATCTACACCAAGGAGATGCTGCTGGCGCCGCTGCGCGAGGGCATGGAGACGCCGCCGCACGAGATGCGGCTGGGCGACACCGAGGAGGACTACTACCGCCTCGGCCTCCAGCCCGAGGAGGCGGCACCGGCCGCCCCGTCCGAGGGCGGACGGGCCCCGGCGCCCCCCGGATCGCCTTCGGCTCCGACCATTCCCTCCGAGGACGGCGGGCGGGCGAGCCTCGACCAGGCCGTCGCGAAGGAAAGGGCCGCCAAGGACGAGAAGGCCGCCAAGGGCGAGAAGGCGGGCAAGCGCGAGAAGTCCCGTAAGCGGGGTGAGGGCAAGTGAACGCGTCCATCTCGGGTGCGCACGTCCTCGCCGCCGAGGTCGCCGACAAGCAGTCCGGTGAGCCGTTCTTCTTCTGGCTGCTGGCCGTCGTGTCGGTCGGCGCCGCCGTCGGCATGATCTTCATGCGGAAGGCGGTGCACTCGGCGCTGCTGCTGGCGACCGTGATGCTCTCCCTCGCCGCGCTGTACGCGATCCAGAACGCCCCGTTCCTGGCGTTCGTCCAGGTGATCGTCTACACCGGCGCGGTGCTGATGCTGTTCCTGTTCGTGATGATGCTGGTCGGGGTGAGCTCCACCGACTCGCTCGTCGAGACGATCCGGGGCCAGCGCTTCTGGGCGCTGATCGCCACGATCGGGTTCATCGCCCTGCTGAGCGCCGGTCTCGCGAACGCGGCGCTCGGCGGCTCGGCGGGCCTGAACCAGGCCAACGCCGAAGGCAACGTCATCGGCCTGGCCCGGCTGCTGTTCTCCAAGTACGTGTTCGCGTTCGAGGCGACCAGCGCCCTGCTGATCACCGCGGCGCTGGGCGCGATGGTGCTGGCGCACCGGGAACGCACCGAGCCGAAGCCGACGCAGAAGGACCTGTCCAAGGGACGGTTCCTGTCCGGCGACCACCCCGGCCCGCTGCCGGGCCCCGGCACCTACGCCCGGCACAACGCCGTCGACATGCCGGCGCTGCTGCCCGACGGGACGCCGTCGGAGCTGTCGGTCAACCCGATCATCGCCGCCCGCGTCGACACGTCGGAGCGGCACGTCGACCTGCACGGCGCGACCCCGGAAGAGGCGATCGAGCGGAACGTCCGGGACGTCAAGGCCGTCACCGACGAAGCCGAGGACGCGGACGCCGAGTCGCGCGTCGTCAAGTCCGGGACGCAGGTCACCGGCGGCGCCGGCGATGCCGGTGGCGGTACCGGCGGCCGGGCGGGCGGCAACGAACGTGAAGGCGAGGCTGGTCAATGAGTCCGGGGCACTACCTGGCGCTCTCGGCGATCCTGTTCACCATCGGGGCTCTCGGCGTGCTGGTGCGCCGCAACGCGATCGTGGTGTTCATGTGCGTCGAACTGATGCTGAACGCGACGAACCTGGCGTTCGTCTCGTTCTCCCGCATGCACGGCAACCTGGACGGTCAGATCATCGCCTTCTTCGTGATGGTGGTGGCCGCCGCGGAGGTCGTGGTGGGCCTGGCGATCATCATGACCGTCTTCCGGACCCGCAGGTCCTCGTCGGTGGACGACGTGAACCTGCTGAAGTACTGAGAGGCTGGGATGAAAGCGGAAGGCATCCAGGCCGCGTCCTGGCTCCTCGTCGCGCTCCCGCTCGCGGGCGCCGCGATCCTCCTGATCGGGGGGAAGCGCACCGACCGGTGGGGGCATCTGCTCGGCGTCACCATGCCGGTCGCGTCGTTCGCGCTCGGCGCGGCCATGTTCGTCCAGATGCTCGGATACGGCGCCGAGGAGCGGCGCCGCAGCCTGCATCTGTGGGACTTCATCGACGTCGGCACGTTCAAGGTCGGCATGGACCTGCTGGTGGACCCCTTGTCCATCAGCTTCGTGCTGCTGATCACCGGGGTGGGCTCGCTCATCCACATCTACTCCGTCGGCTACATGGCCGACGACCCCGAGCGGCGCAAGTTCTTCGCCTACCTGAACCTGTTCGTCGCGGCGATGCTGCTGCTGGTGCTCGGTGACAACTTCCTGATCATGTTCCTCGGCTGGGAGGGCGTGGGCCTCGCCTCCTACCTGCTGATCGGGTTCTGGCAGCACAAGCCGACCGCCGCGACCGCGGCGAAGAAGGCGTTCGTCGTCAACCGCGTCGGCGACATGGGGCTGATCATCGCGATCGCGCTGATCTTCGCCACGTTCGGCACCATCGACTACGAGCCGGTCCTCGGCACCGGCGCCGAGCATGTCGGCATGGCGTCCCAGCTGGGCACCGGCACCGCCACCGCGATCGGGCTGCTGCTCCTGCTGGGCGCGTGCGGCAAGTCGGCGCAGCTGCCGCTGCAGTCCTGGTTGCTGGACGCGATGGAGGGCCCGACCCCCGTGTCGGCCCTCATCCACGCGGCGACGATGGTGACCGCCGGCGTGTACCTGATCGTCCGGGCCGGGCCGATCTTCGAGATGTCCGACACCGCGCAGCTGGTGGTGACGATCGTCGGCGCGGCCACGCTGCTCTTCGGTGCGATCATCGGGTGCGCCAAGGACGACATCAAGAAGGCGCTCGCCGGTTCGACGATGTCGCAGATCGGCTACATGACGCTGGCCGCCGGGCTCGGCAAGGCCGGCTACGTCTTCGCCATCGCGCACCTCATCGCGCACGGCTTCTTCAAGGCCGGGCTGTTCCTCGGCGCCGGCTCCGTCATGCACGGCATGAAGGACGACGTGAACATGCGCCACTACGGCGCGCTCCGCTCGATGATGGTCATCACCTACGCCACGTTCGGTCTCGGCTACCTCGCGATCATCGGGTTCCCCGGGCTGTCCGGCTGGTTCACCAAGGACGGCATCATCGAGGCGGCGTTCAACGAGGGCGGCACGCACGGGACGATCCTCGGCGCGTGCGCGCTGCTCGGCGCCGGCATCACCGCGTACTACATGTCGCGCGTGATGTTCATGACGTTCTTCGGTGAGAAGCGCTGGGCGGACGACGTCCACCCGCACGAGTCGCCCAAGGTCATGACGGTGCCGCTGCTCCTGCTGGCGGTCGGCTCGGTCGCCGCCGGCGGGTTCCTCATCCTCGGCGGGTTCGGCCACTTCCTGGAGCCGGTCGTCGGGGCGCCCGAGCACGAGCACGAGTTCGCCTGGATCACCGCACCCGGCATCGCGACCGTCGTGCTGATGATCATCGGGGCGGCCATCGCCTGGCGGCAGTACGGCAGCCGGAAGGTGCCGCGCGAGGCGCCCAAGGGCTCGTTCGCCACCGTCGCCGCCCGCAAGGACCTCTACGGCGACGCGCTCAACGAGTCGCTGCTGATGCGTCCCGGCCAGTGGCTGACCCGGCTCGCGGTCTGGTTCGACGGACGCGGCGTCGACGGCGCCGTGAACGGCACGGCCGCCGGCATCGGCGGCACCTCGGGCCGGCTCCGCCGCGTCCAGACCGGCTTCGCCCGTTCCTACGCACTCTCGATGACCTTCGGCGCTGCGCTAGTAGTGGCCGCTCTGCTGGTGGTGAACGTTTCGTGAACGCACTCTCGATACCGTGTCCGACCGGAGCTGCGCTAGTAGTGGCCGCGCTCCTGGTGGTGAACGTTTCATGAGCGACTTTCCCTGGCTGAGCGTCCTCATCGCGCTGCCACTGGTGGGCGCGCTGCTGCTCATCGTCATCCCGCGCGAGCGGGAGACGCTGGTCAAGCAGTTCGCGCTCGGCGTCTCCATCGTGGTCGCCGTGCTCGCCGGCGTCATGACGGCGGGCTTCGACGCGGGCGGGCCGCGCTTCCAGTTCACCGAGAAGTACTGGTGGATCAAGGAGTTCGGGGTCCACTGGGCGGTCGGCGTCGATGGCGTCGCGCTGGTGCTGATCCTTCTGTCGGTGGTCCTCGTCCCGCTGGTGATGCTGGCGTCGTGGAGCGAGGCGGACCGGTCCGGCGGCGTGGACGTCCCGGCGAAACGGTCGGTGAAGACGTACTTCGCGCTGCTGCTGTCGCTCGAAGCGGCGATGATCGGCGTGTTCGCCGCGACCGACGTGTTCCTGTTCTACGTCTTCTTCGAGGCGATGCTCATCCCGGTGTACTTCATCATCGGGTACTACGGCGGCGCGCAGCGCTCCTACGCCGCGGTGAAGTTCCTGCTGTACTCGCTGTTCGGCGGGCTGCTGATGCTCGTCGCGGTCATCTGGCTGTACCCGCTGTCGGCCAGGTCGGTCGACGAGGGCGGGCTCGGCCGCGGCACGTTCATGTTCGACGAGCTGTCGCGGATGAACATCGACCCGGCCACCGCCAAGTGGCTGTTCCTCGGCTTCTTCATCGCGTTCGCGATCAAGGCGCCGATGGCGCCGCTGCACACGTGGCTGCCGGACGCGGCGCAGCAGTCCCCGCCCGGCGCGCTGGTGCTGATCGTCGGCGTCCTGGACAAGGTCGGCACGTACGGGATGCTCCGGTTCTGCCTGGAGCTGTTCCCGGGCGCGTCCAAGTGGGCGACCCCGGCCGTGCTGGCGTTCGCGGTGTTCAGCATCATCTACGGCGCGATCCTCGCCATCGGTCAGGTCGACATGAAGCGCCTCATCGCCTACACGTCGATCTCCCACTTCGGGTTCATCGTCCTCGGCATCTTCGCGATGACGTCGCAGGGACAGTCCGGTGCGGCGCTGTACATGGTCAACCACGGCTTCTCCACCGGTGCCCTGTTCCTCATCGTCGGCTTCATGATCGTGCGGCGGCGGTCGGCGCGGATCTCCGACTACGGCGGCATGCAGAAGGTCACGCCCGTCCTCGCCGGAATGTTCCTCATCGCCGGCCTGTCCGCGCTGTCACTGCCGGGCCTGTCCACGTTCGTGTCGGAGTTCCTCGTCATCGTCGGGACGTTCAGCCGCTACGAGTGGGCCGGCGCGCTCTCCGTCACCGGCGTCGTCCTCGCCGCCATCTACGTCCTGTGGATGTACCAGCGGACCATGGGCGGCCCGAAGGTGCCCGCCGTCGAGGGCATGAAGGACCTGAACGCCCGGGAGAAGTGGGCCGTCGCCCCCATCATCGCGATCATCGTGGTCATGGGCTTCTTCCCGCAGCCGGTGCTGCACGTGATCAACCCGTCGGTGAAGGAGACGCAGGCCCGGGTCGACCGACAGGACCCGGCGCCGGACATCACCGGTAACGTCGCCGAGAACGGAGCCCGTCCATGAGCACCAGCAGTCAGGTGAGCGCGGTCCTCGCGCAGGGGGGTGACATCCCCGCGCCGCACATCGAATACGGGCAGATCGCCCCGATGCTGCTGGTCTTCGGCGCCGCCATCCTCGGCGTGCTCGTCGAGGCGTTCGTCGGCCGGCGCAGGCGCTGGGCCACGCAGGTTCCGATCGCGTTCCTCGGCCTCGCCGCCGCCTTCGCCTGGACGATCGTGCTGGGATGGCGGGAGAACCCGCACCATGTCGCCGCCGAAGGCGCGATCGGCGTGGACGGCCCCACCCTGTTCCTGCAGGGCACCATCCTGGTGCTGGCGCTGGTCAGCCTCCTGCTGATCGCCGAGCGCGGCAACGGCCGGGCCGGCGCCGTCGAGGGGCACTTCGCCGCGCAGGCGTCCGCGCTGCCGGGCAGCGAGGCAGAGCAGCGCACCACCGAGGCGGGAGTCACCCAGACCGAGGTGTTCCCGCTGATGATGTTCGCCGTCGGCGGCATGATCATGTTCCCGGCGGCGAACGACCTGCTCACGATGTTCGTGGCGCTGGAAGTGCTGTCGCTGCCGCTGTACCTGCTGTGCGGGCTGGCCCGCCGGCGGCGCCTCCTGTCCCAGGAGGCCGCCGTCAAGTACTTCCTGCTCGGCGCGTTCTCCTCGGCGTTCTTCCTGTACGGGGTCGCGCTGCTGTACGGGTACGCCGGATCGGTGCGGCTGTCGGACATCTCCGCACAGATCGCCAAGGACGCCGGCAACGAGACCCTGCTCCTCGCGGGCGTCGCGCTGCTGTCGGTCGGGCTGCTGTTCAAGCTCGGCGGCGTCCCGTTCCACATGTGGAAGCCGGACGTGTACCAGGGCGCCCCCACCCCCATCACGGCGCTGATGGCGTCCTGCACCGTCGTCGCCGCGTTCGGCGCGATCGTACGCGTCTACTACGTCGCGTTCGAGACCCTCGAATGGGACTGGCAGCCCTTCATGTGGGGTGTGGCCATTCTCACAATGGTCGTCGGGTCGATCATCGCGATCACCCAGACCGACATCAAGCGGATGCTGGCCTACTCCTCCATCGCGCACGCGGGCTTCCTGCTCCTCGGCGTGATCGCCGCGTCCCCGAACGGCCTGTCGAGCACCCTGTTCTACCTGCTGGCCTATGGCTTCGCCTCCGTCGGCGCGTTCGCCGTCGTCACGATGGTGCGGGACGCGGGCGGCGAAGCGGGCCACCTGTCGCGCTGGGCCGGGCTCGGCAAACGCTCCCCGGTCGTCGCCGGCGTGTTCGCCTTCTTCCTGCTGGCGTTCGCCGGCATCCCCCTCACCAGCGGATTCACCGGGAAGTTCGCGGTGTTCAAGGCGGCCGTCGAGGAGGGCGCGACACCGCTCGTCGTCGTCGCCGTCATCGCCTCCGCCGTCGCCGCGTTCTTCTACGTCCGCGTGATCGTCGTCATGTTCTTCAGCGAACCCGACCCCGACGGGCCCGTCGTGGTGGCCGGGCCGGCGACCGCGGTCGCGGTCGCGGTCGGCGTGACGGCTACTGTGGTACTCGGCGTGCTCCCACAACCCATTCTGGACCTTGCGGGACAAGCCACGACCGACATGTTCGTCCGGTAGGGAGTCCTGGGTGAGCCACCCATTCGCTGAGAAGTCCCGCGGGCCGGCCGTAGTGGAGACCGGCCCGTTCGGGCTTCCCGTCGACGCCGCCCTCGCGGCCGACGCCAGGCGCCGCCTGGCCACCGTCGAGGAGATGCTCATGGACTGCGTCCGCGGCGAGGACGCGCTGCTCACCGAGGCTTCACAGCACCTCGTCGAAGCGGGCGGCAAGCGGTTCCGGCCGATGCTGGTGCTGCTCGCCTCCCACTTCGGCGACCCCGCCGCGTCCGGCGTCGTCCCCGCCGCCGTCGTCGTCGAACTCACCCACCTCGGCACCCTCTACCACGACGACGTCATGGACGAGGCCACCGTGCGCCGCGGCCAGGAGTCCGCCAACTCCCGCTGGACGAACACCGTCGCGATCCTCACCGGCGACTACCTGTTCGCCCGCGCGTCCGACCTGCTCGCCGACCTCGGACCCGAGTCCGTCCGCGTCCAGGCCCGCGCGTTCGCCCGGCTCGTCCGCGGCCAGATCCAGGAGACCGTCGGCCCCGGCCCCGACACCGACCCGCTCGATCACTACCTCCGGGTCGTCGCCGACAAGACCGCGTCCCTCATCGCCGTCTCCGGCCAATTCGGCGCCCTGCTGTCCGGCGCGCCCTCCCAGGTCGTCCACACCGTCACCTCGGCCTGCGAGAAGATCGGCGTCGCGTTCCAGCTGTCCGACGACATCCTCGACATCGCCTCCGAGACCGAGGAATCCGGCAAGACCCCCGGCACCGACCTCCGCGAAGGCATCCGCACCCTCCCGATGCACCACGTCCTCGCCGGTATCGGCTCCGGCCCGGACGACGCCCGCCTCCGCGAACTCCTCGTCCAGGACCTCTCCGACGACGCCCTCCACGGCGAGGCCCTCACCCTCTTGCGCGCCCACCCCGCCATGGACCGCGCCCGCGCCGACCTGCGCCGCTGGGCCGAGGACGCCCGCACCGAACTCCTCACCCTCCCCGCCATCCCCGCCCGCGACGCCTTCACCGGCCTCTGCGACTACGTGGTCTCTCGTACCGGATAGCAGTTCCCTTGGCGTCGTGTAGTCGGCCCCCGGCCTGGGGCCCTCCTTCGGCGGGAACTGCGGTGCGATCGCTGCATCGCTCCGGCTCGCTGCGCGATCGGTTTCGAGCGGAGCGAGAAACTGCCTTCGGACGCGATCGCGATACCTGGGTTGTCGCGTGGCCGGTGCGACGGCTGGCGTAGGCACCCCCGCCCGTTTGCGCATGATGTTGGAAGGGCCGTTGCGGCGGTCGACACCGCAACGGCCCCGCGCTTACGCGTTCTGGGGTTCGGCTCCCTCGGTGAGGCCGCGCGACTTCATGGCGTGCAGGACTAGGTCGATGAGGACCTGCTTGCACGAATCGAGGCTGCGGGCGTCGCAGAGCATGACGGGAACCTTGGGGCCCAGGTTGAGGGCCATCTGGATCTCCGCCAGGTCGTAGCGCTGGGCACCCTCGAAGCAGTTGACGGCGACGACGAACGGGGTGTTGCGGCGTTCGAAGTAGTCGACCGACGGGAAGCAGTCCGACAGCCGGCGGGTGTCGGCGAGGACGACGGCGCCGAGGGCGCCGAGGGAGACCTCGTCCCACATGAACCAGAAACGCTTCTGGCCCGGGGTGCCGAAGAGGTACAGGACGTACTCCTCCTGCATCGTGATGCGGCCGAAGTCCATCGCGACGGTGGTGGTGTCCTTGCGTTCCACGCCGGAGACGTCGTCGACGCCGACGCTGTTGTCGGTGAGGATCTCCTCTGTGCGCAGCGGCTGGGTCTCGGAGACCGTGCCGACCATCGTGGTCTTGCCGACGCCGAAACCGCCGGCGATCACGATCTTGACCGCCGTGGGGAGCCTCCTGCGGGCGCGCACGTCGTGCCGTCCGCCCCCGGCGTTAGAGGGCCCGGAGACCATCGATCACCGCCTTGTAGAGCCTGATGTCGTGCATGTCCGCTTCCGGTTCCGGTTCCTGCATCGAGACGAAACCCTTGTCGAGCAGGTCGCCGAGCATCACCCGCACGGTCGCCACGGGAAGGTCGAGGTGGCCGGTGATCTCGGCCACCGACATCACCGACTGGCACAGCTGGATGATGGAAAGGTGCTCGGGACCGAGGCCGATCGCGCCCTCCGGTTCGGGGCCCACCGCCACCACCAGGGTGATGAGGTCGAATTTCCCGCGGGTCGGCTCCATGCGGCCGCTCGTCATCACGTACGGCCGCACCATCGGGCCGGCGTTCTCGTCGAGTAGCCGGTCGTGGGTGGGCGGGCGCGTCGTCGGATCGTCCGGCCAGTGTTCCTGGGGGTCCTCGGGGGGCATCATTGCGAGTCTCCCTCCGCGGGGGACTCCGACCGTGACGGGGAGGTGAGGTGGTGGCCCATGGCCGTGACGAGCATCGCCATCTCGTAGGCGATGAGGCCGACGTCGGCGTCCTCCTCCGCGAGGACGGCGAGGCAGGCGCCCTTGCCCGCCACCGTCACCAGCATGAACGCCGACTGCATCTCGACGATCGTCTGCCGGACGGGTCCGCCGCCGAAACGGACGCCGGCGCCCTTGGCGAGGCTCTGGATCCCCGCGGCGACGGCGGCGAGATGCTCCCCGTCGTCCTGGCTGATGCCCTCGGCGGACGCCATCAGCAGGCCGTCCGCCGACAGTACGACCGCGGATCGGGTGTGCGGCAGTCGGTGGATCAGGTCATCCAGCAACCAGCCCAGATCGGATGAAGAACCGGTCTTCTGTGTCACTGACCTTCCTCGCCTTCCAACGCTTGCTTGTTGAGGGAGTCCGCCGCTTCCAGGCGGCCCCGCTTGGAGCCGCGCTGATAGGAGCCCATGATCCGCTGGATCTCCTCAGGAGAGCGGCCGGGGTCGTCCTGCTCCTCCTCCTGGTCCACGGCGACGGTCCGCTCCTCGGTACGCAGAGGCTCGACCAGGTTCGCCTGCGGCACCCGGACGGGGAGGCCGGACGGTGTGGTGGAGATATCGGGCACGGGTGGCTGGTCCTCCGGCTGTGAGGTTTCGGGATGCCCGCCGTCTCCGGGGGCGGGCTCCTCTCTGGAGCGGGTACCGTCCGCGGGGACGACGCCATGCCTCGCGGGCGGGTCTGCCTTGGTTCCACCGGGAGCGTCCTGCTCCGCGGAGGGGTCCTGTGCCGCGGCGCCGTTCTCGTCGGGGGGGAACGGCGGCTGCGCGGAGGGCTCGGACGCGGGCGGGGGTACCGCCACCAACGCGGGCCCGGAGGGCTGCGGGCCCGTGGACGACGGGGAGGACGTCGCCGTGGAACCGGACGACGCGGAGCGTCCGCCCGCGGCGGCGCCGACCGTGGCGGGTTGGCGTACCTCCAGGCCGTTCTGGGTGGTGGCGCCGACCGCGGAGGGCGCCGGGCCCTGTTCGACGATCAGGTCTCGGGGGATGACGATGACGGCGGTGGTGCCGCCGTAGGCGGAACGCTTCAGCGAGACCTGCACGTTGTAGCGCTCGGCGAGCTTGCTGACCACGAACAGTCCGAGCTGGACGGAGCTCTGCAGGTTGAAGTCGGGCGGGTCGGCGATCCGCGCGTTGATCTCGTTGAGCTTCTCGTCGGCCATGCCGAGCCCGCGGTCCTCGATGTCGATGGCGAAGCCGCTGGCGACGAGGTGCCCGCCGACCTGCACGACGGTGTCGGGCGGGGAGAACGACACGGCGTTCTCGATCAGCTCGGCGAGCAGGTGGGTGAGGTCGCCGACCGCGCGCCCGGCCAGTTCGACCGGGGCGAACGGCAGGACGGTGACGCGGGTGTAGTCCTCGACCTCACCGACCGCGGCGCGGACGACGTCGACCATCGGAACGGAGTTGCGCCAGCCGCGGGCGGGCAGCGCGCCGGACAGCACGATGAGGTTCTCGGCGTTGCGCCGCATCCGGGTCGCGAGGTGGTCGAGCCGGAACAGCTCCTCCAGCTCCTTGACGTCGATGTCGCGGCGGCGCTCCATGGTGTCCAGCATGGTGAGCTGCCGGTGCACCAGGGTCTGGGTACGGCGGGCCAGGCTGAGCAGGACGTCCCGGATGCCGCGGCGCAGCTCGGCCTGCTCGACGGCGGTGCGGATCGCGGTCTCCTGGACGGCGTTGAACGCGCGTCCCACCTGCCCGATCTCGTCGGCACCGAACTGCAGCGGCGGCGCTTCGGCCGCGACGTCCACCTTCTCGCCGTGGCCGAGCCGTTCGACGACGCCGGGCAGCCGCTGCTCGGCCAGCTCCCAGGCGGCGCCGCGCAGTCGTTCCAGCTGCCGGACCAGCGCCCGAGCGGTGGTGATGGAGACGATGATGGACGCGATGACCGCGATGAGCCCGAGTCCACCGGCCAGCATCAGCCGGATGACGATCCCATAGCCCATCGGCTTGGCGCGTTCGAGGAGCCTGTCGCCCCCGTCCAGAACCACCTGCTCCAGCTGTTTCTGGACCGTCAGCATCGAGGACTGCCACTCCTCGGGGCTGAGGTGGGCTCCCCCCGCCGTCCTGCTCTGGATCACGCGGTCCTCGTAGGTGCGCAGCCGCACGTACTCGCCGCTCTTGAGCACCTGTCCGTACTGGGCGCGGTCCGCCTGGGGAAGCTGGGCCGCCGCCTCCTGGTGGAGGAACCGCTGCGTTCCCACCAGCTGGGTGAACTGGGCGTGTTCGGCCGGCGTGAAGCGCCCCGCCGCCAGCACGCCCGCGAGGAGCGCGTCCTCACGGGAGAGGATCTCCTTGGCGCGGGTCAGGGCGTTGAGTGTGCGGCTGTCCTTGGCGATGGCCTCGTCGTCCACGCTTCCGGCCGAACTGTAAAGGCGGAAGGCGACGTCGATGAAGTCGTCGAAGGGCTTGGCCGCCCGGCTCCGGTCCAGCGAGCGCGCGTCGATGGCGCTTCGGCCGGCGGTGAGCGCGTTCAGGCGGCTGAGTGACTCCTTGATGCTCTTCTCGGTGTTGCCACTGGCCATCCATGCCACGGAGCCGCTGGCGACTCCCTCACGGTATGTGGCCGCAGCGGCGTCCACACGTTGCCGCTGCGCGTCCAGCGCTGCGCGCTGCTGGCCGCTCGGGCTGCCCAGATAGATCATCGTGAGCCTGCGTTCCTGCTGCAACTCCGTCACCAGTGTCACGGCGGGCCGGGTGACATTCTGGTCGAGTGTGCTGACAGTGAGCAGATTCAGCCCCTCGCGCATGGTCACCCACGCGGCGAAGACCCAGAGCGCGGCGAGCGACACGAGCAGGGCGGCAATTTTCGTCCGCAGACGTGAGTTGCGGAAGCGCATCAACCTGTCCTCAACGAGTTCCCGAGCGCCCGGCGGACCATCGAAGTGACGGATGCCGGGCCGCTGGTGTCCAGGCGCGCAGCGCGACAGGGGGGCGTCGCGAGCGCACGCGGAGTACCTTAGCAACGTTGCGGGCTCAGATGATGTACTTTGTTCCCATCAGCAGAAATTTACGCCATTGCCATCTTGCAATGTGAGATAGGAAACACAGTGCAACGTTGCGTTTAGTGCGAATCGGGTCTAAGGCCGCGTTTGTTCGCAAGGTGCTGTGCTGCCAGGAGCGACGCCCGGACAATCGCGGCTGGCAGGTAGAGGTCCTTGTCGTGCCATAGCGCCGGCCCCTCGAAGGTGCCGGGATCCGGCCGGTCCGGGGCGGGGAGAAATTTACAGCCCAGGGTTACAGATTTCTTATACCTTCCGGTCGTATCCCACATGCCGCCAACGTGCTCATCTGACAGCAGGATCTGCAATGCGTACGCGGTCTCTTCGGCCGTCCCTTCCCAGCGTCCCCACGACCCGTCGGGCCGCTGAGTCGCCAGCGTCCATTCGCGTGCCCGGCGGATCACCGGCGCGGCCTTCTCGCCGCCGAAGCGGTCGAGGGCGACAACGCAGCACATGGTGGCGTAGTAGGGGGACGCATGCCACCGGTCCGTCCAGGTCCCGTCCGCCTCCTGCTGGTCGCTCAGCAGGGCCACAAGTTTGTCGACCGTCGCCACGTACCTTTCGGTGGCCGCGGTCTGCGGCGACTCACCCTGGCCGACGGCATGGAGATACTGGCCGAAAGCCTCCAGGACATGGGCGTTGACGGTCACCGAGAAGCCCTCTTCGCCCGGCCAGGTGCAGAAATGCGTCTCCGTTTCGTACGGCCACAGCACGTCCGGCGGCCGCGGGGCGCCGAGAAGGCCGAGGGCGTACAGGGTCGCCGACGTGGTGTCGGCGTCCGCCGGGAGTCCTTCCGCCGCCGGAGTCCCGCCCGGTCCGAGCGCGGCACCGAGCTCCTTCACGAGCGAGGCCGGCACGTGCACCTCGACCCCGGCCCGCGCCAGCGTGCCGAGCACCCAGGCGCGCTCGAAGACGGTGATGGGAATGCCGCACGGAGCCAGACCGGCGTGCTCGTCCACGACGGCCTCCAGGAAGATCCGCGCCGGGTGACTGGCATCACGCGCTGCGCGTCCGTCGAGCCATGCCGCGGTGGCGGCGGGTGATGCGCCGATCGCGCCGATGGAGCCCGGACGGATCGTGCGCGCCCCTCTCGCGAGCTCGCTCGCGACCTCCAAGGCGTGCAGCACCTTTTCCGGGACGCTCACTCCGGCGCTGAGAGCGGCCCGGACCTTGGCCAGTCTCGTCCCGTCCAGCCCCCTCGGGCGGCCCAGGTGCCTGTCATGGACCGCCGGGTCGAGGCCGGACGCCGGCAGCGGCCGGAGGGAATCGAGGTGATCGTTGATCGATTCGATCAGGGAGCTGGTGATGAGGTCGTTGGCGGGCATGTCCGGCAGGGCCGCAGCGGGCATGTCCGCCAGCCGGCGAGCCAGCATGGGCAGTACCCGGTTAAGCCTGCCGGCCAGTTCCGCCGCCTTCACCTCGGCGTCCGAGCCGGTGATGCCATCCGGGTAGCCGTTGGCATGGCTCCGCAGGACGGCGAGCATCGCCTCCACGGCGCTAAGGGTCGGGACGACCATGTAGCCGGCAGGCGCCCCCCAGAGGCCGTCGGGGCGCTGGGCTTCCAGGAGGTGCCGCACGCGCCGGCTGTGCCCGGCCAGCCAGGGGGCGAGGGAGACCAGCCTGCCGGTCTCGTAGACCGACGGTGACACCTGCCCCCAAGGGCGGGCGACCAGCTCTGCCAGCAGCTCCTGGCCCGCCGTGACCGTGGAGGCGTCGCCCGTGGACTCCGTAGCGGTCTTCGCCGCCTGGGCGCACGGACCGATGCTCACAACGCCCCCCAGTAGTCGGTTCCTCCGTAGAAGCCGACACAGAAGTCGATCTGCCGTTCGAGGTAGTGGGACAGCCGCGGATGGTAGGTGCGCAGCGGCACGGCGATCTCCCGGAACCGCCGGGTGAGTTCGGTGACCTGCCGGTCGATCTCCTCCGGCCCGACGTCGAGCATGAGGGCGTTGAGGTCGCCCCATTCGACGTCACGCTCATAGGAGCCGAGATCGTTGATCAGCCGTCCCGCTCGCTGGGCGGCCCAGCTCGCCGTCTGGATCGCCGCGATGTCGGCGTCCGACGGTGGTGGACTGGTGAAGATCCAATGCGATATGAACGCAAAAGAAAAGCCGAAATTATCTGAATTATCGAGATAGTCGGCCAGCGTGGGGCGGTTATCCTTTCCATCGCCGTCGGCGCGCCAGTCCCATTCGCGTGCCATGGCGTGCAGGAAACGCGCTAGCTGGTCTCTCCAGACGGGCAGCAGCATCGGAAACGCGGGGGACGACGAGAGCCCGTCACGAATGTCGGCGAGCGAGAGCATGAGGTCGTCATCGGCCGGGGGCTCACCGTCCGCGACGGCCAGGCACCCGGTGACTATGTCCTCCACCTCGGCCCGTGAGGTCGCCACGTAGTCGATGAGCCAGTCCACGCCGAAGCCCCAGATCGCGGTGCGGTTGGTCATCCGCAGGTCGGCGCTCTTCGCCCACGGCGCACTGAACGCTGTGCAGAGGCAGACCGTGTTATAGAGCGTGGGGTCGAAGGGCTTGGCCGAGAACAGGCGGCCATATTGCTCCGCCCACTGCTGCGTTTCCCGTGCCGCCTGACCCGCCACCGCACATATCGCGCCGCTCGGGGTGGCGGCTGGCAGGCCGATGAAATCGGTATTTTCCATCGTGGAGACCATCCCAGAATTAGTTCGTTCCAGATGCCACCCGGCGGAGTGGCGTGTCGGCTCAGTGCCGTACAGGCTGAAGTGTGATCTTGACACGCTCACGCGGTTTCAGCGTGATGTCCACACGAGGCTCGATCGGGTGCGGGGTCTCCAGCACCGGGCGGAACTTGCTGAGCAGCGTGGCCAGGATCAGTGGCGCCTCAATGAAGAAGAAGACGCGCCCCGCGCACTGGTGGGGTCCTCCGCCGAAGGCCATGAAGGCGAACCGGTGCCTTGAGCGGTCGGACTCGAACCGTGACGGGTCGAAGACGTGCGGTTGGGGCCAGACGTCCGGCAGCCGGTGCGTGAGGAATGGACTGATGGCGATGGTCGAGCCGCCCTTGAGCCGGACTCCGTCGATGACGTCGTCTTCGCGCACGACCCGTGGGGTGATCCAGGCGACGGAGTACAGGCGAAGTGCCTCGTGCAGCACCATCTTGGTATAGCTCAGCTTTGCAACGTGGTCGAACGAGGCCGGGCCCGCCCCCACCACCCTGTCGATCTCGTCGTAGAGCTTGGTGCGGACGTCCGGATAAGCGTCCAGCGCCGCCCAGAGGAACGTCAGGATCGACACCGTCGTATCCGTCGCCGCCACGAACAACCCGGCGACGCCATCGCGGACCGCCTGGTCATCGAGCGCCCCGCCGTTCTCGTCACGTGCGTGGATGAGCCTCGATACGACGTCCTGGCTGCCGTCGTCCTCGCGGGCACGCGCCTCGTGGACGATGGGGAAGATGAGGTCGTCCACGGCCTTGACGGCGCGGTTGAAGGTCCGGTCTCCCGGGAGCGGCACTGAGAAGGGAACGAACGGCATGAGCATCCGCGCACGGAACGACGAGGTCGTCGCGGTCACCATCGCTTCGCCGAGTTCGTCGATCCGGGACACCTGGATCCGGTCGCCGATGAGGACACGGATGATCGTGCGGTAGACGATCCGGGTCATCTCACCGTAGGCGTCGACGCGCCGTCCCCCCGCGGCACGTTCGCCCAACTCGTTCACGGCCTCGGCGATGGTGGCGGCCATATCCTCGGCGATCAGCGCGGTGCTCGGCCCCGAGAGCAGGTTCTGGTAGACCCTGCGCCGGACGTTCCAGGACGCACCCAGGTCAGAGGTGTCACCGACCAGCCGGCCGAGGGGCTTCCACATCATGCCCTCGCGCCGGAAGTTGTCGACGTTGTCGCGCAGGACGTACTGCAGGTGCTCGGGGTGGGTGATCAGGTACGGGCGGAACGGGCCCATGTTCACCCGGACGATCTCGCCGTTCGCCTCACGTCCCATCTGCTCGAACGTCGGCAGCGGATCCCGCACCAGCCTCGGCAGGTGGCGGAGTGGCAACGTGCGAGCCTTGCGAGCGAACCGGGTGCCGACATCGACGGCCATCTTCGACCCCTTTGACGTGGTGACGCGGGCAGTCCGGGTGGCGGGAGACCCGAGAGCATCGATCAGGCGACCTAGGTGATTTGTAGTGAGATGGGGTTAGTTGCCGGGTTCGAGTGGAGTATCACATGATCATTTAACGAAAACAAGCATCCTTTTGGTAGGAAATATGACAATTTGTGCGTGACTTGCATCACTCACAAGCAAAGCGTCAGAAGATGAAGCGCGACTCTTCGACCTAAATTCGACTCCGAAAGAATCGATCATTAGTTCGGCAAGGAACCACTGCCCATTCAGCGCTTCCTACCTGTCCGCCGGCAGAAGGGCGGGCCAGGAGAGTCGTCCGGCGACCTCGAGTTGACCGGTCACCTGCTGCCCCCCGCACCACGCGACAACCGTGTACGCGCCAGGCTCTACCTCGCGCTTGACCGTGGCAGCGCCGTCCTTGGCCCGCCGCGCGAACGCCTCGGACGTCACCCCGCGCCCCCCGCTCACACAACCGGGAACCGAGATCTCCACCCGTTGCCCTGGCCGCACCACGTCCGGCTCCACCACGACGCCGTCCTGCCCGGTCGCCTCATCCGACCCCGGGGCCAGCACCCCTGCCACGACAAGTGCGGATCCCAACACGGCGAGGCTGACCAGACGCAATGTGACTCCTCCGAACCCGGGCAACGACGTCCGGCACTTTAACCGCTCAACCCGCGCTCAGACACCGCTTCCGGCCGCGAGCTAACCTGAAGACATGTTCGGCTTTGCGAAGACCCAGATGGTCTCTCCGGAGAAGGCACTCCCCGGTAGGGACGAGCCCATCCCGGTGCCACCACGCCACGAGGTCCTCGACGCGCCCTTGGCCCCGCCCTACCCGGACGGCGCCGAGATCGCCGAGTTCGCCCTCGGCTGCTTCTGGGGCGCCGAACGCAAGTTCTGGCAGACCCCCGGCGTCATCTCCACCGCCTCCGGCTACGAGGGCGGCTACACCCCGAACCCCACCTACGAAGAAGTCTGCAGCGGCCAAACCGGCCACACCGAAACCGTCCGAGTCGTCTACGACCCCACCAAGGTCTCCTACGAAGACCTACTCCGCGTCTTCTGGGAGTCCCACGACCCCACCCAGGGCATGCGCCAGGGCAACGACATCGGCACCCAGTACCGCTCAGCCATCTTCCACAGGACCGACCTCCAGCAGAAGGCCGCCGAAGCCTCCCGCGACACCTACCAGCAAGTCCTCACCAAAGCCGGCCACGGCCCCATAACCACCGAGATAACAAAGGCCACCGACTTCTACTACGCCGAGGACTACCACCAGCAGTACCTCTCGGACAATAAAAACCCCGGAGGATACTGCGGCATCGGCGGAACCGGCTTGAGCTGTCCCGTGGGCGTCGCGCCTGCCGAGTAAGTGCTGACCTGCTGGAACGACCTTTAGGCCGCGTGCGTGTCGAGTGCCTCGCGTACCTCGGGGATGTCTCGGTACGGCTCCAGCTTCGTGAGGACGATGCGGCCTCGCTGGGCCGTCCGGTCGCTGGCGGAGTCCGCCGAGAGGTCGAGCATCCGCCGCGCGGTCTTTGCAGCCTCCTCCGGCTCATTCGCGTCCGCCAGGGCGACGGCTAGCCACGAGAGGTAGAGCGCCAGCTCGCGAGTGTGCGTCGAGTCGTACCGGCTGAGCACCTCTTGCAGGAGCGGGACGGCGCGCAACGGCTTCCGGAGTTCTGTGTAGACGCGGGCGTCCATCACGTCGAGTTCCTCGAGGGAGACCCAGTAAGCCCAGTCGGGGGACTGCTGCGAGTCCTCAGTGGTCATGGCTTCGTGGGCCTCGGCGAGAGCGCGCATCGCGGGTTGGGCGTCGCCCGCTTTGGTGTGCGCCCATGCGACTCGGTCAAGGTAGAGCGCACGGGCCTTAGCCGGTGCGTCCGGGCCTGCCTCTTCTAGGGCGGCGTGGGCGAGGCTCAGGCCGTCGTCTTCGTGTCCGGTGTTGGAGAGTTGGTAGGCGAGGCTTCCAGCGAGGTTGCCGACCAGGGCGAGGTCTCCGGCTTCGCGGGCGGCCGAGACTCCGAGCCGGTAGGCGCGTGCCGCCTGGTCGTGCTCGCCTGCGTCGCTGGCGATCCATCCCGCGATCTGGGCTATCTCGCCGATGCTGCTGAGAAGGGAGCGGCCGGTCTCTTCCGAATGCGTCGTCTCTCGGTAGAGCCGGACGGCTCCGTCCAGCTCTCTGAGCGCGGGGGCGAGTAGATCGCCACCGGCTATGACGTCGTCTGCGAGTCGTAGGCCATGGGCCCGGTCTGCAAGGGCGGCCGCCGTAGAGGCTCCGACTCGGCGCCCGGTGTTGCTCGCCAGGGGGCCAAGCTCGACGGCGTGATCGGGCAGGAAGTAGGCGAGTGCCTCGGCCGGACTGCGCAACTCGGTGCCAATATCCTCGCCTCGCGCATGGGCTGCCGCCCTTTGGAGGTTGTCAAGCGGCACGCGCAGTGCGGTCGCAAGAGCGGGGAGCCAGACATCAGGAACACGCTCGCCGCGTTCCCATCGGCTGACCTCATGACGCGTCACAGAGGCGGTCCCAGAGATACGGCAGAGCATCTCCGCTAACTGTCGCTGGCTCTTGCCTGTGTCTCGGCGCGACCGTGCAAGGTACGCCCCGAACCGCTTGCGCTTCGCATCGCCCACGTTGGCCCCCTCCTCCCTCAAGTCTGGCCCCTCCCTGGCCCCCTGGCTGGTGCCTCTGAGAGATCCGGCGAGAAAGACAGGCTCAGAGCCATGGAAAGCACGGCATGCGTCGCGGGTCAACCTTGATCGGCAACCGCTGCGGCTACTCCAGTCCATCCCGGCGCTTGTTGAAAGGACAGTCCATGGCCGAGACAACCGAGGTTACGGAGGCTCGACGACTGCGCGTCTGGGCGTTGGCACGGGCTCTCAAGTCGCATGGGTACGCGGTGGAGGTGGCCGAGTCGGACCCGGTGCTGTCGGTTCCGGCCGCGTCCGGGTCGCCGGTGGTGGTGCGGTGTGATCAGCGGGCGGTCTGCGGCGGTGAGTTGTGGTTCGCGTTTGCCGGTGGCGGTGCGATCGCCGCGGCCGATGACGCGCACATCCCCGATGTGGTCGTGGCGGTGAAGGGCAGGCTCGCCGCGCAAGCCGGTGGGTAGGCGCTCCTCGTCCGGAGTGGTGACCTGGTATGGGCAGGCCACGGGCGCGTGGTGGGCCATGGTGCCGTCATCGAATGGGGCGCGGCTGGTGGAAGCGGCCAACCCTCGTGAGCTTCGGGCAGCGATCGAGAACCCGGCGGCCTGGCCGTGGCCTCAATCCAAGTTCGTCCCCGCTGCCTCCCCTTCGCAGGTGTCCGGGGCACGCGGCCGATCATGAAAGGCAGAAACGACGTGTGCCAAGTGCGCCCGATAAGCGTCCAGGTAGAGCGCCACGTGCTGCGCTGGCGGACACTTCGGGGCGGCGCCACAGCCGAGAAGTACCTGAACCTGCTGGCCGTGGCTCTGGAGCCGCGTGGTTGGCGCCTGGTGCGACTGTACCGCTCGCAGGGCTTCCCGTTGCCGGTGCTGTGGGTCTACGCCAGCGGCCCCGACGATCACGTCGGCCTCGGTGTCGTCGCCCTGGCCGTCCCGGCGGCGCGTGGGGCTACCACGCTGCTGAACGCGGACGGCGGGGCTATCTGGCTCCCTGCGGCGATGCCATCGCGGCGGCCGATCAGGTTGACGCCCTTCTCAAGCACCGCATGTTCCCCGGCACCCTGGTAGCCCACATGAGGGATGGCCCCGTGGGAGGGCTCTGGGGTTGCTCCTCGTCCTGATGGTGACGCGCGTGGCCCTGCTGGGGAGTTCGGCCGCTGCTCGTCGCCCTCCGGCCCCGCCTGTCTCCTTCCCCCCGAAGCAGACAGGCGGGGCCTCGTGGCCTTGACCGGCGGACGGGCGGCACCTGCCTGCCCGCAATGGCCCGTCGCGAGGCCCCGCGAGGGGTCCCCGCGCAAGTACGGAACCGGCCTGCGGCACTAGACACGCGTAAGAAGGAGGGGGGTGGGGTCACTGGGTTTCTTTCGGACTCCGAGACAAGTCCGGGAGCCTACTTTCACCCACCCCCCTTAAGCCGCGGACCCGCGAAGGGTACTCAGACCGACTTCAATGCACCGCACAGTAGTGACAGCCTCGGACACCGCGCCAGGGCGGCGACGCGAAGCGGCGCCCTTGAACTTGTGCTGATGCTGGATCCCGTGTTCGTCTCGTTCCTGGTCGGCAGAGATACGCGCGTAGGAGACGACGGGGATCATGTCACGCTCGGTAACGCTCACCGGAAGCTCCGTTCTATGGCCTAGAACGAAGTCACCACCAGCAGTACCTCCACAAATCCCGGGAGGCTACTGCGGCATCGGCGGCACCGGCCTCTCCTGCCCCGTAGGCGTGGCCACGACCGAGTAGATCAAGCAGTGGTCAGACTCGGAGCCAGTCCACTGGTGAGGGGCGGTTGGCGCTGGCATCCTTGCAGAGTGCGGGAATGTGGGAGCCGTCGCTGGAAACGACCTTCGCAGGACCGGTGGCGCTGGCAGCAGTGGCCACCACTAGGGCGTCCACGACACAGTCGTGGCCGGAGAGGCCCGTGGAGTTCAGCAGGGCGGCAGCCGCGTCCGCGAGTTCCGCGGTGACAGGAATGATGGTGAGCCTGGAGCGCAACCATGCGAGCCGCCTGCCCGCCTGTCCGTCGCGACGCTGCTCGACGATGGTGACAGCACTGATAACGGGCACGAATTCCTCCCGCACCGCCAGCTCCAAGCGCGCTGTCGTGCGGCGGTCATCGTCGACCAGGAGCGACAGGCCCTGCGCGTCCAACACGAATGCCGGACCGATCAGGGGAGCCGGCCTGGTCACTCGCCGCGCCATGCGGCCTCTGCCTCTGCCAGTTCCTCCTGTGTGAACTCTCCGTGGCGGGTGACGTGATCGTCCACGATCTCCTGAGCCTGGAGGAGGGCCAAGTGGCGCTCGGCCGCGGCGTTCAAGAACTCAGAGAAGCCGCGTACTCCTGTGCGGGCCTCGATCTCTTCTACTACGGACTCGCGCAGCGTGACCGACTTCTTCACGGTCTTGCCATGGCTTTCGCTTGCGTCCGCTTCCAACACCCGCTGCTCCGTCCCTGAAGCAGGCGGACGACGCCTTCGCTTGCGCGGCTTCGCGATGTCACGAGTCTCGGCCATGATCTAATTGTACTACCAGGAGTAGGATAGTTGGAAGTGGCTGAATGCACTCTGTGACGCCTGACCGCACGGCGAAGCTATGGCTTCGGACGAAGCGCTACCGCCAGCAGTACCTCCACAAAAACCCGGGAGGCTACTGCGGCATAGGCGGCGCCGGCCTCTCCTGCCCAATCGGCGTAGCTCCCGCCGACGAGTGACCTCGCGCGGTGGTCGCTCCGGCGACGTTCAACACGATCAACAAGTGGGCGGCGGGCTTCGCTGACTCATTCGCCGTGGGCCTGTGTGAACTCATGGGCTTCGGCGCCGATTGCCGCAGCGCCGCCGCTCAAGGACACGCTGGCGTGTCAGTCCGCTTTCGTGAGCAACGTGGAGACGCCGTGGCCGCCGCACGACGTGCGCGCATCGCTCTGGAGCGGCGGCTGGTCGGCCGCTTCGGTGAGTGACGGTTGCCGAGCATCGGACCTGCTGGCTCGGCTGCTGGATGAGCTTGGTGGAGCCGCGGCGGTGGGGTGTCGGGCTGTGTGGCCACCTCGGTGGCCATGGACACGCATCAGGTGGTTGTGGGTGTGTGGACGCGGTAGCGCAGGTGGGTGACTTGTTTTGTGGGCTCCTCGGTGTCCGGTGTTGTCAGTCGGCGGATCAGGTCTAGGTCGATGTGCTTCGCGGGGAGGTTGTCGAAGAGCCGTCGTCCCTGCCCTAGGAGGACGGGGACGACGTGCAGTTCCAGTTCGTCGAGTTCTCCGGCGCGTAGTAGTGCTTGCGCTGCTCCGGCTCCGTGCACCATGACGTCGCCGTCGCCGACCGCTGTGCGGGCCTGGGCGGCGCACGCGCGTACATCGGTGACGTAGTGGACGCTGCCCGGCGGCGGGTCGTCCGGTACGTCGTGGGTCAGGACGAAGATGGGGACGCCGTCGTGGTGGTCGCCTTGCCAGCGGTCGGCCAGTTCGTAGGTGCGGCGGCCGGAGATGACGGCGCGGGTGGCGAGCGCCTCGCCGTACACCTGGCCGCTCGGTCCCGGGTCGTTGCGCCGGTCGAGCCAGTTGAAGAGGCGGAACCCGTTGATGCCCAGAGGCGCGTCCGCATTGTCGTGGGGTCCGGTGACGAAGCCGTCCAGGGACATGGTCATGTACAGGCGGATCAGTGCCATCGGTCAGCCCGCCGATCGCACGCGGTAGCGGAGGTGCTGCACACCTGGAGCGTCCAGGGCACGGAGGAGTTCCAGTTCGATGTGGTCGGGCGGCATGTTGTCGAACAGGCGACGGCCCTGCCCGAGCAGGACGGGCATCAGCTGCAGCTCCATTTCGTCCAGGAGGCCGGCGCGGAGGCACTGCTGTGCGGTCGCGGCGCCGTGCAGGAGGATGTCGCGGTCTCCGGCCGCCTCTTTGGCCTGTGCGACGCAGGATTCGATGCCGCCGGTGACGTAGCGCGCGTGTCCCGGCGCCGGTTCGCTGGGGGCGGCATGGGTCAGGACGAAGATCGGGACGCCGTCGTGGTGGTCGCCGGCCCAGCCGCCTGCGTGGTCGAAGGTGCGCCGGCCGGTGATCACCGCTCCGGTGGCCATCAGCTCGTCGAACACGGTCGTGCCGGGGCCGTCGGCGGGACGGTGCGAGCGCGGGTCCACGCCGCCGGGGCGCAGCCAGGCGTGCAGCCGTTCTCCGCCTACGCCGAGGCCGTGGTCCATTCCGTCGTCGGGGCCGGTGATGAACCCGTCCACCGACATCGACATGCACAGCACGACCTTGCTCATCGTTGCTCCGATCCGCCGGTGGTGAACTCGATCTCGATGGCGATCTCGATGGTGTCGGCGACGGCGACGCCGCCGGCGCCGAACCCGAGTTCGATGTCGACGCCGAACGCGGCCCGGCTGAGGGTGGTGGTCGCCGAGAATCCCGTGCGCTCCCCGCCGGACGGGTCGGCGACGGCGCCGTGGAACCCGGCCTCCAGCCTGACGGTCCTGGTGACGCCGTGGAGGGTCAGCTCGCCGACCAGGGTGAAGTTCTCGCCGTCGAAGTCGCGGACCTCGGTCGAGGCGAACTCGATCGTCGGGTATCTGTCCACGTCCAGGAAGTCGGCGGACCGGACGTGCCGGTCGCGCTGCTCGTTCCCGGTGTGCACCGAGGCGGCGTCGATGGTGGCCGTCACCGAGCCGCCGTCACCGGTGGTCAGGACGGCGGAGGTGAGGGCGAAGGTCCCTCTGACCTTGCCGACGCCCATGTGGCGGACCTTGAACGAGATGTCGGTATGGACGGGATCGCCGACCCAGGTTCCGGCGGCGAGGGAGGTGGCGGTGCTCATGGAGTTCCTTTCGGGACGTATCGGTTCGGCCAGCATGCGAGATCCGGGGGTGGGACTGAATCCCAGATTCGTGGGATGGCGTCGGGGGAGCGAGGTACTTTCGGGGCATGGTCAACATGGCGGCGCGCGCACGTGTCCGCGACGAGGTCGTCCGGCTGGTGCACCGGGGCCTGCCGCTTCCGCAGTTCTCGCGGGCCGTCGGCGACGCGTTGGGACGGGCGGTGCCCGCCGAGGGGACCTGCCTGATGACGGTGGACCCGGCGACCATGCTCCCGACCGCGGAGTTCGTCGAGAACGGCCTGCCCGCGGCCGGGCTGCTCCGGCTCGTCGAGATCGAGGCGCGTGAGCCGGACTTCAACAAGTGGGTCCAGCTCGCCCGGGCGGACCGCCCGGCGGCGAGCCTGAGCGACGTCACCGCGGGTGACCTCGACCGCAGCCTGCGCCAGCGGGAGATCCGCCGCCCCGGGGGCTTCTCCGACGAGCTGCGGGTGGTGCTCGCGGCGGGCAGGGCGACCTGGGGTGTGCTGACCGTGTTCCGGGAGGTGAAGCGCCCGTACTTTTCACCGGCCGACGTGGGGTTCGTTTCGTCGCTGGCCGGATTGATCGCCGACGGGGTACGGCGAGGTCTCCTGCTCGACGGCGCACGGGCCGGTGACGCCGACGTCGGTCTGCTGGTCCTCGACGCCGATGACGGCGTGAGCATGTCCAACCAGGCCGCGGACTGCTGGCTGGACGAGCTGGGCACAGGCGACAGGGCCGGCGCCCGGCTGCCGCTGGTCGTTCCCGCCGTCGCCCGCCAAGCCCGTGCCCTCTGCGGCGCGGCGGCGGCACCCGCGCCGGCCGATGTCCGTCCGGCCAGGGCCAGAGTGCGCACCCGGTCCGGTCAATGGCTGATCGTGCGGGGGTCGATGCTGGGGGACGGGCCGGAGTCGCCGGTCGCGGTGATGCTCGAAGCGGCCCGGCCGGCCGAGATGGCGCCCCTGATGGTCGACGCCTACGGCTTCACCGACGGCGAGCGGCGGGTGACCGAGCTGGTGGCGCAGGGCCTGTCCACCAGGCAGATCGCCGCCCGGCTGCACGTGTCGCCGTACACCGTGCAGGACCACCTGAAGTCGATCTTCGCGAAGTCGGGCACCGGTTCGCGCGGCGACCTGGTCGCCCGGCTGTTCTTCGATCATTACGCCGACTCGTTGACGGCGTCCTCGTGATGGCGCGCTGTGGAGCGCGAATTTGCCGTAGCGGTCAGAGGAGGTTCTGGTCGCGGGCGTAGAGGGCGGCCTGGGTGCGGTCGCGGAGGCCCAGGCGTTGCAGGATGCGGGAGATGTGGTTCTTGACCGTGCCTTCGCTCAGGTAGAGGCGCGCGGCGATCTCCTTGTTGGTGGCGCCGGCGGCGACGAGGCGCAGCACCTCGGTCTCGCGGGGGGTGAGCAGGCCCGGGTCGGGGAGGGCGGCGGCGAGGCGGCGGGTGATGGCGGCGTCGAACTGGGCGACGCCGGAGCGGGTGAGCTGGACGGCGGCGGCGAGTTCGGCGGCCGGGAGGTTCTTGAGGAGGTAGCCGGCCGCCCCCGCACGCATGGCCTGGACGATGTACTCGTCGTCGTCGAACGTCGTCAGCATGACGACTTTGCAGGACGGGTTGCGGGCGAGGACTTCGGCGGTGGCGGTGACGCCGTCCATGCCGGGCATCCGGACGTCCATCAGGACGACGTCGGCGGACGCGGACGCCTCGATGGCGGCGGTGCCGTCGGCCGCGGTGCCGATGACCTCGATGCCGGGCTGGATGCCGAGGAGCGAGGCGATGCCCTCGCGGACCAGTTCCTGGTCGTCGACGACGAGGACGCGCACCGGGTTCACCAGGGCACCCTGGCCGAGATCGTGGTGCCGGCGGGGGTGCTCGCCAGGTCGAGGCGGCCGTCGAGCTGTTCGATGCGTTCGCGCATGCCGCGCAGGCCGAATCCTTCGCGCAAGTCGAAGCCGTGGCCGTCGTCCGCGACGGTGAGGTTGGCCCCGGCGTCCTCGTAGGCGAGGGACAGGCGGACGTTGGCGGCTCCGGAGTGGCGGCAGGCGTTGGTCAAAGCTTCTTGGGCTGCGCGGTAGAGCGCCATCTGGGACGTCAGCGGGCCTTCCTCTGTGCCGGTCACGTCGAGGGTGATGGTGAGGCGGGCGTCGTTGAGGTGATCGATCAGTTCGGTGAGGGCGTCGGTGAGGTGGAACGGGCGCCGACCCAGCGTGCGCACCGAGTGACGGACCTCGGTGAGTGCCCGGTCGGCGGACCAGCGGGCGTTGGCGACGGCCTCCCGGGCGCCGGACGGGTCGAGGTCGGCGAACGCGGTGGCCTTCTCCAGCTGGACGGCGATCGCGGTGAGGTGGTGGCCGAGGCTGTCGTGGATCTCGCGGGCGAGCCGGTTGCGTTCCTGGGCGGCGGACAGGGCCTCGACCTCGTGCATGATCTGTTCGAGCCGTACGCGGGCCTGCCGTTCGCGGACGGCGACGGCGGCCATCGTGATCGCGAGGACGACGCCGAGCGTGAACATCACGAGGTCGGAGACGTACTCCGCGCGGGTCTGCCAGCCGGGGACGCGGAGGGTGAGCACCGCCGGCAGGGCCGCGACGCAGGACGCGCCGAGGATGATCGCGGGACGGCGTCCGAACGTGAAGTACGCGCCGAACGGGATGAGCACGAACAGGACCCGCGAGATGCCGGAGTCGTCGAGTGCGTTGACCGCGATGTAGAGGGCCGTCCGGGTGACGAGGAGGACGGCCGCCGGGATGTGCCGGTCCAGGACGTCGAGTCCGATCAGGAGGAGCAGCAGCGCTGAGAAGCCCGCCAGGCGGAAGGAGGGGCCCGCGTCCACCAGTGCGTAGTAGGCGCCTCCGGCGAGGACCGCGAGGCAGAGGAGGGGCGACACCCAGGGCACCGGGCGCGTGGAGGGCATGGGTGGAGATTACGCGGGGTGAGGCCGGCCGGGCCACACGCCGGAAGGATTCTGGCCGGAGGTCATGTGCCTTTCGGCCGACGCAGGTCCGGCCGTTTCGCACTTATCCGCGAATGGCGGCGCTCATTACGGTGCGTGATGTCTCTCACGGAAGGTGTTCGACATGTTGCGTGCCACGATGCTCGTCCCGGTGCTGCTGACCGCCCTGGCGGTGCCGGCCGCCGCGGCGGATTCGGGATGCGGTGAAAAGGGCCTCCGGGTTCCGGGCGCCGCGCGTTCCACGGCGGTCTGCCTGCCCGACCTCACGACGGCGGGGACGGCCCCGGGCGGGCACACCGATCCGGCCGACTGGGAGGGCCTGGAGGGCCCCGGTACGGTCAACCCCTCGGGCGTCCCGGGCATCCAGATCGACGGCTATTTCCCGGACTCGTCCAAGACCAACTCGACGCACGGGTGGAACCACGATTCGCAGTTCGTCATCCGGCTGCCCCGCCGCTGGAACGGCGGGCTCGTCGTCAGCGGGCCGCCCGGCGTCCGGGAGCAGTACGCGAACGACCGCATCATCGGCGACCATGTTCTGGCCAAGGGGTACGCGTTCGCGGCGACCGACAAGGGCAACACCGGACCCACCATCTACGAGGACGGGCGCCGGCCGGGTGACGGCATCCAGGAGTGGCATCTGCGGATGGCCCAGATGACGTGGGCGGCCAAGCGCGTCGCGGCGCAGAGGTACGGCCGTGCGCCCCGCCACACGTACGTCGCGGGCCTGTCGGTCGGGGGCTATCTCGTCCGGGGCCAGCTCGAACGATTCCCCTGGCTCTACACGGGCGGCGTCGACTGGAACGCGGTGCTCTTCACGTCCAAGGGTCCGAGCCTGCTGACGACGCTGCCGCCGGCGCTGCGCGCCTATCCGCGGTATGCGGCGGGCAAGCCCGGAGCGCATGAGGAGATGCTCGCCGCCGGATATCCGGCGGGTTCGGAGCCGCTGTGGGGCTATCACCACAAGAATCTGTGGGACTTTCTCCAGCGCATCCTGCGTGAGGAACTCGATCCGTCGTATGACGGCGCGCGAGAGGCGGGGACGCCGTTCTGCGCGGAGGGCACGGGCGCGGGTTGCGACACCGATTACGACTACGGTTCCCGTCCGCGCAAGGTGCACGCGGCCGTGCGGCGAGTGTCGCTGACGGGGCGCATTCACCGTCCGCTCATCAGCATTCACGGCACGATGGACGTGCTGACGCCGATCAGCGAGAACGGCGACGTGTACGCCGAGATGGTCCGCAAGGCCGGACGGGAAAGGCTCCACAGCTATCACCGCGTGCCCGGCGGCACCCACACCGATGGGCTGAGCGCCGCGTTTCCCGCGCTCGTGCGGCCGATGCGGTCCGACTTCCTGACCGCGTTCGACCGGCTGGAGGACTGGACGCAGCGCGGCGTCCGGCCGGAGTGATCGTCCTGGAATGACGCCGGGCCTCCGCCGTGGCGGGCGGAGGCCCGCCGGTCGCCCCGGCCGTCCGGAGACCGGCCTCGTCCCCTGGCCTCGTCTCTTGAAGGAGGATGGACGCATGGAGCTGAGGGAAGGGCTGCGGGCGGAGGCGTCCGTCGTCGTCGGGGACGAGGACACGGCCGTCCGGCTCGGGAGCGGTGACGTTCCGGTCTTGGGGACGCCACGGCTGCTGGCGCTGGCGGAGTCCGCGACCGTCAGGGCGATCGGGCCGTATCTGGACGGGGCGAAGACGTCGGTCGGGACGCGGGTCGAGCTGGAGCATCGGGCGGCCAGTCCCGTCGGCGTGCGCGTGACGGTCGAGGCCGAGCTCACGGAGGTCGACGGCGCGCGGCTCGTGTTCGCGTTCCGTGCCACCGACGAGCGGGGCGCGGTGGTGGGTGACGGCCGCGTCGAGCGGGTCGTCGTGGACCGGGAGAGGTTTCTCGCGCGGCTGGGTCGATGAGGCGCCGTCAGTACGGCAGGGCCGTCAGTACGGAAGGAGGCGGCCGGACGGGGTCCGCAGGTCGAGCGGGCTCGGTTGACGCGGGGGTTTGGGACGCTTGATGAGCTGCTGCCGTGCCATGGTGATCATCTCCCCCCATCGGGCGGGGCTTAACCCGTCGATCGAGCCGATGTCGCGCTGTGCCTCCTACGTCGCATCCGCAGCGTGCGAGGTTCGATGAGCTTATGCGACGAACACTGCCGTTTCGACCGATTTAAAGAAAGCGGCTGTCGCGATATGTGTCCGAATGGACACTTTCCGCAGCATCCGAATGTGGTCGAAATTACGAGCCGAAGGGATCGAGGGGCCTACGAGACGATGTCGCGGGTGCGGAAGCGGCGGAACGCGACGGCGAACAGCACGGCGGCGTAGGCGATGGAGATGGCCGCGCCCTTGGCCATCCCCGTCCACTGGATGTCGGGCTGGAGGGCGTCCATCCAGGAGTACATCCAGTGCGTCGGGAGGAACTCGCGCCATGTGCCGAGCGCGGTGACGGCGTCCAGGATGTTGCTCACGATGACGAGGCCGACGGCGCCGCCGACCGCGCCGAGCGGCGAGTCGGTGGTGACGGACAGCAGGAAGGCCAGGGCCGCGACGACGAGCTGGGAGACGAGGGCGTACCCGACGATGATCGCCATCCGGCCGAGCGCGGTGCTCACCGGGACGGTTCCGCCGGTCGGGAGTTCGACGTCGCCCCAGCCGAACCCGGCCGTGCCCGCGATCAGTGACATCAGCGGAAGGCTGACGACGGCGAGGACCGCGTAGGAGAGCGCGACGATGAGTTTCTGCCGCAGGAGGCGGGCGCGCGGCACCGGCGCGGCCAGCAGGTACCGCAGCGACGACCAGCCCGCCTCGCTCGCGACGGTGTCGCCGCAGAACAGCGCCACGGCGACGACCAGCAGGAAACCCGTCGAGACGAACAGGGCGAAGAGGGCGAAGTTGAGGGCGCTGGACGTGGCGACGTCGACCAGATTGGGAGCGCCGTCCGGGCCGGGGTCGCCGCCGAGCTTGAACGCGGCGACCAGCACCCACGGGAGCACGAGCAGGATCCCGAACGCGACGAGGGTGCGGCGCCGCCGGAACTGGCGGACGGCCTCCACCCGCAGCGGAAGCGTCCGCCGGACGTTGTAGGCGGTCATGAACGCTCCCCGATGATCTCCAGGAAGGCGTCCTCCAGGCGGCGGCCGGAGGACCCGACGATGTCGGCGACGGGGCCGGCGGCGACGCGGCGCCCGCCGGCCATGACGACCGCGTGCGTGCAGGTCTGCTCGACCTCGGCGAGCAGGTGGCTGGAGACGATGACCGTCCGCCCGGCGGCGGCGTACCGGACGAGCACCTCCCGCATTTCGCGGATCTGCGGCGGGTCGAGGCCGTTGGTCGGTTCGTCGAGGACGAGGAGGTCGGGGAGTCCGAGCATGGCCTGGGCGATCGCGAGGCGCTGCCGCATCCCCTGCGAGTACGTGCGGACGGCCCGGTCGAGGGCGGACCCAAGGTCGGCTATCTGCAGCGCCTCGTCCAGGTGGGCTTCGTCCAGGGGACGGCCTGTGACGCGCCAGTAGAGGTCGAGGTTGTCGCGGCCGGAGAGGTGGGGCAGGAACCCAGGCCCTTCAACGAAGGAGCCGAGCCGGGCTAGGACGGCCGCACCGGGATGGACGTGATGACCGAAGATGCGGATCTCGCCCGCATCGGGATGGATCAGGCCCATGAGCATGCGCAGCGTCGTTGTCTTCCCGGCGCCGTTCGGCCCGAGCAGCCCCAGCACCTGCCCCTTCTCCACCCGGAACGACAGGTCGGCGACGGCGAGGTGGCCGTTCTTGTACGCCTTCGTCAGGCCCGTTATCTCCAGCGGGACGTCGCTGTCCTTCTCGGGACCGTGGCGCCTGCGTCCAGGGACGACGATGAGCAGAGCGAGAGCGAGGCCGGCCGCCGGCAGGCCCCAGACCCACGCCGGTACGGGCGTCGAAGCGGTCGTCAGCGAGGGGACGGACGGAACGGTCAGCGGCGACACCGCCCGCACCTTGTACGACGCCGGCGCCGCAGGGGTGGCGAAGCCCATGTCGGTGGTCGCGATGACGAGGCGGATCCGGTGGCCGCGGTCGAAGCGGTGGTCCATCGCGGGGAGCGCGACGGTGACCTCGCCGTCGCCGGACACCCGGAACGGCGCGGCCAGCCGCCGCGCGAGCGTCGCCGTCCCGCCGGGCACGACGTCGTAGAGCTTCGCGAACAGCGGCCCGTCCCCGTCCACCTTGAGCCGGACGGTGGCGGCGCCCGTCAGCTGGACGGGACGGTCCAGCGGACGGGTGTCGAACGTCGCGGACTGACCGGGCATCTCGGCCGGCAGCCCGCCGCCCAGGGAGCCGAGGGACCCCAGCGAACCCAGCCCGCCGAGCCCGGGTACCGCGGAGATCGACGCGGGGGCCCCGCCGGCCGGGTGGTAGATCGTCTGCTCGTCCCCGCCCAGCGGGAGGTCCACGGGACTGCCGGATAGACCCGGATACATACGGGTCGTCGCCTCCTCGACGACGACCTCCTGGGTGGACGAGTCGATCCCGCCCGCCCGCGTCACCGTGAAACCGTCCGGCGACGGCGCGGCGGAGCGCTTGAGCCGCGCGTCGAAGAAGTCGAGGACCAGTCCCTCGATCCGCTCGGTCTCGGCGTCGCCGCCGTCGTGGCCGCCCTGGAACCAGACCACCGACACCGGCGCGCCGTTCGCGGCGATGGCGCGGGCGTTGGCGTCGGCGTGGCCGAGCGGGAACAGCGAGTCGGCCTGTCCCTGGACGAGCAGCGTCGGCACCTTGATCCGGTCGGCGACCGAGGCCGGGCTCGACCGCCGCAGCGTCTCGATCGCCGAGCCGGTGGGGCGGCCCTTCTCCGCGACCTCCTGGTACATCTCGCACAGGGACGGCAGGAAACGCCCGCACGCCGTGCTGCCCGCGTTGCCGGTGAAGAACAGGCCGGCCCACAGCTTCTTGAAGACGCCGTCCGAGGGCCCGGCGCCGGTCGCGTTCGGGAACAGCGCGTCCGGGAGGCTGTGCCAGGTGATCATCGGTGCGATGGCGTCGACCCGCCCGTCGTACGCGGCGGTCAGCAGCGCGATCGCGCCGCCGTACGACTGGCCCGCCATGCCGACGCGCGGGTCGCCGGGCCCGTCGAGCCGGACCTCGGGGCGCCGTGCCAGCCAGTCGATGAGCTGCCGGGTGTCCTTGACCTCGTAGTCGGGGGAGTTGAGCGCGATCTCCCCGGTGGAGCGGCCGAATCCGCGCGCCGACCACGCCAGCACCGCGTAACCGGCGCGGGCGAGTTCGCGGGCCTCGTCCGCGACGTCCCCCTTGCTGCCGCCGAAGCCGTGCCCCAGCATGACCGCCGGGGCCTGGGCGCGGCCGACCGGCTTGTAGAACGTGGTGTCGAGGGTGACGCGCTGGTCGTCGCCGGGGCCGTCGACCACGGTGACGCGCTGGTCGAGGGTCTGGACGCGGGCCTCGCCCTCCGCCGCGACGCCCCAGGCCGCGCCCCCGCCCGCGAGCATGATCGCCGCAACCGCCGCGGTCCAGCGCGTGGCCCGCCCCGTTCTGCCCCACCGCGCCCGGAGCGCGCCCCCCAGCCTCATGTTCTGCACCCTATGTGCGCCGCGCCCCGCCCGGCCGGACGTGCGGCCCGGCGGGTCAGGGGGCGGGGAGCGGGGCGAGGGCGGCGGTGAACATGGCCGTCAGCCGGTCGGTGAGTTCGGCCGGGTCGGCGGCGCGCAGGTCGTTGAGGCCGAGCAGGCGCCGGACGGGCCCGCCGCCCATGATGATCGTGGACGCGAGCAGGGCGCGGGCGCGGGCGTCGGGGCCGTCGAGCTGGGCGACGATCGGCTCGACTATCACGTCCTCCAGGTAGTGGAGGAGGATCTCCTTGACCTCGGGCTGGCCGGCCGAGCGGTCCAGCATCCGCGACATCGCGGTGACCGAGCCCAGGCCGAGCTGTCGGACGAAGTGCTCGGCGAGGCGGCGGGGCAGGCCGCCGGGGTCGCCCGCGATGACCCCGCGGATCACCGACTCGCCGGCGAGGACCTCCCCGAACAGCGCCGCCTTGGAGCCGAAGTACCGGTTGACCAGGGCCGTGTTCGCCTCGGCCCGTGCGGCGATCATGCGGACGGTGACGCCGTCGTAGCCGTGCTCGCCGAACAGGTCGCGGGCGGCGTTCAGGATGCGGCGCCGGGTCGCCTCCCGGTCGCGTTTCGGCCGCCGCGCCGCGCTCTCGCCGCCCTCGCCGCTCCCGGCGCCCCCGCCGGCCCCGGTGGACGGCGCGGTCCGTCCGGCCTCCTCCTCGACCCGCATCACCACTCCCTCCCCCCTTGGCTCATCGGTCGCCGTCAGTGACAGAATCTACCGAGTTGCAAGTAAACAAGCGTCTACATAACATACATGCACAGCACAGGTAATCAACTCGGTGGTCCGTCGGACCGGCATGGGGGCACGGTGGCTCAAGCGAGCGTGGCGTCGCACGGCGCGGCGGCCGAGCCGGCGAGACCGCACTACACGCACCGTCAGATCCTGAAGATCCTCTCCGGTCTGATGATGGCGATGCTGACCTCGATGATCTCCACCTCGGTCATCGCCACGGCGCTGCCGACGATCGTCGGCGACCTCGGCGGCCAGAACAAGCTCTCCTGGGTGGCCGGCGCCGCGCTGCTGACCATGACGGCCTCGACCCCCCTGTGGGGCAAGCTGTCGGACATCGCCGGGCGCAAGCTGATGTTCCAGACCGCCCTGCTGCTCTTCGTCATCGCCTCGGTGTGCGCCGGCCTGTCGCAGAACATCGGCCAGCTCATCGCCGCCCGCGCCGCCCAGGGGCTCGGCGTGGGCGGACTGTCCTCGCTGGCCCAGGTCATCCTCGGGGACGTCGTCGAGCCGCGGCAGCGCGGACGCTACGCCGGCTTCATGGGCGCCGTCTTCGGCGTCTCCACCGTCGCCGGGCCGCTGCTCGGCGGGTTCATCGTGGACGCCGACGCCCTCGGCTGGCGCTGGTGCTTCTACGTGTGCGTCCCGCTCGCGGTGGTCGCCTTCCTGGTCATCCAGCGGGTGCTGAAACTGCCCAAGGTGCGCCGCGACACCCGCGTCGACGTGTTCGGCGCGTTCACCATCACCGGCAGCGCCGCCACGCTGATGCTGCTGCTGTCCCTGGGCGGGACGGAGTTCGCGTGGAACTCCGCGTGGACCTACATCCTGGCCGGGACCACCGTCGTCCTGGTCGCGCTGGCGATCGTCGCCGAACGCCGCGCCCGCGACCCGATCCTGCCGCCCCGGCTGTTCCGCAACCGCATGTTCGTTCTCACCTCGTTCGTCTCCGTCTGCATCGGCATGGCGATGTTCGGCGTGATGATCTACATGCCGCAGTATCTGCAGATCGTCAAGGGGATGAGCCCCACGGCGTCCGGCCTGATGACGCTGCCGCTGGTCCTCGGCATGCTCGTCACCTCCACCGGCTCCGGGCAGGTCGTCACCCGGACGGGCCGCTACAAGATCTTTCCGGTGGTCGGGCTGGCCTGCGTCGCCGCCGGGCTGTTCCTGCTGTCGCGGCTGCACACCGGCTCCTCGTCCGTGCTCATCGGCGTGGACCTCGCCGTCCTCGGCATCGGGATGGGCCTGACGCTGCAGATCCTGATCCTGGCCGCGCAGAACGCCGCCGCGCCCGCCGACCTGGCCTCCACGACGTCCGGTGTCTCGTTCTTCCGCAACCTCGGCGGCGCGATGGGCGTGGCCGCGTTCGGCGCGATCCTCACCAACCGGGTGGCGAGCGAGATCACCTCCGGACTTCGCGCGGCCGGCGTCCGCGGGGCCCCCGGCGGCGGTGAACTCGGGTCGCCGGACGAGATCCAGCGGCTGGCCCAGCCGGTCAAGGGGATCGTGCAGGACGCGTTCTCCAACGCGCTCGAGACCGTCTTCCTGGTCGGCATCCCGGTGGCGCTGGTCGGCTTCGTCGCGGTGCTCGCGCTGAAGGAACCGCCGCTGCGCGGGTCGGCGAAGCGCGGCAAGGCGGCCCGCGCCGACACCGGTGGTTCCGAAGACCCCGGCGGCTCCGGCGGCTCCGGCGGCTCCGGCGGCACTGACGGGCCCGGAGACACCCCGGTGAGGGACGTCGCCGTCGGGCCGCTGTGAGCGGTCAGCGGCCCTTCAGTTCCCGGACGAGCCGGTTCGCCGAGGCACGGTCGGGCGGGCCGGTCACGACGACCTTCCCGTCCATGATGGCCATGTCGACGCGGGGAAGCGTCACCAGGCGGTTCTTCACGACGAAGGCCAGGTCCCGGCCGACCGTCGCCCGCGTCAGGTCCGCGAACGCTTCCCGGTCGGACGGCCGCAGCGTGACCGCCACGTCATAGCCGCCGGGCTTCACCCGCGACTCCTGGACGCGCAGGTCGGCGACCTTGTGGATCGCGATCCCCTGGGCCAGCCGGTAGCAGGTCGGGCCCGACCCGGACTGTCCCGTGATCCCCTGCGTCCCCGTCGGGCACTGCCCCGGCGTCGTCTGCGTGACGGGATAGATGTGCAGCGGCGACGCCAGCGTCACCGGCTGCGTCCGCATGGACGACGCGATCATCGCGCCGGTCACCGCCACCGCGGCGATCAGCAGCCCCAGCGTGAGGACCATGACCAGCAGCGCCGAACGGTGCTGGTCGGCGGCCCTGCCCGCGGGGTTCGGCTCCCGGTAAGGCAGGCCCTGCCGCACCGCGGCCCGGCTCCGCTTCACCTCCGCCGCCATGCGCTGCCGCTCGGCCGCCCGCGCACGCCGGCGCCGCGCGGTCTCCGGGTCCTCGACCGCCGGCAGCACCGCCGTGGTCGCCTCCGGCCCGCGCGACGTCCCGTTCCGGAGGCTCTTCTGGCCGAGCGTCGCCGCCGGATCGGCGTCCCGCTCCCACTCCCCGGCGGCGGGAGGCGGCGGCTCGGAGGAGGGCGGTTCGAGGGTGGGCGCCGGGGGCCGTTCCAGCCCGGAATCCGGGGCGGACGGGGCCTCCGGGGACGCCGGGCTCTCCTGGGGCTCCGGGGTCTCGGAGGCGCCGGACGGGTCCCGGGGCGAGGCGGTGCGCGCGGGGCCATCGTCCTGCCGACGACCCTTGCTGCGGCGCGGAACGACCCGCATCGTCACCTCCCGGGCTCCATGATCTGTTCAGCAGTCTTTCAGCATGAGACGCGGTCCCGCACCGTGTCCCGGCCGAATTCGGCCAAGGGATCTCCCCGGTTGCTCACCATGTGATGAACCGTGCCCCGTTCGCCGGGTTTCAATGCGCGAAAAGGCCCGGCCCCGGACGAACCGGGACCGGGCCTGCGGGGACGCGCGTCAGTCGATGCGCCACGTGTCGCCGCTGCCGAGCAGCGCCGCCAGATCCCCCTCGCCCTGGGATTCGACGGCCTCGTCGAGCTGGGCCCGCATCAGCTCGTCGTAGGACGGGCGGTCGACATCGCGGAAGATGCCGATCGGGGTGTGCTCGAACGCCGGCTGGTCCAGCCGCGACAGCGCGAACGCCTGCGACGGGTCCGGGTTGCGGGCGTCGTGGACGGCGATCTCCGAGGCGTCGACGTCGGCGACGTTCACGACCTCGAACGAGCCGGTCGCGGAGCGGCGCAGCGCCTTGGAGCGGTCCGCGCCGAACACGATCGGCTCCCCGTGCTCCAGCCGGACGGTGACGTCGTCGCGGACCGACGCGTCCTTCAGCGGCTCGAACGCGTTGTCGTTGAAGATGTTGCAGTTCTGGTAGATCTCCACGAGCGCGGTGCCGCGGTGCTGCGCCGCCGCCCGCAGCACCGACTGCAGGTGCTTGCGGTCGGAGTCGATCGTCCGGGCGACGAACGTCCCCTCCGCGCCGATCGCCAGCGACAGCGGGTTGAACGGCGCGTCCAGCGACCCCATCGGCGTCGACTTGGTGATCTTGCCGAGTTCGGACGTCGGCGAGTACTGGCCCTTGGTCAGCCCGTAGATCCGGTTATTGAACAGAAGGATCTTCAGGTTGACGTTGCGGCGCAGCGCGTGGATCAGGTGGTTGCCGCCGATGGACAGCGCGTCGCCGTCCCCGGTCACCACCCAGACCGACAGGTCCGGGCGGGACGTCGCGAGGCCCGTCGCGATCGCGGGCGCGCGACCGTGGATCGAGTGGAACCCGTAGGTGTTCATGTAGTACGGGAACCGCGACGAGCAGCCGATGCCGGAGACGAACGTGATGTTCTCCCGGCGCAGCCCGAGCTCCGGCAGGAAGGACTGGACGGCCGCGAGCACCGCGTAGTCACCGCACCCGGGGCACCAGCGCACCTCCTGGTCGGTCTTGAAGTCCTTCATCGTCTGCTTCTCGTCCGACTTCGGGACGAGGGAGAGCAGCGACCGGCCGTTCCCGTTGGAACCGCCGCCGTTCACGGCGCCGTTGCCGTTGGCGCCGTTTCCGTCGGCTCCGTTGTCACTCACTGTCGATCACATCCTGGATGACGCCCTGGAGTTCCGCGGCCTTGAAGGGCAGGCCGCGGACCTGGTTGTAGCCGATCACGTCGATGAGCAGCCGGCCGCGCAGCAGCAGCGCGAGCTGGCCGAGGTTGATCTCCGGGACGATGACCTTCTCGTAGGAGCGCAGGACCTCCGGCAGGTTCGCCGGGAACGGGTTGAGGTGCCGCAGGTGCGCCTGCGCGACATGCTGCCCCTCGGCGCGGACGCGGCGGACGGCGGCGGAGATCGCGCCGTAGGTGCCGCCCCAGCCCATCACGAGCACGCGGGCATTGCCGGACGGGTCGTCCACGGCCAGCGGCTCGATGTCGTTCGCGATCCCGTCGACCTTGGCCTGCCGGAGCCGGGTCATGCGGTCGTGGTTGGCCGGGTCGTAGGAGATGTTGCCGGAGCCGTCGGCCTTCTCCAGGCCGCCGATCCGGTGCTCCAGACCCGCCGTGCCCGGGATCGCCCACGGGCGCGCGAGGGTGCCCGGGTCACGTTCGAACGGCTGGAAGCCGTCCTGCGACGGGGCCGCGAAGTTCGGCTCGATCGCCGGCAGCGCCGACACGTCCGGCAGCCGCCACGGCTCGGAGCCGTTGGCGAGGTAGCCGTCCGACAGCAGGATCACCGGCGTGCGGTACTTCACCGCGATCCGGGCCGCCTCGATCGCCGCGTCGAAGCAGTCCGAGGGGGACTGCGGCGCGATGACCGGGACGGGCGCCTCGCCGTTGCGGCCGTACATGGCCTGCAGCAGGTCGGCCTGCTCGGTCTTGGTCGGCATGCCGGTGGACGGACCGGCCCGCTGCACACCGATGACCAGCAGCGGAAGCTCGGTCGCGACGCCGAGGCCGATCGTCTCGCTCTTCAGCGCGATGCCCGGACCGGACGTCGTGGTGACCCCGAGGGACCCGCCGAACGAGGCGCCGAGCGCCGCGCCGACCGCGGCGATCTCGTCCTCGGCCTGGAACGTGCGGACGCCGAACTTCTTGTGCTTGGACAGCTCGTGCAGGATGTCCGACGCCGGGGTGATCGGGTACGAGCCGAGGAAGATCGGCAGCCCGCTCTGCACGCCCGCGGCGACGAGCCCGTAGGCCAGCGCCATGTTCCCGGTGATATTGCGGTAGAGGCCGGGTTCGTGCTCGGCCGGCTTGATCTCGTACTGCGTCGTGAAGGCCTCGGTCGTCTCGCCATAGCTCCAGCCCGCCTGGAAAGCCGCGATGTTCGCCTTCATGATCTCGGGCTTGGAGGCGAACTTGCGTTCCAGGAAGCCGACCGTCCCCTCGGTGGGACGGTGGTACAGCCAGGACAGAAGCCCCAGCGCGAACATGTTCTTCGCGCGTTCGGCGTCCTTCTTGGAGATGTCGAAGTCGGCGAGCGCCGTCACCGTCATCGAGGTGAGCTGCAGCGCGTGCACCCGGTACTCGGCGAGTGAGTCGTCCTCGACGGGACTCGTCTCGTAGCCGACCTTGGCGAGGTTGCGCTTGGTGAACTCGTCGGTGTTGACGATGAGGTCCGCCCCGCGGGGGAGATCCCCGAGGTTGGCCTTGAGGGCGGCGGGATTCATCGCGACCAGGACGTTGGGCGCGTCGCCCGGGGTGAGGATGTCGTGGTCGGCGAAGTGCAACTGGAAACTGGACACGCCGGGGAGGGTCCCGGCGGGGGCGCGGATTTCGGCCGGGAAGTTCGGCAACGTCGACAAGTCGTTGCCGAACGCCGCCGTCTCCTGGGTGAAGCGGTCGCCGGTCAGCTGCATGCCGTCGCCGGAGTCCCCGGCGAAACGGATGATGACGCGGTCGAGCTGCTGGACCTGTTTGGTCACAGAGGAAGACCTCCTCGACGCGCAGCACACGTCCTGGGGGAGGCGCCCAGAATCGTGATGCTACTTAGGCTTACCTTCATGGTATGTCCGGGGTGGGATGGTGTTCTCGGGGATTGGTCGAGGCGGACCGGGACGAGGGCAGGGATCACCCGGCGTCGTCCGGTCTTCGGTGGCCGCAGGTCATGGGAGGCATGGACCGCGGCCGCCTCTCCGCCCGTCATGTGACGTCCCGCTTCCAGGGAGGTCGCTAACCCCGTAACACAAGACGTATCACCTCGGTGCGGAGTTCACGCGGCTCTCCCGAATTCGGGCAGGTCCTATCCGGGGGTACGACCTGGACGGGCCCCCGAGTTCATCCCGAACACAGGCTGCTGCGCTGGCGGCACAGGTCGACGTGCAGCCGCCTGACCAGCCGCGCCGGATACGTCGAGGAGCCGCGGCTCCCCACGGGCGTGGAGTTCACAGCCCGAAGTGTAGACTTCCCGAATTCCGTTCGAGGTCACCGCCCCTGGTCGTGCGTGTCAGGGCCGCTCCGGCGACTGCGATTCGGCGACCTCCGGCGGCTCCGACCGGTGCACCGACGGCTCTCCCGACTCGGGCGGCCCCGGCGGGGACGGCATCGCCTTCACCACCGCCGCACGCTCCCGGTCGACCCGGGCGAGCAGCTTGCCGACGTCGCCGGCGTCCACCGCCTCCCCGACCACGTGCGCCGTCGCCTCGTACGGGTAGGAGCCGGGGTTGTCGAGGGCGTCGCGCATCCAGGTGCGCCACCGCCTGCTCGTGACGGTGCAGCGCAGCACCAGCGCGCGGTCGGCCGGCACCGCCTCCGACACCCCGCACGAGCCGAGCGCCTCGCCCCTGGACGTGATCGAGGCCCGCAGCGCCGCCCGCGCACCGTCCGGCACCCCGTCCGCCGGGGAGGTCAGCGTCGCGGGCACGCTCACGGTGCAGCCGCTGGTGTTCTTGTCGCAGTTGCTGAACGTCAGCGTCCCGGGCCGGAAACGCAGCCCCGGGTCGGTGGCGCCGCCGAGCTTGGCGACCCGGGGACGCAGCTCCTTGAACAGCGCCACCGGCGCCGCCACGGGCGCGACGGCGAACCGCGGCGCGTTCTGCCCGGCGGCGCGCACCGACAGCAGCCGGTGCGGTGCCGCCGCGGCCATCAGATACTCCGCCTCCGGCGTCGCGACCTTGTACGCGGGGACGCCGTTCACCTTCTCCGTGGGCGGTTTCGCCGGGGCCTTGGCGAGCATCCGGGCGATGGACTCGGGACCGAGCACGTCCGGCACGTCGAAGCCGGGCATGGACACGGGCGCCTTCGACCAGCGGCCCGCGTAGTACTCCGGGTGCGTGACCTCCCCGGCGTAGTCGCGCCAGAACGCCGGCCCGGCCTTGATGTAGGTGTCACCGCCGACCGCGATGACTTCCGCCTTCGACACGCCCGCCGTCAGCGTGCCGGTCGCCAGACCCGACGGGGTGACCCGGAGATGCGCCTGGACGGGCATGCCGCCGACCGTCAGCGTCCCGTCGAACCGCAGCCCCGTCCCGGACGTGAGCTGCCGTCCCGCCTCGATCGTCCACGCCGGCGGCGCGTCGGCCACGGTCGGCTTCGGCCGCTTCTCGGGCGCCTCGGCGTCACCCGTGAAGGCCAAGGCCGCCACGGTGCCCACGGCCACCACGACCGCCGCGGCCCCGCCCGCGACCAGCACCAGCCGCCACTTGCCCGTCCCCTGCCGCCCACCCCTCCCCGGCAGCACGGCACCCCCCGGATGACCCACACGACCACCGCCAGGCACGAACCCACCCGGAGCCCCAGAACCACCTTGCGGAACCGACCCGCCCGGAGGCACGGAGCCACCCCCAGCCGCGGGACCCCCTGGAGTTGCGGGAACGCCCGGAGTTGCGGGAGCGCCCTGAGCCGTAGGCCCACCTGGGGGCACGGGGCCGCCCGGATGCCCGGCGCCGCCCGGAGCCGCGGGGCTGACCGGTGCCGGGGGGCCGCCCGGATGTTCGGGGGCGCCTGGTGGCATGGGGGCGCCTGGGTGTACGGGGCGGTTCGGGGGGACGGGCCCCGCGGGAGAGGGGGGTGGTGGAACGGTCCCGCCAGCGACCCGGACGTCCGGGCGGACCGGCCTGGCGGGGGTGGGGGCTGCGGCTGGAGGAGCGGCCGGTGGGGGTGGGGCGTTCGGGACGGGACCCGCCGCGGGATCTTCCGGGGGCGGGGGTTGGGAGGAGGCCGTCGGTGACGGCCCGTCCTGCTCAGCGCTCACTCGGGACTCACTCTGCTCACTTCGGGGGCCGGGTTCGGCCCGACCGTCAGGGACAAAGCAAGGGATCTGTGATGTCCTCCAGGGATGCCGACGGGGCTGCGGGCCGAATGGGGGGAGGCCGCCGGGCCCCTGAGGGGCGTCCCCACAGAGCATAAAGGCGCCCGGCGGCGGCCGGATCAGCGCGCGGTGCGCCTCACCTGCGGCCTCATTCGCTTTCGAGCCCGTTCTGCAGCGCCTGGACCTCTTCTTCCGTGGCGCCGATCACCTTGTAGTCGGCGTGCTTGTAGAACGTGCCGCCGGTGTCGTCGGCCCAGCGCGTCCACGCGCTGCTGGTGACCCGGCAGCTCGCCCACTGCGGGGTCGTGCCGGTGATCGTGATGGTGGCCGTGCAGTTGCCGAGGTCCTTGCCGCTCAGCGAGCCGGCGGTGAGCCGGAACCGCACGTCGATCGTGACGGGCTTCTCCACGTCGTACGGCGGGCGGATCTTGGCCTCGACCGTGCAGCCGGAGTCGCTGTTGCAGCCGCCCTTCTTCCACTCGCTGACCCGCGGCTGGGCCGAGGCGTTGAAGGAGTCCTTCAGCTCGCCCATGCTCGTGCGCATGTCCGAGATGATGGACGAGGCGTCGCTGGAGCTCTTCGGCGTGACGTCCACGCGGACGCGCGGGGTGGTCGACTCGTAGCGCAGCAGCTCCGCGTCGTCGTCATCGGAGATGTAGATGGTGGAGGAGAAGGTGCTGAACTTCAGTGCCTTCTTGCCCTGCCGCGTGGTCTCGATCGGCTTGACGCTCGAGTTGCGCGCCGAGCGCAACTTGCTCGCCAGCGCCGCCGGGGTCAGGTACCGCTTGAAGTCGATGTTGAGCTCGTCGTGGTCCATCCGGCCCCACTGCTCGCCGCTCTGGAGGAAGAACGGGTCGTCGCCCGAGATCTCCCGCTCCCAGTAGGTCTTGTCGGCTTTCACGAACAGCTTGCCGTCGGCCGAGAGCAGCGTGACCTTGGAGCCGTTCCAGGTGACGGGCCCGGCCGCGCGGCCGCCCTTGGTGATGTTCAGCTCACCTTGCAGGGACCCGGCGCCGCCGAAGGTGCCGTCCAGTTCGACCGCGCCGGCCGAAGTCAGGTTGGCGGCCGCGGCCGTCAGCTTCTCGTCGGGCGACTTGCCGCCACCGGCGGTCACCGCGTAGACCACGACACCGATGATCAACAGCACGACGAGGCCGCCGCCGAGGATCGCCGCGATCACCGCGCCGCCGCCACCGCGCCTCGGCGGGGGCATGCCGGGCCCCATCGGGCTGCCGGGAGGCGGCGGGAAGAAGGGGGGAGGCGTTCCGGGTCCGCCGAAACCGCCGGGTGGGGGCGGTCCGGGGGGGGACGGCATGCCCGGGCCGGGTCCGCCGGGGCCGCCAGGCGATCCGGGCCCACCGATCCCCGGCCCGCCCGGACCGGCGGGCGGCGGCGGAGGCGGCCAGGATGCGCCGCCCGGGGACTCCCAGCCCGGAGGAGGCGGGGGGTTGCTCATCTGGTCACGTCCTTCCAGGTCAAATTGACCTCAATGCCAAGCCTAGTGTGCAGTAAAACCATGACATTGTGAGCCTCCGGTGTGGAGGTACAAGGTCACAGTTCCCCCTGACCCTGTGCGGGGGATACTTGATGAGACGCACGCGAGGAGGATCTGGTGCATAACTATTTCGACACATATGTCGTCGTGGTCGTACTGCTCCTCGTGGGCGCCGGGATCGTCGGCGGTGGGCTCGCCGCGAACCGGATGCTTCGTCCGAGCCGCCCCACCGCGGAGAAGCTGACCACCTACGAGTGCGGCGTCGACCCCGTCGGGGAGGGCTGGGCGCACTCGCACGTGCGCTACTACGTCTTCGCCTACCTGTACGTCGTGTTCGCCGTGGACGCGGTATTCCTGTTCCCCTGGGCAACGATCTTCTCTGATCCCGGTTACGGGGCGACGACGCTCGGCGAGATGTTCGTCTTCCTCGGGTTCCTCGCGACCGGGCTCGCGTACGCGGGCAAGAAGGGCGTCCTGTCCTGGGTTTGACCCTCCTGAGTCCGAGGGTGAGCGGGCCGATCGTGCGTCCGGACCCCTGGCCAGATCCCGCGGGGCTGTAACAATGCTCCCGTGGGCACTATCGATCTACCGCCGCCGAGCATCGGGCCGCTGTCGCGGCTGGCTCCCAAGCCGATCAAGTTCGTGCTCAACTGGGGCCGCCGCTACTCGCTGTGGGTCTTCAACTTCGGCCTGGCGTGCTGCGCCATCGAGTTCATCGCGACGTCGATGGGCCGGCACGACTTCATGCGGCTCGGCGTCATCCCGTTCGCGCCCGGTCCCCGGCAGGCCGACCTCATGGTCGTCTCCGGCACGGTCAGCGACAAGATGGCGCCCGCGGTGCGCCGTCTGTACGAGCAGATGCCGGAGCCGAAGTACGTCATCTCGTTCGGTGCCTGCTCCAACTGCGGCGGGCCGTACTGGGACTCCTACTGCGTGACCAAGGGCGTCGACCAGATCATCCCGGTGGACGTCTACGTCCCCGGCTGCCCGCCCCGTCCCGAGGCGCTGCTGCACGGCATCGTCCACCTGCAGGAGAAGATCGCCGCCGAGTCGCTCGGCGACCGCTACAGCGGCGCGGAGCCGCTGACGCCGCCGCCCCCGCCGCGCCCGCTGGCGGCGACGGTACTGCGCCGCCCCCTCCAGCCGCCGCCCCCTCTGGACGAGGACGAGATCCTTGAGGGCTGGGCCGACCCGCCGGATGCGGACGGCCGGGCCGAGAAGGACGCGGCGGCCGAGACGGTTCACGGAGCGGGGCCGGAGGACGAGACCATGCCCGTCCAGCACCTCGGGGAAATGCCGGAGACCGCGGCCGCGCCGCCCGCCGAGCCCGAGCCCGTGTTCCGGCCGGAGGAGGACGAGACGCGTCCCGTCCCGGTGGTCGGGGAGCCGCCCGCCGTTCATCCGGCCGACGACGTGACACTTCCCGTGCCCGCCGTCGCGGATGAGGACGCCACGCGCCCTGTGCCCGCCGTCGCGGACGAGGACGCCACGCGCCCCGTCCCCGCGGTCGAGGACGAGCCCGCTCCCGAGGAATCCGGGCGGCCCCGCGGACGCCCGCGGGGCCCGCACGACCCGTCGATCATCCCCGGCCTGACCGACGACGGGAACGACGACGAGATCGGACGCGACCGGTGAGCGCCGAACCGGCCGGCGCCAAGGAGCTGACGGACGCCTGGACGGCCCGTTACGGCGACGAGATCAGCACCGAGGAGACGTTCGGCGGCCTCGCCGTCGGGGTGCCGCCCGAATACTGGGTGGACGCGCTGACGTTCGCGCGCGACGACCTGTCCTGCGGGTACTTCGACTGGCTGACCGGCGTGGACGAGCTGGACGAGGGCTTCGCCGTCGTCGTCCACGTGTACTCCCTGGAACGCCGCCACCATCTGCTGATCCGCACCCGCGTCCCGAAGCGGGCGCCCGTCCTGGCGACGGCCACGGGCGTGTACCGGGGGGCCGAGTGGCACGAGCGGGAGACGTCGGAGATGTTCGGCGTCCTCTTCGAGGGCCACCCGAACCTGGTGCCGCTGCTGCTGCCGGACGGGTTCGAGGGGCATCCGCTCCGCAAGGACTTCGTGCTCGCCGCCCGCGTCGCCAAGCCCTGGCCGGGCGCCAAGGAACCGGGCGAGTCGGGCCACGGCGCGCCGAGCCGCCGCCGCGTCCGTCCACCCGGGGTGCCGGACGACTGGGGGCCCAATGCTTGAGATCGTCGTCAAGCTGGCGCTGGTCGCCGCCGCGTTCGCGCTGCTCCCGCTGCTGGTGGGCCAGGCCGAGCACAAGGTGATGGCGCACATGCAGGGCCGCCTCGGACCCATGTACGCGGGCGCCTTCCACGGCTGGGCGCAGCTCGTCGCCGACGGGGTGAAGTTCGCGCAGAAGGAGGACGTCGTCCCGCGCGACGCCGACCGGCTGGTGTTCAAGCTCGCCCCCGGTGTGGCGCTCGTCCCGTACCTGCTGGTTTTGCTCGTCATCCCGGTCGGGCCGGACGGGCAGGTCGCGCTCGACCTCGGGCCCGGGATCTTCTTCGCGCTCGCGGTGATGGGCGTCGGCGTGATCGGCGCGATCATGGCGGGCTGGGCGAGCGCGAACAAGTACTCGCTGCTCGGCGGGATGCGGGTCGCCGCGCAGCTGATGTCGTACGAGCTGCCGATGGTGTTCGCGGCGTCGTCGGTGGCGATGGCGGCGGGAACGCTGTCGCTGACGGGCATCGTGGAGGAGTGGCGCTGGTGGTGGCTGCCGTGGCAGGCGGTCGGCGGCGTGGTGTTCTTCGTCGCGGGCCTCGCCGAGCTGCGCCGGCCGCCGTTCGACATGCCGGTCGCCGACTCCGAGATCATCTTCGGCCCGTACACCGAGTACGGCGGGCTGCGGTTCGCGCTGTTCCTCCTGGCTGAGTACGCCGGGATCGTGGTGCTGTGCGCGCTGACGACCGTGCTGTTCCTCGGCGGCTGGAAGGGCCCGTTCCTCGACACGGAGCTGGGCTGGCTCTGGACGCTGCTCAAGGCGGGCGCGCTGGCGTTCTGCGTCATCTGGCTGCGGGTCAGCTACCCGCGCATGCGCGAAGACCAGTTGCAGAAGCTCGCCTGGGTCTGGCTGGTTCCGCTGTCGCTGGCGCAGCTCGCGCTGACGGGCGTCCTCAGCGTCGCGCTCTGAGACCTCGTCCGTGCGGCGTCACGTCAGGAAGATCGTGTAGTCGGCCATCTGGGGGAGGGCGTCGGGCGGGATGTCGGCGTCCACCGCCATCTCCTCCGCGGACATGAAGCCGCCCTGCTCATCGCGGCGGCGGACGACGCGCTCCACCATCTCCGGCGTCATGCCGGGCAGCGCGGCGATGATCTCCGGCGGCGCGTGGTTGACGTCCACGAGACCGCCGTCGTCGTAGGTGCGGGGCACGTCGGGACGGCCGATCCGCAGTTCGCGGGCCAGCGACGGGTCCTCGGCGGCGAGCGCGCGGGCCTCCTCGCGCAGCGTCCGCCGGTACTTGGCGACCTCGATGGCGTACTGGTTGCGGCGGTTGCGCGGAACCTCGCGGGGGAAGACGGACGACCGGACGGCGAACGCGTGCCCGGTCCCCGCGATCCACAGCAGGATCGCCATGAACGTGCCGAGGACGGCGAAGAACGGGTTGCCGACCTGAAGCATGGTGATGACGGCGGCCGTCCCGAAGCCGTACCCGGCGGCGGTGGCGCCGAGGCTCCACGATCCGCGCCGGACGGCCGCGTAGAAGAACGAGAACGGCGTCCCGTAGCCGAGGGTGACGAACGGCACGAACGCCCACAGGACGCCGCGTGCGGTCTCCTGGGACGGCACCGGGACGGGCGGCGGGGCCGGGGGAACCGGTGGACCGGGGTACGGGGGGCGCCAGCCGGGCGGCCCGTACGTCCGCGATGAGGGCGGATGGGGGCCGGGCGCGTGAACACCCGGCGGGTAGGCACCGGGCCCGTTCCCGCTGGACGTGTCGCCGCCGGACGCCCGCTCGCCGGGCGCGTTCCCGCTGGACGTGGTGCCGCCCGCCGGATGACTGGTCGGCGGGCGGTGACGGCGGCCCGGCGGAACATGGGGACGGCGGCCGGGCTCGGGACCGTAAGGGCGATCGGCGTGATGATTCACTTGCCCTCCCTGCCCGCGAACCTGCCGTCGACCTTGCGGTCCACACCCTGTAGGACGGATGCGGGGCCCGCTGCGTTCCCCCGGCGGCGATCGTGCGCAATCATGGGGCGCGTGGGACGGCTACCAGGAGGCGGGCTGGCCAAGGGGCTGGCAGTCACGTTGCGAACGATGACGCGGCGTTCCATAACGCGTCAATACCCCGAAGTGCAACCCGACCTGCCCCCGCGCAGCCGGGGAGTCATCGCGCTGTTCGAGGAGAACTGCACCGTCTGCATGCTGTGCGCCCGTGAATGCCCCGACTGGTGCATCTACATCGACTCGCACAAGGAGACCCTCCCGGCCGAGGGCGGCGGCCGGGCCCGGACCCGCAACGTCCTCGACCGGTTCGCCATCGACTTCGCGCTGTGCATGTACTGCGGCATCTGCATCGAGGTGTGCCCGTTCGACGCGCTGTTCTGGACGCCGGAGTTCGAGTACGCCGAGTACGACATCGCGGAGCTGACGCACGAGAAGGAGCGGCTGCGGGAGTGGATGTGGACCGTCCCGCCGCCGCAGGCCCACGACCCGTCCGCGGAGCCGCCGAAGGAAGTGGGCGCGGCGGAGAAGGCGGCGGAGCGGGCCGCGCGCACCCCGCGTACACCGCCGGGGGCCGAAAAATGAGCGGAGCGAACCGGGGGCCGTGGGGGGCCGCCCGCAGGGAGCGCGCATGAGCGGCCAGGAGATCGTGTTCACGCTGCTCGGCGTCGTCGCCGTCGGCTCCGCGGTCCTTGTGGTGACGACGCGGCGGCTCGTCCACGCGGCGCTGTGGCTGGTGGTGTCGTTCGGCGCGCTCGCCGGCGGCTACCTGGTCCTCACCGCGGAGTTCGTCGCCTGGGTCCAGGTGCTGATCTACGTCGGCGCGGTCATCGTGCTGCTGCTGTTCGGGATCATGCTGACCCGGGCGCCGATCGGGGAGTCCGCCGACCTGGACTCCGGCAACCGGTGGGCCGCGGCGGCCGTCGCCGTCGCCACCGCGGCCGTCCTCGTGACGGTGATGGTCATGGGGTTCCGGGACGAGCGCATGCCGCTGCGCGAGGGCGGCGGATCGGCGGAGGCGCTCGGCGCCAGCGTTTTCCGGACGTGGGTGCTGCCGTTCGAGATCCTGTCGGTGCTGCTGCTGGCGTCCCTGGTCGGCGCCATCGTCCTGTCGCGTTCGGACATCCGCGCACGTCCGGAGCCCGGGGCGCGCCCGGAGGAGAAGAACCAGGCGGACGCGAAGGAGGACGGGGCCTGATGCATCTCGCCTACCCGACGATCGTCGCCGCGCTGCTGTTCTCCGTCGGCGTGTACGGGGTGCTGGCGCGCCGCAACGCGATCCTCGTCCTGATGTCGGTCGAGCTGATGCTGAACGCGGTGAACCTCAACCTCGTCACGTTCGACGTCTGGTATCAGGACCGCCTGCACGGCGGGCAGGTCCTCACGCTGTTCATCATCGTGATCGCGGCGGCGGAGATCGGGCTGGGCCTGGCGATCGTCCTGCTGGTGTTCAGGAACCGGCAGAACGTCGACGTCGACCGGCTCCGCGCCCTGTCGGAGCGCGAGACGAGCCCGGCCGAACCCGATGCCCAGCCCGCAAAGGCCGAGCAGGCCGAACGGGCCGAGGCGGTCGAGGAGGCCGCCCCGTGATCTGGCTCGCCTCGCTGGTGGCACTGCTGCCGCTCCTCGCCGCGTTCGCCGGGATGCTGTTCGGCCCGTCCCTGACGCGCCTTCTCGGCGGCCGACCCGGCTCCCGGGCGGCGCCGGTCCGCAACGGGCCCGCGCTCATCGCGTGCGCGCCGATCGCGGTGTCGCTCGTCCTCTCGGCGATCGTCGCGTTCGCCGTGTGGCGCGACCCCGGCGAGCGGACGGGCATGCTCACGCTGATCGACACCGGTTCGGTGCCGATCCGGGTCGGGCTGCAGGTGGACGGGCTGTCCGCCGTCGTCGCGCTCATGGTCTGCTGCGTGGCGTTCGCCGTCCAGGTGTACTCGGTCGCCTACATGGACGGGGATCGCCGGTACTCCTCCTACGCCGCGTTCATCTCGCTCTTCACGGCCGCGATGCTGCTGGTCGTCTACGCCGGCGACCTTCTCGTCCTGTACGCGGGCTGGGAGGTCATGGGCATCTGCTCGTACTTCCTGATCGGCCACCACTGGGAGGAGCGGGCGAACTCGCGGGCGGCGGTCAAGGCGTTCCTGGTGACGCGGCTCGGCGACGTCGGTTTCCTGATCGGCGTCCTGGTCCTCGGCGTCGGCGCGGGCACGTTCGAGATCCGCGAGATCGTGCGGACCGCCGGCGACCTTCCGGGCACGACGGTGACGGCGGCCGCGCTGCTGCTGCTCGCCGGGGTCGCGGGCAAGAGCGCCCAGTTCCCGCTGCACACCTGGCTTCCGGACGCGATGGCGGGCCCGACGCCGATCAGCGCCCTCATCCACGCGGCGACGATGGTCGCGGCCGGCGTCTACGTCGTCGCGCGGCTGTTCCCGGTGTTCCTGGCGGCCCCTTCCGCGCTGGCCGTCCTCGGCGTCGCCGCGGTGATCTCCATGGTCGGCTCGGCGTGCGCGGCCCTCGCCCAGGACGATCTGAAACGCGTCCTGGCGTACTCGACGATCAGCCAGCTCGCGGTGATGGCCGCCGGGCTCGCGGCCGGCGCCGACACCGCCGCGATCTTCCATCTGCTGACGCACGGGGCGTTCAAGGCGCTGCTGTTCCTCGCCGCCGGATGCGTGATCGTGACCGCCGGATCGAACATGCTGGCCCACTACGGCGGGCTCCGGCGCGGCATGCCCATCACGTTCTGGTCGATGACGGTCGGTCTGGCCGCGCTCGCGGGCGTCCCGCCGTTCAGCGGATGGTTCAGCAAGGACTCCGTCATCGAGGCCGCCCAGCACTCCGCCCTGCACGGCGGTGAGCTCGCGGCCGGCGTGGCGTGGCTCGTCTACCTGGGATTGCTGCTGACGGTCGCGTTGACGGCGGCGTATGCGATGCGGGCATGGCTGATGACGTTCTTCGGGGAGCCGCGCGGTTCGTACGAGATCCGTGAACCGTCCAGATTCATGTCGTGGACGGTCGCGGCCCTGGCCGTGCCGGCCGCGGTCCTCGGTTTCTTCGGGCTCGGCGCGGAGGAACTACGGCCGCATGTGGGCGCGGCACTGCTCAGCTTGTTGCTGCTCGCGGTCGGTGCGGGTGGCGCGTTCCTCCTGTGGAACCGTGACCCCGCACTGGATCCTGCGCGCGCGCTTGGGCGGGTCCGTCCGGTCTTCGCGCGGGCATTCTTCGTGGACGAGTTGTACGCGCTGACGGTCGTCCGGCCCATCCGGGCGGCGGCGCGTCACGTCGTGACCGTCGACCGGGGCCGTGTGGACGCAGCCGTCACCGGGGCCGGACGCGGCGCGGTCCGCCTGGGCGAACGGCTCCGCGTCCCGCAGAACGGCAACGCGCAGTCCTACCTCACCGGCCTGCTCGCCGGCGTCGTCGTCATCGTGGCCGGGGTGGTGATCTTCCTGTGATCTTCGTGTTGATGATGGCGATCCCGCTGGTCGGGGCGCTGGCGATGCTCGTCCCGGCGAACCGGTTCCTGCGCACCGACTTCTCCGTCCGCGCCTTCGGGACCTCCGTGTCCGGCGCGACGCTGCTCGTCGCGATCTCCGCGATGACGGCGTTCGACTTCGGCGCCACGTCCCGCATGCAGCTCGAAGTCGACCGGGAATGGGCCTCCGCGATCGGGCTGCGGTTCCACCTCGGCGTCGACGGGATCTCGCTGCCGCTGGTCGTCCTGACCGCGCTGCTGACGTTCCTGTGCTTCCTCTACACGCTGCGGCACCCGCCGGAGGGCGGCCGGATCCGGCTGCTCACCGCGCTCCTGCTCGTCCTTGAGATCGGGATGCTCGGCACGTTCACCGCGCTCGACCTCGTGCTGTTCTTCGTGTTCTTCGAGACCGTCCTGATCCCCATGTACGTGGTGATCATGCTGTGGGGCGGGTCGGGACGCCGCGCCGCCGCCTACAAGTTCATCCTCTACACCCTGCTCGGCTCCGGGCTCCTCCTCGCCGGGATGCTGCTCGTCGGCGCCACCGCGGGCACCCTCGACATGACCGAGCTGGCCGCCCGGCACGGGTCCGGCCTGACGCGCGGCATCCAGATCACCGCGTTCGCCCTGATGGGCATCGGTTTCGCGGTGAAGGCGCCGATGTGGCCGCTGCACACCTGGCTGCCCGACGCGCACACCGAGGCCCCGACCGTCGGGTCCGTCCTGCTCGCCGGGGTGCTGCTGAAGATGGGCACCTACGGCCTCATCCGCGTGGCGCTGCCGCTCGCGCCGGACGGCGCGGAGTTCTGGGCGCCGTGGCTCGGCCTCCTCGCCGTGATCGGGATCATCTACGGGGCGCTCGCCTGCCTCGCCCAGCGCGACCTCAAACGGATGATCGCGTTCTCGTCCGTCGGGCACATGGGGTTCGTGCTGCTCGGCATCGCGACCCTCACCCCCGTCGGCGTCAACGCCGCGCTGTTCGGCAACATCGCGCACGGCCTGATCACCAGCCTGCTGTTCTTCCTCGCCGGAGCGGTCAAGGAACGCTGGGGCACCACCGACATGAACGACCTCGGCGGCGGGATGCTCGGCACGTCCCCCCGCCTCGCGTCGGTCCTGACGTTCGCGTCCGTCGCCTCGCTCGGGCTCCCCGGCCTCGCCGGGTTCTGGGGCGAGATGCTCGCGCTGCTCGGCGCGTACCGCCCGCACGCCGGCCTGCCGCGCGAGACGTTCGTCACCTTCATGGCCGTCGCGGCGCTCGGCGCGGCGCTCACCGCCGCCTACTTCCTGCGCATGCTCTCCAAGATCACCCACGGGCCGGCCGACGGCGTCGCCGTGGCGCGCCGCCCCGCGGCGGCGGTCTCCCTCCAGGAGTACGCCGCCTGGTCGCCGCTGATCGCGCTCACGCTGCTGGTCGGCCTGTGGCCGAAGACCCTGCTGGACGTGACCACCGGCCCCGTCCGCGCCCTGTTCGGAGGCGGCTGATGATCCAGAGCATCGACTACGCGGCGATCGCGCCGCCGCTGATCCTCGCCATCGCCGCGATCGGGCTGCTGCTCGCCGACGCCTTCGACGCGCCGCGCCGCCTCCTCGGCCTGCTCAGCGGCGGCTCCCTCGCCGCCGCGCTCATCGCCGTCATCGCGCTCGCCGCCGGCGACCGCCGCGCCACCTTCTGCCTCCCGGACGGGCTGCGCGGGGACGGCCCCGCCTCCTGCTCCTACGTCGCCGACGACTTCACGCTCCTGTTCCAGGGGATCGTCCTCGGCGCGGCGCTGGTCGTCGTGCTGCTCTCCCTCCAGGAGATCACCGACTCCAAGATGCCGGTCGGCGAGTACCACTTCCTGCTCCTCGCCGCCGTCATCGGCGCGCTGACCCTCGTCGCCGCCCGCGACCTCGTCCTCCTCGTCGTCGCGCTGGAGACCCTCTCCCTGCCGGTGTTCGCGCTCACCGCCCTGCGCCGCTACGACGGGACGGCGTCCGAGGCCGCGCTGAAACTGTTCCTCGTCTCCGTCGTCTCCACCGCGCTCATGCTGTTCGGCGTCAGCCTTGTGTACGGCGCGACCGGCGCCATGCACCTCGACCGCATCGCCCCCGCCCTGGAGAACCTGCCCGCCGAACTCGACCCCGTCGCCGTCGCCGGGTCCGTCCTCGTCCTCGCCGGGTTCGCGTTCAAGGTCGCCGCCGTCCCGTTCCACTTCTGGGCACCGGACGTCTACCAGGGCTCCCCGCTGCCCGTCGCCGCGTTCCTGTCCGTCGTCTCCAAGGCCGCCGGGTTCGCCGGCCTCGTGATCGTCCTCGCCGTCGGGCTGCCCGCGTACGGGCACGTGTGGGGACCCGTCGTCGCCGTCCTCGCCGCGGTCACGATGACGCTCGGCAACCTCGTCGCCCTGCGGCAGCGGACCGCGATCCGGCTGCTGGCCTGGTCGTCGGTCGCCCAGTCCGGGTACATGCTCGCGCCCCTCGCGGTCGGCGCGAACCGGCTCCCCGAAGCCGTCGCCGCCACCACCGCCTACGTCGCCCTCTACGCCGTCATGAACCTCGGCGCGTTCGCCGTCGTGATCGGCTTCCGCCGCCGCGCCCCCGGGCGGCTCAGCCCGTCCTGGGACACCCTCGACGACTACCGCGGCCTCGCCCGCCGCAGCCCCGCCGTCGCCACCGCCCTCGCCTTCTTCCTCATCTGCCTCGCCGGCCTGCCCCCGGGCGTCATGGGCCTGTTCGCCAAGGTCGTCGTGTTCCGCGCGACCGTCGCCGGCGGCGTCACCTGGCTCGCCGTCGTGATGGCGATCAACACGGTGATCGGCCTGTACTACTACCTCGTGTGGGCCGCCCGGCTGTTCACGCCCGCACCCGGACCGTCCTACGACGCCGCGCCCGGCCTGCCGGTGCGCGCCGCCATCACCGCCACCGCCGCCGGCGCGCTCGTCCTGTCGGCCGCGCCGCAGATCGTCCTGCAGACGGTTACCCAGGCCACCTAGGCGGGAACGTTCACCCAGGTCAAACCGTTGATGTTCATGCCGGAGTCGACGGGGAGGCAACGGAAGTGCAGTTCAACGGCGTCAAGACCGCAGCGCTGATCGCGACGCTGTCGGCATTGATGCTCGCCGCCGGCCACGTGATCGGCGGCGGCGCCGGGCTGACGGTCGCACTGATCATCGCGCTCGGCACCAACGGGGTCGCCTACGTGTTCAGCGACCGGATCGCGCTGCGCTCCATGCGCGCCCACCCGGTCAGCGAAGTCGAGGCGCCGAGGATGTACCGGATCGTCCGCGAACTGGCGACCTCGGCGCACCAGCCCATGCCGCGCCTGTACGTCTCCGAAACGCGCCAGCCCAACGCGTTCGCCACCGGACGCAACCCCCGCAACGCCGCGGTCTGCTGTACCCGCGGCATCCTCCAGATGCTGGACGAACGGGAACTGCGCGCCGTCCTCGGCCACGAACTGTCCCACGTCTACAACCGCGACATCCTCATCTCGTCCGTCGCCGCCGCCATCGCCACCGTCATCACCTACCTGTCCTACCTGGCGATCTTCATTCCGGGCCGCTCCGAGGACGACGACGGCCCCGGCCTCCTCGGCGCCCTCATGCTGCTCGTCCTCGGACCCGTCGCCGCCGCCGTCGTGCAGATGGCGATCAGCCGCACCCGCGAATACTCCGCCGACGCCGCCGGCGCCCTCCTCACCGGCGACCCGCTCTCCCTCGCGTCCGCCCTCCGCAAGATCGACGCCGGCACCCGGGCGATGCCGCTGCCCCAGGACCCCGAACTCGCCACCACCAGCTCCCTGATGATCGCCAACCCGTTCTCCGGCGCCGGGATCGGCAAACTGTTCTCCACCCACCCCCCGATGGCCGACCGGATCGCCCGCCTGGAACGCATGGCGGGCCGCCGCTAGACCGCCGTCAGGACGTCCCCGATGATCGCGATCGAGTGGTCCGTACCCCCGCTCCGGCGAGCAGCGCGACCGAGGCAAGGCCCCCGGGATCTCCCTCGACACCGCAAGATCAAACGGGCGCCGTCACCGTCCCGCGTCCCTGGACCTCGACCTGTCCACCCTCGCCCGCAGCTTGGACGAATTCGACCGAACCATTCCGGGCGCCGCCGCGTCATAAGACAGAACGCGCCGGCCCCTTCTGCGGGGGATGGGGCCGGCGCGCTCCCAACGCGACTAGCGGTAGTTGACGAACTGCAGCGCCACATCAAGGTCCTTGCCCTTGAGCAGCGTGATCACGTCCTGCAGGTCGTCCTTCTTCTTCGAGCTGACCCGCAGCTCGTCACCCTGGATCTGGGCCTTGACACCCTTCGGCCCCTCATCCCGGATGATCTTCCCGATCTTCTTCGCGTCGTCCTGCGCGATGCCCTCCTTCAGGCCCACGCTCAGCTTGTGCACCTTCCCCGACAGCTTCGGCTCGCCCGCGTCGATCGCCTTCAGCGAGATCCCCCGCTTCACGAGCTTGTCCTTCAGCACATCGAGCACCGCGTTCGCCCGCTCCTCCGTGTTCGCCTGGATCTCGATCGACTCACCCGACCACTTGATCCCCGCGTCCACGTTCCGGAAGTCGAACCGGTTGGCCACCTCCTTGGCGGCCTGGTTCAGCGCGTTGTCGACCTCCTGCCGGTCGAGCTTGCTGACGATGTCGAACGAGGAATCAGCCATGCCACACACATCCCCTCAGCAGCACCTTCTTGATCAGAGAGCGTAGCGACTCCCCCGATCACGACCGTCCACCTCGATGTCACACCCACTCCCACGGTCCGCTATTCTTTCCAGTGCCGTCGCGCAAGCGACGCCACGGCGGGTTGCCCGAGTGGCCAATGGGAGCGGACTGTAAATCCGTCGGCTTAGCCTACCCAGGTTCGAACCCTGGACCCGCCACACCACCAAGAACGGCCCCTGACCAGGCGTTACCCGGTCAGGGGCCGTTCTCGTCGTGTCCGGCTGCCTCTGATCGTTTACGGCGCCCTACGGGTGGCTGTGCCGAATGCGTGCCGAGATTCGGCGACACGGGACAGGACCGCCCTTCCCTGTAGGACGACGCTTGAGACGGAATTGCCGACACGGCGCAGGCTGATTCCCTGCGGTCGCCCCCACGGCCATCGGCAGGCCCCGACGCTCTCGGAGCGAAGGGGAAGCTGGGGCCCACGCCGATGCGGAGCGCCGAACGACGGCGGACGGGGAGCTCAAGAATCCTTGGTCGCGCTCCAGGGCACGAGCCCGGCGGCGAAGATCGCCTTGTCGAGAAGTTCCGGCGTGAGGTGGGCTCCCGTCAGCCGCGCGGCCAGGGCGAATGCGGCCTCGGTCGTCAAGGAGTCGTCGAATTCTTCCTCGTCCCCTTGTAGATCGAAGCCCACCTCCGCCATCACTTCCACGAGCTCGTCAGGGGCGGAACCGTCTCTGTCGGTCGGAAAGAGCGGCTCGAAGTACGTCCGGAGTGTCCCGTCCTCGTACCAAACAAACTGGTCATGTGCGTTGACGTTGCGGAAGTGGGCGACCAGGCGGGTACCGCTCGACAGCGGCGCCACCAGATGAGGCAGGGTGCCCAGGTAGCCGTTGACTTCCAGGCCGAGCACCCACTCGCCCTGATCGCCAGGGACCCTGGTGGCGCCGATCAGGTACTCGTTGTCGGAGTGTTGATCCCAGACATCCTTGGTTCGCCGCTCCAGCTCGGTGTACCCGGAGAGGTCCCCCTGAGGCTCGGCCCGCATCCCCCGTAGGAACTCCTGCACGGTCACCCCTCGGACGAGAACCGCGCAGTACGCCTCGGCCAGGTCGGAGTAGTCGTTGATCCACTGATACTCGGTCGCGGTGGTCGCCATCGGACCACGATGCCATGATCAGCCCTCAGAGGCGGGCCAGACCGCCGACAAGCTGAGATGACCTTGCGCCGGAACGAACTGACGAAGATGCGGGTCGAGAGGTCAAGGTTGCTGGGCGATGCCACGTACCAAGATCCGGAATATATGCGGAGTCTTCGGGCGACGTTGAGGACGTCGACCGAGAGCTTGTTCAGGTCAGCGTGGAACCAGCTCCGAGATGCATGGCGGGCTGTAATTCGTCGGCTCAGCCTGCCCGGGTTACGGCTGGGCGAAGGTGATTGTCCATTGGCCTTGCGCCTGGACGTGGAGGAGCGCCGGGCCGTTCAGTTGGCCGCGCGCCGTCCGCCGGCAGGGGGGCCACGGCACGAGCCGACCCGTGGTTGCCCAGAAGTTGCATCTCGGGGTGTACCAGGTCGACGCGTTTGTACGCACGGCCACGGACGCGGACCACGAGGACGGCCGGGCCGTCCGGATCGGGCCTGCGCAATCTGACGAGGGCATCACCCAGCCCTGTGGCGCGCTGCGCCTCGTCCAGACCCGGCGGCCATGTACCGAACTGGTCCGCTTGTTGGTGCCATTGGAGTTAGGACCCGGGTTACTGGGCGGCGCCGGCCGCCGTTCTGCGGGCGCCCCGGTGGAGCGACGGCCCGTGACGATCGGGGCCATGCCTTCGGTGAGCCTGACGGCGTCCGCGGCGCACACGTCGATTGTCCTCGGAGTGCCCTGCGGAGGCGCCCAGGAGACACGGGCCGTGCCGGACGTCGAAGAAGCACGGCGGCCGACGCGGCGGAGGCGGCGACCCCCGCCAGCCGGGCGTCGACGCGGGCCAGCGCGTGGCGGCCCGCGTCCAGCGACCACAGCACAGCCGCCGCGTCCGAGTGGTCGCGGGCGCCCATGATTTCCCGCTTGGCTTGCTCGTAGGCGTCGAGGGCCTGCTTGTAATCCGTCAGCGCCGCAGTGTCGGCGCCGTGTTCCTGCGGGACGAACGAATGATGCGCGAGGGTCTCACCGAAGTCGGTGATCTCTGCGTGGATCGCTGTCAGCTCGTCCGCTCGCCGCCGGAAGAGACGGCCCAGTGCCTTCACTCGTCCGTCCTCTCTCGGCCCCACTCGACCGGTGATCGCCGGTCCGCTGCCGTGCGCTCGGATGCGGGGGCTCGTCGGCCGGAGGGCACGGTAACAGGCCATTGCCCGTACCAAGAAGCTCGGTGCGTGCTCCGCACGGTCGTGTCAGCCGTTGTCGGCGGAGGCGGGACGGCCCGGGTGCGACTGCAGGATTCCGTGGGTCCATCGGGGTCTCCGAGAGTGGGAGCCATGCTTGCCGGGTGGCCGTGGAGGGCGGAGTCACCCCACGAGTGCCAAGGGTTGACTGGTCGAAAGGGCGCCGCTCATTTGGGCGACGGTGGGCCCTGACAGCCCGTCCGGTGCTTGTCCAAGTGGCGTTCTCCGGCCATGACGCACAGATGGGATGGTCGGGTGGACGCGGCACGCAGCGGGGTGGGTCGGGTCGCGCGGTCGAGTTGTGTGCGGCGCGGCGAAGGTTCGGGTTGCGGGCGACGTTAGCCTTCCGGCATGAGGTCATCGCGAGTCCAGTCGTTCATCGCCGGAGTCTTGGTCGCCAATGTTGCCCCGCATTTGGCCACGGCGGTCACCGGCCGGCGGCATCTGACGCCGCTGGCGGGGCGGGACTCCGGGCCGGCCGCCAACGCCGTATGGGCGGGGCTGAACCTCGTGGCGGGCGTGGCGCTGCTGCGCCGGGCGCGGCAGGCCGGGGACGCGCCCGCGGACCCCCGATGGAACGCCGATCTCGTCGCGTTCGAAACAGGTGCGCTCGCCCTCGCCGCGTGGATGGCGGGCACGGAGCGTTTCTTCCCTGTCAACAGCAAGCGGGATTGACCGTCCCCTGCCCGAACCCGTGTCCGGATGCGGGCGGGAGCCATCGGGCTGAACGGGCGGAGCCTGGGGTTGAGGTTGACGTGGCGTCAAGGTTTGTAATGGGGGTATGCGAATCGGCGAGCTTGCCGCGCTGGTCGGGGTGTCGACCCGGACCGTGCGGCATTACCACCACCTGGGGTTGCTGCCTGAACCGGAGCGGCTGTCGAACGGATACCGGGAGTACCGGCTGAAGGACGCCGTGGTGCTGGCGCGGGTGCGGAGGCTCGTGGAGTTGGGGCTCTCGCTGGACGAGGTCCGGGACGTCCTCGCGGACGAGCGGGGGCGGGAGCTGCGGGACGTGCTGGTCGAGCTGGACGCCGATCTCGCCAGGCAGCAGGAGGCGATCGGGGCGCGGAGGGCGCGGCTGGCGGCGTTGCTGGAGGAGGCGGAGCTGCGGCCCGATTCGGCGGTTTCGCCGGAGATGGCGGAGGTTCTGCGGGGGCTGCCGGTGGGGTCGCGTTTCGCCGAGCTCGACCGGGAGATGCTGGCGCTGGTCGACATGGCGGCGGGGCCTGATGAGCGGGACGGGTTCGTCGCGATGCTGCGTCCGCTCATGGAAGCGGCGCGGGACAGCGGGATCTATGTGCGGCTCGATGAGCTTGCGGGGGCGCCGCCGGACGATCCGCGGGTGGCCGGGCTCGCCGCGGATCTTGCCGGGCAGCTGCCGGAGGAGCTGGCGGAACTCATGGTCGCGCACGGTTCGGAGGGCGGGTGGCTGGACGAGATGTCCGCCGCGCAGAGGGAGGTCTTCCGGGTCCTTGTGAGGATGTTGAGGGACCGGGCGTGTTGAGGGTCGCGCGGGCCGCGCTGTTCGGGATGGTGCCCGCCGAGTTCGTTCTCGTGGTGTTGCTCGTGTCGGGTGTTTCGTTGCCTCGTCCGGTGGTGGCGGTCGGGGAGGTCTTGGTCGCGGCGGTGCTGTTGCTGGAGGTCGTCGTGGCGTGCCGGTTGGTGTGGGAGAAACGGCGGGACGGTGCCGGGTGGCGGGCCGCCTTTCGAGGGGCCGGAGCGCTGGTGCCTGAGCCGGTGCGCAGGATCATGGGGTTCGACCTGCAGGGAATGGTCAGCCTGGCGTTGTTCGTGGTGCGTCGCCGGCATGGGGTGCCGCCGGGTGCGGTCCCTCTGTCTTACGCGGGTGGGCAGCTGGCCATGCAGCTGGCGTTTCTTTTCGCGATGGTGCTTGAGGCCGCCGGTGCCGAGTTGTTGTTGCGGAGCATCGATGCGCCTTCGGGGTTGCACGCGGTGATTCTGATCGTCGACCTGTATTCGATCCTGATCGTGCTGGCGGTCATCGCGGCGTGCATCACCCGGCCGCATGTTCTGTCGGAGGATGAGCTGCGGATTCGGTACGGGGCGTTCTTCGACCTGCGTGTCCCGCGCGGGAAGATCGCGTCGGTGCGGCTCGCTCGCAACTTCAACGAGAGCGGGATGGTCCGGGTCGAGGACGAGCGTTTGGCGGTGGCGGTGTCGTCCCAGACGAATGTGGTCGTCGAGTTGATCGAGCCGATCACCGTTGTGCGGCCCTTGGGCGGACGCGCCAGGGTGCGGACGATCCGTTTCTTCGCCGACGACCCGAAAATGGTCGTGGACACTGGTTCCGGCGGCTTCGCGGCGGCATATGGGACGGCCCCTGAGCGGCTTTGATGCTGTCAGGGGCCGTCCGGTGAGGGCGTCGGCCCTTGCGGGCGGGGAGGATGCGCTTCATCGCCAGGCCGGCGGAGACCAGGGTGAACAGGGCCAGGCCGATCCAGAGGGCCTGCAGGCCGAGCCACGGCGAGGCCGCGGCGGCACCGACGATCTCGACCCCGCACAGCTGCGCGAACGCGGCGGTCGCGTCGGTGCAGTTGTCGGCGATCACCACGATGTTGTCCGGGGGACGCTCCTGCCTGCGCAGCGAGGCGATCGTCTCGGTGATCTGCTTGGCCTCGTTGTGCGCCGGGATCAGGACCGTCACCCGCATCGCGGCGGCGCTGATCGCCGGCAGGTCGCGCTTGCCGTCCCGGCCCTTGCCGGCGGGTACCGGTGCGGGTGCCGGACGGGGCGGTTCGCGCCGGGGCGGTGAGACCGGACGGCGCCGCGGCGGCGGAGGTGCGATCGGGGGCGCGATGCGGTCGGGGATGGTCGCCGTCGGCGCCGGGGCGGCCGCGGTGTGGGAGCCCCATGCCGCCGGGGACGCCAGATGCCCGGACGGGGGTTCGGTGAACGGCCGCGCGACATGGGACGGGCCGCCGGCGGGTCCGGCGTGCCGGGTGAGCCGGTGACGTCCTGGGCGAGCGCGTCCGGCGGGGACGGCCGGGCGGGTCACTTCACCCGCGAACGGGTCGTGGTGCGGGTGCATGTCAGCGGGTTCCCCCGCGGTCGGACCGCACCAGGTGACCGAACGCGATGACGTTGTCGGTGTAGTGGCCGCTGCCGCGGTCGAAGCGTCCCCCGCAGGTGATCAGGCGGATCGCGGGGTAGCCGGGTCGGTGTAGACGCGCCGGGTGGGGAACCGGTCCTTGTCGAAGCGCTCGACCGAGTCGATCCGGAAGACGGCGGTACGGCCGTCGGCGCGGAGGACGCCGGCGAGGTCGCCGGGACGCAGTTCGCCCAGCCGGGAGAAGACCGCCGGTCCGCGGGCGGTGTCGACATGCCCGATGATCACCGACGCGCCCCGGCTGCCGGGCGAGGGGCCGAGCCGGTACCACTCGGCTTCCTGGGCGCGGCTCGGCGGCGGCGTCTCGACTTAGTCGAGCCGAAAATGATCGGTGACGGCCCCGCACCGTCCGACCGGCATCCCCCGTGAGCAGCGCACCTACGGACGAGGGCCGCACACGCACATTGAGGGCGGACCTCCAGGCGACCCGCCCCTGCCTGTCCGAAACTCGTCCTGTCGGACGCCATGCGCACCCACCGAGACGCCGAGGGCGGGGCGTGTCCGTCGTAGAAGGGAGGGCCGGCGCCGAGATCCTCAGGGGGAGCGGCGGAGGGCGATGAGGGCGACGTCGTCCTCGCGGTGGCCGAACTCGGAGATGAGGCGGTCGCTGAACGTCTCCAGGTCGTCGTCGACGGGAACGGCGATGGTGCGCAGCCGTTCCAGATTGTCGGACAGCGGGATACCGCGGTCCTCGATCAGCCCGTCGGTGATCAGCACCACCGTGCCGCCCGGCGGGACCTCGGTCTCCTCGATCCCCACCCGGTCCGCGGGGAAGCCGAGCAGCACCCCGCCGCCCTCGCCGTAGCGGGCCCGGCCGGCGTTGATGTACAGCGGCGCGAGGTGCCCGGCGTTGGCGACCTGCACGGCCCCGGTGTGGGGATCCAACGTCATCAGGCACATCGTGGCGGTCTGGTCGTCGTGGTAGCGCAGCATGACGCCGTTCAGGAGCCGGAGGATCGTGACGGCGTCGTGGCCCTCGCCGGCGAAGGCGCGCAGCGCGTGCCGGATCTCCGCCATCACCGTGGCGGCGTGCAGCGAGTGTCCCTGCACGTCGCCGATGGCGACCAGTACGTGGTCGCCGCGGTCGAGGACCTCGTAGAAGTCGCCGCCCACCTCGGCCTGCTCGCTGGCGGGCTCGTAGCGGACCGAGAACGCCCAGCCGGGGATGGACGGGTGCACGGACGGGAGCAGGCTGCGCTGCAGGGTCAGCGAGATCAGGCGCTGCTCGGTGAAGGACCGCAGCGCACCCATCGCCAGGGCGAGCGCCTGCCCGAGCTGGCGCAGGATGTTGAGGTCCACCTCGTCCGGCTCGCGGCGGGCCTCGATGCCGATGCAGACCGGCGGGCCGGCGCGTTTGGTACGCGACATCACGACGGCGACGTCACCATGGGCGACCGCGTCGGGCAGCACGGACTTCCACCGCCCCGCCTCCAGGAGGGCGACGTCGGTCCCGGCGTCGTCACCGAGTTCCACCAGGTCGGGCAGCCGGTCGAACACCCCGGCCGGGGTCGCGCGCTGCTCGGTGCGGCCGTCCAGGTTGACCGCGCGCCGGGGACGGCCGTCCGGGGGCAGCACGAGCACGGACGCGGGCTCCCCGAAGATCTCGAAGGCGCCGCGCGCCGCGACCATCGTCAGCTCCTCGAAGGTCTCGGCCGCGTTGATGGCGAGGGACGTGCGGGTGAACGCGGTCATCCGCTCGGCCATCCGCTCGGCCCGGATCCGCGCCCGGGAGTAGCGCAGGACCGACTCGACCGTCGCGAGGAACTCCTCCGGGTCGATCGGGTCGGTCAGGTAGGCGTCGGCGCCCTGCCGCAGCCCGCGCGTGCGGTCGGTGGACTCCACGGCCCAGGCCGAGATCTGGATGACGGGCACGGACGCGGTCTCCGGGTCCGCCTTGAGCTGCGCGCTCATCTCGATGCCGCTCGCGTCCGGCAGCTTGACGTCCAGGACGATCAGGTTCACGTCGTGTTCGGCGAGCCGCTGCCGGGCCTCGGCGGCGGTGGCGGCGTTCACGACGGTGTAACCGGCGCGCTGCAGCCAGCTGGCGATGATGTACCGCTTGGTGTCGTTGTCGTCGACGACCAGAGTGGTGCATTGCTCCACGTCCGCCATCGGTCCTCCCGTGCCCGCGGTTACTAACCTGCTGCGGCGTCCCCTTCAGAACTACCGGATCGAGACGATTCCTGCTCAGTGCCATGCCCGCCCGGTCCGGCCGCCGGTGGCGGGACATCGCCGCGATCGGCTTCGCCGTCGTGGCGGGTTTCCGCCGGGGGTGGCCGCTCCGGCAGCCGCAGCGTGGCCGTCGTGCCCTCGCCGACGGTGCTGTCCAGGGTGAGTTCACCGCCGAGCAGCAGCGCGAGGCGCCGGGAGTAGGGAAGACCGAGCCCCGTCCCCTCCGTCCTGTATCCGGGCACCTGGTAGAACTCCTCGAAGACCCGTTCGAGTTCGTCGGACGGGATGCCTCTGCCCGTGTCGGTCACGACGAACTCCACGTGATGCGGGACGGACCGGACGGTCAGCCGCACCTCGCCCTCGTCGGTGAACTTCAGCCCGTTCCCCAGCAGGTTGCGCAGCAGCCGTGTCAGCATCACCTCGTCGGTGACCAGGACGGGCGGGGCGTCGGCGGTGTCCACGGTGAGCGTCGGGCCGGTCCGTTCCGCCATCGGCGCCATGAGCGCGGACAGCTGGTCCACCAGCGCGTGGGTGTCCACCGCGGACGGCTGCGGCTCCAGGTGGCCCCGTTCGGCCTTGGCCATGTCCAGCAGCTCGTTCACCAGTCCGAGCAGGGTCCTGCCGGTGTGATCGATCAGTGAGATCTCGTGTCGTTGCTCCTCGGTGAGAGGGTCCGCGGCCGGATCGAGCAGCAGCCGGGCCAGGCCGATGATCGAGTTGACGGGGGTGCGCAGCTCGTGGCTGATCGAGGCCCAGAAGCGGTTCTTGGCCTCGCCGACCTTGCGGAGCTGGTCGGTCTTCTCGTCCAGGTCGGCGTACAGCGCCACGACTCCGCGGTTGGTCTTGTCCAGCTCCTCGGAAAGCTCCGTGTAGAGCGCCATCACGCCCCGGTTCGTCTGCTCCAGTTCGGCGTTGAGGTTCCGGAGCTCCTCGCGCTGCCGCCGGGCCTCCTCAAGCGCATCGATCAGCTCGGCGTTCTGCGTGCGCAGCTCCTCCAGCGCCGGAACGGGCTGCAGCCGCCAGAGCCGGGTCCGCAGCTCCTCCAGTTCGGCGCCGGTGATCCCGGCGACGCCCGCGGGCAGCTTCTTGCGGGCCCGGACGAGGAAGAGGTCTCCCCCGCCGTCCTCCTCGACCAGGTCCATGAGCCGGGCCGCGGCCGAGAAGCCCTCCCCGGCGATGTCCGCGCCGGGACGCGGCTCGAAGCCGAACTCGATCACAAGCCCGGGGTCCCCGTCCCGGTCCAGCAGGAAGGCGGCCGAGACCTTGCCGAAGCGGGAGAACAGCTCCCGGCCGAGCTCGCTGAGCGCGATGGCGACCCTGACCTGGTCGTGGGGGGCGAGGTGCAGCGCCGCGGCGACCTGGCGGCCGGTCTGCCGGACGGCGAAGACGCCCGCCAGGTCGGCGATCTCGATCTGCATGAGGGCGTCGCGCATACGGTCACCCCGCCTCGGACGTGGTCACCGCGAGCACGCAGCGGTCGTCGTGGCGCACCCCGGCGTCGCGCAGCACGGTCGCCGCGATCAGCGTCGGGTCGCGGTCCGGCAGCCCGGGCCGGCCGGCGACGCCCCACCGGCCGGTCAGGCCGTCGGAGTGCAGCACCACGGCCGCCCCCGGCGGCAGGTCGTAGAGCTGTTCCCGGAAACGCGCATGGATGCCGGCGATGCCGGGGACCGAGATCATCCCGGTTCGGCGGTCCGGGTGGACGATCCAGGCGGCGATGTTGCCGAGCCCGGCGAAACGGATGCGGCCGGCGTCCGGTTCGATCGTCGCGACGGCGACGGCGGCGCCCCGGGTCGGGCGCAGCCGGTGGTGGATGTGCCCGAGGATCTCGGCGGGACGCGCCGGCAGCGCGGTGTCGCGCAACGTGCGGACGGCCTCCTGCGCCGCGCGTGCCGCCAGCGGGCCGTGCCCGAGGCCGTCGCAGAGCATCGCGTAAACGGTGCCGCCCGCGGCGATCGCCGCGTAGGCGTCGCCGCACTCGCGCTCGCCGTCCATCGGACGGGTCAGCCCGGCGAACGACGGGTCGGGCCCGGACGCCGCGGCCGCCCCGCGTCCGGCGTCCGGCTGCCGGAACCGGGCGAAGAGCACGGTCCCGACGCGGGGCAGTGAGTACAGGCCGCTGCGATCGGCGAGCCGCTCGATCGAACCGAGCCCGAGGCCCAGCGTGCCGCTGGTCGAGTACCCGCCGAGGCGGGAGCGGGGCACGTCGGCGATGCCGGGACCGTGGTCGATGCAGACGATCTCCAGGGCGGCGGACGTCCCGTTCCGGACGATCCGCACCAGCATCTCGCCCCGCTCGGCGTGCTTGGCGAGGTTGGTGGCGGCCTCCGTGGCCACGAGCTGGACCTGGCCGAGTCGCTCCCCGGCGAATCCGAGCCGCTCGGCGAGCACGGTGATCTCGCGCCGCGCGCCGGCGGCGGCGCTGTCCTCCTCGGCCCGGAACCACCGCGAATCGTCGGCGGACGGGCTGGTCGTCCAGCCGGCGGCGGTCAGCGGATCCATTTGACCAGCACCACCGTGGTGCCCTCCCCGGGCCGGGAGTCCAGCTCGAACTCGTCCGCGAGCCGGCGGGCCCCCGACAGGCCGAGCCCCAGGCCCTCCCCGGTGCTCCAGCCGTCCGTCATGGCCTGTTCCGTGTCGGGGATGCCCTGCCCATCGTCGGTGAAGACGATGCGGAGGCCGGCCTGGCCCTGGGCGCCGGTGGCGTCCTCGATGCGCGCCGAGCCGCCCCCGCCGTGCACCAGCGTGTTGCGGGCCAGTTCACTCGCCGCGGTCACGATCTTGGTCTGGTCGACGAGGGACAGCCCGGCGGCGGAGGCCGCCGTCCGCACCAGCCGGCGGACGCGGACCACGTCGTCGCTGGAGGCGATGGGGATCTCGCCGGCGGGCGGGGTGGTCACCGGCCGTCCAGCAACGCCTCGAGCATCCGCATCCCCTGGTCCAGGTCCAGTGCGGTGCGGACGCCGTCCATGGACAGCCCCAGCTCCACCAGTGTGATCGCGACGGCGGGACGTATCCCGACCACGACGGTCGCGGCGTCCATCAGTTGCGACATCGAGGCGATGGTGGAGAACGTCCGGCCGATGAACGAGTCGACGATGTCGACCGCGGAGATATCGATGATCACGCCGCGGGCCCCGGTCCGGATGATCTCCTCGGCCAGTTCCTCCTGAAGCCTGAGGACTGTCTGATCCTCCAGGTCGATCTGGATCGACACCAGCAGGAACCGGCCGAGCGTGAGGATCGGCACCCGTTCCATCACGCGTCCGTCCGGCGGAGCACCCGCAGGCCGCAACCCTGCAGCGCGTACGCCAGCGCGTCGGCCAGGGTCGCCTTGGTGACGATGTCGCCGAACTCGATGCCGAGCGCCGCGATCGTGTGCGCGATCTGTGGCCGGATGCCCGAGATGACGCACTCGGCGCCCATCAGCCGCGCCGCCATCACCGTTTTCAGCAGATGCTGGGCGACCTCGGTGTCGACCGCCGCCACCCCGGTGATGTCGATCACGGCGAACTGCGAGCTCGTGTCGGCGAGCATCTGCAGCATCGTCTCCATCACGACCTGGGTGCGGGCCGAGTCCAGGGTGCCGACCAGCGGCACCCCGAGGATGCCGTCCCACAGCTTCACCACCGGCGTGGACAGCTCCAGCAACTGCTCGGCCTGGTCGGCGATGACCTGCTCGCGTGCGGCCGCGTACCCCTCGAAGGTCGCCAGCCCGAGGTCGTCGACGTAGGCGGAGAACTCGCTGAACTCGGCATAGGCCCCGTCCTCGCCGGACGCTTCGAGCTGCTCTCGGACGGCCCGCTTGAGCGAGAACACGCTGATCGCGGTCTCTGTGGGGCTGAAGCCCCGGCGGGCCCGGCCGCGGGACATCTCCCCGAGGGCCGCTCGCAGTTCGCCGCCGGCGGTGCCGTCGCGCTCGCCGAGGGTCTGCTCGACCAGGCCGTACAGCTCGGTCAGATCCGTTCGCACCTCGCGTTCGGTGACGCGGCCGCGTGTCCCTTCGGTGACCAGCTCCACCCAGCGGTCGAGCACGGCGTCGCGCCGCGAGCGCAGCAGGCCCGGGATCCGTTCCTCGCCAGTCTCGCTGGTCCCGCCCGTCTCGCCGCTCGTCATCAGAGCTCCCATCTTTGCCGTGTTCGCCGGGAAGGTCGTCGTACGGATGTGTTTTCCGTGAAGCCGAGAATTTGCCGTGATGCAACGTTAACCGGCGATCTCGTCCGTGACTTCGTATCCCCGCACCCGACTCGATCATGTCGGCCGGCGCCGCGGCTCCTCGCCGGTGGCCTGTCCTGTTCCTTCCCCGGTCCGCCCGCTCCGATGTGGACCGGAGGGTGAGTTTTGGTCTACCGGTCACCGGCGGGGCGGTTCAGGGGGTAGACCTGCATCTGTGCAGGTGAGTTATGTGAGTGAGGCGACTCCGGGGCGGGAGAACGAGGACTTCGTGGCGGCGGGACCCGGATGGGTCGTGCTGCTGGACGGGGCGACGGCGCCGGCGGGGGTGGACAGCGGGTGCCGGCACGACCCGGCGTGGCTGGTGCGCAGGCTCGGCGGGCGGATCGCGGCGCTGCTGGCGCCGGAGGACGGCAGACCGCTGCCCGACCTGGTGGCGGAGGCGATCAAGGTGACGGGGGAGACGCACACGGGGACGTGCGATCTGGAGAACCCCGACAGCCCGTCCGCGACGGTGTCGCTCCTGCGGCGCCGCGGCGCGGCGGTGGAGTGGTTCGTCCTGGCCGATTCGCCGATCGTGATGGACGTGGGCGAGGTGCGGGTCTTCCGGGACGACCGGGTCGATCACCTGCCCAGCTACACGCTGGAGGGCGTCCGGAGATCGCGCAACAGCCCGGGCGGGTTCTGGGTGGCGAGCACGAAACCGGAGGCCGCCTACGAGGGCTTGACCGGCGAGGTGCCCGTCGAGGGACTCAGGCGGGCGGCGGTGCTGAGCGACGGCGCGTCCAGGCTCGTCGAGCGGTTCGGGCGGATGGGGTGGGACGACCTCCTCCGGCTCCTGGACGAGGAGGGCCCGCGGGAACTGGTCAGAAGGACCAGAGAGGCGGAGGCGTCGACGGTCGGGGCGCGCGGCAAGCGCCACGACGACGCCACCGCGGTACTGGTTCACTTCTGACGCGCCGGTGCCGTGCCGCCCCGGCGCCTTGGCGCGGCGGTGCCGTATCGCCCGATGCGGCGCCATCCTGGAATCTGATTCTAGAATGGGTGCATGGAGTCCCAGGATTTCGCCGACGTGCTCAAGGCCGTCCGCAGCTTCGTCCGCGACCAGGTGATCCCCCGCGAGGAGGAGATCGAGGAGACCGACGAGATCCCGGAGGCGCTGCGGCGCACGTCCCGGGACATGGGCCTGTTCGGATACGCGCTGCCCGAGCAGTACGGCGGCCTCGGGCTCTCGCTGAGCGAGGAGGTGCGGCTGGTCTTCGAGATCGGCTACGCCAGCCCCGCGTTCCGCTCCATGTTCGGCACCAGCAACGGCATCGCCGGGCAGGTCCTCGTCAACGCCGGGACCACCGCGCAGAAGGACGCGTGGCTGCCGAAACTCGCGTCCGGCGAGGTCATCGGCGCCTTCGCGCTCACCGAGGCCGAGGCCGGCTCCGACCCCAGCACCCTCACCACGACCGCGGCCCGCGACGGCGACGACTACGTCGTCAACGGCGCGAAGCGGTTCATCACCAACGCCCCCGAAGCCGACGTCTTCATGGTCTTCGCCAGAACGGGCGGGGCCGGCTCCCGCGGAATCTCCACGTTCCTCGTCGAGAAGGGCGCCGGCGGCCTGAAGATCGGCCCGTCCGACCAGAAGATGGGCCAGCGCGGCGCCCACACGGCCGAGGTCTTCTTCGACGACGTGCGCGTCCCCGCCGCCAACATGGTCGGGACGGAGGGAACCGGCTTCCGCACCGCCATGGCGTCCCTCGCCCACGGCCGGCTCAGCATCGCCGCCGTCTGCGTGGGCCTCGCGCAGAGAATCCTGGACGAGACCGTCGCGTACGCGAAGGAGCGCAGCCAGGGAGGCAGCACCATCGGCGAATACCAGCTCGTCCAAGGGCTCATCGCCGACTCGCAAGCCGAGCTGTACGCGGGACGCTCGATGGTCCTGGAAGCGGCCCGCGCTTACGACGAAGGCGAGGACACCAAGCTCGGACCGTCCTGCGCCAAGTACTTCTGCTCCGAAATGGTCGGACGCGTCGCCGACCGCGCAGTGCAGGTCTTCGGCGGCATGGGCTACATGCGCGGTGTCGCCGTCGAGCGCTTCTACCGCGACGTCAGGCTGTTCCGCATCTACGAGGGGACGAGCCAGATCCAGCAGCTCGTCATCGCCCGCAACCTACTGCGCTGACCAGCGAAGACAACGTCCGCCCGGCGTGGGTCACGCCACACCGGGCGGACGCGCGCCGAGTCCCCGGCGGGGCGTCTTAACCAGTTCGCAAGTGCTCCCGACTCCGTGTATGGTTTCACTGCGCGAACGACGCAGGCCCCTTTAGCTCAGTCGGCAGAGCGTCTCCATGGTAAGGAGAAGGTCTACGGTTCGATTCCGTAAAGGGGCTCCGCAGCTCAGAGGCCGTCCCGGCAGATCATCGGGGCGGCCTTCGTCGTTTCCGGGGCCGCCCACCGCGGTCGCGGTCCGGCGGCGGACATCTGATTCGCTCCATACAGGGCGCTGTGGTAGCGTCCCACCGGTTCCAGTAGGACGTTTCGCAGGTCATCGGCGCACCCGTTAGCCTGGGAGGCGGTCCGGCGGAACCCTCGAAACCGATTCCCCGATCATGATCCGGGTTTTCGTGTTTCCAGGGCTCGGTGAGCATCCGGTATCCTTGCATTCCGGTCCACACCGACCATCGCGGCGGGGTAGCTCAGTCAGGCAGAGCAAGCGGCTCATAATCGCTGTGTCGCCGGTTCAAGTCCGGCCCTCGCTACTACCCATGTCTCTCACCTCCGTCCCGGAGGTGGGCAGGCTGGGTCGAATCGCCGGCCGCCCCTCCCCGGGCGGCCGAGGTCCGAAGTCCCATGTCCCCAGCTCAGAAAGGCACTCCATCGTGGCTGCCACCGACGTCCGGCCGAAGATCACGCTGGCCTGCCAGGAGTGCAAGCACCGCAACTACATCACGCGGAAGAACCGGCGCAACGACCCGGACCGCCTGGAGATCAAGAAGTACTGCCCCAACTGCCGGACCCACCGTCCGCACCGGGAAACCCGCTAAGCACAGCCCCGGACGGAGAAGTACTGCCCGCTGCGCTCTCGCACGGGGCCAGGACCCACCGTCCGCACCGGGAAACCCGCAGTTGAGCGCGCCGCCGAGGCCCGTGAAACGGCTGCTTCTTCGCACGCTTGCCCCAACGTGATCAGCCCGTCCTCGCCAGTGAGACCCGCGAGGGCGGGCTGAACGTCATTCTGTTACCGTCCGTCCGAGACGGAACCAGCGGGTGCTCGGGCGGGCACCCCGGCACCGAAGCCCTGTTCGACCTGGAGGGACGGGATTGCATGGCACTCAACCGTGATTTCATCGGGCGGAGCTTCCCGCCCACCGAGCCGTACGAGGTCAGCCGGGTGAAGATCCGCGAGTTCGCGGACGCGATCGGCGACCGCAACCCCCTGTACCGCGACCAGGAGGCGGCGAAAGCGGCCGGGCACCCCGACGTCATCGCGCCGCCCACCTTCCCGATCGTCGTCTCCCTCGGCAACCCCGCACTCGCCGACCCCGACCTCGGGCTGAACTACGCGATGGTCGTGCACGGCGAGCAGCGGTTCGAGTACACCCGCCCGATCCGCGCCGGCGACGTCGTGACCTGCACCTCGACCGTCACCGAGATAAAGTCGATCGGCAACAACGAGAAGATGGTCATCGAGACCGACGTCAAGACCGTCGAGGGCGAACTGATCTGCAAGACCTACAACACGATCGTGGAGCGGGGGGCCTGATGACCGCGAAGGTGAACTACGCCGACGTCGAGGTCGGCACCGAGATCCCCGCCCAGACGTACACGATCGACCGCGCGAACCTCGTCATGTACGCGGGCGCGTCCGGCGACTTCAACCCCATCCACTGGCGCGAGTCCACCGCGAAGGCCGTCGGCCTGCCGGACGTCATCGCGCACGGCATGTACACGATGGCGCAGGGCGGCCGGTTCGTCACCGACTGGGCCGGCGACCCGGGTGCCGTCGTGGACTACGGGGTACGGTTCTCCTCACCGGTCGTCGTCCCCGACGAGGGCGGCGCGACCCTGGAGATCAGCGGCAAGGTGGAGGAGAAGCTCGACGACGACAAGGTCGTCGTGGCGCTCACCGCCAAGTCCAACGACCAGAAGGTCCTCACGCGCGCCAAGGCGGTCGTCAAGCTCGCCTGAACCGCGCCGAGGCGACGCACCGGCCGGGACGCCCCGGCCGGTGCGGACGGACGCCGGACACCGCGCGACCAGTGGCCGGGCACGTACGGGAGGGGAACACGACGTGGCGGTGTTCGCTGAAGAGGTGAACCTTGCGGGATACACCACGCTGCGGCTGGGCGGCCCCGCCCGGCGCTTCGTCGAGGCGACGACGGAGGCGGAACTGGTCACCGCGATCCGCAGGGCCGACGACGAGGGCGAACCCGTTCTCGTGCTCGGCGGCGGCAGCAACCTGGTGGTCTCCGACGACGGGTTCCCCGGCACCGTCGTGCACGTCGGCACACGCGGCACCGAACGCACCGCCGTCGAGGGCGACAAGGTCCTCGTCCGGGTCCAGGCCGGTGAGGACTGGGATCCGTTCGTCGCCCGCTGCGTCGCCGACGGCCTCGCCGGGGTGGAGTGCCTGTCCGGCATTCCAGGGCGCGTCGGCGCGACCCCGATCCAGAACGTCGGCGCCTACGGCCAGGACGTCAGCGAGACGATCGTCGAGGTCCGCGCCTACGACCGGGAGGCCCGCGCCGTCGTCGCGCTCGACCGCGACGCCTGCCGGTTCACCTACCGGCACAGCGCGTTCAAAGGCAATGACCGGTACGTCGTCCTGGACGTGACGTACGCGCTGCACGAGGCCGAGGAGTCGCAGCCGGTCGCCTACGCGGAGCTGGCGAAGAAGCTCGGCGTCCAGCCGGGGGACCGGGTGACGCTGAAAGAGGCGCGCGACGCCGTCCTCGAACTGCGGCGCGGCAAGGGCATGGTCCTGGACGCCGCCGACCCCGACACCCGCAGCGCCGGGTCGTTCTTCACCAACCCGATCCTTGAGCCCGGGCAGCTCACCGAGCTGGAGAACCGCGTCGCCGACCGGCTCGGCCCGGACGCGACGTTCCCGCGCTACCCGGAGATCGGCGACCGGGTCAAGACGTCCGCCGCCTGGCTGATCGACCGTGCCGGCTTCACCAAGGGCCACGCCGTCGGGCCCGCGCGGATCTCCACCAAGCACACCCTGGCGCTCACGAACCCGGGCGGTGCCCGCACCGCCGACCTGCTGGCGCTGGCCCGTGAGGTCCGCGGCGGCGTCCGCGACGCGTTCGGCGTCGAGCTGGTCAACGAGCCGGTCCTCGTCGGAGTGACCCTCTGAACCCGCCCCTCTGAACCCGGCCCCCGGTGAACATGTCCCCTTCGGCGGGCTTGATAGTGTCGATGGCGTCGAGGGGGAGTAGTCCCAATCGCGTGATCGACATGCTGGCACCGCCGACGGTGCCCGGTCACGCGGGCCTCACCCGATGAGGCGGACGAGACCTTCGGCCCGGCTACTGACCATTTTTCATCCTCGGTTTCCGCGCCCGAGAAGGCGGCGGCGACCGGCCGGATGAAAAACAGTCATCATGCCGGGCCGAGGTCGCGCGCCACAGAGCCCCCGCCCTTCGCCCGGCATCCGAGCGAGAGGGAACCGGTGTCCGCCTTCCTCATCAGCCTTGTCGTGATCTTCGTCGCCGAACTGGGCGATAAGAGCCAGCTCATGGCCATGACCTTCGCCACCCGATTCCGGGCGCTGCACGTGCTGATCGGCATCACCGCCGCGACCGCGATCGTCCACCTGGCCAGCGTCGCCCTCGGCGCGGCGCTCGGCGCGGCGCTCCCGACCGGACCGATCTCGATCCTCGCAGGCGTGGCGTTCCTCGGTTTCGCGCTGTGGACGCTGCGCGGCGACGAACTCGACGACGACGAACGCGACCGGGCGCGGCGCGCCACGGGCTCGGCGATCCTCGCCGTCGGCGGGGCGTTCTTCCTGGCCGAACTGGGCGACAAGACGATGCTCGCCACCGTCACCCTCGCCGCCGATCAGGGCGGCCTGCCGGCGCTGACGGGGGTGTGGGCCGGTTCGACGGTCGGCATGGTCGCCGCCGACGCGCTCGCCATCGTGGTCGGCCAGATCCTCGGGAGGAAGCTCCCCGAGCGGGTCATCAAGTACGGCGCCGCCGCCGGATTCGCGGTCTTCGGCGTCCTGCTGCTCGCGGAGGGCATCACCGCTTGAACGGCTGAAACGGCCGCCGGGCGGGAACCATGAGGTTAAGGCCCTTGACGACCGCGGGGCTCGGCCGCGGAAGGGCCCGGACGGGAGTACGACCGTGGCCCTACCCGCACCAGCGCCCCCACCTCCACCCCCACCCGCTCCCCGGCACGGGCTCGGCATGCGCCTCCAGTTGAGCGACGAGGCCGCCGCCCGCATCCGCGAGCTGATCATGGACGGCCGGGTCCGTCCCGGCGACTATCTGCGGCTCGAACGGCTGGCCATGGACTTCGGCATCAGCGTCACCCCCGTCCGGGAGGCGCTGAAGTCGCTGCGCAGCGAGGGGTTCGTCGTCCTGGAACCCAGGCGCGGCTTCGTCGTCGCGCCGCTGTCGAAACGCGACGTCCAGGACCTGTTCTGGGTGCAGGCGGGCATCGCCGCCGAGCTGGCCGCCCGGGCCACCCCGCGGATCGGCCCCGACATCCTCCGTGAACTGGACGGGCTCCAGCACGCTCTGGAACGTGCCGACGCGGCCCGGAGGCCCGACCTGATGGAGGAGCACAACCACCACTTCCACCGGGAGATCAACCTGGCCGCCGACTCGGCGAAGCTGGCCTGGTCGCTCGGGACGGCCGCGCGGTACGTCCCGCGCGGGCTGTACGGGAGGCTCGCCGACTGGCCTCGCCTCGCGGTCCGGGACCACGAACGCATCCTGGCCGCGCTGCGCGACGGCGACGCGCGGACGGCGGGCGCGGAGATGCGCGACCACATCGTGCGGGCCGGTGAACTCCTGGTGGCCCACCTGGAACGCCGCGGAATGTGGCGGCCCCCCGGCCCCGGCGGCCTCGACGGCCCGGCTGGCCACGGCCGGTGACGCGGACTCAGCCCGACAACCAGGCGTCGACGCCCGCCAGGAGCCTGCCCCGCACATCGTCCGGTGCCGCCGAAGCCCGGATCGACTGCCGCGCCAGCTCCGCCAGCTCCGCGTCGGAGAAACCGTGGTCGTCCCGGACGAGGTCGTACTGGACGGCCAGCCGCGAACCGAACAGCAGTGGGTCGTCCGCGCCCAGTGCGATGGACGCGCCCGCCTCGAACAGCCGCCGCACCGGGACGTCCGACGCCGTCGCCGCCACCCCGAGGCCCACGTTCGACGCCGGGCAGACCTCCAGCGTCACGCCCCGGTCGATGATCTGCGACAGAAGCCGCGGGTCCTCCACGGCGCGCACCCCGTGCCCGATCCGGTCGGCGTTCAGCGTGTCCAGGCACTCCCGGACGCTCGCCGGGCCGAGCAGCTCACCGCCGTGCGGGGTCGACAGCAGCCCGCCTCGGTCGGCGATCCGGAACGCGCCCTCGAAGTCGTAGGCGCGGCCCCGCCGCTCGTCGTTGGACAGCCCGAACCCGACGACGCCCTTGCCCGCGTACCGGACGGCGAGCCGCGCGAGGGTCTTGGCGTCCAGCGGGTGCCGCGTCCGGTTCGCCGCGATCACCAGGCCGACGCCGACGCCGGTGGCCCGCGCCGCCTCGCGCGCCGCGTCCAGGATCAGCTCGACCGTCGGGGTCAGGCCGCCGAACCTCGACGCGTACCCGCTCGGATCGACCTGGATCTCCAGCCACCCCGACCCCTCGGCCGCCTCGTCCTCGGCGGTCTCCCGCAGCAGGCGGCGCAGGTCGTCCGGTGTCTGCAGCACCGAACGGGCGATGTCGTAGAGCCGCTGGAACCGGAACCATCCCCGTTCGTCGGTCGCCTGCAGCCGGGGCGGCCAGTCCTCGACGAGGGCGTCCGGCAGATGCACGCCGTGCCGGCCGGCGAGCTCGACGAGCGTCGAATGCCGCATCGACCCGGTGAAGTGCAGATGCAGATGGGCCTTGGGGAGCAGGGCCACGTCCGGACGGGCGGAGCCGCGGGCGACGCCCGCGTGCTCCCGATGGTCCGGCATGGAACGGTCCTGGGCCGGACGAGCTGACACGGTACGGGCCTCCATACGCCAATGTTGCCGGATCATCGTCGTCGCCGAACCCCCGGCGGGCCAGGATCACCACACCGGACTACCTCCCATGACTCGCCGCGGCCATCCCCGCCCATGGGCATCCGAAAAAACTTTGGAATCGCGTGCAACCCCATCCCGGCACCGTGCGTATACGAGGGGCGCCAGAGAGAAACCAGACACCCCCCGCAAGAGAGATGACGGGCAGAAGGGATTCACAATGATCACGCTGAAGGCCGCCTTGATCGCGGCGTCCACGATCGGCACCGTCGCCGTGGGCGGCGGCGCGACGTGGGCTATGACCGGCTCTCACCAGGAGGCGGGCCTCCAGTCCAACGGCGCCAAGGCACCCGCGGTGGAGCGCAAGATCCAGGACGCCGTGCCCAGCACCGCCCCGACCTGCCTGCCGGCCAAGCCCGGCGTGCCGAAGGCCGGGGTCCCGGAGACCGGCGCGAAGAAGCAGGTCGAGAAGCAGCTGGAGCAGAACCCCGTCACCAAGGACGTGCCGAAGGTGGACGTCCCGAAGACCGACCTGCCCAACACCGAGGTCCCCGGCGTCAAGGTTCCGGACGCCAAGCTCCCGGACGCCAAGACGAAGCTCCCGGCGGACCTGCCCACCTGCGCGCCGTCCACCGAGGACCTGCCGAAGGACGCCCCGGCGACCAAGCCGTCCGCGCGCGTGCCCGGCAAGCCCGGTCTGCCCGCCGTCCCCAGGCTCGACTGCAGCAAGCTGGCGCCCGCGGTGAAGGTCGGCGGGCCGGTCGAGAAGGCCGTCATGCTGACGAAGGGCCTGCGCCACGTCTCGACGGTCCCCAGCTCCGGTGACCTGCGCGACGAGAACATCTGCGCCGTCACGCAGAAGTGGACCGGCAAGGCCGGCCAGTGGATCACCGTCGAAACCCTGAAGACGCCCGCCGGCATGACCCAGAATCAGCTCCGGCAGGCGCTGAACCTGCCCAAGGGCGGCACACCGATCAACGTGTACGGCGCGGCCGGCTGGATGGGCCCCGGCGGCAACGGGGTGATGGTGTTCGACCCGAACGGCTACTCGCTGTTCGTCAACGGCAGCCCGGTCCTGTCGGGCGGCCTGAAGGACGTGACCGCGGCGCTGCGCCAGGCCCAATAGGCCCGGCTCGGTAAGCGGTCCCGACAAAGAAACACGGGTGGGCGGCTCGGCGCGGAGCCGCCCACCCCAAGAGAAGACGAGCCGGATTTGCTCTAGCCCGGGATGGAGCACAGTGGGGCGTCGAGACGACGAGTCGTTCGTGGAGTTCGTGGCGGCACGCGGCGATGCCCTGCTGCGCACCGCGGCACTGATGTGCGGGGCCCGGCAGGACGCCGAGGACATCCTGCAGACCGCGCTGGAGAAGGCCTACCGGCACTGGGGACGACTTGAGACCGACAGCGATCCCGAGCCTTACGTCCGCCGCATCCTGGTCAATCTCGTGATCAGCCGGTCCCGGCGGTGGAAGGTGCTGCGGGAGATCCATATGGCGCGGCTCCCGGAGACACCGGCCGCCTCGCCGAACCACGCCGTCGAGCTGAGGGGGACGCTCATGGAAGAGCTGCGCAAGCTCGGCCCGCGGCAGCGGGCGGTACTGGTCCTGCGCTTCTGGGAGGACCTGTCGGAGGCGGAGACGGCTCAGGCGCTCGGCTGTTCGGTCGGAACGGTCAAGAGCCAGGCATCCCGGGGGCTCGCCAGGCTCCGGGAGCGCCTCGACAAGAACCTGGCGCCACTGGGGAGATGAGCGATGGATCTGGAGAGTGAACTGCGGAGGGCCATGGCCGAGCAGGTGGCCGAGGCTACCGCGTCGCCGTCGCTCGTCGTGGACGTCAAACGCCGCCACCGGCGCAGGAAGGCCCGGATGCACGCGGCCGCCGGAGTCGCGGCGGCCTCGGTCGCCGCGCTCGCCCTGGTGCCCACCTATCAGTCGTTCCGGGCCACACCGGCCGGCAACTCCGAGACCAGCCGCCCCACCGGCGGCGTCTCGGAGCACCGGCAGCCGGAACGACCTCCTGCCCCGGGCCTCTCCGAGTCCCCGTCTGCCAAGGAGAAGCCCGGGGCGGGAACCTCGCGGGCACCGGAGGCCCACCCGTCGGCGGGCGGGTCGCCGGTGAACCCGGAGAAGCCGGGCATAGGCGGGGCCGTGGACGACCTGCCGCGCTGGATCGCCTACGTCCCGGGCGGCCTCACGGCCACCGGTCCGTGCGCCGTGTCGGACGGCCCCAAGCGCGAGACGACGACGTGCGAGTGGCGCGGGAGCGCCGGCTGGCTGGAGATCGCCGTGGTGAAGGCGAGCGGGCTCGCCGACCCGCGGGATCTGATGAAGACCCCCGGCATTCCCGGCCGCACGACCGTGCGCGGGCTTCCCGCGCTCACCGGCGACCGTCCCGGCTCCGGACGGCAGATCTCGTGGCTGGCCAGGCCCGGCGTCGGGGTGACCGTGTCGGGCGGCGGATCGGTCGAGAAGCAGCTCATGCGCATCGCCGAGGGCGTGCGCCCGTGAAACGCCCTCCGGGAGGGCGCCGCACTCCCGGAGGCATCGACTCCGTTCCGGCAGGACGTCCCGCGGCGGAGAGGGGCCGCGGCGGGACACCCCGGCCGGAACCCCGGAGGAACGGGACAGCGGAGGCGGCAGCCCGTTCCCCACAGAGCCGGCCCCGGCACGCACCACGCGCCCGGGGCCGGCTCTGTGACAGCGGGCGGATCAGCCCGCCTCGGAGAGCAGCTTCGCGACACGCGAGACGCCCTCGACGAGGTCGTCGTCACCCAGCGCGTACGAGAGACGGAAGTAGCCGGGGGTGCCGAACGCCTCACCCGGCACCAGCGCGACCTCCGCCTCCTCCAGGATCAGCGACGCCAGCTCCACCGACGTCTCCGGACGCTTCCCGCGGATCTCCTTGCCCAGCAGCGCCTTCACCGACGGGTAGGCGTAGAACGCGCCCTCCGGCTCGGGGCACACCACACCCGGGATCTCGTTCAGCATCCTCACGATCGTCTTGCGGCGCCGGTCGAACGACTTGCGCATCTCCGCGACCGCCGACAGGTCACCCGTCACGGCGGCGAGCGCCGCCGCCTGCGACACGTTCGCCACGTTGGACGTCGCGTGCGACTGCAGGTTGGCGGCGGCCTTCACCACGTCCGCCGGGCCGACCATCCAGCCCACCCGCCAGCCCGTCATCGCGTACGTCTTCGCGACGCCGTTCAGTACGAGCGTCCGGTCGGCCAGTTCCGGCACCACCACCGGCATCGAGTGGAACTCGGCGTCCCCGTACACGAGGTGCTCGTAGATCTCGTCCGTGACGACCCACAGGCCGTGCTCGTCCGCCCAGCGGCCGATCGCCTCGATCTCGCTCCGGGAGTACACGGCGCCGGTCGGGTTGGACGGCGACACGAACAGCAGCACCTTCGTCCGGGCGGTGCGCGCCGCCTCCAGCCGCTCGACGCTCACCTTGTAGCCGGTGGTCTCGTCGGCGACCACGTCCACCGGCACCCCGCCCGCCAGCTTGATCGACTCGGGGTAGGTGGTCCAGTACGGCGTCGGCACGATCACCTCGTCGCCCGGGTCGAGCAGCGCGGCGAACGCCTCGTACACCGCCTGCTTGCCGCCGTTGGTGACGAGGACCTGGGACGCCTCGACCCGGTACCCGGAGTCGCGCTCGGTCTTCTCGGCGATGGCGGCGCGCAGCTCGGGCAGCCCGCCCGCGGGCGTGTACTTGTGGAATCGCGGGACCCTGCATGCGGTCACCGCGGCCTCGACGATGTAGCCGGGGGTGGGGAAGTCGGGCTCGCCCGCGCCGAACCCGATGACCGGGCGGCCCGCCGCCTTCAGCGCCTTGGCCTTGGCGTCGACGGCCAGCGTGGCGGATTCGGAAATCGCGGCGATGCGCTTGGAGATGCGAGGACGGTCGTTGCTCATGTCCCTATCGTTACAGACCCCGCGCCATGACCCGGGCCATATATCCGGGCACCGAGCGCAGCTCGCCGACCGGATGGCGCGGCGCCGCGCGCGGATCTCCGGTCATCCGGTTCGACGCGGGGGCCTCGGCCACGTAGACTCACCGTCCTAGTGGCGTGTCGCCGGTATTACGAGCCTGTCCGCACGCGGACGGCGTCAAGAGGCCGTAAGCTGAGACACGGCGCCATCCTGGTCCTGCGGCCGGGTGTTCTCCGCAACTTGGGGAATGAAGGGCAGTGGCTCAATTGGTAGAGCACCGGTCTCCAAAACCGGCGGTTGGGGGTTCGAGTCCCTCCTGCCCTGCGAGGTGCGGTGCGCGCACCCGTGCCGGCCGCGTCACGGCGGTGCTGTGGCACTCTGCGGCACGGGACCGTGCGGCAACCACATGGTGGTTGGATCACGACCTATGAGGTGAACGGCGGCAAATGGCGACTGAGACCGACGAGCGCGACGAGCCAGAGGCCAAGGGCGAAGGCAAGCGCAAGAAGGAGAAGTCCCCGAGGCGGACGTCTCCGGCGCTGTTCGTGCGCCAGATCATCGCCGAGCTCCGCAAGGTCATCTGGCCCACGCGGCGGGAGCTCATCACCTACACGATCGCCGCCCTGATCTTTGTGCTGATCATGGTCGGCATCGTGTCGGGCGTCGACTACGGGCTGCAGCAGGGCGTCTACGCCGTCTTCGGCTGAGACCGCGTATCCCGGCGCCCGGACGGGCCACCGTCGCACCATCGCAAGTCCATCACCGCAGACCGACAGAAAGAGTCACCGTGTCCGAGCCCTCACAGCCCTACGACGAGGCCGTTGAAGAGGCCCAGTCCGCTGCGGCTGCTGCGGCAGACCAGGCGGCCGAGCCCGCCGACGAGACGGCCGAGGCGGCCGTCGCCGCCGGTGAAGGCGAGCCTGCGGACACCAAGCTCGAGGGCGAGGGCCCCGAGCCGGACGCCGCCGCGGACGCCGGCGATCTCGCCGAAGCCGTCGCCGGGGAGCAGGTCGAAGAAGTCGTCGAGGCGGCCGAGGAGGACGAGGAGGCCGAAGAGGCCCCCGCCGAGCCGCCGGTCGACCCGTACGCCGAGTTCAAGATGCAGCTCCGGCTCCAGCCGGGCGACTGGTACGTCGTGCACTCCTACGCGGGGTACGAGAACCGGGTCAAGACCAACATCGAGACCCGGACCCAGACCCTCAACATGGAGGACTACATCTTCCAGATCGAGGTCCCGCAGCACGAGGTGACCGAGATCAAGCAAGGCAAGCGGCAGAAGGTCAACGAGAAGGTCCTGCCGGGCTACATCCTTGTCCGGATGGAACTGACCGACGAGTCGTGGGCCGCGGTCCGCAACACGCCGGGCGTGACCGGGTTCGTCGGCCTGCTGAACAAGCCGTCCCCGCTGAGCCTGGACGAGGTCGCCAACCTGCTGGCCCCCGAGCCCGAAGAGGGCGCGGTCAAGGCCAAGGAGCAGGCCAAGGCGCCCGCGACCGTCGACTACGAGGTCGGCGAGTCGGTCACCGTCATGGACGGCCCGTTCGCCACCCTCCCCGCCACCGTCAACGAGATCAACGCCGAGCAGCAGAAGCTCAAGGTCCTGGTCTCGATCTTCGGCAGGGAGACGCCGGTGGAGTTGTCGTTCAACCAGGTCTCCAAGATCTGACCGACCCACCTCGGTCAGGCCGTATTCTGGACGGGCCGTTCCCGCGCAGGCGGGGATGGCCCGGTGCAACTCCAGGCCGGAGCCGCAATTCCGGCATCGCTCCCAGCACGGGTACAGATCATCCCGTTCGTCGAGGAGTGGCCTCGTCGCTTCCCGCGTTCGCGGGGAGCGGCGGGTAAGTCAAGGTCCCAACACGGCGGTTATGTTCCGCTCGCCGTGTTGCCCGCGCAGCGGGAGTCGGGACCACGGTGAAACGGAACAACGAGGGAGAGGCATGCCTCCCAAGAAGAAGAAGGTCGCGGCCTTGGTGAAGGTCCAGCTCCAGGCCGGGGCCGCGACGCCCGCGCCGCCCGTCGGTACCGCGCTCGGTCCGCACGGCGTCAACATCATGGACTTCTGCAAGCAGTACAACGCCGCCACGGAGTCCCAGCGCGGCAACGTCATCCCCGTAGAGATCACCATCTACGAGGACCGGTCGTTCAGCTTCATCACCAAGACGCCGCCGGCCGCGCAGCTCATCCTGAAGGCCGCGGGTGTCGAGAAGGGCAGCGGCGAGCCGCACAAGACCAAGGTCGGCTCGATCACCGCCGAGCAGGTCCGCGAGATCGCCACGACCAAGATGCCCGACCTCAACGCCAAGGACGCGGAGGCCGCCGCGAAGATCGTCGCCGGCACCGCACGGTCGATGGGCATCGAGGTCAAGTAAGTCCCACCCGGTGGAAGGGCCGGCGCTGGCCCGTACCACGAGTTCCATTGGAGGAACGAGAATGAAGCGCAGCAAGAGCTATCGCTCCGCGGCGGAGAAGATCGACCGGGAGCGGCTGTACAGCCCGGTCGAGGCCGTGCAGCTCGTCAAGGAGACCACGGTCGTCAAGTTCGACCCGACCGTGGAGGTCGCCCTGCGGCTGGGCGTCGACCCCCGCAAGGCCGACCAGATGGTGCGCGGCACCGTCAACCTGCCGCACGGCACGGGCAAGACCGCCCGCGTGCTGGTCTTCGCCGTCGGCGCCAAGGCGCAGGAGGCCGAGGCGGCGGGCGCCGACCTGGTCGGCTCCGACGACATGATCGAGCGGATCCAGGGCGGTTTCCTGGACTTCGACGCGGTCGTGGCGACGCCGGACCAGATGGGCAAGGTCGGGCGGCTGGGCCGGGTGCTCGGCCCGCGCGGCCTGATGCCGAACCCGAAGACCGGCACCGTCACGATGGACGTGGCCAAGGCCGTGACCGACATCAAGGGCGGCAAGATCGAGTTCCGTGTCGACCGGCACGCGAACCTGCACTTCATCATCGGCAAGGCGTCCTTCGACCCGCGCATGCTGGTGGAGAACTACGCCGCGGCCGTCGAGGAGATCCAGCGGCTGAAGCCGTCCGCCGCGAAGGGCCGGTACGTCAAGAAGGCGTCGCTGACGACGTCGATGGGCCCGAGCATTCCGGTGGACCCGAACGCGGTCCGCAACCTGACCGCGGAGCTCGAAGAGGCCTGATCGAGCGCCAGACCGTCACCGAGCAGGGCGTCCCCGCTGAACCGGGGGCGCCCTGCCGCCGTTTCCGCGGCCCATAGCACCGAACGCGATGGATACATAGATCGCCGTCCGCAACCGGACAAATCGGTGATCGAATTGTTTGTTACCGGTGGGAAATCTGGTGTTGAATCGTCCCGTGAAGCGTCGAACCGACCGGGCCATCGCCATCTCCGTAGTCACCGCCGTCGCCGTCGTGCCCACGGCGATCATGATGGTGGTCAAGGTCGGCGGCGGGTCCGCCGAGGACGGCGGCTCGGTACCGGCGTCCGCTGCGATGGCTCAGCAGGATCCGGCCAACCCGAACGGCACGGCGACCGGCCTCGTGTCCCCGGGCACCACCGCGGCGCCGGGTGCGGGTTCCGGCGCGGGGGCGGGCAGCGGCTCGGGCGCCCCGGGCTCGCCCGCGAGAGGCGGCGTGAGCGGTCTCCCCACGGCGCCGCCCCAGCCCGGTCCCAGCCTGCACGCCTTCACCCGCAAGACGAACATGAAGGTGTCGGTCGGGTCGAACGGTGACTATCAGCACGCCACCGAGACCGCGTCGTTCACGCTATGGCCGAAGTTCGCGATGAACGCGACCGGCGTCACGCAGACCGTGCAGGGCGGCGAGGTCACCAAGGTCACGCAGAAGGTGATCGTGAGCGGCCGGACGCTCAAGGGCTTCGACGGTGAGAAGTGGACCCGGTCCACGCTCACCTCGGCGCAGCTGGACGCGCTGCAGTCCCAGTCCGACCCCCGGCAGTTCACCTTCATGATCGGGACGCTGCCCGGCACGACCGCGAGTGAGCCGGACGAGAACGGCAGGACGCATTTCGCCGCGCAGGCACTGATGGGCAGCGTGTTGTCGCTGCTGCCGCAGGACGCCGCCGCCGTGATCCGCAAGTGGGTACCGGACGGCACCGGCTGCGGTCTCGACCTGTGGGCGGACAGCAAGGCCCGCCCGACGTCGATCGGCTTGAACGCGCAGACTTCGGGCGCCACCCTAAGCGGCACAATGGCCTTCACCTCCTATCGTTGAGCAGTTCCCTTGGCGTCGGGCCCTGGGGGCCCTCCTTCGACGGGAACTGCGGTGCGATCGCTGCATCGCTTCGAACTCGCCTTGCGGCTCGCTGCGCGATCAGGTTTCTCGCAGGCTCGAAACCTGCCTTTGGACGCGATCGCGACGGTTTTGGTCGTTGCGTGGTTGCGGCGATGGCTGATGTAGGTGGTTCCCGGCTACGCCGATGGTCGTACCGTCTGGGGGGCTGTTCGTACCACCGGGGGATGTAGCGCCGTTAGCGTCCCGAGACACTGGGAAGCACCAGCAGGGCGATTAGGGAGGCTCAACCCTCATGAACCGACGACTCGTGGTGGCGGCCGGCGGCACCGCCGTGAGCACCGCGCTCCTTCTGTCCGGATGTGGCGGAAGCGGCACGGAAAGCACGGAGAACATGCAGCTGAGCGCCGCTCAGGCGCTGCTGAAGACATCTCAGAAGACCGGTCAGGCCGACACGTTCAAGGCCGACCTGACGGTGACGGGCACCGACGAGGCCGGCAGCGGCAAGATCCACGCCGACGGGCAGTTCCAGGTGCGCCCGACGCTGAAGTTCAGCGCGAAGCTGGACGAGGTCAGCCGGGGCGGGCAGAGTGTCCCGGGCATCAAGGGCCAGGCGGTGTTCACCGACAACGTGCTGTATGCGAAGGTCCCGCAGCTCGCGCAGTTCGTCAGCGGCGGCAAGCCGTGGGTGAAGATCGATGTGAACGAGGCGTCGCAGCGCACCGGGCTCGACGTCAAGAGCCTGGTCGACCAGGTACAGAAGGTCGCTCCGGCCGAGCAGACGAAGATGTTCACCGGTTCCAAGGACGCCCGCCGGGTCGGCACCGAGACGATCGACGGTGTGAAGACGACGCACTACACCGGGACGGTGACCGTCCAGGACGCGCTGAACCGCCTCGACGCGCAGGCCCGCGAGAAGGTGAGCAAGTGGCTGCCGAAGGACCAGGGCAACGGAAAGATCAACTTCGATCTGTGGACGGACGGGGAGAACCTGCCGCGCAAGCTCGTGTCGAAGGCGACCGGTTCGCAGGGTGAGGCCGGCTCGGTGACGGTCCTCTACAGCGACTACGGCGAGTCGTTCACCGTGAACCCGCCGCCGTCCGATCAGGTCGGGAAGCTGTCGCTCGGTTCGTTCCTCGGCGGGAACTGAGCCCGGCACATCAGCCGCAAGAGGGCAACCGCGAACCTCGATGGTCTCCTGGGCGTCTGACTAGCATTCGCCCAAAATGCCCGGACGCATCCGAAGTGGGCCGGGGCAAGCAGAGCAAGGAGACCCGCCACGATGATCCGTCGTTTCGCCACGGGCGTCGCGTTGGCCACCGGCCTCGCCCTCTCGTTGACCGGCTGCCTCGGGGAGGCCGGCGACAAGGTGGACGAGGCCGGCAAGAACCTGAAGCTGTCGGCGGCGCAGGTGCTGGGCAAGACCGCGGAGAACACCGGCCAGATCGACTCGTTCAAGGCCGATCTCTCGATGCGGATGACGGGGTCGAAGGACGGCGACGTCACGATGGACGGCGAGATGCAGTACCGGATGAAGCCGGATCTCGCCTACAGGATGCACTTCGGACAGATGTCGGTCGCCGGCCGCGAGATGGGCGGCGGGGAACAGATCCTGCTCGGCGGCCACATCTACATCAAGCTTCCGTCGGTCGCGGGCGGTGGAACGTCGGGGAAGCCCTGGATCAAGATGTCGGTCGACGAGATCGGCAAGAAGACCGGCATCAGCTTCGACAAGCTGCTCCAGCAGTCGCAGCAGATGGATCCCGTCCAGAACACCAAGCTGCTGACGGCGTCCAAGGACGTGCGCGAGGTCGGCAAGGAGAACGTGGACGGGGTGGAGACGACGCACTACACCGGTACGTACCGGGTGGAGGACGCGGTCGCGAAGCTGCCGCCGGAGTCGCAGGAGATGTACCGCAAGGGCGCGGCTCTGTCGGGCATGGGGAACATGCACTTCGACCTGTGGGTGGACGATCGGCAGCTGCCCCGCAAGATGGCGATGAAGTCGCAGCAGACGGCCGACGGGGCCATGAACATGACCATCAAGTATCGCGACTTCGGTAAGCCGGTGCAGATCACGGCGCCGCCGGAGAGCCAGGTCACCGACTTCAGCGAGATGCTGAACGCGCTCGGCGGCGGGAGCTGACGGGTTCGGACCCGACGAGGGGACCGTGCCGCCAAAGGCGGCGCGGTCCCCTCGCGCGTTCCCGCCGATTTGTTAAGTCGAGCGGCATGCACGTACTCTGTTCTCTGCCGAAGACCGCCGGTCGTCACCTCACGTCGAGGTGACCGAAGGACCCGATTCACTCGGGCGGCCTGCGCAGGTGAGACGAGAGCTTCCGCATGGCCTCCGTGCCTTGCCTGGACGCCCCGTGCGCCTGCGCCGGGGCGTTTTTTGGTCGATCGGGACCCGTCCAGGGACGGGCGAGGGTCGTATTCACCCAGGTGATCGGAAGGAGGCCGGATGGCCAGGGCCGATAAGGACGCGGCGATCGCCGAGCTCAAGGACGAGTTCCAGAGCTCCAACGGCGCCGTGCTGACCGAGTACCGCGGGCTGACCGTCGCGCAGGTCAGGGAACTGCGCGGCAACCTCGGCGAAACCGCACGGTTTCGCGTTGTGAAGAACACGCTGACCAAGCGCGCCGCGAACGAGGCCGGTGTCGACGAGCAGTTCCGTGATCTGCTCGAAGGTCCGTCGGCCATCGCGTTCGTCCGGGGCGACGTGGTCGAGGCCGCCAAGGGCCTGCGTGACTTCGCCAAGAACAACCCGCCTCTGGTGATCAAGGGCGGGTTCATCGACGGCCGGGCGATGAGCGCGGCGGAGGTCACCAGGCTCGCCGACCTCGAGTCGCGCGATGTGCTCCTCGCGAAGCTCGCCGGTGCGATGAAGGGCTCGCTGTCCAACGCGGCCGCGCTCTTCAACGCCCTGCCGACGCAGGCCGCTCAGCTCGCCGAGGCGCTGCGCGCCAAGCGCGAGGCCGATGGCGAGAGCGCCGAGGCGCCGGCCGCCGAGACCGCCGAGGCGTCCGCCGAGTAGGCACCCGCGGTTCCGTAATCCCCAGTTTTCAAGCCATAGCGGAGGAAAGATCATGGCGAAGCTCAGCACCGACGAGCTGCTCGACGCGTTCAAGGAGATGACCCTTCTTGAGCTGTCCGACTTCGTGAAGCAGTTCGAGGACGTCTTCGACGTCAAGGCCGCCGCGCCGGTCGCGGCCGTGGCCGCGCCGGGCGCCGCGGGCGCCCCGGCCGCCGAGGAGGCCCCGGCCCAGGACGAGTTCGACGTCGTCCTGGAGGGCGCCGGCGACAAGAAGATCCAGGTCATCAAGGAGGTTCGCGCCCTGACGAGCCTCGGCCTCAAGGAGGCCAAGGACCTGGTCGACGGCGCGCCGAAGCCGCTGCTGGAGAAGGTCAACAAGGAGGCGGCGGACAAGGCCAAGGAGGCCCTGGAGAAGGCCGGCGCGACGGTCACCGTCAAGTAGGTCGCTTCGGAGCCGGGGAGCCCGCGCGGCTCCACCGCTTCTCGGGAGGCGGTCGTCCCACCGTTCGGTGGGGCGGCCGCCTCTTCGCGTTCCCGGGGTTCGCGGCGGATCGTTCCCGGGCTCATCGACCGTGGTCGCGGGCCGTCCGACAGGGCGCTGTCGCGGGAGGCGAATGGGCGGGTCGCCCGCCGCCGGTTTCCTGTGCAGGAGTGATAAACGCCTGTGGAAAAGCGTGTGCCCGTGCGGGTTGTGCGGTTCTCGGAGCCCGGCGTAGCGTCCCGTCCTGACGCTGTGGCCACACGAGGCCGCCTTGTCCCGGTGGTCGCGACGGAGCCGTCCGGTCACCGGCGAACAGCATGCCCCGTTTGAGGCTCTGGTTCTTGGACCACTAGTCTCATAGGCGCCGTAAGTAACGATTGCCTTACGACGTCGCATTTAGCCGCTGATCTGGGGCGGAACCCCTTCCATTTGGACGGGAGGCCGCTACGGTAGTGGCACCCGTCACGGCTACCGGACGGTAGTAAGAGGGCGGACACGCGGTGTGACGAGAGAAAGAGCCTGAGTGCTACTCGCTCATTGGTTCGGGATTCCCCCGGCCTGGACGAAAGGTGACGAGTGGGCGTCGAGATCAGAGTCGAGGGCCTGACCAAGTCCTTCGGCCGTCAGACCATCTGGCAGGACGTATCGCTGACACTGCCCGCGGGAGAGATCTCCGTTCTCCTGGGCCCCTCCGGCACCGGCAAGTCGGTCTTCCTGAAATCGCTGGTCGGCCTGCTCAAGCCGGACCGCGGCCACATCTGGGTCGGCGACCGTGACCTGCCCTACCTTCCGGAGTCGCAGCTCTACGACACCCGCAAGCTGTTCGGCGTCCTGTTCCAGGACGGCGCCCTCTTCGGGTCGATGAACGTCTACGACAACGTCGCCTTCCCGCTGCGCGAGCACACCAAGAAGTCCGAGTCCGAGGTCAAGCGGATCGTGATGGAGAAGCTCGACCTGGTCGGGCTGCTCGGCGCCGAGAAGAAGCTGCCCGGGGAGATCTCCGGCGGGATGAAGAAGCGCGCCGGTCTGGCCCGCGCACTCGTCCTCAACCCCGAGATCCTCCTCGTCGACGAGCCGGACTCCGGCCTGGACCCGGTCCGCACGTCCTACCTGAACCAGACGATCGTCGACCTGAACGCCGAGATCGGCGCGACGTTCCTGATCGTCACCCACGACATCAACACCGCCCGGACCGTTCCGGACAACATCGGCCTGCTGTTCCGCCGCGAGCTGGTGATGTTCGGCCCGCGCGAGATGCTGCTGTCCAGCGAGGAGCCGGTCGTCCGGCAGTTCCTCAACGCGCGCAAGATCGGCCCCATCGGCATGTCGGAGGAGAAGGACGTCTCCGAGCTGGAGGCCGAGGCCAAGCAGGGCCACGACCCCGGCCATCTGCCGCCGATCCCGCCGCAGCTGATGACCAGCGACGGCAGGATCCGCCCCGGGCAGCACGCCCCCGGCGCCTGGTGCGCCGCGCACGGCGTCACCCCGCCGCCCGGCTCGTTCATCGACGACCTGGGCCGCAACTGGGTCGAGGAGTGGCCGCGGTACGTGGCGTCGATGGCGCCCGCCGGCGGCCCCCCGCCCGGCCCGCCCGGTGGCATGCCCCCCGGCGGGATGCCGCCCGGCGGCCCCGGCGGTCACTTCCCGGGTAACCCGCCGCCTGGACAGCAAGGGGCGGGTGCAGGGTACTGATGTCCACTCCTGGTATCGGCGCGGACCAGGGAGGGAAGGGGAAGGGCGGCGGCTCTTCCGCGACGCTCCGGAAGATCGGGGACGGCGCCGCGAACGTCGCGATCCGGGAACCCGGCCGGTTCTTCGCCCTGTGCCTGGACACGTTCCGCGCGATGTTCAAGTGGCCGTTCCAGTGGCGCGAGTTCATCCAGCAGGCCTGGTTCATCGTCAGCGTCACCGTCGTCCCCACCATGCTGGTCGCCATCCCGTTCGGCGGCATCCTGTCGCTGCAGGTCGGCGGGCTCATCCGGCAGTTCGGCGCGCAGTCCTTCACCGGTGCGACCGCGGTCGCCGCGATCGTCCGGGAGGCCAGCCCGCTGGTCACCTCGCTGCTCGTGGCGGGCGCCGCCGGCTCGGCGATGTGCGCCGACATCGGCTCCCGCAAGATCCGCGAGGAGATCGACGCCATGGAGGTGCTGGGCATCAACCCGCTGCACCGCCTCGTCGTGCCGCGGATGCTCGCCTGCGCCTTCGTCGCGCTGTTCCTGAACGGGCTGGTCTCGGTGGTCGGCCTGATGGGCGGCTACTTCTTCAACGTCATGCTGCAGGACGGCACCCCCGGCGCCTACCTGGCGTCCTTCAACGCGATCGCGCAGCTGCCCGACCTGCTGCAGGCCGAGTTCAAGGCGTTCGTGTTCGGCATCACCGCCGGCCTGGTCGCCGCCTACAAGGGCCTGAACGCCAAGGGCGGCCCGAAGGGCGTCGGTGACGCGGTCAACCAGACCGTCGTCATCACCTTCATGCTGCTCTTCCTGGAGAACTTCCTGATCTCCGCGCTGTACTTCCAGTTCGTCCCGTCGAAGGGGATGTGATGGCGGCCCCGGGAAAGACGGGAAAGGCCGTCACGCGGGCGGTGAACGCCCCCCTGCAGCGGCTGGACGACTTCGGGCACCAGATGTCGTTCTACGCCCGCGCGTTCGCGTGGACGTTCCGGGTGCTGCGCCGGTACCGCACGGAGGTGCTGCGGCTGCTGGCCGAGGTGAGCCTCGGCACCGGCGGCCTCGCCGTGATCGGCGGCTCGGTGGTGATCGTCGGCTTCATGACGTTCTTCACCGGCAGCCAGGTCGGGCTGCAGGGCTACGAGTCGCTGAACCAGATCGGCACGGCCGCGTTCACCGGGTTCATCGCGTCCTACTTCAACACCCGTGAGATCGCGCCGCTGGTGTCGGCGCTGGCGCTGTCGGCGACGGTCGGCTGCGGATTCACCGCCCAGCTCGGCGCGATGCGGATCTCCGACGAGATCGACGCGCTGGAGGTCATGGCCGTCCCGTCGATGCCTTTCCTGGTCACGACCCGGATGCTGGCCGGGATGATCGCGGTCGTCCCGCTGTACATCGTGGGCCTGCTCGCCTCCTACGGCGCGACGCGGGTGATCGTGACCGTGCTCTACGGGCAGTCGACCGGCACCTACGACCACTATTTCCATCTGTTCCTACCACCGAACGACATCTTGTGGTCGTTCGGCAAAGTGATCATATTCTCGGTGCTGGTGATGCTGATCCACTGCTACTACGGCTACCACGCGAGCGGCGGCCCGGCGGGTGTCGGCATCGCGGTGGGCCGCGCCGTGCGCACCAGCATCGTCGTGATCAACGTGGCGGACCTGATGCTCGGCATGGCGATCTGGGGCACGGACACGACCGTGCGGATCGCGGGGTGAGGGCGCCATGACAGAGCGTATTCGGTTCCGGTTGCTCGGGGTGGCGATGCTCCTGGTGATCGCCCTCCTGCTGGCTCTCACCGTGGCGTTCTTCAACAAGGCGTTCACCCCGGTGATCGAGGTGACGGTGAAGACCGAGCGCGCCGGGCTGCAACTGCTGTCGCACTCGGACGTGAAGGTGCGCGGACTGATCGTCGGGGAGGTGCGCGGCACCGACGCCACGGCGCAGGGCGCGACGCTGCACCTGGCGCTCGACCCGGACAAGGCGAAGCTGATCCCGCGGAACGTGCAGGCGCGGCTGCTGCCGAAGACGCTGTTCGGCGAGAAGTACGTGGAGCTGCACATCCCGGCGCCGGGCGCCCCGGTGGGGCTCGCCGAGGGGGCCGTGATCCAGCAGGACCGCTCGCGCGCCGCCGTCGAGATCAACAAGGTGCTGAACGACCTGCTGCCGCTGCTGCAGGCGGTGAAGCCGGCGGAGCTGAACGCTACGCTGAACGCCCTCGCCACGGCGCTGCAGGGCCGCGGCGACCAGATCGGGCGGAACTTCGAGCAGGCGGACGAGCTGCTGCGGAAGATCAACCCGCAGCTCGGCACGCTGGTGCACGACCTGCACGGCCTCGCCGACGTGTCCGACATCTACAACGCCGCGGCCCCGGACCTGCTGCAGACGCTGCGGAACCTCAACGTGACGAGCCGGACGATCAGCGACAAGACGGCGACGATCGAGCGGCTGATCCCGGCGACGACCGCGCTGGCGCAGGACGGCGACGTGTTCATGCGGCACAACGGGCCGAAGATCATCGGCTTCAACATCGCGAACCGCGACGTGCTGAGCGTGGTCGCCCGGTACTCGCCGTCGATCCCCTGTGTCCTCGCCGGCCTGATGAAGATCGCGCCGGAGGCCGAGCGGGTGGCCGGCGGGAACGGGTCCAAGACCTTCAACCTGACGGTCGAGATCGTCAAGCCGCGGCCGGGCTACAAGAATCCGCTGGACCTGCCGGAAGTGAAGGACCAGCGCAACCCGCGCTGCTACAACCTGCCGAACCCGAAGATCCCGTTCCCGGACTACCTGGCGCTCGACGGCACGCAGGACGACCTGTGGTGGAAGGACCCCGATCCCGCCAACGCCGGCGGCAGCCGCGGCCGGGCGATGTCGAACGTCTTCGTCGACACGGGCTCGATGAGCGAGAAGGACAAGATCAAGAATGTCGTCGGGCCGATGACGCGGACCCCCGCCGACCAGGTCTCCGACGTGTCGGCGCTGATGTTCGGCCCGCTGCTGGGCGACGGATCGGTGGTGACGATCAAGTGAAGACGACGAGTGCGGCGATCAAGCTGCTGACCTTCGTGGTCATCACCTCGGTGGCCACCGGTGTGCTGGCGATGACGATCGCGAACGTGCGCTTCCGGCCCACCGACAGCTACAAGGCGATCTTCTCGGACGTGACCGGGCTGCTGGAGAACGACGACGTCCGCGTCGCCGGCGTCCGCGTCGGCCAGATCGAGGACATCAAGCTGTACAAGGGGCACCAGGCCGAGGTGACGTTCAGCGTCGAGGAGGGCGGCGCCTTCAAGGCGGGGCTGCCGTCGTCCACACAGGCGCACATCCGGTACCGCAACCTGATGGGCCAGCGGTACCTCGCGCTCACCGACGGCGCCGGCCAGGTCAACGGCTACCTCGACCCCGGCGACACCATCCCGATCGCGCAGACCAAGCCCGCGCTCGACCTGACGACGCTGTTCAACGGCTTCCGGCCGCTGTTCCGGGCATTGGAGCCCAAGGACGTCAAGACGCTCTCGATGCAGATCATCAAGGTGCTGCAGGGCGAGGGCGGGACGATCAACAGCCTGCTCGCGCACGTCGCGTCGCTGACCAACACGCTCGCCGACCGGGACAAGGTCATCGGCCGGGTGATCGAGAACCTGAACCTCGTCCTCGGCACCGTCGACGAGCGGCACGACGAGGTCAACCGGCTCATCCTGGACCTGCGCGGGTTCGTCAGCGGGGTGGCCGCCGACCGCAAGGCGATCTTCGACTCGGTCGCGGCGATCAACGACCTGACCGGCACCACGCAGGACCTGCTCGCCGACGCCCGCCCCGGCCTCAAGAACGACATCGCCGGGCTGCGCAAGCTCACCGGGACGCTCGACGCGAACAAGGGCGCCCTCGACAAGGGCCTGCAGCGGTCGCCGAAGCGGCTGGAGGGGCTCGTGAACATCTCCTCCTACGGGTCCTGGTTCAACATGTACATCTGCGGCTTCGACGCGCGGGTGCGACTGCCGGGCGGACCGGTCTACCAGACACCGGCGATCGTGAACGAGAACGCGAGGTGCAAGTAGATGAGGGTCTCGTTCCGGGAGCGCAACCCGGTCCCCATCGGCCTCGCCGGCTTCGCGATCATCATCGTGCTGGTGGTGCTGGCGATGAACCTGGAGCGCATCCCGCTCGTCTCCGGCGGCACCACCCGCACCGCCTCGTTCAAGGAGGCGGCGGGGCTGAAGGCCGACGAGGAGGTCCGCATCGCGGGCGTCAAGGTCGGCAAGGTCACCGACCTGGAGCTGGACGGCGACCACGTCAAGGTCACGTTCCGGGTGGACGACGGGGTGGAGCTCGGCGACCGCACCGAGGCCAGCATCAAGATCAAAACGGTGCTGGGCGCGCACTACCTGGAGCTCATCCCCCGCGGGAAGGGCAAGCTCGGCCGCACCATCCCGGTCGAGCGGACCCACGTCCCGTTCGAGGTCGTCCCGGCGATCAGTGAGCTGAGCCGGCGGGTCGGCGCGATCGACGTCAAGCAACTGGCCAAGTCGTTCGACGTGCTGTCGGACACGTTCGAGAACTCCCCCGAGGAGATCCGCGCGTCGCTGCAGGGCCTGCGGCGGCTGTCGGACACCATCGCGTCCCGTGACGAGGAGCTCCACGAGCTGGCGGGCAAGGCCAAGGACGTGTCGGAGCTGCTCGCGGACCGCAACCAGGACTTCGCCAAGCTCGTCCAGGACGGCGACCGGGTGCTGCAGGCCGTGCAGGCGCGGCGCCAGGTCATCCACCAGCTGCTGATCCGGACCGTGACCCTGTCCCAGCAGGTGAACGCACTGATCAAGGAGAACGAGAAGCAGCTCCAGCCGATGCTGGACAACCTGGCGAAGGTCAACAAGGTCCTGCTGAAGAACCAGCAGAACCTGGACCGGATCCTCGAGCTGTTCGCGCCGTTCGCCCGGCAGTTCGCCGACGTCACCGGCACCGGACGCTGGTTCGACTCCTGGATCCAGAACCTCATCCCGATCCCCGCCTCGATCGAGGAGGCCCCGACCGCCGGCGGGAACACGACCAAGAAGCAGGGCGGCCAGTCCGGCAACGGCACCGGTGACGGGTCGTCCGGCGGCGGCCAGACCGGTGTCACAGGCGACAACCCGTTGCCGTTCCTCCCGTGAGCAGGCAGGTTCCAGTGCGCAATTCCGCATCCATCCTTCGCCTCGGCGGCGTGATCCTCGCCGTCGCGGTGCTGGCTGCCGCGCTCCTGCTGATCCTCCAGGAGCCGAAGCAGCGCCACATGACGGCGTACTTCACCAAGACCGTCGGCCTGTACGAGGGCGCCGACGTCCGCATCCTCGGCATCCCGGTCGGCCGGGTCACGAAGGTCGACCCGGTGGGCGACTCGGTGAAGGTCGAGCTGAAGTACGACGCCAAGTACAAGGTGCCCGCCAACGCGCAGGCGGTCATCATCAACCAGACGCTCGTCGCCGACCGCTACATCCAGCTCACCCCCGTCTACAAGGGCGGCGCGGTCCTGGCCGACGGCGCGACGCTGACCACGAGCCGCACCGCGGTGCCCGTCGAGGTCGACCAGATCGGCGGCAGCCTGAACGACCTCAGCAAGGCCCTCGGCCCGGAGGGCGCCAACGCGCCGGGCGAGGACGGCACCGGGTCGCTGTCGCGGCTGCTGAACGTCGGCGCCGCGAACCTGGAGGGACAGGGCGACGACATCCGGGCGACGATCGAGGACACGTCCAAGGCGCTCAGCACCCTCAGCACCGACCGCGGTGACGTCGCCGAGACGATCAAGAACCTGCGGATCATCACCGACGCGATGAAGGCGAACGACCAGCAGATCAAGTCGTTCAACGGGCACCTCAACCAGGTGTCGGCGCAGCTCGCGGGGGAGAAGGAGGAGCTGAGCGCGGCCCTCAACACCCTCGCCCCGACGCTGCGGAACGTGCAGCGGTTCGTCAAGGACAACCGCAGCGAGCTCGCCGCGAACGTCCGGCAGCTCGCGCAGATCACCGGCGTGCTGGTGAAGGAGAAGGACGCGCTGGCCGAGATCCTCACGGCCGGCCCGCTGGCCATCAACAACCTGGCCCGCGCGTACGACCCGATCAGCGGCACCATCCACACCCGCAACAACTTCCGCCAGTTCCACGACCTGGCCGACTGGGTCTGCTCGCTGGCCTACTCGGTCGGGACGCCCGCCAAGGAATGCCTCGACTTCGTCACGCCGTACAACGGCATCGGCAAGGCGCTGACGGGCCTGCACCTGGACCTGTCCTGGATCACAGCGCTGACCACGCACTACGACCCGGAGCCGATCCCGCCGGACGCCTACGGTCCGCAGGGCCCGCCCAAGTCGGCGAAGTCCGACAAGGGCAACCGGAGCAACGCCGCTGCGCCGCAGAGCGAGCCGAGGGACGTCACCGCGCTGCTGCCTGGAGGTGGCCGATGAGCAAGACACGGCGTGTGCGCCGGGCGGGACGTCTCGCCGGCCGCCGCGCACGGCTGTTCGCCGTCACCGCGGTCGCGGGCGTGACGGCACTGTCGGGATGCTCCTTCAACGGCGTCGCGTCGCTGCCGCTGCCCGGCGGCCCGGACCTCGGCTCGAACCCGAAGACCGTGAAGATCGAGTTCTCGAACGTGCTGGACCTCGTCCCGCAGTCGACGGTCAAGGTCAACGACGTCTCGGTCGGCCGGGTCGAGGAGATCGAGCTGGCCGGCGGGCCGGGCGGGCAGCGCGGCTGGCATGCCGTCGTCACCGTCAAGGTGCGCGGCGACGTCGAGCTCCCCGACAACTCCGTCGCCACGATCGGCCAGACCAGCCTCCTCGGCGAGAAGTTCGTCCAGATCGACCCGCCGAAGAACGAGCCCCCGTCCGGGGAGCTCGGCGAGGGCGACCTGATCCCGCTGAACCGCACGACCCACGGCACCGAGATCGAAGAGGTGCTGTCGGCGATGTCGCTGCTGCTGAACGGCGGCGGGCTGGAGCAGATCTCCACGATCAGCCACGAGCTGCAGGCCACGATGGGCGGCCGCGAGTCCACGATCAAGTCGGTGCTGCACCGGGTCGACACCTTCGCCGGGACGCTGGACCGCAACCGCGCCGCGATCACCCGGGCGCTGGACAGCATCGACCGCCTCAGCGGCAAGCTCGCGGACGAGCGCAAGACGATCAGGGACACCATCGACGAGACCGGCCCGGCGATCGCCGTTCTCGAACGCAACCGCGCCGACCTCACCAAGATGCTGGTCGCGCTGAACAAGCTCAGCCGCACCACCACCTACGTGATCGACCAGTCGAAGGCGGACCTGCTCGCCAACCTGCAGGATCTCGACAAGATCCTGCGGAACCTCAACAAGGCCGGATCCGACCTGCCGAAGTCGCTGGAAACGCTGATCACGTTCCCGTTCCCCGCCACGTTCCAGAACGTCATCGAGGGCGACTACGGCAACGTCCACCTGACCCTCGACCTGGACTTCGAGTCCATCGCGCACAACCTGCTCGGCGGCACCGACCTTGAGGGGCTGCTCGGCAGCGGCAAGGAGATGCGCGGCATGCTCCAGGTGCCGAACGTGACGCTGCCCGACACCCCGCTGGGCGTGCTGCCGCAGGCACCGGGCGGCAACGGCTCCGGTGGGCTGCCAGGGCTGCCCGGCGGTTCCGGCGGGCCCGGGACGAACCAGCAGGGAAACCAGCAGGGACGTCCGGGCGCGCTCGGCCCGCAGTCCGGTGACGGCGGTCTGCGGACCCTGATGACGGGGGGCCTCTCGTGATCCTCAAGCGCGGCATCATCTTCCAGCTGCTGGCGTTCGCGGTGATCACCGTCGTCGGCGTGACGATCGTGTCGGTCAACTACATCGGGATCGGCCGCGACCTGCTCGGCCAGGAGTACGTCGCCTATGTCGACCTCACCGACTCCGGGGGCGTTTTCACCAACGCCGAGGTCACCTACCGGGGCGTCCCGGTCGGACGCGTCGGGCCCATCGAGCTGACCAAGGACGGCATCCGCGTCAAGCTGGAACTCGAACGCGGCGAGCGGATCCCCCGCGAGGGCACGGAAGCCATCGTGGCGAACCGGTCGGCGGTCGGCGAGCAGTACATCGACCTGGTGCCCCACCGAAAGGGCGGGCCGTACCTGGACGAGGACGAGCCGTACACGATTCCGCGGTCGCGCACCAAGCTGCCGGTCTCCACCGCCGAGCTGTTGCGCAACGTCGACTCGCTCGTCGGATCGGTGAACACCAAGGACCTCGGTGTCATCGTGGACGAGCTGAACAAGGCGTTCTCCGGCTCCGCCGAGGACCTGCAGTCGATCCTGGACGACACCGACCGGCTGCTGAAGACGGCCGAGCAGGCCTACCCCGACACCAAGCGGCTGCTGGACAACAGCGTGACCGTCCTGGACACCCAGCGCGGGCAGGGCGCCAACATCCGGGGCTTCGCACGGAACCTGAACGAGCTGAGCACCTCGCTCCGCAACGACGACCCGGCGCTGCGCCGCACCATCGACAGCGTGCCAGGCGCGGTGGACGAGACGCACAAGGCCATCAACCAGCTCGCGCCGACGCTGCCCGTCTTCCTGGCGAACCTCACCACCACCGGCCAGATCATCTCGTCGCGTAAGGCGGGCCTGCGTTCGCTGTTCATCCTTTACCCGGTGACGGTCGCGGGCGCGTTCACCGTGACGCCCGGCGACGGAACCCAGCACCTGGGTCTCGCGTTCAACATCGACGCGCCGCCCCCGTGCACCGAGGGCTACGAGAAGGTGGAGCGCCGCTGGCCGCAGGACACGTCCAAGAAGAAGCCGCGCCTGGACGCCGGCTGCAAGGCGCCGAAGGACGCGCCCACCGCCGTCCGCGGCCCGCGCAACTTCCCGAGCGACGGCATCGCGCCGTACCCGCAGGTCCCGCCGGGCGCGACCGCGGGCGCCGGGTTCCCGGAGGGCGGCGCGTACGCGAACGACGGCGACGGCGACGACGGCGACGGCGACGACGGCGACGGCGACGGCGACGACGGTGATGGGGGCAAGCCGGAGGCCAAGAGCGACGGCAAGACCTCGGGCAAGACGCAGGCCGCACCCGCCCCCACCGCGCAGCTGACGAACGACCGGCTGTACCTGTCGTATCCGGCCAATTCAGTCGATTTCGCTGGATACGATCCAACGACCGGTGCGGTCTACGGACCCGACGGCAAGCGCTACGTCATGCCGCGCAGCGCCGGTTCCCGTGAGTTGGGGGAGGAGAACTCGTGGAAGTGGCTCCTGCTGGGACCGCTGAGCCAGTGATTTCGGGAGGGCGGATCTGATGCGGCGCCGGCTGCCTCTGATGAGCGTGATCGTGCTGGGCGTCGTCGTGGCCGGCCTCGCCGTCGCGGCCGGCTGGCTCGGCGTGATCAGCCTCCAGAACAAGGGTGAGGCCGACCAGAAGGCGAAGGCGATCCAGTCGGCGCGGCAGATGGGCGTCAACCTGATGTCGCTGAACGCCGAGACCGCCCAGCGCGACCTGGACCGCATCGTGGCCGGCACCACCGGTGAGCTGAAGAACAAGCTGGCGTCCCAGTCGAAGGTCTTCATGGACCAGGTCACCAAGGCGAAGGCGAAGTCGACGGTCAGTGACGTCGAGGCCGCGCTGGTGTCCATCGACGACGACTCCGCCGAGGTGATGGTCTCCCTGAACGGGACCGTCACCAACGAGAAGGTGAAGAACGGCACGCCGCAGGCGTACCGCTACCAGATGGACCTCACGCGGGTCGACGACCGCTGGCTCGTGTCCGGACTGGAGGTTGTCCCGTGACGATGCTCGGCCGGGGCAAGCGCTCCCCGAAGGACAAGGACGCCGACAAGAAGCCGGCGAAGGGCAAGAAGAAGCCGGCGACGAAGGCGGACGAGGCCGCCGAGCAGGCCGCCGAGGCGGCCGAGCGCGCGGCCAGGGCCGAGGAGCGGGCCGCGAAGGCCGAGGAGGCCGCCGAGGCCGCCCGGCTGGCGGAGGAGGCCGCCGCCAAGGCCAAGGAGGCCGCGCGGCTCGCGCAGATCGCGGCGGACGAGGCCGCCGTCGAGGACGAACAGACCGAAGAGGACCCCGAGGAAGACGTCAAGTCACTGGAGAAGCCCCGGGGAGGCCGGAAGGCCTCCGAAGGTGCGTCCGAGGGTGATGACGCGGCAGAGGGCGACTCAGGCGCTCATGAGGCGACCTCCGCCGACGTGGAGGCCACCGAGGACACCGACGAGTCCGACGACGCCGACGAGTCCGACGATGCCGACGAGTCCGACGACGCGGACGGCGCCGACGAGTCGGACGAGGCGGACGGCGCCGACGAGGCCGCGAAGGCCGAAGCCGAGGACGAAGGCGACGAGGACGAAGGCGACGAAGACGACGCTGCCGACGAGGACGACGAGCCCGCGAAGTCCAAGGGCCCGAACCTCAAGAAGACCGCCGGGCGCGCGAAGGCGGACGGGGACGACGGCGAGCCCCGCCGCCGGTTCCGTGCGGGCGGGCTTTCGACGGTCATCGCCGTCCTGGCCGTCCTGACGATCGCGCTCGCCGCCGGCACGACGATGCTCGCCATGAAGGTCGGTGAGCAGAGGGCGACCGAGGCGGCGGCCAAGGAGGCTTCGATGGCCTCGTCCCGCGCGGCCCAGAAGCTGTCGTCGTACGACTACCAGACGCTCGACTCCGACCTGAAGGCCGCGTCCGCCACGACGACGGGCAAGCTGCACACCCAGTACGAGAAGCTCGCCCAGCAGCTCAAGACCGTCGCCATGCAGCAGCAGGCCGTCTCCACCACGACGGTGATGAAGGTCGGCGTGGTGAGCGCGACGCCCGACAAGGTCGTGACGCTCGTCTACGCCAACCGTTCGTCGGTCACCAAGGACGACAAGGAGCAGCGGCTCCCCGAACCGCTGCGCATCAAGATGACGATGGTCGAGGACGACGGCAAATGGCTCGCGTCCGAACTCACCGTGATCTCCTGACGCGCGGACCATCCGCGACACCGAAACGATCGAGCGGCCACCCCACCTGGAGGTGGCCGCTCGACGGCGTTACACGGCCCTGCCGGCCCCGGCGGGCGAAGGCTTAAACTATGGCCTTCCTCACTGCAGGTCAGGGCCCGAAAAGTCCAAGTCCGCTCTTGACTGAGAGGCGCTGAGGGGCGATGCTCCATGGCAACGTGATGCATACTGCGGCGCTAGAGTTGCGAGCGGTGTACCAGTCGGCTACACTGCCCCTTTGCGCTGCCCTCTGACTATCCGCGTGTGAGAGCACCCCTGCCGTGGTCCCTTTTGGACCCCTTTGTGCAGGTCTCGGACGTGGATCGTCTGGCGTGCGTGTCGTCAGTTACGCCGCGAGCCCTCGGAAGGACCACTCTTGGCAGCCTCGCGCAACGCCTCGAATACCGCAACCGGTCCGAACCGCGTCTCCTTCGCGCGCATCAAGGAGCCGCTCGAAGTCCCGGACCTCCTTGCTCTGCAGACCAACTCCTTTGACTGGCTGCTGGGCAACGAGAGGTGGAAGGCCCGGGTCGAGGCGGCCCAGAAGGCCGGAAGTAAGAGCGTCCCGACCCAGTCGGGGCTGGAGGAGATCTTCGAAGAGATCAGTCCGATCGAAGACTTCTCCGGAACCATGTCCCTGTCGTTCCGCGACCACCGGTTCGAGCCGCCCAAGTACTCCGTCGAGGAGTGCAAGGACAAGGACATGACCTACTCCGCCCCCATGTTCGTCACGGCGGAGTTCATCAACAACACCACCGGTGAGATCAAGAGCCAGACGGTGTTCATGGGCGATTTCCCGCTCATGACCCCCAAGGGCACCTTCATCATCAATGGCACAGAGCGGGTCGTCGTCTCCCAGCTGGTCCGCTCGCCCGGCGTGTACTTCGACCGGGCCCTCGACAAGGCGTCCGACAAGGACATCTACGGCTGCCGGGTCATCCCGAGCCGGGGCGCCTGGCTCGAGTTCGAGATCGACAAGCGCGACAACGTCGGCGTCCGCATCGACCGCAAGCGCAAGCAGCCCGTCACCGTGCTGCTGAAGGCGCTCGGCTGGGACGAGGCGCGCATCCGTGAGCGTTTCGGCTCCTACGAGTCGATCAACGTCACCCTGGAGAAGGACCACACCTCCGGCCAGGACGATGCCCTCCTGGACATCTACCGCAAGCTCCGCCCGGGTGAGCCGCCGACGCGCGAGTCCGCGCAGACGCTGCTGGAGAACCTGTACTTCAACCCGAAGCGCTACGACGTCGCCAAGGTCGGGCGCTACAAGATCAACAAGAAGCTCGGCCTCGACCTGGACATGAACCAGGGCACGCTCACCGAGGACGACATCGTCTCCACGATCGAGTACCTCGTCCGGCTGCACGCCGGCGAGGAGGAGGCCACCCTCAGCGCGGTCGCGGTGCCGATCGAGGTCGATGACATCGACCACTTCGGCAACCGGCGCCTGCGCACCGTGGGCGAGCTGATCCAGAACCAGGTCCGCCTGGGGCTGGCCCGGATGGAGCGCGTCGTCCGCGAGCGGATGACCACCCAGGACGTCGAGGCGATCACGCCGCAGACCCTGATCAACATCCGGCCGGTCGTCGCCTCCATCAAGGAGTTCTTCGGTACCAGCCAGCTGTCGCAGTTCATGGACCAGACCAATCCGCTGGCCGGGCTGACGCACAAGCGGCGGCTGTCCGCGCTGGGTCCCGGTGGTCTGTCGCGTGAGCGGGCGGGCATGGAGGTCCGCGACGTCCACCCGTCCCACTACGGCCGCATGTGCCCGATCGAGACGCCGGAAGGCCCGAACATCGGGCTGATCGGCTCGCTCGCCGCGTTCGGCCGGGTCAACCCGTTCGGGTTCGTCGAGACGCCCTACCGCCGGGTCACCGACGGCATCGTCACCGACGAGATCGACTACCTGACCGCCGACGAGGAGGACCGCTTCGTCGTCGCGCAGGCCAACTCGCTGATCAACGACGACGGCACCTTCGTCGACGACCGCGTCCTGGTCCGGCTCAAGGGCGCCGAGGTCGAACTCGTCCCCGCCCGCGAGGTCCAGTACATGGACGTCTCGGCGCGGCAGATGACCTCGGTCGCCACCGCGATGATCCCGTTCCTAGAGCACGACGACGCCAACCGCGCGCTGATGGGCTCCAACATGCAGCGCCAGTCCGTCCCGCTGCTGCGCAGCGAGGCGCCGCTGGTCGGCACCGGCATGGAGTACCGCGCCGCGACCGACGCCGGCGACGTCATCACGGCCGAGAAGGCCGGCGTCGTCGAGGAGGTCTCCGCCGACTACGTGACCGTCATGAACGACGACGGCACGAGGACGACCTACCGCGTCGCCAAGTTCAAGCGGTCGAACCAGGGCACCTGCTTCAACCAGAAGCCGATCGTCGAGGAGGGCCAGCGGGTCGAACTCGGCCAGGTCGTCGCCGACGGTCCGTGCACCGACGACGGCGAGATGGCGCTCGGCAAGAACCTCCTCGTGGCGTTCATGCCGTGGGAGGGCCACAACTACGAGGACGCCATCATCCTCAGCCAGCGCCTGGTGCAGGACGACGTCCTCTCCTCGATCCACATCGAGGAGCACGAGGTCGACGCCCGCGACACCAAGCTGGGCCCCGAGGAGATCACCCGGGACATCCCGAACGTCTCCGAGGAGGTCCTGGCCGACCTCGACGAGCGCGGCATCATCCGCATCGGCGCCGACGTCGTCCCCGGCGACATCCTGGTCGGCAAGGTCACGCCCAAGGGCGAGACCGAGCTGACCCCGGAGGAGCGGCTGCTGCGGGCGATCTTCGGTGAGAAGGCCCGTGAGGTCCGCGACACCTCGCTGAAGGTGCCGCACGGTGAGCAGGGCAAGGTCATCGGCGTCCGGGTGTTCTCCCGCGACGAGGGCGACGAGCTCCCGCCCGGCGTGAACGAGCTGGTCCGGGTGTACGTCGCGCAGAAGCGCAAGATCACCGACGGCGACAAGCTGGCCGGCCGGCACGGCAACAAGGGCGTCATCTCCAAGGTTCTCCCGGTCGAGGACATGCCGTTCATGGAGGACGGCACCCCGGTCGACATCGTCCTGAACCCGCTCGGCGTCCCCGGGCGCATGAACGTGGGCCAGGTCCTGGAGACCCACCTCGGCTGGGTCGCATCCCGCGGCTGGAAGGTCGAGGGCGACGCCGAGGACTGGCAGAAGGCCCTCAAGGCGATCGGCGCCGACGAGGCCGAGCCGTGGACGAAGACCGCCACGCCGGTGTTCGACGGTGCCCGTGAGGACGACGTCACCGGCCTGATCGCGAGCACGCTGCCCAACCGCGACGGTGACCGCATGGTCGCGCCGGGCGGCAAGGCCCGCCTGTTCGACGGCCGCACCGGCGAGCCCTACAAGGACCCGATCTCGGTCGGCTACATCTACATCCTCAAGCTGCTCCACCTGGTCGACGACAAGATCCACGCGCGGTCGACCGGCCCGTACTCCATGATCACCCAGCAGCCGCTCGGCGGTAAGGCCCAGTTCGGCGGCCAGCGCTTCGGTGAGATGGAGGTGTGGGCACTGGAGGCGTACGGCGCCGCCTATGCGCTCCAGGAGCTGCTGACCATCAAGTCCGACGACGTCCTCGGCCGCGTGAAGGTGTACGAGGCCATCGTCAAGGGCGAGAACATCCCCGAGCCCGGCATTCCCGAGTCCTTCAAGGTGCTCATCAAGGAGATGCAGTCGCTGTGCCTCAACGTCGAGGTGCTCTCCAGCGACGGCATGTCCATCGAGATGCGCGACACCGACGAGGACGTCTTCCGTGCGGCGGAGGAGCTCGGCATCGACCTGTCCCGGCGTGAGCCGAGCAGTGTCGAAGAGGTCTGATCAACTCAAGGGGAAATCTGTTGCTTGACGTCAACTTCTTCGACGAGCTACGCATCGGCCTGGCGACCGCTGACGACATCCGCCAGTGGTCGCACGGCGAGGTGAAGAAGCCGGAGACGATCAACTACCGGACCCTCAAGCCGGAGAAGGACGGGCTCTTCTGCGAGAAGATCTTCGGTCCGACCCGGGACTGGGAGTGCTACTGCGGTAAGTACAAGCGCGTCCGGTTCAAGGGCATCATCTGTGAGCGCTGCGGCGTCGAGGTGACCCGTGCCAAGGTGCGCCGTGAGCGGATGGGCCACATCGAGCTGGCCGCGCCGGTCACGCACATCTGGTACTTCAAGGGCGTCCCGTCCCGCCTCGGCTACCTGCTGGATCTGGCCCCGAAGGATCTCGAAAAGATCATCTACTTCGCGGCCTACATGATCACCAGCGTGGACACCGAGCGGCGCGACCGCGACCTGCCCACGCTGGAGGCCCACATCTCCGTGGAGCGCCAGCAGATCGAGCAGGCCCGCGACGCGCAGGTCGAGGCCCGCCAGCAGAAGCTGGAGGGCGACCTGGCGGAGCTGGAGGAGGCCGGCGCGAAGGCCGACCAGAAGCGCAAGGTGCGCGACGGCGCCGAGCGGGAGATGAAGCAGCTGCGCGACCGCGCGCAGCGCGAGATCGACCGTCTCGACGAGGTCTGGAGCCGCTTCAAGAACCTCAAGGTCCAGGACCTGGAGGGCGACGAGCTGCTCTACCGCGAGATGCGCGACCGGTTCGGCAAGTACTTCGACGGCGGCATGGGAGCCGCGGCCATCCAGGCCCGGCTGCAGAACTTCGACCTCGACGCCGAGGCCGAGAAGCTGCGCGACATCATCCGCACCGGCAAGGGCCAGAAGAAGGCCCGCGCCCTCAAGCGGCTGAAGGTCGTCTCCGCGTTCCTCAACACCCGCAACAGCCCGCTCGGCATGGTGCTGGACTGCATCCCGGTGATCCCGCCGGACCTGCGTCCGATGGTGCAGCTGGACGGCGGCCGTTTCGCGACGTCCGACCTGAACGACCTGTACCGCCGTGTCATAAACCGGAACAACCGGCTCAAGCGCCTGCTCGACCTGGGCGCGCCCGAGATCATCGTCAACAACGAGAAGCGGATGCTGCAGGAGGCCGTCGACGCGCTGTTCGACAACGGCCGCCGCGGCCGCCCGGTCACCGGGCCCGGCAACCGTCCGCTGAAGTCGCTGTCGGACATGCTCAAGGGCAAGCAGGGCCGGTTCCGGCAGAACCTGCTGGGCAAGCGGGTCGACTACTCCGGCCGTTCGGTCATCGTCGTCGGCCCGCAGCTGAAGCTGCACCAGTGCGGCCTGCCCAAGCAGATGGCGCTGGAGCTGTTCAAGCCGTTCGTCATGAAGCGGCTCGTCGACCTCAACCACGCACAGAACATCAAGTCCGCCAAGCGGATGGTCGAGCGGGCCCGCCCGGTCGTGTGGGACGTGCTGGAAGAGGTCATCACCGAGCACCCGGTTCTGCTGAACCGGGCGCCGACCCTGCACCGTCTCGGCATCCAGGCGTTCGAGCCGCAGCTGGTCGAGGGCAAGGCCATCCAGATCCACCCGCTCGTCTGCACCGCGTTCAACGCGGACTTCGACGGCGACCAGATGGCCGTGCACCTGCCGCTGTCGGCCGAGGCGCAGGCCGAGGCGCGCATCCTGATGCTGTCGACCAACAACATCCTGAAGCCGTCGGACGGCAAGCCCGTCACCATGCCCACCCAGGACATGGTCATCGGCCTGTACTGGCTGACGACGCAGAAGGACGGGGCCGTCGGCGAGGGCCGCGCGTTCGGGTCGGTCGCCGAGGCGATCATGGCCTACGACCGGGCCGAGCTGGACCTTCAGGCGAAGATCCACCTGCGGCTGAAGGACGCACCGCCGCCGCGCGACTGGATCGCGCCCGAGGGTTACGAGCCGGGCCAGCCGTACCGGCTGGAGACCACGCTCGGCCGCGCGATGTTCAACGAGACGCTGCCGGACGACTTCCCGTTCGTCGACGACGAGATCAGCAAGAAGCAGCTGTCGGCGATCGTGAACGAGCTGGCGGAGACGTACCCGAAGGTCGCCGTCGCCAACGCCCTCGACGCGCTGAAGAGCGCCGGGTTCCACTGGGCGACCAGGTCCGGTGTCACGATCGCGATCGACGACGTTCTCGCGCCGCCGAACAAGCAGGAGATCCTGGGCGGCTACGAGCAGCGCGCCGAGAAGGTGCAGCGGGAGTTCAACCGCGGCCTGATCACCGACGATGAGCGCAAGCAGGAGCTCATCGAGATCTGGAACAAGGCCACCGCGGACGTCGCGGTGGACATGGAGGCGTCCTTCCCGAAGGACAACCCGATCTGGATGATGATCCAGTCGGGTGCCCGCGGCAACCCGCTGCAGCTCCGCCAGATCGCCGGCATGCGCGGCCTGGTCTCCAACCCCAAGGGCGAGACCATCCCGCGTCCGATCAAGTCGTCGTTCCGCGAGGGCCTGTCGGTCGTCGAGTACTTCATCTCGACGCACGGCGCCCGCAAGGGCCTGGCCGACACCGCGCTGCGCACCGCCGACTCGGGTTACCTGACCCGCCGCCTGGTGGACGTCGCGCAGGACGTCATCGTCCGCGAGGAGGACTGCGGCACCGACCGCACGATCCCCTTCGAGGTCGCCGACAAGCTGTCCGACGGCACCCTGGTCAAGCTGGCCACCTCGGAGACGAGCCTGGTCGGCCGCACCATCGCCGAGGACGTCGTCGTCGACGGGACGGTCATCTTCCCGGCCGACACCGACCTGTCCGACGCGGTCGTGTCGCGCCTGGTCGAGGCGGGCGTGGACAAGGTCCGCACCCGCAGCGCCCTGGTCTGCGAGGCCAAGATCGGTGTCTGCGCCGCCTGCTACGGCCGTTCGCTGGCCACCGGCAAGCGGGTCGACGTCGGTGAGGCCGTCGGCATCATCGCCGCGCAGTCCATCGGCGAGCCCGGCACGCAGCTCACCATGCGGACCTTCCACACCGGTGGTGTGGCGGGCGGCGACATCACGCACGGTCTGCCGCGTGTCCAGGAGCTGTTCGAGGCCCGCATCCCCAAGGGTGTGGCCCCGATCAGCGAGGTCGCCGGCCGCGTCAAGATCGACGAGACGGAGAAGGCCCGCAAGGTCGTCGTCGTCCCGGACGACGGCTCCGACGAGATCGCCTACCCGGTGCCGATGCGGTCCCGCCTCCTGGTCAAGGAGGGCGAGGCCGTCGGCGTCGGCCAGCAGCTCATCGCGGGCGCCATCAACCCGCACGAGGTGCTGCGCATCCTCGGTCCCCGCGCCGTGCAGCTCCACCTGGTCCAGGAGGTCCAGGAGGTCTACCGGTCGCAGGGCGTGTCGATCCACGACAAGCACATCGAGATCATCGTCCGCCAGATGCTGAAGCGGGTGAACATCCTCGAGTCGGGCGACACCGACCTGCTGCCCGGTGACCTGATCGAGCGGCCGATCTTCGAGGGGCGCAACCGGAACGTCGTGGCCGAGGGCGGGGTCCCCGCCGCCGGCCGTCCCGTCCTGATGGGCATCACCAAGGCCTCGCTCGCGACCGAGTCGTGGCTGTCGGCGGCGTCCTTCCAGGAGACGACCCGGGTGCTCACCGAGGCGGCGATGCACGCCAAGAGCGACCCGCTGCTGGGCCTCAAGGAGAACGTCATCATCGGCAAGCTCATCCCGGCCGGTACCGGCATGCCGCAGTACCGCAACGTCCGGGTCGAGCCCACCGAGGAGGCCAAGGCGGCGGTGTACTCCGTCGGCTCCTACGACGACGGCGCCGAGTACGCCTTCGGCCAGGGCTCCGGCGAGGCCGTCCCGCTGGAGGAGTACGACTTCGGCCAGTACAACCGGTAACACCCGCACCACGCGCAAAGGCCGCCGCCCGCACCACCTGGGCGGCGGCCTTCCGCATGTCCGGGGAGAACGGGGTGCCGAGGAAGCCGGGGCCCTCGCGTCGGCGAGCGCGGTGAAAACCGCCTGGGCGATCGACTCGGCGTCGGGCCGGTCCGGCGGCGGCACCGAGGTACTCGTCCGGCTCCGACCGCCATCCCTTGATGTCGCCCTCGACGCCGCCCCGTGTGAAGCCTCGTCGTAGCTCTGCGTGGCGCCCGGAGTGACGGGCGCGCCGGGGTCAGGGATCGGATGTTTCGCGGACCAGGCGTTGGACGCGGTCGACGTCCGGTAGCTGCGAGGTGGCGTCGTCTCGTGGCGGGGACGGCTCGTTCGCGGCGTTCGCCGGGTCCATGAGCCGGTGCAGGCCGGTGCGCAGCAGCGCGCCGTCGACGGAGTCGGCGCCGCTGAGCGCGAGGAGCGAGATGCCCTGGTCGAGCGCGGCCATGAGCCGCGCGACGTCGTCGGCCGGGAGGTCCTCGCCGGGTGGCCGGCTTGCGGACGCGACGCGTCCGTAGGCGTCGATCATCGCCTGAACCCGTGCGCGGAGCGAGCCGCGAAGCCTGTCGTCGCGGGCCGCGGTCGTGATGAACTCCAGCGTCGCGAGGCCGACGCCGCGCACCATCTCCGCCGCGCCGGTCTCGTCCTGCTCCGGCGCGCAGTCCTTGCTCGCCGCCGTCGCGAAAGGGTCCCAAGCGTCGCCGCGCAGGGTCTCCAGGTTGTAGTCCATCACGGCCAGGAACAGCTCCGCCTTGCCGCCGAAGTTCGAGTAGACCGCACCCTTGGAGAACCCGGCCTCGCCCGCGATGCCCTCCAGGCTCGCGCCGTGGTAACCGTCGCGGGCGAACGCCACCAGCGCCGCCATGGTGAGCGCGTTACGGGTCTCGCGCTTGCGCTCGGCCCGGCTTCGCCGCACACGGGCGGTGGACGTCGAGTGCCGTTGATCCATGATTCATCCTAATTGACGTACCTTGGGTATCACGATACCGATGGTATCTAAATACCTGTAGTATTTTAATACCGCTAGTATCTCATTGTGGGAGGTGCCATGGGTGCGGTGCTGGAGGTCGAGGACCTCACGAGACGGTTCGGCCCGGTCGTCGCGAACGAGCGGGTCGGCCTGCGGGTCCGGGCCGGAGAGGTCGTCGGGCTGCTGGGGCACAACGGCGCCGGCAAGACCACCCTGGTCTCACAGGTCGTGGGGCTGCTCAAGCCGGACGGCGGATCGATCCGGGTGGCGGGTGTGGACGCGGTCGCGGACCCGGCGACGGCGCGCCGCTGCGTGGCGCTGCAAGCCCAGGACCAGGCGCCGATCGACGGCCTGACCCCCAGGGCGGCCATCGAGATCGCCGGGCGGCTGCGCGGCATGACCCGGGCGGACGCGAGGGCCGCCGCGCGCACCCTGGCCGACGAACTGGACATCGGCGAGTGGTTCGGCCGCCGGGCCACGCCGAACGGCGGCGGGCTGTCCGGTGGCGTGCGCCGCCTGACCGCGTTCGCCATGGCGGCGGTCGCGCCGGTGCCGCTGGTCATCCTCGACGAACCGACCAACGATGTCGACGCGGCCCGGCGCCGGCGCCTGTGGGAGACCGTCCGCCGGCTCGGCGACGATGGTGCGGGGGTCCTGCTCGTCACCCACAACGTCGTGGAGGCCGAGCGCGTGGTGGACGAACTGGTGGTGCTCGACCGGGGTGAGGTCGTCGCCGCCGGGTCGCCGAGCGCACTCAGGGGGACGGGCGACCACGACCTGCGGCTCGAGCTCTCGCTGCATCCGGACGGCGAGGACCCGTCCGAGCCCCTTACGGACGTGCCGATCCCGATCGCCCGCAGGGTGCGCGCCCGCCGGCGGGTGCTGCTGACCCTCGGCGCGGCCGACGCCGAGGCCGCCGTCGCCTGGGCCACGACTCTGCGCTCGGACGAGCGCATCGAGGGTTACGCGCTGGCCCCCACCACCCTCGAAGACGTCTACCTCGCCACCACCAAGGAGCCGGTCGGCGATGTCTGAGTCGACGGCCGTCGCGACGCCGTCGCGAGTGCCCGCCGGCGTCCCGCCCCGCACCGGCCTCTGGACGACCTACGGGACGCTGTTGCGCTGGACCCTGGCCCAGATCGGCGCCGTGCTGCCGCTGATCATCGTCGTCCAGGCGCTGCTGGCCGCCGGAGTCATCATCGGTTTCGGGTTCCTCATCCCCGACATCGACACCGCCGCGGCGCGGTTCCTCTCCACGGGCGCACCCACCGTGCTGCTGATGGTCATCGGCCTCGTCATGGTCCCGCAGGGCGTGGCGCAATCACGCACGAACGGCACGTTCACCTATCTGCGTACGCTGCCGGTGCCGCGCCCGCTGCTGCTGCTGTCCGAGTTGACGGTGTGGATGCTCGTCGCCCTGCCGAGCATCCTCGTCGCGGTGGTCGTGGCGTGGCTGCGATACGACTTCGCCTACAGCTTCGACTGGCCCCTACTGGTGGCCGCGTCCGTCCTGATCGCGGTGATGGCCGCCGCGGTCGGTTACGCGATCGCCGTGCTCCTGCCCCCGTTGCTGGCCCAGCTCGTCACCCAGGTGCTGGTGTTCTTCGTGATGCTGTTCTCGCCGATCACCTTCCCTGCGACGCAGCTGCCCGGGTGGTTCCAGACGGTCCACGACGTGCTCCCGTTCCGTCCCTCCGCCGACCTGCTCCGCGCGGGGCTGGTGTCGCAGAACTACGGCGCGAGCTGGCGGGACTTCGCCGTCCTGCTGGCCTGGTGCGCGCTAGGGCTCGTGATCAGCGTCCGCGCACTGGTCCGCCGCGACTGAAGCCGCTGAGGCTCCGTTCGTGCGGGGGAGCCGTGGCCGTCCCCGCGGCGCCATCGTGGCCGCTCTGCGAAAGAACGCATGTCAGAGTGCGGGTCCGGCGGCGGCCGCACGACTCGGATGCCGATCGGGTTCAGAAAGAAAGTATGTCGAGTGCTTGCAACGTCGAGGCTTGCAGCCGCGAGCGCCCGCGCCATGCATCGTCCTTCTCAGCGCCAACGGCTGCCTGCCGGCTCCGACAAGCCCCGGAGCCCGGTCGGCCGGCCCCGAGCGGCCGCGGCCTCGGACGAGCCGGGCGGTCTGGGGCCGGTCGAGGTTGCGGGGACCGGCGGTTCGATCAGCGCTGGGGGAGTGTCAGTTGGGCGCCGAACGAACGCGCCAGTACTGGTTGTGGAACGGGCCGAAGTTGTCCAGGCGGGTGTGCCAGTCCGCACCGGGCCAGTTCCAGGGATCGCTGTTGGGGGCCAGGGCCACCGTGCGGTTTGCAAGCGGATAGATGGTGTGGCTGCCGTTGGGCACGTTCGTGGTGTTGAATCCCCAGCGCTGGCTCCCGTCGTCTTCGTCGCATGGCCGCAGGTAGACCAGGGTGAGCCGGTCGGTCTTGTCGGCCGTCATGCAGCGGCGGCTGGCGATGTTGCGGATGACGTAGCCGTCGCCCCGGGTGGCGATCCGCCATCGGTAGGTCCGTTCGTGGGTCGCGTCGTTGACCAGGAAGTACCCGTCGACCTCGTCGTCACCGGTGGTGTTCCACACGTCGGGGACCAACTGCAGTCCTGTCTGGACGTGATCGATGTAGACCGGCTGGTTGAGCGGGGGCGCCGCCGGGGCGGCCGCCGCCTGACGGGCGGGCTCTGCGGGCGCGGAGCCGGTGACGGAGGCGGCGGCGGCGGACGCCCCCGTGAGCGCGGTCGTGGTGAGCGCAGAGATGGCGAGGGCTGCTCGGATCGGACGGCGGCGGGGGATGGTGTTCACGGGGCACTCCGTTCTGCGATGACGATCGGGATGGCAACAGCCGTTCCGTGGACCCACAGCGACCACGGATACGCGAGCCGATACAGAGAGTATTCACTTGACCGCATTTAGTGACATGGTCGGAAGGGTGAGACCCCCCTGGCGCTCTGACACGGCGTACCGGTCGTGAAGGAAGCTGCAAGTGCCGCACGCCCGGCCCGGTACCGGGCCCACCGGCGTTGACCTGGGCGTTTGGTCGCCTTCTTGACTCTTTGGGGTGTTTTGTTGCTGGATGTCCCGGGGACGATGACAGCCGTTGGCTGATGCGCACGACGGGGGAGAAAGCATATGAAGAGGGTCATGACCGGCGCCTTGATCGCCGCGGTCGTCGGGATCACCGGTACGGGCGGCGCCATCGCCGCCGAGGCGTCCAACGCGCCCGCACGCCAGGACTGCCGCACCTACTCCAGCGTCACCGAGTGCGGCCAGTCCCAGCTCACCGAGAAGCAGAAGGCGTGCGTGACCACGGCGACCCGGCAGGGCATGACCGAACGCCGCGCCAAGGTGGAGTGCCGCGCCTTCGCCTGACCCGCCGCGCACCCGAAGGGCCCGTCCCACCCGGACGGGCCCTTCGCCGTCGGTTCACGCGCCGGCCTCGTCGTGCAGGCCGTGCCGCAGGGCGTAGAGCACCGCGGCGGCGCGGGCCCGCCATCCGGGTTCTCGGCCCGGTTGGCGCACGCTTTGGACGCGACCCTCGTCCCGCCCGCCGCTTGACGCCCCACCGCAGGACGGTGCCTGGCGCTTCAGGCGTCGTCGGGGTTGCGGACGATGTGCGGGACGCCGACAGGGTTGCTGATCCAGTGAGCGTCCATCCCGGAGGGGAGCGGCTCCAGCTCGTCCTGGACGCCGATGCCATGCGCGGCCAGGTGTGCGGTGGCGCGGTCGACGTCGTCGGTGAACAGCTCCAGCCAAAGGTCGGGGTGCGCGTAGTTGTCGACCCGGTCGAACCACAGGGTCACCGGTCCGAACTGCACAGAGGCGCTCTGCGCCACGCCGCCGGCGATGGTTTCGCCGCCATGGTCGGTCACCTCCATGCCGAGTACGTCACGGTAGAAGGCGACGGTGCGGTCGAACTGAGCCTTGGGAAGCTTCATGGCGATGTTGTGACCGCCTCGGAACGTCGGGTTCATGGTTCATTCCTCCTGGGTCTGGTCGAGATGGTCACGCAGGCCGTCCAGGTGGCCGTCCCAGTCACGCGCGAGCGCGGCCAGGAACGACTGGGCCACTGCGACCGGCCCCGTCTGCAGGCGGTAGCGAATCCGACGCCGCTCCCCGGCCTCGGCCCGGACCAGCCCGGCGTCGGTCAGCAGCCGGAGGTGTTTGGCGATGGCCTGTCGCGAGATGGGCAGCCGGTCGGCCAGATCGGTCGCCGTCGCGGGTCCGCGCGCGGCGAGCTCGGCGAGGATGCCGCGCCGGGTCGGGTCCGCGAGCGCGGTGAACACCGCTTGGGCGATCGGCTCGGCATCGGGGTGGTCAGGCCGTGGCATCGAGGTACTCGGCCAGTTCGGCCAGCTCCTTCCGCCATCCCGTGACGTTGCCCTCATAGGCGGCGGCGAGTTCGTCGGGCAGCTGGGCGAAGCCGGTCTCCACGACCGTGAGCCGGGTACCGGTGGGCGTCGGCTCCAGGGTGAACTCCACGTAGGTACGGCGCGGATCGCTCGGCGGCAACCCCTCGATCGCCCATGTGTAGGCGAACAGGCGGGGCGGCTCGACGACCTGGATGTACAGGGTGTTCTCCTCGTCGGGCCCCCACCGCACACGGGCCTGGCCGCCGGGGCGCAGGTCGTCGATCTCGGCACTGGACCCGAACCAGCCACCCAGACCTTCGGGCGTGGTCAGAGCCGCCCACACCTTCTCGGGAGGGTGGTGAAGTTCGAGCACGCGCTCGATGCGATCCGGTACGGGCACCATGACCTCCATTTAACGCAACCAATTGGTTGCAACATATATCGCAACCACTCAGTTGCGCAACTTCGGGCTCGGCCCGCCGACGGCGCTAGGGGTCATCGGGGGCGTGATCTCGGCTCAACTCACCACGTGGACGGGTACATCCGGTGCTTGAGGAGATCGCCGACCACCTCGGCCGCCGACTTCGCGTCACCACACGGAAAGAGGAACCCGCGCCGCCCACACGGAGCCTCGTGGTAGCCCCAGGTGCCGCCCGGGGTGGCCAGGACGCTCACCACGATCCCGATGTCCTCGGCGCCGTTGGCGTAGACCCGCAGGAGCGGAACCGGCACGGGCCGGTAGAGCTTGATCAATCGCCACCCCCTGCGGCCGCAGCGCCACCGCGAGCGTGTCCAGATACCGGACGGCGGTCCTCCGCCCCATGCGCGTCCGACAGTGCAGCACGCCGCGCTCCATCCGTGCGCTCAGCACTTCGCCCACGTGACCTTCCCTCCTTCCAGCAGCGGCCGAGTTCCCCACTCCACGGCCAGCCGCGACACCATGAACAGCCCGCGCCCGCACGTGGCCGCGTGATCCTCCGGCTGAACCGCCGGCCGCCCCTCCCCGCCGTCCCACGCCTCGATCACGGGACGCCCGTCGCGCTCGTCCCGCAGCACCCGGACGACGATCGGCCCGTCCCCGTGGACCAGCGAGTTCGTGACGAGTTCGGAGACGACGACCCGCGCATCCGAGTCGTCCGCGATCCCCCACTCCCGGAACCGTTCGGCGACGAACCTCCGCGCCAACGCCGGCGCCCTGTCGGACGGTTCGAGGACGAGCGTCGGCGCCTCAGGCGCGACGGCTGTCGGAGGCATCGGGCACCACCTTTTGGCTGAGTCGTGAACTTCCAGCCACAGCCAGCCACAATAGAAGTACTCTGCGTTACAAAGCGCAGGCCCTTTGTGGCAAGTCAGGCTCCGTGCGCCCACTCCACTTGGGTGTTGGTTGGGCGCCCTTTACGAGGGAGGATGAGGACATGGCTCCACAGCGGAAGCGTGGGACGGTCTCGCCGACGCTGCTCGCCTTCGGACGCCGGTTCCGGCGGCTCCGGGAGGCCAAGGGCTGGACGCAGGAAGCCGTCGCCCGGCGCGCGAACGGCGGCATGGGGGTAAAGCCGCAGTACATCGGGGCCGTCGAGAACGGCCGCACCCGCTGCACGCGCGAGTTCGCGGAAACGATGGACCACGCGCTCGACGCGAACGGCGAACTGCTCTACCTCTACGACGACCTGGTCAAGGACGCCACGTTCCCCACCTGGTTCGACTGGCACACCATCGAACCCGAGGCCGACATGCTCCAGTCGTACCAGCCGCTCCTCATTCATGGTCTGCTCCAGACCCCTGCGTACGCCTCCGCGCTCCTCAAGGGCGACAAGGAGGCGGTCGATGCGCGAATGAACCGTCAGAGTGTCCTGACCAGGGAGAGTCCGGCCCCGCCGGAATTCTCCGTCCTCCAGGACGAGGTATCCCTGCACCGACTCACCGGCAGTCCCGAAATCATGAAAGAGCAGCTGGAGCAGGTAATTCACCTCGCAGAGGAGGGCATCGTCACTCTCCAAGTGGTACCGAGCAGGGGCGAGCATCTCGGTAACCTCGGTGCGTTCAACCTCGCTACGATGCCCGACAGGAGTGAAATCGCCTACGTAGACATGACGGTGCGTGGGCTGACTCTCACCGACCCTGACGACATTGCAGGCGTCAGCAGAGCACTTCTCTCGGCTCGCTCGCACGCTCTGCCCGTGGAGCATTCACTCAACGTAATTCGTAAGGTGGTAGACGAAAAATGGACCTGACCAGGGCCGTATGGCGCAAGTCGAGTTACACAGGCCCCAACGGGGGTGACTGCGTGGAGCTGACGTCGGTCCCCGGCACGGTGGCCGTGCGTGACAGCAAGGATCCGGACGGTCCAAAATTGCTCGTGAGGCGGCAGGTCTTCGCGGCGCTGCTGTCCGATCTGAAGCGATAGCCCCGTCCCCTAACACCGACCCCGGACGGTGGAAGAAGATGGACCTGACTAAGGCCGCATGGCGTAAGTCCAGCTACACCACTGCCAACGGCGGTGAGTGTGTGGAGTTGGCCTCGGTTCCCGGCACCGTCGCCGTACGTGACAGCAAGGACCCTGGCGGTCCGAAGCTGCTGGTGAGTCGGCGTGCATTCGCGGCGTTGCTGTCCCAGATCAAGCGGTAGCACGCGTCCCTGCGCACCAAGCCTGGACGGCGGGACTGACTAACCGTGGTGGGGGCTCGGTCTCGATCGGGTTCTCCGCGCAAAACCAGCGCGGGCTCAGCCGGGCGGGCGGGGAGCTCGGCCACACCACCGCGCGGCCGCTCTCCAGGTACCGGTCGATCACTGGCAGGACGTCGCCGGTGAGGTGCCGGTCGACGTGCGGCGCGGGCGGCCACACCCGCCACGACTGCCGCCAGGCCGTGACGCGACAGCGAGCGCCGCGACGGCGGCGAGGGTCACCCAGGTCCTCGGCTTCACACGCCGCACCGTAACGGAGGCTCGGCCGGGTCGTGTCCGTGGACGCCCCGTCCGCCCGTCCGACCACTTCCCAGTACCAGGCGCGATAGCGTTCCGCGCATGATGCGGGATATCGGTGACGCCTCGTCCGCCTGGGGCTTCATCCGTGACTTCGTCGCGTCCTGGCGCGTGCCGCTGGCCCCGGACGACGGCTGGCCTGAGGCAACGCTCGCCGAAGCCGAAGACCGACTGGACCTGGGCCTCCCACTCGCGATGCGCGAGGCGTACGGGCTGTTCGGCCGCCGCAAGGACCTGACCAGCATCCAGGACGAGTTGCTGGATCCGCCCCGCCTGTACGTGGACGACGGAGTCCTGGTGTTCCGGGTTGAGAACCAGGCCGTCTGGCATTGGGGCATCTCCGTCGCGGCGCTGGACGAGCCCGATCCGCCAGTCGTCGTCCGCTCGTACATGGGCAACGACACTGGGCGGTGGGAGCCTTGGCTGGAGCGGTTCTCACTCGCGTGCGTGGAGATCGTCCTCTCAGGGTCTCTGTTCTCCTCGGAAGAACTGAGTGACAACCGGCCCTTGGAAGACGACGAGTCCGGCGTTCTGTCCCGGCGTTACGCTCGCCTTCCTCTCCCGGAGTACGGGACGCCGTCGACCCTCTGGTTCACTGCGCCGGACCTGATCATGCGGGACGACCATCGCGTCTGGCTGTGGGTGCGGGCCCGGACCCCCGATGCCTTGGCGGAGGTCCGGCGAGAACTCCCGGGTGACTGGCTCATGGGCACCTGAAGGCGCGCCGCGCCGGTCCAGGCCTGAGGGCGCCCTGTGGTGGCCCCAACCCGACCTGCGATTGCGCCCCACCTGTGCTCTGGATCGCTTCCAAGGGTCAGTGATCACGGTGACGCATGGACCGCCTCCACCGCCTCCCGGACGTCCGGGTGCGGGTCATCGGCGAGACTGTCCAGCAGATCGGCGACCCCAGGGGTGGTCCAGCGGGCGACCGCCCACACCAGCTCCTCCCGCACGCCGGGGTCGGGGTGGACGGCGAGGCGGGTCAGTTCGGCGAGCGGGCCCCGCCGACGCATGCCGAACCAGTGCAGTGCCTCCCGCAGGACGGCCGGGTCTCCGGGGTCGCCGGCTGCCGCCACCCGGGCGAGCAGCACTCTGGCGGGTGGTGGCGGACCGTCCAGCGGATGAGGCGACCGCTCTCGCAGGCGCCGCGCCCCGTACTCTCCGCGTACCCGGCATCCGAAGCACGTGCAGGGACGGACGCCATGCGCGTCCGGCTGGTACCGCCAGCCCACGACCTGTGGCGCGGTGCGGATTCGGTGCACTTCACGCGGCCGGATCGCCCGGGGTACGAAGACCTCCCAACCGCGCGGGTCGTCCAGTGCGGCGATCCTCCGGACCGCCTCGGCCGCGGGAACGGTGGACTGGGCGTTCCGCGTCCGGTCCGCATAGCGCCCGACCAGCACGGTCTGGTCGTCGTCCAGCCGCACGTGCACGGCCACAAGCCGGCCCTGGCTGCCGAAACGGGCCAGTTCGCGCAGCCATTGGTGGGTGAGGGTGTACGACGGCAGTACCGGGAAGCAGTACACCCCGCGCACACCGCCTTGTCCCTGGCCGGCCGCCCGGATCCCGGAACGTCGGATGCGCGGCGCGTTCGCCGTCGACGTCAGGTGCACGAACATCGCCATGAACTGGCATGTTAGATGGCTGATCCCGTGGGATCCTCACGGTATGAGGAGAGGGCCGGATATGGCTCTCCGTTGCGTCCGGCGGTGGGTGTCGCCCCGCGCCTGAGCGACGCGACCTGGACATGCTGATGGGGGTATGCGATTGAGCGTGACGGGCACGTGGCTTGTCGGGGCCATTCCCGACCGCGAAGCGAACGAGTTGCTGGCCCGCTTCTCCGACGCTTTGAGCGGACCGGGCCCGATGCAGCCCCGGGCTTTCGCCGAGGCTCTGGAGTGGTGGACCACTGCCGGAGAGCAGGAAGGCTTCTTCGAGAGAGTCCCCGGCAAGGACTGGGAGCGCGCGACCGACGCTGCATATCGGCTCGCCTCGCTTGTCGACGGCGCCAATCCCGAAACGGAGCTGAGCGAAGCGGCATGGGACGCGTGCATGGACCTGATGGGCGACGAGGGCGAAGACGCTCTGCTGGGAGTGGCGGCTCGCAAGGCGTCTCCGGTCGCGGCTTTGTGCTACGCGCTCGGAGCGGAAAGCATGTCGATGCTCCCAGGCCGGTTCGGGAACTTCCTGCTCTCGCACGCCGAGGTCCTGGCCGGTCTTCCTCGCGCGGAGCGAGCCCTCCAGCCTGCTGGGGCCCGGCGCGCACAGACGCTCCAGCGAATCGGCACCTGGATGAAGGAGATGGGTGACGAGCCCAACTTCGATGCAGAAAAGCTTCTCGACGGCCCACTGCGAGTGCTGCGTCACGCTGCGGCGACGGGCTACGGCGCCGCCGCATTCACCAGGTGGTACTGACACGTCACGCCAAGGACTCATCCACAGATCTTGGTGACTTCTCGTCATTCTTGGTCGGCGTGGCGGGAGCGTAGGGCTCTTACCTTGTGGAGGTTGCCGCAGTGCTCCATGGAGCACCAGCGGCGGCGGCCGGGGCGTGAGGTGTCGACGTAGACCAGTTGGCAGTTCTCGCCGGCGCAGGTGCGGATGCGGTGAGCGGAGGGGCCGGTCAGCAGTTCGATGGCGTCCTGGGCGACGGTGGCCAGCAGGTGCGTGCCGGTGGGGGTCCCGGCCCACTGCCGCTCCCCGGTCGGGGTGATGGCGGGTGCTAGGGCCGGGCGGGCGGCGGCCTTGTTGAGGGTCTTCAGGTCGCCGGGCGGGTACGGGTCGCTGTGCAGGTGGGCGAGGACCACCCGGAACAGTGCGTCGCGCAGGTTTCGCGCGTTGGTCACTTCGGTTTTTGAGATCTGCAGTGCCGGTGTCGGGGTCAGGCGTGACCGGTCGGCCCAGTCGGACAGGTCGTCGGGCCCGTGCAGGACCTCGTACCGGCGGTAGGGGCCGGGGCCGCCGGTGACCAGCAGTTCCAGGCACAGTGCGCCGGGGTCGAACCGGTAGGCGACGCCGGTACGGGAGTGCAGCGTCAACCCTATGCTTGCGGAGGGAACCATGTAACTACTATAACTGGTTACATGGCATTGGGATGGAAGCTGGTCATCGACAGCGCGGACGCGGACGCGATCGCTGATTTCTGGGCCGAGGCCCTGGGGTACGAGGTGGAGGATCCCAGCGCGCTGATCGAACGGCTGCTGGCCGCCGGCCGCATCGGTGAGGAGGCGGTCGTCGAGCATCGCGGTCGTAAGACCTTCCGCGGATATGCCGCGATCCGCCACCCCGAGGACCCGTTCGACGAGGTCAGTGGCGTCGGCCGTGGCCGGCGGCTGCTCTTCCAGGACGTGCCCGAGGGCAAGTCCGGCAAGAACCGTCTGCACATCGACGTCCACAGCGAGCCCGGGGACCTCGACAAGCTGGTGGCCCGGCTGGAAGGGCTGGGAGCGACCCGCGTCCGCGAGGTCGACCAGGGGCCTGCCGGACACTGGTGGGTCATGCAGGATCCCGAAGGCAACGAGTTCTGCGCCGCGTAGGCCAGGCCGGGTGGGGGCTGGACCTCGGGGTCGTCCCACCCGGCCTGCCGTGGATCTGTGGTCGGTCCCACTGGCCGGGCTCGTAGTCACCGGCCGGGAGCCGGGTGATGACGTTGATGCGGTTGTAGGCGTTGATGAGGGCGATGACGAACACCAGGGCGGCGAGCCGGTCTTCGTCGTAGTGCTTGGCGGCGTCCTCCCAGACCTCGCGGCGCGGCCGAATGTGACGTCGGCCGAAGTGACGCGCGTCTCCCGATCGCGTATGGACATACATTCTGTATGTATGTTTTTGTGGGAGGACGGGATGGGAGGTCGGTATGGCGCGCAGCGGGATGCTCGGGGAGGCGAAGAAGGTCGAGTTGCCGCAGGGGGTCGTCGCCTACCGGGAGGTCGGTGAGGGGCCGCCGGTGGTGTTCGTGCACGGCCTGCTCGTCAACGCCGACCTCTGGCGGAACGTGGTGCCCGCGGTGGCCCGTGGCGGGCATCGGTGCCTCAGCCCCGACCTGCCGCTGGGATCCCACGAGATCCCGATGCGGGCGGACGCCGACCTCAGCCCGGTCGGAGTGGCCGACCTCATCGGTGATTTCCTGGCGGCGCTCGACCTGACGGACGTCACCCTGGTGGCCAACGACACCGGTGGCGCGCTGGTACAGGTGCTGATGGTGCGGCGACCGGAGCGGATCGGGCGGGTGGCGTTCGCCACCTGTGACGCCCTGGAGCGGTTCTTCCCGCCGGTGTTCAGGTTCCTGCCGCCGGGGGCTCGGCTGCCGGGCTCGGGCTGGGTGCTGGCCCAGGCGCTGCGTCCCCGCCTGTTCCGCAGGCTGCCGGTCACCTTCGGGTGGCTGTCGCGGCGGCCCGTGCCCGACGAGGTGATGGACTCGTATCTGCGGCCGGCCCGCGACGACGGTGGCGTGCGGCGTGATCTGCGGCGCTTCCTGGTCGGCGTGCACCGGCGGTACACGCTGGCCGCCGCCGAGGAGTTCGGGTCCTTCGACCGGCCGGTGCTGCTGGCGTGGGCGGAGAACGACCGGCTCTTCCCGATGTCGCTGGCCCGGCGCCTGGCGGACCTGTTTCCCGATGCCCGGCTCGTGCCGGTGGCCGACTCCGCCACGTTCGTCCCGGAGGACCAGCCCGCGGTGCTGGCCGGACTGATCAACGAGTTCGCGCCGGTGTCGCGCCGATGAGCCCGCGTCGCACGCAGGAACGGTCGCTGCGGACGCGGGAGGTGCTGATCGCCTCCGCGCGGCGGCTGTTCGCCGAGCGCGGCTACGCCGCCGTGCCCGCCGAGGAGATCGTCGCTGCGGCGGGTCTGACCCGGGGGGCGCTGCATCACCATTTCGGTGACAAGAAGGAGCTGTTCCGGGCGGTGCTGGAACAGGTGGAGGGCGAGATCGTCGGCCGCGTCGGCGAGGCGATCGGCGGGGCCGCCGATTCGTGGGACGCCACGACCGGGGGACTGGCCGCGTTCCTGGACATCTGCGAGGAACCCGAGGTGATCCAGATCGCGCTGCGGGACGCGCCCGCGGTGCTCGGCTGGGCGGCCTGGCGCGAGATCGAGGCCGCCCACGGGATGGGCCTCATCAAGGCGGGACTTCAGATGGCCATCGACGAGCGGGTCCTCACGCGGCAGCCACTGGACGTCCTCGCCCACCTCATCCTGAGCGCCGTCATCGAGGCCGCCCTGCTCATCGCGCACGCGTCCGACCGCGGCACCGCCCGTGCCGAGGCGGAACGAACCCTTGTCGCCCTGCTGGCCGGTCTCCGCGCCGGGGAGCACCGGTGATCCGGAGGAGGACGTATGCGCAGGTCCAGGGCCGTGGCCGGTACCTCGGTGTTCGTTGTGCTGGCGCCCGGAGTCGTGGCGGGGGCGGTCCCGTGGTGGATCACCGGCTGGGACGCCGGGCCTCGTCTCGCGTTCGAACCGGCATGGTGGATCGCGGCGCTCATCCTCATCACGGCCGGCTCGGCCGTCTTGCTGCATGCGATCGTCCGGTTCGTGGTCGAAGGGGCGGGCACTCCCGCGCCGATGGGGCCGACCGACCATCTTGTGGTCGGCGGGTTGTACCGCTACGTCCGAAACCCGATGTATCTGGCGGTGACCGCGGTCATCGCGGGTCAGGCGTTGCTGCTCAACCGGCCCGTGCTGCTGGTGTACGGGCTGTCCGCGTGGATGGTCAACGCCGCCTTCGTCCGCTGGTACGAGGAGCCCGCCCTGAGCCGCCGCTTCGGTGCGGAGTACGACGCCTATAGGACGGGCGTGCCGGCGTGGCTGCCCCGTCTTCGCCCGTGGACGCCGTCAGTCGAGGGGGAGAGGGCGCCGGGGGACGGGCGATGACTGAAGGATCGAGGTCGTCGTGCGGGCGTAGGGCGTGAAGTGGTCGAGGATCGGTTCGAGTTCCTCGACCGCACGCAGGTGGGCGATGAAGTAGAAGCAGTCGTCACCGGTGATGCGGTGGCATTCGACGATCTGCGGGATCTCGTCGGCGATTTTGGGGATGCGGCTCAGCTCGCGGGGGCTCGGGCTCACCCGGACGAGAACGGCAATGGGGAAGCCCAGGGCGACCGGATCGACGGTGGCGTGGTAGCCGGTGATGATGCCTGTGTCCTCAAGGCGCTGGACGCGTTCGGCGACGGCCGGGGCGGACAGCGCGACGCGGCGGCCCAGTTCGGCGAGGGTCGCGCGGCCGTCCCGCTGCAGCTCCGTGAGGATCCTTAGGTCGATCGTGTCGAGCGGCTTGGGTTCGTAGGCGCGGCCTGGACGGCCCCTTCGGTTCGCCATTCCTCCAACTTACGGACAGACCGACGATACGGCCATGTCGTTTCCGCCCTGGTCGTACTTCGTCGGGAGCGCGGTCTTCCACTATCTGGGCCCCTCGTTCGCCGTGCTGTTGTTCTCCCGCGTGGGGCCGCTGGGCGTGGCCGGGCTGCGCATCTGGAGCGCCGTTCTCGTGTTCGTGCTGTGGCGCCGCCCCTGGCGGAGGTTCAGCCGGGACGGGTGGCGGACGATCGTCGTCTGGGGCGCCGTCCTCGCGGTCATGAACTCGTCCTTCTACATGGCCATCGCGCGGCTGCCGCTGGCGACGGTGGCGGCGATCGAGTTCCTGCCCGTCATCGTGCTCGCGGCGCTGGGGGTCCGGACGGCCCGCAACTTCGTCGCCCTTGCGGCAGCCGTGGGCGGCGTGTACGTGCTGACGGACGTGCGCCTTGAGGGCGAGCCACTGGGATTCGTCTTCGCGTTCGCCAATGCGGGACTGTTCGCCCTGTACGTGGTGGTCGCGCATAGGGCGGCACGGTCGGACGCGGGGGGCATCGACGGCCTGGCCATGGCGATGGTCGTCGCGACGGTGTTCGTCCTGCCTCTGGGCGGCGTACAGGCCGCGACCGTGTTGACGGATCCGGTGGCGCTCGCCGCAGGCATCGGGGTGGGCATCTCGTCGTCGGTCATTCCCTACGTGTGCGACCAGTTGGCGATGGCACGGCTCAGCCGCGCCACCTACGCGTTGATGGTCGCGCTGTTGCCGGCGACCGCCACTGTGATCGGGTTCGTCGTGCTGCGGCAGGTCCCGACGGGAGCGGAACTCGCCGGGGTGGGGCTGGTGGTCGCCGCTGTGGCGGTGCACCGTGGAGAACGTTGAAAGGAGCCGGCATGGAACAGGTACGTCTCGGCACGTCGGGGATGAAGGTCTCGCGGATCTGCCTGGGGATGATGAGCTACGGCGACCCGGCCGTGCGGGCGTGGGCGCTGGAGGAGGACGCGGCGGAGCCGATCGTCCGGCGGGCCGTGGAGTCGGGGGTGACGTTCTTCGACACCGCCAACGGTTACTCGAACGGAGTGAGTGAGGAGATCACCGGACGACTCCTCCCGAAGCTCTTCGCCGAGCGGGACGACTACGTCCTGGCCACCAAGGTGTGGATGCCCATGGGCCCGGGACCCAACGACCGGGGCCTGTCGCGCAAGCACGTGATGGCAAGCATCGACGCATCACTACGGCGGCTCGGCACCGACTATGTGGACCTCTACCAGATTCACCGGTGGGACTACGAGACGCCCATCGAGGAGACCATGGAGGCCCTGCACGATGTGGTGAAGTCGGGTAAGGCCCGGTACATCGGAGCGTCCAGCATGTACGCGTGGCAGTTCGCCAAGGCGCAACATGTCGCGGAGATGCGGGGCTGGACGAAGTTCGTCTCCATGCAGAACCACTACAACCTCGTCTACCGCGAGGAGGAGCGGGAGATGAACCCGTTGTGCGCCGACCAGGGTGTGGGTTTGCTGCCGTGGAGTCCCCTGGCCCGTGGGCTGCTGGCGGGGAACCGGGAGAGGGGCGGCGAACGTAAGACCGTCCGGTCCCGGAACGACGCCTTCGGCGACAACCTGTACACCGAAGCCGACTTCGACGTCGTCGACGCCGTGCGCGGGGTCGCCAAGGAGCGGGGTGTCCCGCCGGCGCAGGTGGCGCTCGCGTGGCTGCTGGACCGGCCCGCGGTGACGGCGCCGATCGTGGGCGCGACGAAACTCACCCACATCGAGGACGCGGTCGCAGCGGAGACCCTGAAGCTTGACGAGAAGGAGGTCGTGCGGCTGGAGGCGCCGTATCACCCGCACCCGGTCCGCGGGCATTCCTGACGGAACAGAAGCCGGCACCCCCGGAGCTGAACGTTCCGGGGGAGCCCGGCGTCTATGAAGAGTGATGATTTGCGATACCACCGGCGATCGGGGCAGGCTGGGGACGAGAACGCCCACGCATGGCGAGACGGCTACGTGGGGACATGGGTGACAAGGTTCGGAGGCCGCGTTATGCGCCGCGCGCTTCTGAACTTCCGGGAGCTGAGGAGCCCTGGGACGACGGCGCTGAAGGAGCCCGACGATGACCGAGAATGACGGCACGCAGGGACCGCATCGGCCGTTGCCGGAGGACGAGGGCCAGCCGAGGCCGTCCGAGGGTCAGGAGCCGCCCGCCCGGCCGCTGGGAGACCGCACCGTGGTGTTCGGAGCTCCGCAGCTGGGCGGCAACACCGCCGCGCCGCCGCCGGAGCCTCCGCAGGAGCCCCGCGAGGAGGAACGGCAGGCCCCGCCTCCGCCGCCCCCCACGATGGTCGAGCAGCCGATTCAGCAGTACGGCGAGCACCCACCGGCGCCGCCGCAGCAGCCGTTCGGCGGTCCCCAGGAACAGCAGTCGCCGTACGGGCAGCCGCCCGCCGGGGCGTACGGGCCGCCTCCCGGTCCGGGCGGGTTCCCGCCGCCGCAGGAGCAGTACGCCCCGCCGGGGGAGCAGCAGCCGTACGGTCAGCCCCAGCCCGGCTATGGTCAGCCGCCCGAGCAGCCGCCGTACGGCCAGGCGCCTGAGCCGCCGCCGTACGGGCAGCCCCCCGAGGCCCCGCAGTACGGGCAGCCGCCCCAGCAGCCCGGGTACCCGCAGCAGCCGACGCACGGTGCGCCCCAGGAGCAGCAGCCGCAGTACGGGCAGTCCCCGTTCGGAGGCCAGGGCGGAGCCTTCCCGGCGCCCGAGGCCGGTGCGCCCGGCGAGCAGGCGCCGCCGCAGCCGGAGCAGCTGCAGGAGGACCGCACGCTGATCGTCCCCGGTCCGCCCGCCGCGCCGGAGGGCGAGCCGCAGCGGCCGGTGGTGGACGACCAGGCGACGCTGCACTGGTCGCCGGGTACCGACATCCCGGTCGCGACCGGACCCGAGCGCAAGCAGGAGCCCCCGTCGGAGCCCTGGCAGGCCCCGACGCCGCCGTCCACGCCCGAGCCGTGGTCGCCGGAGTCGTCCCAGCCGGGCGGCGTCCAGCCGGCGCAGCCCGCGCAGCCGGGCCAGCACGGCCAGGTCGACAGTGAGCGGACGATGATGGTGCCGCCGCCCGAGTCCGGGTACGGCGCCGGCTCGCAGCCGACCGGCAATCCGGTGGAGGACCTGTACCGTCCGCCCGGTGAGAGCGGCGTGGAGGACGCGCGTCCGACCGAGGCGTTCGACCCGTCCCAGGGCCGCGCCGACCTGCAGGGCCGCGTCGAGCCGCAGGGCATGGCCGAGCACACCCGGATGGACATCGGCCAGCAGCAGTGGGGCCAGCAGGCCCAGCAGCAGGGCGGCCAGCAGTACGGGCAGCAGCAGGGGTACGGGCAGGCCGAGCAGTTCGGTGGCCAGCCCGCCGAGCAGCAGCAGTACGGCCAGCAGCCCTATGGGCAGCAGCAGGACTACGGCCAGCAGGGTCAGCAGCAGGACTACGGGCAGCAGGCTCAGCAGGGTTACGGCCAGCAGTACGGTCAGCCGGGCGAGCAGCAGCCCCAGGCCCCCGGTCAGGCTCCGGGGCAGGGGCAGCAGTTCGGCCAGCAGCAGCCCTACGGCCAGCCGGGACAACCGGGGCAGCCGGGCCAGCCCGGACAACCGGGCCAGGCCGGGCAGTACGGTCAGCCGGGGCAGTACGGTCAGCAGCCCGGTTACGGGGCCGAAGAGGGCAAGGGCAACAAGAACATGCTCCTGCTCATCGTCGGCGCCGTCGTCGTGGTGGTCATCATCGTGGTCCTGGTCGTCGCTTTCGTCCTGTAGGACGGCCTGGGGCGGCGTAAAAGCTGGTCCACGTCTTCCCCAACTGCGGGGATGTGGGACAGAATGCCGACGGGTCCACCCCTCCATCGGAGTGGGAACAACCGTCGGCATTCTGTCGTTCAACGTCGCGGAGGAGAGGACTTCCAGGCTCTGCGGGCTTGCGCTGGAGGGCGGGCACACGGTAGTGCTCTGTTCACTTTGCACTTTGGCGCGGCGGTCGGTAGCCTCTTCACTTGTGCCCGCTGTGCGCGGGTCGCTATGCGTGTGCGTCGGTGTGGTCCAGGAGGCCAGCCCCAGCGCCGCATCTACTCCCCGGCTTGATTCGGCCCTGTTATGGGCCGGGCGGTCTGTGTCGGTTTCGCGCGGCTGTATTTCCGTGTGGTGGCGACACGCCCGACCGCGTGGGTCGGAGAGGTCGGGAAACCGGCAGGTCACAGCCTCGCCTGAGGTTGGGATTGCAGCATTAAGACTTACCGGCTCGGTACGAGGAAGACGGAGACGCGGTGCCCACGATCCAGCAGCTGGTCCGAAAGGGCCGGACGGACAAGGTGACCAAGAACAAGACGCCCGCGCTGAAGGACAGCCCCCAGCGGCGGGGCGTCTGCACGCGCGTCTACACGACGACGCCCAAGAAGCCGAACTCCGCGCTTCGGAAGGTCGCCCGTGTCCGGCTGACCAGTGGGATCGAGGTCACGGCCTACATCCCCGGTGTCGGGCACAACCTGCAGGAGCACTCGATCGTGCTCGTGCGCGGCGGTCGTGTGAAGGACCTCCCGGGTGTTCGATACAAGATCATCCGCGGTTCGCTCGACACGCAGGGCGTCCGCAACCGTAAGCAGGCGCGCAGCAAGTACGGCGCGAAGAAGGAGAAGAGCTGATGCCGCGCAAGGGCCCCGCTGGCAAGCGCCAGCTGATCGCTGACCCGGTGTACAACTCGCCGCTGGTCACCGCGCTCATCAACAAGATTCTCCTGGACGGCAAGCGTTCGATCGCGCAGAACATCGTGTACGACGCCCTGGAGGGCGCCCGCGAGAAGACCGGCAACGACCCGGTCGTCACGCTGAAGCGCGCGCTCGACAACGTCAAGCCGACCCTGGAGGTCCGCAGCCGCCGCGTGGGTGGCGCGACCTACCAGGTCCCGGTCGAGGTGCGGCCGGCCCGCAGCACCACCCTCGCCCTGCGGTGGCTCGTGGTGTACGCCCGGCAGCGCCGCGAGAAGACCATGACCGAGCGGCTGATGAACGAGCTGCTCGACGCGAGCAACGGCCTCGGCGCGTCTGTCAAGAAGCGCGAGGACACGCACAAGATGGCGGAGTCCAACAAGGCCTTCGCCCACTACCGCTGGTAACCCCGGCGGGAATCGCAACGACGAGACGACGCGAGGACGACAGTGGCTACCAAAACCGGTGTAGACCTGGCCAAGGTCCGCAACATCGGGATCATGGCCCATATCGATGCGGGCAAGACCACGACGACCGAGCGGATCCTGTACTACACGGGCATCAGCTACAAGATCGGCGAGGTCCACGACGGCGCGGCCACCATGGACTGGATGGAGCAGGAACAGGAGCGGGGGATCACCATCACCTCCGCCGCCACCACCTGCCACTGGCCCGTGGACGACGACGATCACACGATCAACATCATCGACACCCCTGGGCACGTCGACTTCACCGTTGAGGTGGAGCGCAACCTGCGGGTGCTCGATGGCGCGGTCGCGGTGTTCGACGGAGTCGCCGGCGTGGAGCCCCAGTCCGAGACGGTGTGGCGTCAGGCCGACCGGTACGGCGTGCCCCGCATGTGCTTCGTCAACAAGCTCGACCGGGTCGGCGCGGAGTTCCACCGCTGCGTCGACATGATCGAGAACCGCCTGAACGCGACGCCGCTCCCGCTGCAGCTGCCGATCGGCGCCGAGTCGGACTTCAAGGGCGTCGTCGACCTCGTGAAGATGAAGGCGCTGGTCTGGAACGAAGAGGCCAAGCTCGGCGAGATGTACGACATCGTCGACATCCCCGAGACGCACGTCGAGACGGCGCGCGAGTGGCACGACAAGCTGGTCGAGACCCTCGCCGAGAACGACGACGACATCATGGAGCTGTACCTGGAGGGCGAGGAGCCCACGGTCGAGCAGCTCTACGCCGGCATCCGCCGCGCGACGATCGCCGCGAAGCTCACCCCGGTGCTGTGCGGCACGGCCTTCAAGAACAAGGGCGTGCAGCCGCTGCTGGACGCGATCGTCCGGTACCTGCCCTCCCCGATGGACGTCGAGGCCATCGAGGGCCACGCCGTCCGCGACGAGGAGAAGGCGCTCACCCGGCGGCCGAGCGAGGAGGAGCCGTTCGCCGCGCTGGCGTTCAAGATCATGAGCGACCCGCACCTGGGCAAGCTCACCTTCGTGCGCGTCTACTCGGGCGTCATGGAGGCCGGGGCGAACGTGATGAACTCCGTCAAGGAGCGCAAGGAGCGCATCGGCAAGATCTACCGGATGCACGCCAACAAGCGCACCGAGATCGAGCGCGCCGGCGCCGGTGACATCGTCGCGGTGATGGGGCTCAAGCAGACCACCACCGGTGAGACGCTGTGCGACGACAAGAACCCGATCGTGCTGGAGTCGATGAACTTCCCGGCGCCGGTCATCCACGTCGCGATCGAGCCGAAGACGAAGGCGGACCAGCAGAAGCTGGGCACCGCGATCCAGCGGCTCGCCGAGGAGGACCCGTCCTTCACGGTCCGCACCGAGGAGGACACCGGCCAGACCGTCATCTCCGGCATGGGCGAGCTCCACCTGGAGATCCTCGTCGACCGGATGAAGCGCGAGTTCAAGGTCGACGCCAACATCGGCAAGCCGCAGGTCGCGTACCGCGAGACGATCACCAAGCCGGTCGAGAAGATCGAGTACACCCACAAGAAGCAGACGGGCGGCTCGGGCCAGTTCGGCCGCGTGATCATCGACCTGGAGCCGCTGGGCGGCGGGTCCGACGGTTACGAGTTCGTGAACAAGGTCACCGGTGGCCGCATCCCGCGGGAGTACATCCCGTCGGTCGATGCGGGCTGCCAGGAGGCCGCGGAGTTCGGTGTCCTCGCCAGCTACCCGATGGTCGGCGTCAAGGTCACCTTGCGGGACGGCGCCTACCACGAGGTCGACTCCTCGGAAATGGCGTTCAAGGTCGCCGGTTCCATGGCGTTCAAGGAGGCCGCCCGCAAGGCGTCCCCCACGCTGCTGGAGCCGATGATGGCGGTCGAGGTCACCACGCCCGAGGACAACATGGGCGACGTGATCGGCGACCTCAACAGCCGCCGCGGTCAGGTCCAGTCCATGGACGAGCGGCACGGCATGCGCGTCATCAAGGCGCTTGTGCCTCTGTCCGAGATGTTCGGCTACGTGGGTGATCTGCGAAGCAAGACCCAGGGCCGGGCTGTTTTCGTCATGCAGTTCGACTCCTACGCCGAGGTTCCTTCGAACGTCGCGCAGGAGATCATCGCCAAGGCGCGGGGCGAATAGCCGCCGGGCCTGCCCACGGATCACCAGGACGTACATCGAAGCGGTCGTCTAAACGGCCGAGGATCGCAACAAGGAGCAACCAGTGGCGAAGGCCAAGTTCGAGCGGACGAAGCCGCACGTGAACATCGGCACCATTGGACACATCGACCACGGTAAGACCACGCTTACCGCGGCGATCACCAAGGTGCTCCACGACAAGTACCCGGACCTCAACCCCTTCACGCCGTTCGAGGACATCGACAAGGCGCCGGAGGAGCGCGAGCGCGGCATCACCATCTCGATCGCGCACGTCGAGTACCAGACCGAGGCCCGGCACTACGCGCACGTGGACTGCCCCGGTCACGCGGACTACATCAAGAACATGATCACCGGTGCGGCGCAGATGGACGGCGCCATCCTGGTGGTCGCCGCGACCGACGGCCCGATGCCGCAGACCAAGGAGCACGTGCTCCTGGCCCGCCAGGTCGGCGTGCCCTACATCGTCGTCGCCCTGAACAAGTGCGACATGGTCGACGACGAGGAGATCCTCGAGCTCGTCGAGCTCGAGGTCCGTGAGCTGCTCACCGAGTACGAGTTCCCGGGCGACGACCTGCCGGTCGTCCGCGTGTCCGCCTTCCAGGCCCTGCAGGGCGACGAGGCGTGGGCCGAGAAGATCGTCGAGCTCATGGACGCCGTCGACGAGAACGTGCCGGAGCCGGTCCGTGACATCGACAAGCCGTTCCTGATGCCGATCGAGGACGTCTTCTCGATCACCGGCCGCGGCACGGTCGTCACCGGCCGCGTCGAGCGCGGTGTCATCAACGTCAACGAGACCGTCGACATCATCGGCATCAAGGACAAGTCGACGACCACCACGGTCACCGGCGTCGAGATGTTCCGCAAGCTGCTCGACCAGGGCCAGGCCGGCGACAACGTCGGTCTGCTCCTGCGCGGCATCAAGCGCGAGGACGTCGAGCGCGGCCAGTGCGTCATCAAGCCGGGCACGACGACCCCGCACACCGAGTTCGAGGCGCAGGTCTACATCCTGTCCAAGGACGAGGGCGGCCGCCACACGCCGTTCTTCAACAACTACCGCCCGCAGTTCTACTTCCGGACCACGGACGTGACCGGCGTGGTGAACCTCCCCGAGGGCACCGAGATGGTCATGCCGAGCGACAACACCGAGATGCGCGTCGAGCTGATCCAGCCCGTCGCCATGGAGGAGGGCCTGAAGTTCGCCATCCGCGAGGGTGGCCGGACGGTCGGCTCGGGTCGCGTCACCAAGGTCATCAAGTAGCACGCTCGTGAACGCGGCGGCCCGGCCGCTGGGGAACCCTCGCCGGGCCGCCGCGTCACGACCACCCGACGTAACCAGCGGCACTACAGCAAAGGACACCGAGGCCACCATGGCGGGACAGAAGATCCGCATCCGGCTCAAGGCCTACGACCACGAGGTCATCGACACCTCCGCGAAGAAGATCGTTGAGACGGTGACGCGGACGGGCGCCAAGGTCGCGGGCCCGGTGCCGCTGCCGACCGAGAAGAACGTGTACTGCGTCATCCGCTCGCCGCACAAGTACAAGGACAGCCGCGAGCACTTCGAGATGCGCACGCACAAGCGGTTGATCGACATCATCGACCCGACGCCCAAGACGGTCGACTCGCTGATGCGGCTCGACCTTCCGGCCGGCGTTGACATCGAGATCAAGCTCTAAGGGACGCACCGAGAATGAGTGAGCAGAGGAAGGGCGTCCTGGGCGAGAAGCTCGGCATGACCCAGGTCTTCGACGATGAGGGCCGGATCGTTCCGGTGACCGTCGTCCAGGCCGGGCCGTGTGTCGTCACCCAGCTCCGCAGCCAGGAGAAGGACGGCTACACCGCCGTCCAGCTCGGCTTCGGGCAGATCGACCCGCGCAAGGTGAACAAGCCGCGCACGGGTCACTTCGAGAAGGCCGGCGTCACGCCGCGCCGCTATCTCGTCGAACTGCGGGCCGACGACACCACCGAGTACGAACTCGGCCAGGAGATCACCGCCAGCGTCTTCGAGGCCGGCCAGAAGATCGACGTCACCGGTACGAGCAAGGGCAAGGGCACCGCCGGTGTCATGAAGCGCCACGGCTTCAAGGGCCTCGGCGCCTCGCACGGCACCCAGCGCAAGCACCGCTCGCCGGGTTCGATCGGCGGCTGCGCGACCCCCGGTCGCGTCTTCAAGGGCCTCCGCATGGCGGGACGGCACGGCAACGCCCGTACCACCGTGCAGAACCTGACCCTCCACGCCGTCGACGCGGAGAAGAACCTGCTGCTCATCAAGGGCGCGGTTCCCGGTCCCAACGGCGCCGTGGTGCTGGTCCGCGACGCAGTGAAGGGGACGGGCAAGTGACTTCGAAGCTCGACATCGACCTGCCCGCGGAGGTCTTCGACGCGAAGACCAGCGTGCCGCTGATCCACCAGGTCGTGGTGGCGCAGCTGGCCGCGGCGCGGCAGGGCACGCACTCGACCAAGACCCGCGGCGAGGTTCGCGGCGGCGGCAAGAAGCCGTACCGGCAGAAGGGCACCGGCCGGGCCCGGCAGGGCTCGATCCGCGCACCCCAGTTCGCCGGCGGCGGCGTCGTGCACGGCCCGCAGCCGCGGGACTACACGCAGAAGACGCCCAAGAAGATGAAGGCGGCCGCGCTGCGCGGCGCCCTGTCGGACCGCGCGCGGTTCGGCCGGGTGCACGTGGTCGACGGCCTCATCGAGGGCGACACCCCGAAGACGAAGACGGCGCTGAAGGCTCTGCGCGAGGTCACCCAGGCCAAGCGCGTCCTCCTGGTCCTGGACCGCGAGGACGAGGTGACCTGGAAGAGCCTGCGCAACGAGCCGAGCGTGCACGTACTCGTCTCCGACCAGCTCAACACCTACGACGTGCTGGTGAACGACGACGTGGTCTTCACGAAGACGGCCTACGACGCGTTCGTCTCGCGCGCGGCGAAGAAGTAAGGAGGGTCGCCATGAACAAGATCGCCGACCCCCGCGACATCATCATCGCGCCGGTCGTCTCGGAGAAGAGCTACGGGCTGCTGGACGAGAACAAGTACACCTTCGTCGTCCGCCCGGACGCCAACAAGACGCAGATCAAGCAGGCCGTCGAGTCGGTGTTCGGGGTCAAGGTCACGAACGTGAACACGCTCAACCGGCAGGGCAAGCGCAAGCGCACCCGGTTCGGCTACGGCAAGCGCAAGGACACCAAGCGCGCCATCGTCAGCCTCGCCGAGGGCGAGCGGATCGACATCTTCGGAGGCCCGGCCTAGCCGGCCGGGAGCCCCGGGGCAGACAAGGGATGAACGAATAAGATGGGCATCCGTAACTACAAGCCGACGACTCCGGGTCGTCGCGGCTCCAGCGTGGCCGACTTCGTCGAGGTCACACGCAGTGAGCCGGAGAAGTCGCTGCTGCGTCCGCTCCCCAAGAAGGGCGGCCGCAACAACCATGGCCGCATCACGACCCGGCACCAGGGCGGCGGGCACAAGCGCGCCTACCGCGTGATCGACTTCCGCCGGCACGACAAGGACGGCGTCCCGGCGAAGGTCGCGCACATCGAGTACGACCCGAACCGGACCGCGCGGATCGCGCTGCTGCACTACGTGGACGGCGAGAAGCGCTACATCCTCGCCCCGCGCGGCCTGAAGCAGGGCGCCCGTGTCGAGAACGGGCCGGGCGCCGACATCAAGCCGGGCAACTGCCTGCCGTTGCGCAACATCCCGACGGGTACCGTCATCCACGCCATCGAGCTGCGGCCCGGCGGCGGCGCCAAGATCGCCCGCAGTGCGGGCGCCGGCGTCCAGCTGCTGGCCAAGGAGGGCAAGTACGCCACGCTGCGCATGCCGTCCGGTGAGATGCGGATGGTGGACGTGCGGTGCCGCGCGACGGTCGGCGAGGTCGGCAACGCCGAGCAGTCGAACATCAGCTGGGGCAAGGCCGGCCGCATGCGCTGGAAGGGCAAGCGCCCCACCGTCCGCGGTGTGGCCATGAACCCGATCGACCACCCGCACGGTGGTGGTGAGGGCAAGACCTCCGGTGGCCGGCACCCGGTGAACCCGGCCGGCAAGAAGGAAGGCCGCACTCGCCAGGCGAACAAGTCGAGCGACCGGCTGATCGTCCGTCGTCGCAGCAAGAAGAAGCGGTAGGAGTCGCTCGTCATGCCACGTAGCCTTAAGAAGGGCCCGTTCGTGGACGACCACCTTATGAAGAAGGTGGACACGCAGAACGAAAAGGGCACCAAGAACGTCATCAAGACGTGGTCGCGGCGCTCCATGATCGTGCCGGACATGATCGGTCACACGATCGCCGTGCACGACGGCCGCAAGCACGTCCCGGTGTTCATCACCGACGCCATGGTGGGGCACAAGCTCGGCGAATTCGCGCCGACGCGGACGTTCCGCAGCCATGTCAAGGAAGACCGCCGCAGCCGCCGAGGCTGAGCAGGCAGTAATCGTACGGAGAGGAACAGCGATGGAAGCCAGGGCCCAGGCGCGGTTCATCCGCGTCACGCCCAGGAAGGCCCGCCGCGTGGTGGACCTCATCCGCGGCCTGCCTGCCGCGGAGGCTCAGGCGGTGCTGCGGTTCGCCCCCCAGGCTGCGAGTGAGCCTGTGGGCAAGGTGCTGGCGAGTGCCATCGCCAACGCCGAGCACAACTTCAAGCTCGACTCGGACACGCTGGTCGTGAGCCGTGCGTGGGTGGACGAGGGGCCGACGCTCAAGCGTTTCCGTCCCCGCGCCCAGGGCCGGGCTTACCGCATCAACAAGCGCACGAGCCACATCACGGTGGTCGTGGAGTCGCGCGAAGAGGCCTCCAGCGGGGCGTCCGGCGGCGGTAAGAAGACGAGGAGGGCCCGGTAGTGGGTCAGAAGATCAACCCGCACGGGTTCCGGCTCGGCATCACCACCGACCACAAGTCCGTGTGGTTCGCCGACAAGCTCTACAAGGACTACGTCAAGGAAGACGTCCAGATCCGGCGCATGCTACAGAAGGGCATGGACCGGGCGGGCATCTCCAAGGTGGAGATCGAGCGGACCCGTGACCGTGTAGAGGTCAACATTCACACCGCCCGGCCGGGCATCGTCATCGGCCGCCGCGGCGCGGAGGCCGAGCGTCTCCGCGGCGACCTGGAGAAGCTGACCGGCAAGCAGGTCCGGCTGAACATCCTTGAGGTGAAGAACCCCGAGATCGACGCGCAGCTCGTCGCGCAGGGCGTGGCCGAGCAGCTGTCCAGCCGGGTCGCGTTCCGCCGCGCCATGCGCAAGGCGATCCAGTCGGCGATGAAGTCGGGCGCCAAGGGCATCAAGGTGCAGTGCGGCGGCCGTCTCGGCGGTGCCGAGATGTCGCGGTCGGAGTTCTACCGCGAGGGCCAGGTCCCGCTGCACACGCTGCGCGCCGACATCGACTACGGCTTCTACGAGGCCCGGACGACGTTCGGCCGCATCGGCGTCAAGGTGTGGATCTACAAGGGCGAGGCCGCGTCGACGCGCGCCGAGCGCGAGCAGCAGGCCGCGCAGCAGCGTGCGGCCGGTGGCCCCGGCGGCGGTGGCCGTGAGCGTCGCGGTGACCGCCGTGGCGGCGGCCGCGGTGGCCGTGGTGGCCGTGGCGGCGCCGGTGGCGCCGGCGGCGAGCGCGGTGGCGGCGAGCGCGGTGGCGGCGAGCGCGGCGGCGCGCCGAAGCAGCAGCAGAGTTCCGAGCAGCCGGCGCAGACGGCCGAAGCTGCTCCGCAGGGTGAGGGGAGCTGAGTAACCCATGCTGATCCCTCGCAAGGTCAAGCACCGCAAGCAGCACCACCCGAAGCGCAGGGGCATGGCCAAGGGCGGGACCAGGGTGACGTTCGGCGAGTACGGCATCCAGGCCGTCGAGAGCGCGTACGTGACCAACCGGCAGATCGAGGCCGCGCGTATCGCGATGACGCGGCACATCAAGCGCGGCGGCAAGGTCTGGATCAACATCTTCCCGGACCGGCCGCTGACGAAGAAGCCCGCCGAGACCCGCATGGGTTCCGGCAAGGGCTCGGTCGAGTGGTGGGTCGCCAACGTCAAGCCGGGCCGGGTGCTGTTCGAGCTCTCCTACCCGAACGAGGAGATCGCCCGGGCGGCCCTCACACGCGCGATCCACAAGCTTCCGATGAAGTGCAAGATCGTCAAGCGGGAAGTGGGTGAGGGCTGATGGCCAAGGGAGTTACCGCCGACGACCTGCGGACCGAGCCCGAGGACGTCCTGGTCACCAAGCTCAAGGAGGCCAAGGAGGAGCTGTTCAACCTCCGCTTCCAGGCCGCCACCGGCCAGCTTGAGAGCCACGGGCGGCTGCGCACCGTGAAGCGCGAGATCGCCCGCATCTACACCGTGATGCGGGAGCGCGAGCTCGGCATCGTCACGGTCGAGGACGCCGTGGAGGAAGAAGAATGACCGACCAGCAGACCGAGAAGCGGGCCACCCGCAAGGTCCTCGAAGGGCTCGTGGTCAGCGACAAGATGGACAAGACCGTGGTCGTGTCCGTCGAGGACCGCGTGACCCACCGCAGGTACCACAAGGTGATCCGCCGCACGAAGAACTACAAGGCGCACGACGAGGCCAACGAGTGTGGTGTCGGCGACCGCGTCCGTCTCATGGAGACCCGCCCGCTGTCGGCCACCAAGCGGTGGCGTGTGGTCGAGGTCCTCGAGAAGGCCAAGTAATTACTGGTTCCACCAGGCTGATCGCCGGCGCCCGCCGGGCGCGGCGATCAGAACCGGTGTGACGAACAGGAGTTGACGTGATCCAGCAGGAGTCGCGACTCAAAGTCGCCGACAACACGGGTGCGAAGGAGATCCTCTGCATCCGGGTTCTCGGTGGCTCGGGTCGGCGCTACGCGGGAGTCGGCGATGTCATCGTCGCGACGGTGAAGGACGCCCTTCCCGCCGCGGGCGTGAAGAAGGGTGACGTCGTCAAGGCCGTCGTCGTGCGCACCCGCAAGGAGCGCCGGCGCCCGGACGGCTCCTACATCCGCTTCGACGAGAACGCCGCCGTTCTGATCAAGGACGGCGGCGACCCCCGCGGCACCCGTATCTTCGGCCCGGTGGGCCGCGAACTGCGCGAGAAGAAGTTCATGCGCATCATCTCGCTCGCGCCGGAGGTGCTCTGATGAAGATTCGTAAGGGCGACGAGGTCGTCGTCCTCGCCGGCAAGGACAAGGGTGCGACGGGCAAGGTCCTGCGCGTCGACCCGCGCGCCGAGCGCGTCGTCGTCGAGGGCGTCAACCTCATGACCAAGAACATCAAGGCCGACCAGCAGCGTGCCGGCAGGGAGAGCGGCCGCGTCACGATGGAGGCGCCGCTGCACGTCAGCAACGTCGCCATCGTCGAGGACGGCAAGCCGGTCAGGGTCGGTTACCGCATCAACGAGGACGGCACGAAGGTTCGGATCTCGCGCCGTAGCGGTAAGGAGATCTGAGACCGATGACCGACACCGTCACCGAGACGCAGACCGACGCCCGCCCCGTCCCCAAGCCGAGGCTGAAGCTCCGCTACCGCGAGGAGATCGCGGGACAGATGCGCGAGCAGTTCGGCTACGCCAACGTCATGCAGATCCCCACGCTGACCAAGATCGTGGTCAACATGGGCGTCGGCGACGCGGCCAAGGACGCCAAGCTGATCGAGGGCGCGATCCGCGACCTGTCGCTGATCACCGGCCAGAAGCCGGCCGTGAACCGGGCCAAGAAGTCCATCGCGCAGTTCAAGCTGCGCGAGGGCATGCCGATCGGCGCGCACGCCACGCTGCGCGGCGACCGGATGTGGGAGTTCCTGGACCGGCTGCTCGCCACGGCGCTGCCCCGCATCCGTGACTTCCGCGGCCTGTCGCCGAGGCAGTTCGACGGCAACGGCAACTACACCTTCGGGCTGACCGAGCAGGTCATGTTCCACGAGGTCGACCCGGACAAGGTCGACCGGCAGCGGGGCATGGACATCACGGTCGTGACGACCGCGAAGAACGACGACGAGGGCCGGGCGCTGCTCAAGCTCCTGGGCTTCCCCTTCAAGGAGAGCTGAGCACATGGCGAAGAAGTCGCTGATCGCCAAGGCGGCGAGGAAGCCGAAGTTCGGCGTGCGCGCCTACACTCGGTGCTCGCGCTGCGGGCGTCCGCGCTCCGTCTACCGGAAGTTCGGCCTGTGCCGCGTGTGCTTCCGGGAGATGGCCCACCGCGGCGAGCTGCCTGGCATCACGAAGTCCAGCTGGTGACCGCGATCCCCGGGGCGACGATCCTCGGGGGCGGACGCCGGCCAGTAATGACCGACCGGGCACCCGCGAGGGTGCCCATGACCGCGCCGAAGGTCCACGGGCCACATCGACCCGAGGAAACCGCGGCGAGGAGGGCCAGCAGGCCATGACGATGACCGACCCGATCGCAGACATGCTGACGCGTCTGCGGAACGCGAATTCGGCGTACCACGACAGCGTGGCCATGCCGTATTCGAAGATCAAGGCGCACATCGCCGAGATCCTCCAGCAGGAGGGCTACATCTCGGGCTGGACCGTGGAGGACGCCGAGGTCGGCAAGAAGCTCCTGATCGAGCTCAAGTTCGGCCCGACCCGGGAGCGTTCGATCGCCGGGATCAAGCGCGTCTCGAAGCCGGGTCTGCGCGTGTACGCGAAGAAGGACAACCTGCCCCGGGTCCTCGGCGGGCTGGGCGTCGCGATCATCTCGACGTCCTCCGGCCTGATGACCGACCGGCAGGCGGGCAAGCGCGGCGTGGGCGGCGAAGTCCTCGCCTACGTCTGGTGAGGGGAGGGTTCTAGCAATGTCTCGAATCGGACGTCACCCCATCACCGTGCCCAGCGGCGTCGAGGTCACCGTCGACGGCCGCGAGGTCACCGTCAAGGGGCCGAAGGGCACGCTGTCGCACACCGTCGTCGAACCCATCGAGGTTCAGCTGGACGGCAGCACGCTGACCGTGACCCGGCCGAACGACATCAACAAGGTGCGCGGTCTGCACGGGCTCACCCGGACGCTGATCAACAACATGGTCGTCGGTGTGACCGACGGCTACAAGAAGACCCTGGTCATCCAGGGCGTCGGGTACCGTGTGGTGGCCAAGGGCAAGAACCTGGAGTTCTCGCTCGGATACAGCCACCCGATCACCGTCGAGCCCCCCGAGGGCATCAACTTCACGGTGGAGCGCCCGACCCAGCTGATCGTCGAGGGCATCGACAAGCAGAAGGTCGGCGAGGTCGCCGCCAACATCCGCAAGCTGCGCAAGCCCGACCCGTACAAGGGCAAGGGCGTGCGGTACGAGGGTGAGCACATCCGCCGCAAGGTCGGAAAGGCCGGCAAGTGATGAGGATGAGCACATCCGCCGCGCGTTTCCCAGATGTCGGAAAGGCTGGTAAGTAGTCATGGCAGGCACCAAGACCCTGGCCGGCAAGGCCACGAGCGGTCGCGTGCTTTCTCGCAAGCGCCGGCACCTGCGGGTCCGCAAGAAGGTCCTCGGCAGCGCCGTGCGGCCTCGCCTGGTCGTGACCCGTTCCAGCCGGCACGTGTTCGTCCAGGTCATCGACGACGACAAGGGCCACACGCTGGCCAGCGCGTCGACGATGGAGGCGGACCTGCGCGCCGACTCCGGCGACAAGACGGCCAAGTCCCGCAAGGTCGGCGAACTCATCGCCAGGCGTGCCCGGGAGGCCGGAGTCTCCGCTGTGGTGTTCGACCGCGGCGGCAACAAGTACCACGGCCGCATCGCCGCCGTCGCGGACGGTGCGCGCGAGGGGGGCCTGGAGGTCTGATGGCCCTCGACAAGGCAAACGAGAGGAACCACTGATGGCAGCGCAGAGGCGTGGTGGCGGTCAGGGTGGCGACCGTCGCGATCGCCGCGACGACCGCCGCGGTGGCGCCGACAAGGGCCAGTCGTACATCGAGAAGGTCGTGGCGATCAACCGTGTCGCCAAGGTCGTCAAGGGCGGTCGTCGCTTCAGCTTCACCGCCCTGGTGATCGTCGGTGACGGCAACGGCACCGTCGGCGTCGGCTACGGCAAGGCCAAGGAGGTGCCCGCGGCGATCGCCAAGGGCGTCGAGGAGGCCAAGAAGCACTTCTTCAAGGTGCCGCGGATCCAGGGCACCATCCCGCACCTGGTGCAGGCGCGGGACGCGGCGGGCGAGGTCCTGCTGCGTCCGGCGAGCCCCGGTACCGGTGTGATCGCGGGCGGCCCGGTGCGCGCGGTTCTGGAGGCCGCCGGCATCCAGGACGTGCTGAGCAAGTCGCTGGGCAGCGACAACGCGATCAACATCGTCCACGCGACGATCGCGGGTCTGAAGGCGCTGAAGCGTCCCGAGGAGATCGCGGCCAAGCGCGGCCTGCCGATCGAGGACGTCGCTCCGGCGGCGATGCTGCGGGCCCGTGCCGCGGGCAGTGAACCGAGGCCGGAGGTGGCCGGTTCATGAGCAACCTCAAGATCACGCAGATCAAGTCGGTGATCAGCGAGAAGCAGAACCAGCGTGACACGCTGCGCACCCTCGGCCTGAAGAAGATCGGGCAGAGCGTGGTCCGGGAGGACCGCCCCGAGGTGCTCGGCATGATCCGGACGGTGTCCCACCTGGTCACCGTCGAGGAGGTCGACTGACATGGCGGCTGATCTCGGTAAGAAGGACGTCCCCGAGGGCACCCCGCTCAAGGTGCACGACCTGCGTCCGGCCCCCGGCGCCAAGAAGGCCAAGGTCCGCAAGGGCCGCGGCGAGGCGTCCAAGGGCAAGACCGCGGGCCGCGGCACCAAGGGCACCAAGGCCCGCAGCACCGTCCCCGTCGGTTTCGAAGGCGGCCAGATGCCGCTGATCCGCCGGGTGCCGAAGCTGAAGGGCTTCAAGAACCCGAACCGGGTCGAGTTCCAGGTGGTGAATCTCGACAGGCTCGCCGCGCTCTACCCGGAGGGCGGCGAGGTCACCGCGGAGGATCTGGCGGCCAAGGGCGCCGTCCGCCGCGGCCGTCCCGTCAAGGTCCTCGGCGCCGGCGACATCTCCGTAGCGGTTCAGGTGAAGGTGCACGCCTTCTCCGGTGCCGCCAAGGAGAAGATCGCCGCCGCCGGTGGTACCGCCGACGAGCTGTAGGAAGAGACACCTCAGATGCCGGGGCCGTGTTCGCCTTGCGCCGGGGGCCGTGAGGTCCGTGCGGCGGGCGGGACGGCCCCGGTGCCATCTGCTGTTAGAGTCACACGGGCGAAGGCGATCCGGGTGAGATTCCGCACTCCGGTATCTCAGCGGGTATCCTCCGCCCGAAATCATGGACCTGTAACCGGCCCCTCGGCGGCCATGAACTCGCCAGTCACGCAGGAGGAATGGTGCTGACCGCGTTCGCTCGGGCTTTCCGTACGCCTGACCTGCGTAAAAAACTGTTGTTCACGTTGTTCATCATCTTGGTGTTCCGGCTCGGGTCGATCGTCCCGACGCCGAACGTGAACGTGAGTGTGCTCAAGGAGACCGCCGACGCGGCCAAAGAGAGCAATCAGCTCTATGGTCTGGTCGACCTGTTCAGCGGCGGTGCGCTGCTGAAACTGTCGATCTTCGCGCTGGGCATCATGCCCTACATCACGGCGAGCATCATCCTTCAGCTCCTCGTGGTGGTGATCCCGCGTCTGGAGGCCCTGAAGAAGGAGGGCCAGGCAGGACAGACGAAGATCACCCAATACACCCGCTATCTGACGGTCGGGCTGGCGATTCTGCAGGCCACCGGCATCGTGGCGATGGCGAGCACCGGGCAGCTGTTCCAGGGCGTGTCCGGCGCCGGGGACATCCTGTACGAGACGAGCATCTTCCCGATCGTCACGATGGTCATCTGCATGGTGGCGGGCACCACGGTCATCATGTGGCTGGGTGAGCTGATCACCGACCGGGGTGTCGGCAACGGCATGTCGCTGCTGATCTTCACGCAGGTGGTGGCCATCTTCCCCGCCCAGTTCTGGAGCATCTACAAGGCCAAGGGCGGCTTCGTCTTCGCGGTGGTGCTGATCGTCGGCATGGCGATCATGGCCGGTGTCGTGTTCGTCGAGCAGGCTCAGCGGCGCATCCCCGTCCAGTACGCCAAGCGCATGGTCGGCCGCCGCATGTACGGCGGGACCTCGACCTACATCCCGCTGAAGGTGAACCAGGCCGGCATCATCCCGATCATCTTCGCGTCGTCGCTGCTCTACCTGCCGGTTCTGGCGACCCAGCTGTGGCCCGACACCAAGTGGCTGCAGAAGGCCCAGCCGTACCTGCAGCAGGACAACCCCTGGCACATGGCGGTCTACTTCGGCTTCATCATCTTCTTCACCTACTTCTACGTGGCGATCACGTTCAACCCCACTGAAGTAGCCGACAACATGAAGAAGTATGGTGGGTTCATCCCAGGTATCCGCCCTGGACGGCCGACCGCCGAATACCTCGACTTCGTGCTGACCAGGATCACCACACCCGGTGCCCTGTACCTGGGGCTCGTGTCCCTGATTCCGATGGTGGCGTTCGCACTCCTGAACGCGACCCAGGAGTTCCCCTTCGGCGGCGCGAGCATCCTCATCATCGTCGGCGTCGGACTGGATACCGTGAAGCAGATCGAGAGTCAGCTGCAGCAGCGCAACTACGAGGGTTTCCTGCGGTAGTGCGTATCGTCCTGGTGGGCCCCCCTGGAGCGGGCAAGGGGACGCAGGCCCAGTTCATCGCATCTCATCTGTCCATCCCGAAGATATCGACAGGTGACATCTTCCGCGCCAACGTGAGCGGCGGCACCGAGCTCGGCCGGCAGGCCAAGCAGTACATGGACCGCGGCGACCTGGTGCCCGACGAGGTAACGATCGCGATGGTGCGCGACCGGCTCGGCGAGGACGATGCCCGCGACGGGTTCCTGCTGGACGGGTTCCCGCGCAACGTCCCGCAGGCGGAGACGCTGAAGAAGATCCTCGCCGAGTGGGAGACCCGGCTCGACATCGTCCTGGAGCTGGTGGTCGACGAGGACGAGGTCGTCCGGCGGCTGTCGGGCCGGCGCACCTGCGACAAGTGCGGGCGGATCTGGCACGTCGACTTCGACGACAAACAGGACGACATCTGCGACGACTGCGGCGGGCGCCTGTTCCAGCGCGACGACGACAAGGAAGAGGTCGTCATGCATCGGCTGGAGGTCTACAAGCAGGACACGGCCCCGCTGGTGCAGTTCTACGCCGACGAGCACATCCTCGTCGGCATCGACGCGACCGGCCCGGTCGAAGAGGTCACCAAGCGCGCGTTGACCGCGCTCCGCCCGCTGGAGAAGTGACGGTGGGGACGCGGGGCCCCGGCTCCGCGTCCCCACCGCTCCGCCGCGCCCGGTGGTATGGGCGGGTCGTGCGTGGGCGGAGGTGCTGACGATGGTTCGGGCGGCCCTGTTCAGGGGGAGAGATGTTCAGACGACGTAGGCCCGAGATCCAGATGAAGACCGCGGAGCAGATCGAGCTGATGCGCGCGGCGGGGCTGCTGGTCGGCCGGACGCTGGAGCTTCTGCGGGAGGCCGTCAAGCCCGGGATCACGACCCTGGACCTGGACCGGCTGGCCGAGCGGCACATCCGCGACAACGGCGGCGTCCCGTCCTTCAAGGGCTACCACGGCTTCACCGGGACGATCTGCGCGTCGATCAACGAGGAGATCGTGCACGGCATCCCGGACGCCGGGAAGGTGCTGGCGGACGGCGACGTCATCTCCATCGACTGCGGCGCGATCGTCGAGGGCTGGCACGGCGACGCGGCGATCACCGTTCCGGTGGGGGAGATCTCCGCGGAGCTGCGGCGGCTCCTGGAGGTGACCGAGGCGTCCCTGTGGCACGGTCTCGCGGCCGGGAGGGCCGGGGCCAGGCTCACGGACATGTCGCACGCGATCGAGGCTCACATTCGCTCTCAGGGCGCCTACGGCATCGTTGAGGGCTACGGCGGGCACGGCATCGGCACCGAGATGCACATGGACCCGCTCATCCCGAACCACGGCGCGGCGGGGCACGGGCCCGTCCTGGAGCCGGGGATGTGCTTCGCGGTGGAGCCGATGGTGAACCTCGGCACGAAGGAGACCGTGGAGCTGGACGACGGCTGGACCGTCGTCACCCTCGACGGGCGTTCCTCGGCGCACTTCGAGCACACGTTCGCGGTCACGCCCGACGGGCCGCGCGTGCTGACGGCCCTGGACGAGGGCCGGGAGCGGTTCGCGAAGCTCGGTGCCGAGGCTTACGCCAAGGACTGACGCCGTTGCCGGAGGCTCAGCGCGTTCGTCCCTTCATAATGGGAATTGATGCTTCTTTGCTGAGCGGAGGAACGATGGCGCCGAACCCAGACATCCGGGCCTCGGACGCCGACCGCGACCGGGTGGCGGCGAGCCTGCGGGACCACTGCGGCGAGGGCCGCATCACCGTGGACGAGCTGCAGGAGCGGCTGGAGGCGGTGTACGGGGCGAAGACCGTCGGGGAGCTCCAGGAGGTCACCGCGGATCTGCCGGAGGAGGACCTCTACCAGCTTCCCGTCCCGGCGTCGCAGCCGAAGAGCACCGCGTCGCCGGCCAGGGTCCCGTCGCGGGAGCTGGACATCACCGGCAACCGGGCGATGTGGGCGGCGTGGGCGACGGTCGGCGGGATCAACTTCACGATCTGGCTGATCATCGCCCTTTCGACCGGCTGGCTGTACCCGTGGTGGGTGTGGGTGGTGGGTCCGTGGGGCGCGATCCTGCTCGTCCGGACGCTCTTCGGCAACCGGTCGGACGGCTGCTGACCGGACGGCCGCCGACCGGACGGGGGCCCCGCGCGCAGGGCCGCTTCGCCGTGCTCACTCGACGTCCATCAGGGGGCGGTAGTTCCCCGTCGGGACGAAATGGGTGGTGGCCGTGCCGTCCTCGCCGACGAGGTGGATGGCGAACCCCGCGGGTTCCCCGGTGACCGCGGCGCGGCCCGGCTGGGTCAGGTCGAGGAACAGCTGCCGGTAGGTGCTGGGGCACGTGGTGCTGACGGTCCCCGCCAGCGAGCCGACCGAGCCGCGGTGGACGTGCCCGGAGATCAGGCGCACCACCTGCCGGTGCCTGGAGATCACGGACGCGAAGCCGGCGGGGTCGACGAACCGCATGTCGTCGATGAACCGGATCCCGATCGGGAACGGGGGATGGTGGGTGGCGACGACCGTCGGGGTGCGGGGGGCGGCTCCGAGCGTCGTGTCGAGCCAGGCGAGCCGGTCCTCGCTCATGTGCCCGTGCGGGTGGCCGTCCACGGTGGTGTCGCAGCAGACGAGCCGCACGCCCGCCACGTCGACGGCGTACTGGACGGGGGCCTGTGGAACGATCCCCGTCTCCGAGACCGCCGGATGGTCGTTGAACACCTTGCGCATCTCGTCGCGGTCGTCGTGGTTGCCGGGCATCGGGTAGACGGCCATCGGCAGCGGGGACAGCAGCGCGTGAAGGCGGGCGTACTCGGCGGGCCGGCCGCCGTCGGCGAGGTCGCCGGTGAGCACGACGGCGTCGGGGCGGGCGGGCAGCGAGAGCAGGCTCGACACGGCGGCCCGCAGCGCGCGTACCGGCCCGGAGCCGTCGTCGACCTGCCCGTCGCGACCGGCCGCCAGGTGGATATCGCTCAACTGCGCGATGATCGCCATCGATCCTCTCCCCCTTGCCCAAGCACATCACGGACGCGTGGCCGAGGCACCCCCCGAACCACCCCCGGGGCGCCGGGACGATCTTCGCGCCCCGCGGCCCCACTGTCGACCCGGGCCCCGCCGGAACGCCTGGACCCACCGGGTTCCCGGGCCGTGGACGTATCGCCACCCTGCGTCCCGCCGGTCCGGGGTCATGGGGATGCGCATGCCCGCCGGTCCGGCGACGCATCCGCTCCCGGACGGCCGGGTCGTACCGGCCGGCCGGTACTCCGACACCGCACCGGACCCCGAGCGGTGCCCTCCCGCCCGGTGAGCGCCCCGGCCGCCGCTCAGGCGACGTGCGGGATGACCAGGGACAGCGCCGAGGTGATCTCCTCGGGCGCGGGGGCCACGTCGGGAACCACGTCGCGGAGGGCGAGCCAGCCGTTGATCGCCTGGACGGTCGGCTTGGCCTCGACGAGCTGCGGGTCGTCCACCTCGTACCAGGCGGCCACCTTGGACCAGCGCCACAGCCGGTGCCCGGCGGTCGACATCTCCGACGAGGGGAAGCCGGTGACGCCGCGGGAACCGGTGATCGCGTGCCGGACCGAGTCGAGGGACCGCCCGACCCGCTCGCTGATGTCGCGGATCGTCAGCAGCGGGTCGGCCTCGACCTGCAGGACGTGCACGCCGGGCGCGCTGGTCTCGACGTGCTCCACCACCTCCATGATCGCCACGGCGAGGGTGCGGCCCGGCCAGGAGCAGGACGCGTTGCCGGGACGTTCGGCGTGCTGGGGCTCACTGATGATCGATACCGTGACCGCGCCGTGCGTGCGGTCGAACAGGGGGTCCAGCTCGTCCTCGTAGAGCGGACGGCTGAGGATCAGCGCGAAGTCATAGCTCGGCATGCTGACCCTCCTCGGACGTATCTCTCCTCGAAAGGTACAACGCGCAGGCGATGTATGCTTGGCTCGGGAGCGGTCTCCCGACCCGTATCATGCGTTGATTTCGCATAAGGCGACCGGTTGACGTAGACTCCTTTGTCGGTCCGTCGTCGGCCGCCTGATTCCCTGTTCCGGACGCTTCAAGCGTCGTGGCGGTGGGTTGTGGCCGATTCTCCTCGGAGAGCCCGGGCCGAAGTCCAATGAGCCGACCAGTGAAGCGCGGAGGACATGCCCAAGAAAGAAGGGGCCATCGAGATCGAGGGCACCGTCATCGAGTCCCTCCCGAACGCCATGTTCCGGGTGGAGCTCGACAACGGGCACAAGGTGCTCGCCCACATCAGCGGCAAGATGCGGATGCACTACATCCGGATCCTGCCGGACGACCGCGTCGTTGTGGAGTTGAGCCCCTACGACCTCACGCGCGGTCGGATCGTCTACCGCTACAAGTAAATCCATCAATCCCACTGGGGTTGCCTTCCCCGTGCGTGGCGGCGCGGGGGTGACCCTGATCCCTAGGAGACCCAGTGAAGGTCAAGCCGAGCGTGAAGAAGATCTGCAACAAGTGCCGCGTCATCCGCCGGCACGGCCGGGTCATGGTGATCTGCTCCGACCCGCGCCACAAGCAGCGCCAGGGCTGACGCACAGCCCACAACAGCAAGCGCATCGCAGCCTTCGCACGTGGCCGTACGTCCCCCAGTCGGGACGTGCGGCACCGTCGTGTGGAGGAGCACCCTCGGACCGCCGGAGGCCGGGGCCGCCACCCGGGCAGGGTGTGTGCGGACGCGATGCGTCCATACCTCCGCGAAATGAAGGGAACTGCCCACGATGGCACGCCTCCTCGGCGTCGACCTCCCGCGCGAAAAGCGCCTGGAGGTCGCTCTCACCTACATCTTCGGCATCGGCCGGACGCGGGCGCTGGAGACCCTTGAGGGCACCGGCATCAGCGGCGACCTCCGCGTCCACCAGATGGGCGACGAAGAGATCATCAAGCTGCGCGACTGGATCGAGACGAACTACAAGATCGAAGGTGATCTTCGCCGCGAGGTCCAGGCGGACATTCGCCGCAAGATCGAGATCGGGTGCTACCAGGGCATCCGGCACCGCCGCGGGCTTCCCGTGCACGGTCAGCGCACGCAGACCAACGCGCGTACCCGCAAGGGCAAGAAGAAGACCGTGGCCGGCAAGAAGAAGGTCGGCAAGAAGTAGTCCGCACGGTCCCTGACCGGGGCCGTCACCGGATCGATGACCTCAAGAGTAGAGAGAGCAGTATAGATGCCTCCTAAGAGCCGTGTCGGCGCCAAGAAGGTGCGCCGCAAGGAAAAGAAGAACGTCGCTCACGGGCACGCCCACATCAAGAGCACGTTCAACAACACGATCGTTTCGATCACCGACCCCAACGGCAACGTGATCTCCTGGGCCTCCTCGGGCCATGTCGGCTTCAAGGGCTCGCGCAAGTCCACCCCGTTCGCCGCGCAGCAGGCCGCCGAGGCCGCCGCCCGGCGCGCGATGGAGCACGGCATGCGCAAGGTCGACGTCTTCGTGAAGGGCCCGGGCTCGGGCCGCGAGACCGCCATCCGGTCGCTGCAGGCGACCGGCCTGGAGGTGGGCTCGATCCAGGACGTCACGCCCGTTCCGCACAACGGCTGCCGTCCGCCCAAGCGCCGGCGGGTCTGAGGCAGGGGAGATCTAGAACAATGGCACGTTACACCGGTGCGGACTGCAAACTCTGCCGCCGCGAGAAGATGAAGCTGTTCCTCAAGGGCAGCAAGTGCGAGGGCCCCAAGTGCCCGATCGAGATCCGTCCTTACCCTCCGGGTGAGCACGGCCGCGGTCGGCCGAAGGAGACCGAGTACCTGCTGCAGCTCCGTGAGAAGCAGAAGGCCAAGCGCATCTACGGCGTGCTGGAGCGGCAGTTCAGCAACTACTACGTCGAGGCCAACCGCCAGCAGGGCAAGACGGGTGACAACCTGCTCACCCTCCTGGAGCGCCGCCTCGACAACGTGGTCTACCGCGCGGGCTTCGCCAAGTCCCGCGACATGGCCCGTCAGCTCATCCGCCACGGCCACATCCGGGTCAACGGCAAGAAGGTCGACATCCCGTCGGCCCTGGTGGGCGAGGCCGACATCGTCGACGTCAAGCCCAAGTCGCTGGAGATGACGCCGTTCCAGGTCGCCAAGGCCGAGGTCGGCGACCGTCCCGTCCCGGCCTGGCTCGGGATCGACGGCGAGAAGATGCGGATCCTCGTGCACTCACTGCCGGTCCGGCAGCAGATCGACGCTCCCGTCCAGGAGCAGCTGATCGTCGAGCTCTACTCCAAGTAAGGGCTCTGCGTCCGCCGGGATTTCGCGGCTCGTTCCGTGGGATCCCGGCGGTTCGGGGAACACTCAAGAACGCGGTCGTCAAATAGCGGGCACCGCGGAAAGAAGGCACCACCATGCTCATCGCTCAGCGTCCCACTCTCACCGAAGAGCAGGTCGACGAGTACCGGTCGCGGTTCACCATCGAGCCGCTGGAGCCGGGCTTCGGCTACACGATCGGCAACTCGCTGCGTCGTACCCTGCTCTCCTCGATTCCCGGTGCGGCGGTCACCAGCATCCGGATCGAGGGCGTCCTGCACGAGTTCTCCACCGTGCCCGGGGTCAAGGAGGACGTCACCGACATCATCCTGAACCTCAAGGAGCTCGTCGTCTCGTCCGAGCACGACGAGCCCGTCGTCATGTACCTGCGCAAGCAGGGCCCCGGCGAGGTGACCGCGGCCGACATCGCGCCGCCGGCGGGCGTCGAGGTCCACAACCCGGACCTGCACATCGCCACGCTGAACAACAAGGCCAAGCTGGAGATGGAGCTGACGGTCGAGCGCGGCCGCGGCTACGTCTCGGCCGCGCAGAACAAGCAGCCGGGCCAGGAGATCGGCCGGATCCCGATCGACTCCATCTACTCGCCCGTGCTGAAGGTCACCTACAAGGTCGAGGCGACCCGGGTCGAGCAGCGCACCGACTTCGACCGCCTCATCCTGGACGTGGAGACCAAGCAGTCGATGCTGCCGCGCGACGCGGTGGCCTCCGCCGGCAAGACCCTCGTCGAGCTGTTCGGCCTCGCCCGGGAGCTCAACGTCGAGGCCGAGGGCATCGACATGGGCCCGTCCCCGACGGACGCCGCCCTCGCCGCGGACCTGGCCCTGCCGATCGAGGAGCTGAACCTCACCGTCCGCTCCTACAACTGCCTCAAGCGCGAGGGGATCCACTCGGTGGGCGAGCTCGTCGCCCGCAGTGAGCAGGACCTGCTCGACATCCGCAACTTCGGCGCCAAGTCGATCGAAGAGGTCAAGCAGAAGCTCAACGACATGGGCCTGTCGCTGAAGGACTCCCCGCCCGGGTTCGACCCGAGCGCGGCGGCGGACAACTACGGCGACGACGACCAGAGCTACGCCGAGACCGAGCAGTACTGACATATCCGATTCCGGTGGCCGGGGGCCCGTCCCCCGGCCGTCCGGAACCAGCTGACGCCGGTACCTGGTACGGCCGGCGCAGGAAGGAAGCACCATGCCCAAGCCCACCAAGGGCACCCGCCTCGGCGGCAGCGCCGCGCACCAGCGGCTGATCCTGGCCAACCTGGCGACGGCGCTGTTCGAGCACGGCCGGATCACCACCACCGAGGCCAAGGCCCGGCGGGTGCGTCCGCTGGCGGAGAAGCTGATCACCAAGGCCCGGAAGGGCGACCTGCACAACCGCCGCCAGGTGGCGCGGGTCATCCGGGACAAGGGCGTCGTGCACGAGCTCTTCACCGAGATCGCGCCGCGTTTCGCGAACCGTCCCGGCGGCTACACCCGCATCACCAAGATCGGGCCGCGCAAGGGCGACAACGCCCCGATGGCCGTGATCGAGCTGGTGCAGGAGCAGATGCCGGCCGACAAGGCGGCCCCGGCACCCAAGGTCAGCGACGAGGAGCTCCCCGCCGAGGGCGACGTGACGCTCAGCAAGGCCGAGCCGGAGACCGGGGACGCCGCCGAGGACACCGCGAAGGCCGAGGACGCTGCCAAGGCCGAGGACGCTGCCAAGGCCGAGGACGCCGAGTCCGAGGGCGACAAGAAGTAATTCGCCGCGTGACCTGGCCGAGCGTTTGCTCGATATTCGTGAGGGCCCGCCGTTCCCAAACGGGACGGCGGGCCTGATCTTTGCCAGACTTGATCTCATGGTCATGTCAGGGGGGCGACGATTGCCGGGGAGCGTGTCAGGGGAGTGCCCGATGAAAACGGCTCATCGGGAGGAATGGACGGGCAGTGGCGCAAAGGGACAATCCGGCTGACATGACCGCACTTGTACGACTCCGGCTCGACATCGGTTACGACGGGTCGGACTTCGCGGGCTGGGCGAGACAGCCGAACCAGCGGACCGTCCAGGGCGTCATCGAGGACGCGCTGGCGCGCATGCTGCGCCTGGACCCGCCGCCCATGCTCACCGTCGCCGGCCGTACGGACGCCGGCGTCCACGCCCGGGGACAGGTCGCTCATCTGGTGGTGCCGGTCGCGGCGTACTCGGCGATCAACGGGACGATGCCGCGCCGGCTCGCGGGGCTGCTGCCGCCCGATGTGCGGGTATGGCGCGTGTCGATCGCGCCGGAGGGGTTCGACGCGCGGTTCTCGGCACTGTCGCGCCGCTATGTGTACCAGGTGTGCGACAACCCGTTCGGCGTGGAGCCGCTGCGCCGCCACGACGTGCTGTGGCATCCGCGTCCGCTGAACCTGGGGCGGATGAACGAGGCGGCGCGGCTGCTGGTGGGCGAGAACGACTTCGCCGCGTACTGCCGCAGGCGGGAGGGTGCGACGACCATCCGTGAACTGCTGCGCTACGAGTGGGCCCGCGACGACCGCGACCCGCATCTCGCTCTCGCGACCGTGGAGGCGGACGCTTTCTGTCATTCGATGGTCCGCGCGCTCGTCGGCGCGCTGCTGATGGTCGGGGACGGACGCCGCGAGGTGCAGTGGCCCGCCGAAGTACTGGCCGCCCGTGTCCGCGACTCGGCGGTGACCGTGGCATCTGCGCATGGGCTGTCGCTGGAGGAGATCCGCTATCCGGACGACGACAGCCTGGCCAAGCGCGCGCAGGAGACGCGCCGCGTCCGGACGCTCAACGCGGCCGCCGCGGCCACGCCCCAGCAGGAACCGACGTGATCCGTCCCGACAGCACGGCCATCCCTGACGTGCTTCGCCGACCCGCGGCGTGTCGCCTCTAGAAGGCGCCTGGAAGGACGACACGCCGCAAGTCGGCGCGAGGCGCCGGGTCAGCCTGTCAGCCTCGGGCGCGGGCCATGATCGGGCGGAGGTCGTAGTCCAGGAACTGCTGGGCCGCCTGCTTGATCACCGGATCGCCGGGCTGGGCGTTTTTTCCGTTCGCCCACTGGACGTAGGCGTAGGCGACGTACCGTCCGCGGATCGTCGCGGCGGCGTACCCGCCCGCCCGGTCGAGGTCGGGGGTGTGCTTGCCGCCCATGCCGCGGAACCACTCGTATTTGGCGGGGTCCCCGGCCTGGCTGACCCTGAGCGCGGACTCCTTCGTCGGCATCACCGCGATCCCGGACGTGACGGCCAGCGACCGGGACCGGTCGATGAAGGTCGCCCGGATGATCTTGCGGCATTTCTCCTGCTGGAGCACCTGGAGCATGGAGCCCCTGGCCGCGTACGACACGTCGCGGTTGAGCGACCAGCGGTCGAGGGTGAAGGTCCGTCCGCCGAGCTTGACCACCCCGGTGGGGAACACGTCCTTGAACGCGAGCTGCTCGGGGTCGGTCCGCTCGTTGGTGATGTCCACCCCCGTGGTCGGGATGGGCGGGGCGGGGGACTGCGTGTCCGCCGGTGTGGGTTTCGCCGCGGCCGGTGACTCGGTGGCCTTCACGTTCGTGCTCTGGTCGCCGCTCGATCCCGTCCCGCCGACGGTGAACAGGGCGACGGCCGCCGCCAGGATGACCGCCGCGCCGCCGCCGATGAGCAGCGGCCGGCGTTTGTTGCCGCCGCCGCTCTTGGGGGTGCCCTGGGGAGGCCGGCCGGGCGGTGGAGGCGTGTCGAGCGGGATGCCGCCCTCCGCGTGGTAGACCGGCGCGATCACGGCGGCCTGCTCGGCCGTCACCGCGGCGTCCTCGGACGGCTCGGAGTGCGTGAACGGCCCGCTGCCGGTGGGCGGCGCGACGCCGACCGGCAGGATCGCGTCCGGCTCGAGAACCGCCCCGAGCGAGGCGGTGGACGCGTTCTCCGCCTCCTTGGCCTTCTCGAAGGCCGAGGGCGTCACCGCCTCCTCCGGCGGCGCAGCGGTCTCCTCCGGCGCTGCCGGGGCCGGTTCGGAGGGGCGGTCTTCTGCCGCGTTCTTCACGACGGTGTCGTCCACGGCGGCTGTGTCCTCTGTCGTTTCGTGTTCCGGGGAGTCCGAAGAGGCCGGGGATTCCGGTGAGTCCTCGGACTCAGCGTCGGCGTCCGCGGGTGCGTCGTGCTCCGGCGGGACGGCGGGGAAACCGTCGGGGTCGGTGTCGCCTGAGGCGAAGGGAAGCTTGACGATCGGTTCGGCGGGGACGGCCCGGCGGGAGTCGACGTTGGGGACGCCGACGCCGGCGACGAGCGTCCCGGGCGGGACGCCGGTGGCCTCGGGGTCGGCCGGATCGTCCACGGCGGGTTCGGCGCCGAAGACGACCTCGTCGTCCGGGGCGTCGTCCGGTGCCTCGGCGGACGTCTCTTCGGCGGGCGGGGCCGTTTCCGAGGACTCGGCGGCCCACCAGGGAGCCTGCAGGCCGAACGCGGGCAGCCGGATGGAGGCGGACGCCGCAGGCTCCGCCTCTTCGGCGGAGGGCGCCGCGTCCGCCGGAGGCGGGTCGGCCGGGGGGACCGCGCCGCCGAAGCTGGGCGGCACCGAGTCGGCGGGGACGGCGGACGCCCCCGGCTGCTCGGCGGAGTCCCGGGTGTCTCTAGGTCCAGACATAGGCAGAGAGGGTATTCAAACCGGTCACCTTTGGAGGGGCTTGCCTTCGGTTTCCCTGTAGTGCAGGGCCAGCGCGAGGTTGCTGCCCTTCACCATCTCCGCACCGAAGGTGCGGACGGCGTTGTGGTACTTCTTGGCGATCTTCTTGCCGTCCGGCCGCTGCACCCACGTCATGAGCAGGTAGTGGCCGCGCGCCTGGGAGGTGCCGAGCGCCTCGCCCTTGCCGTTGGTCTTGGTGATGCCCTTGCCCGGCAGTGCCTGCAGGAAGGCGTCCTTGTCGGCGGCGGCCTTCACGGCCTTCTCGGCGGCGGCCTCGGATTCGAGGTTGAACACGCCGACGGTGCCGATGAGCTGGCCCTTGGTCAGCGCGTAGGTCGCCCGGAGCGCCTGCGTGCAGTCGCCCTGCTTGAGGGTCTTCTCCAGAGCCGTGCCGCCGACGACGGCGGTGCAGCTCTTCTTGGAGTTCGCGGCCGTCCGCACGTACTTGAAGCCGCGCGCCTCGAACTTCCCGTTGCCGAAGACCTCCTTGAGCGTCAGCGGCTTGGGGTCGGTGGTGCGGCTCTTGAGCTTCACCGGCGCCAGGACGGGTTTCGTGGGGCTCGGCGTCGGCGTCGGCTTCGCGGCTTGGGACGTCTTCGCGCCCTTCGGCTCGGAGTCGCCCTCCAGCACCGACGACAGCCCGATGCCGCCGGCGATGAGCAGGAGCCCCGCGGCGGCCGCACCACCGATGATCAGTGGCAGGTTGCGGCGTCGCTCGGGCGGGGGCGGCCCACCGGACGGCCCGGGCGGCATGCCGTCGCCAGGCCCGGGACCGGGACCGGGCCCGTAGGGGTCCTCGAACCGGTCGCCGCCGAACTGGCCTGCCTCGAACTGGCCTGCCTCGAACTGGCCTGCCTCGAACTGGCCTGGTGGAAACGAGCCGTGCGGGTCGCCCGCGACGGGCTCGTCGCCCCAGGCGGCGGTCTGATCCGCCGGCCCGGCGAACGGCTCGCCGCCGAACGGCCCGCCCGGCGGCTCACCGCCGGGCGGCATCGCGCCGGGCCCCGCGTCGCGTGGCACGAAGGGGGCTTCATTTCCGGCATGGCCGTACGGCGGCGCTTCGTCTCCGGGTCCGTACGGCGTGTGCGGCGGCTGCCGAAGGGGCCGGCCGCCGGGCTTGCCTTGATCGCCCGGATAACCCATGGCTTGGACCTTACCGTTCCTCGTTCAGGGCTCTGGACCTTCGGAACACCCACCATTACATGGGGGCGAACCGGACGCCGGTGATTTGCCGAAGGTCACCTGCCGGAGCGGGGGCGGGTCACTTCCAGCCGAAGTTCTGCGTCCACAGCGGCCCGCCGGAGCCGGATGCCTTGCCCACGCCGATGGCGCGCAGGTCGCAGTTCAGGATGTTGGCGCGGTGCCCCGGGCTGTTCATCCAGCCCTTCATCACGCCCGCCGGGGTGGGGTAACCCTTGGCGATGTTCTCCGCGCCGGGGCTCGGGTATCCGGCTTCCTCCATCCGCTTCCACGGGCTGTCGCCGTTCTGGGACGTGTGCGAGAAGTAGCCGTTGGCCGCCATGTCGGCGGAGTGCTTGCGGGCCGAGGTGACGAGCCGCTGGTCGATGCGCAGCGGCTTGCAGCCGGCCTTGGCGCGCTCTTTGTTGGTGAGCGACACCACGGCCGCCTCGGGACCGGACGAGCCCGATGACGAGCCTCCGGAACCGCCCGAACCGCCGGAGGAGGTGCCGCCGCCGGACGGTTCCCTGCTCGACGCCGGCGGCTCACCGGGCTTGGACGGCTTGCCGGCCGTGCGGCTCGGGTCGCGCATCGCCTTCAGCGGCGGCGTCTGCTCGCCCGCGGTGGGCGTGGGGGTGCCGCTGGACGGCGGCGCACCGCCCGCACCGCCCGCGCCGTCCGCGCCGCCCGGTTCGGGAGCGGCCGAGGGGTCGCTCTGCGGCCCGGGCGGGATCACGGTGGACGGCCGCGTGTCGGGCCCGGACGCGGACGTCCGCTCCGACCGGAGTTCGGGCAGCAGGAAACGGTCGATCGCCACGCCGGTGCTGATGGCGAGACCGGACGCGGTGACGGCCACCACGATGCCGGTCATCCCCTTCGCCCGGGAACGCTTGCGTCCCTTGCCCGGCGGGCGGCCGCCGGGGGGCCTGCCGCCGTGGGACCGGCGGCCGCCGGGCGGCGGTCCCGGGTGGGACGAGGCGCGGCGTGGACCACCGGCGACGAGCTCGTCGCGAGATGGGGAGGCGCCGCGCGCGGCGGCGTCACGGGGTGCGGCGCCGTCCCGCCCGGTGTGTTGGGGGCGGCGGCGTCCGGCGGGTTCACCTGGTCTGCGGGGAGTAGACAGCGGGGGCTCCCGTGTGCGGGCCGGCAGTAGCCGGCGTGGACCGGTCGCCGGGCACAATATCCTCTTATGTACATCCGGTAACGGAGATCGCCCGAAAAGATCAAAAACACTACATACGGTGATCAACAGGGTGCCGACCGTCCCCCCGGAGGGCCGGGCACCGCCGCGGACGTGACGTCACCGCGTTGACGCCGGTGTGTGCGGCCCCGCAACGGCGGCCGCGCCGCTGCTTTGCTCTTCTCTGCGCGGCCAGGTATTCTGCGTGCTTGTTGTGTGCGTCGACGCCTGCGCGGTGCGGGTGTCCAGGCGACGCGACGACGTGTCGGTGTGCCCCGGAGTGCTCGCGCTGTCGGCGTGGGCGACCGGCTACGGGCCCCGGCCTCCCGGAGCGCCAGGTCGGACGAGGTTTCTGATCGGCGCGAGCAGGATTCCGCTCACGAAGTACCACCCGCCCGCGAGGGCGGGCGAGGACCGAAACCGCTGAGAAGTCGACGAGAAACGAAGGCCTACGACCGTGCGCACGTACACCCCTAAGCCCGCTGACGTCCAGCGTCAGTGGTACGTCATCGACGCGACCGATGTCGTGCTGGGCCGTCTCGCCAGTCAGGTCGCGCAGCTGCTTCGGGGTAAGCACAAGCCGATCTACGCTCCGCATCTCGACACCGGTGACTTCGTCGTCATCGTGAACGCCGACAAGGTGTCGCTGTCCGGTAACAAGGCCGAGCGCAAGCGGGCCTACCGGCATTCCGGATACCCGGGCGGCCTGCGTTCGGTGTCCTACACCGAGCTGCTGGCCAAGAACCCCGAGCGCGCCGTCGAGAAGGCGATCAAGGGCATGCTGCCCAAGAACTCCCTCGGCCGGAAGATGTTCGGCAAGGTGAAGGTCTACGCCGGGCCGGACCACCCGCACCAGGCGCAGAAGCCGGTCCCGTTCGAGATCACCCAGATCAGCCAGATCAGCAAGTGACGTCCGCGCACGATCCGATCGTGCGCACCCTGGAACACGAGGCCGCCGGGGCACCCGCAGGACGGGCCCGCCGCCCTGGCCAGAACACCCGAGGAGAACCGTGGACGAGACCACCGAGCCGGGCACCGAACAGCTCGACTCGTACGAGGACGCACCGTCCGAGTACAGCACCGAGACGCCCGAGACCGCCGGGGAGAGCTTCCTCGGCCAGCCCGTCGCGACCGGCCCGGCCGCCGGCACCGGCCGCCGCAAGCAGGCCATCGCGCGGGTCCGCATCGTCCCCGGCACCGGCCAGTGGAAGATCAACGGCCGCACCCTGGACCAGTACTTCCCGAACAAGGTCCACCAGCAGATCGTGAACGAGCCGTTCGTGCTGCTCAGCCTGGAGGGCCAGTTCGACGTGCTCGCGCGCGTGAACGGCGGCGGCACCACCGGCCAGGCCGGTGCGCTGCGCCTCGGCATCTCCCGCGCGCTGCAGTTCGCGAACATCGAGCACCGCCCGGCGCTGAAGAAGGCCGGCTTCCTCACCCGTGACGCGCGGGTGCCGGAGCGCAAGAAGGCCGGGCTCAAGAAGGCCCGTAAGGCGCCGCAGTACAGCAAGCGTTGATCGACGGTACGAGCCGTCGCACCCGTGGTCTCATCGCCGGCCCCACGGCCGGCGCGCCGGGTGCGGCGGCTCGTCCCTGTTCCGGGGTTTCCGTCGGGGCTTCCATGCCCGTCCGGAGCTTTTCGGGGCTTCCGTCCGGGTCCGGCCTGGTCATCGCGGCCGCGTCCGCCGCGGACGGATGGCAGACTCGGTGCCCACCAGATCTCACCGCGCGGCGCGGCGGGGTGTGACCCCGGTTCGCGTCCGCGCGGTTTTCGTCCTATCGGGAGTTGAACTGTGGCTCGTCTGTTCGGGACCGATGGCGTGCGAGGGCTCGCCAACCGCGATCTGACCGCCCCCCTCGTCATGGACCTGTCCGTCGCGGCGGCGCGGGTGCTGGGCGAGCAGGGCGCCTTCAAAGGCCACCGGCCGCTCGCGGTGGTCGGGCGCGACCCGCGGGCCTCCGGTGAGTTCCTCGAGGCGGCCGTGGTGGCGGGCCTGGCGAGTTCCGGGGTGGACGTGCTGCGCCTCGGCGTGCTGCCGACGCCCGCGGTCGCGCACCTGACGCACGCGCTGGACGCCGACCTCGGCGCGATGCTGTCGGCGTCGCACAACCCGGCCCCCGACAACGGCATCAAGTTCTTCGACCGCAGCGGCCACAAGCTGGCGGACGAGCTGGAGGACCGCATCGAGGCGCGGCTCGGCGAGGTGTGGGACCCGCCGACGGGCGCCGGGGTCGGCCGGGTCCGCGACGCGCACGGCGCGGTCGAGCAGTATGTGGCGCATCTGCTGTCGACGGTCCCGGTGTCGCTGGACGGCCTGCGCGTCGTGGTCGACTGCGCGAACGGCGCGTCCTGCGATGTGGCGCCGGAGGCGCTGCGCCGTGCGGGCGCCGAGGTGTTCACGATCGGGACGGCGCCGGACGGCCTCAACATCAACTCCGGCTGCGGCTCCACGAACCTGGAGGCGCTGCGCACGGCGGTCAAGGAACACGGTGCCGACGCGGGCATCGCGAACGACGGCGACGCCGACCGGTGCCTGGCCGTGACCGCGTCCGGCGAGGTCGTGGACGGCGACCAGATCATGGCGATCCTGGCGCTGGACCTGCGGGAGGCGGGGGCGCTGGCCGCCGACACCGTGGTCGCGACCGTGATGTCGAACCTCGGGTTCAAGCTCGCGATGCGCGAGGCGGGGATCACCGTGGTGGAGACCGCGGTCGGCGACCGGTACGTGCTGGAGGCGATGAAGGAGGGCGGGTTCGGTTTCGGCGGCGAGCAGTCCGGCCACGTGATCATGCTGGATCACGCCACGACCGGCGACGGCGTCCTGACCGGCCTGCACCTGCTCGCCGCGATGGTCCGCCGGGGCCGCCCGCTGGACGAGTTGACGAAGGTGATGACGCGGCTGCCGCAGGTGCTCGTCAACGTCAGGGACGTCGACAAGTCCGGCGCCAAGACGTCGCCGGAGCTGGCCGCGGCCGTCGCCGCCGCGGAGTCGGACCTTGGCGACACCGGACGGGTGCTGATCAGGCCCAGCGGCACCGAGCCGATGGTCCGCGTGATGGTGGAGGCGGCGTCGGAGGATCAGGCGCAGTCGGTCGCCGAACACCTCGCCGGCGTCGTCCGGACCGCCCTGGGCTAGCGGAAGCGCCTAGCGTTCGTCGATCTCCAGGCGCCCCACCTTGAGGTGCTTGATCTCGACCGTGCCCGCTTCCAGGTGGGTGATGACGGCGCGTTTGACGACGAGCTTGCCGATGGCGACGGCGCCGACGGCGAGGGCGCCGAGAGCCATCGATCCCAGCGCGAGCGAGCCGAACGCGTTGCCGGCGCGCAGGGTGAGGCCGGTGGCGGACGCGCCGGTGACCTCGGCTCCGGTGGCGCGGGCGCCCACGCCGCGTTCCGTCCGGACTCGGGGCCGCTCGTCGGTGTCGTTCGTGGTCTCCGGGTCCTGGCCGTTCGATTCGCTGCTCATGGGACGAGCATATGGTCCCGGTCCGCCCGGTCCCGCCCGGTCAGCAGCGTCCGAGGAAGTCCTGGAGGGCGTCGTGGTCGGCGCGGGTGACGGGCAGTGAGTACTTCCCGGCGACGGCGATGTACTTGATCGCGTAGGCGCACTGGAAGCTCTTCTGCGGCTTCCATTCGCCGGGCCCGGAGTCGCTCTTCTGCCGGTTGGGCACGCCCCACACGGCGAGAAGGTTGCCGTGGTCGTTGGCGAACTCCTCCCGCCGATCCTCGCTCCACCGTGAGGCGCCCATCCGCCAGGCGAGCGCGAGCGGGTAGAGGTGGTCGATCTGCACCTCGGCGGCGTCCTTCTTGGCGAAGGTGATCTCCTTGCCGGTGTAGGGGTCGCGGAGACTGCCGGTCATGACGACGCAGCCGCCCCTCTTGCCGACGTCCGCCAGGTCGCGGGCGAGGACGTCGTTGCGCTGGTCGCAGCCGTTGCGGTCGATGTCCTTCCAGCGCGTCCCGAACTTGTCGCGCTCGTAGCCGTCGCCGTCGCCCTCGGACGCGATCCGCAGCCCGGAGAGGTCGGCGCGGGCGCGGGCCTCGTCGCCGGGCCCGGGCCCGGCGCCGCCCGGCGATCCGGCACCGGCCGGGGGCGGGGAACCGCTCTCCGACAGGCCCACGTCGGCGTCGCAGCCCGCTGCCAGCGGGACGGCGAGCGCGAGGCCCGCCACAGCCGTCCGAAGGGCCGTCCGCGCCATGCCCTCACCACCCGGTATTTATCGATATCTACACAGATAACCGATCAAACCGTATGGCTCAATGTTGTGGCCACGGACCCCTGCCGTTCACGGCACGATGTCCCCTGCTCGTCCAGCGATCGCCGTGGGTGTCGTCCCGCGCCACGAAGGCCGGTCCCGGTGGTCGGCCGGGACCGCCGGCCGCGCGTAGGACCAGAGTCCGTCGCGTAGGACCAGAGGGCCAACTTAGGTCGATCCGGCGGCGGACCAAAGGCTGCCGCGTATCGCCCTTTAGGTTGACGTGGCGCGTCCCCCCAGACGCTAGGTTCGTAACCATGCCGATCATCGCCACCCAGGGCCTGACGATGAGGTACCCCCGGGTGACCGCCCTGGACGACCTCTCCGTGGCCGTCGAGCCGGGAGTCGTCGGGCTGGTCGGCGCCAACGGCGCCGGCAAGTCCACGCTCATCAAGATCCTGCTCGGGCTGCTGCCGCCGACCTCCGGCACCGCGACCGTGCTGGGCCTCGACATCGCGCGCGAGGGCCTGCGGATCCGGGAGAGCGTCGGGTTCATGCCCGAGTACGAATGCCTGCCGCCGGACGTGTCCGCGACCGAGTTCGTCGTGCACATGGCCCGGATGTGCGGGCTGCCCCCGACCGCGGCCCGCGAACGCGCCGCCGACACGCTCCGGCACGTCGGCCTGTACGAGGAGCGCTACCGTCCCATCGGCGGGTACTCCACCGGGATGCGCCAGCGGGTGAAGCTCGCGCAGGCCCTCGTCCACGACCCGAAACTCGTGTTCCTGGACGAGCCCACCAACGGACTCGACCCCGCCGGACGCGACGAGATGCTCGAACTGATCCGCCGCATCGGCGCCGAGTTCGGGATCAGCGTCCTCGTCACGTCCCACCTGCTGGGCGAGCTGGAACGGGTCTGCGACCACGTCGTCATCATCGACGGCGGGAAGCTGCTGCGCTCCCAGGCCGTCGAGGCGTACACGGCCGCCAGCGGCGTCCTCACCGTCGAGGTGGACGAGGGACGCGACACGCTCGGGCGGCACCTTCACGACCAGGGCGCCTCCGTCCATCCGGAGGGCCGGTTCCTCGTCGTCGACATCGCCGGGGAGACGACCTACGACCTGATCCGCGACGGCGTCGCCGAGCTGGGGCTGCGGCTGATCCGGATGGAGCAGCGCCGCCACCACATCGAAGAGGTCTTCCAGGCGGAGCCTCCGGGAGCGCAGGCGGCCGGAACCGTCCCGCAGGAGGCGTCCCGATGAGCACGAGCACGATCCACGACATCGGCTACCGCCACTACGAGGGGCGCCGCAACGGCCGCGCCTACGTGCTGCGGTCCCTGTACGTCCACAACCTGCGCGCCGCCTTCGGCCTCGGCCGCCCCGCACGCGCCAAGATCATGCCGTTTCTGCTGGCGGCCATCATGCTGCTGCCCGCCGCCGGGTCGGTCGCGGTGTTCGCGGTCACCAAGCAGGAGGACGCGCTGATCCCCTACGCCGCGTACGCCAACATCATGCAGGTCATCGTGGCGATCTTCCTGGCCACGCAGGCGCCGGTGCTGGCCTCGCGGGAGGTGCGCTTCCACGTCATCCCGCTGTACTTCTCGCGGCCCGTCGGCCACCTCGACTTCGTCCTGGCGAAGGGCGCCGCGCTGGTGACCGCGCTGTTCGCGCTCATGGCGGTGCCCGTCACCCTCCTGTACGTCGGCGGCCTCGTCGCCAAGGCGCCCGACTCGGGGCAGCAGCTCCTGGAGTACCTCGGCGCCCTGGTCGGCTGCGTGCTGTTCGCGTTCGTCCTGTCGGCGATCGGGATGGTGGTCGCGGCGTTCACCCCGCGGCGCGGCTTCGGCGTCGCCGCGGTCATCGCCGTCTACATGCTCAGCACCGCGTTCGTCGGCATCATCCAGGGGATCGCCGAGGCGCAGACCAACTTCACCCTCCAGGGCTGGATCGGGCTGGCGGCCCCGTTCAACCTGGTGGACATCGTCCAGGTCAGGCTGCTCGGCGCCGAGTCGTCCTCGCCCGGCATCGCGCCCGGCCTCACCGGCGGCGTGGTCGCGCTGGCGCTGTGCACCGTCATCGTCCTCGGCTCGATCGCGGTCCTGTACCGCCGTTTCCGGAAGGCAGGCCTCTCATGACCGGAGCGAACCCGGGGGTGTGGGGGGTCGCCCTCCACGAGGAGCAGGCATGAGCGAACTGATACTGGAGAACGTGTCCCGCTGGTACGGCAACGTCGTCGCCGTCAACGGCGTCTCGATGAAGGTCGGACCGGGCGTCACCGGGCTCCTCGGCCCGAACGGCGCCGGCAAGTCGACGCTCATCCACATGATGGGCGGGTTCCTCGCGGCGTCGTCCGGCACCGTCACACTGGACGGGACGCCGATCTGGCAGAACCCGGGCGTCTACCGCAGCCTGGGCCTCGTCCCCGAACGCGAGTCCGCCTACGACTTCCTCACCGGCGAGCAGTTCATCCTCGCGATGGCCAAGCTGCACAAGCTGCCCGACTCGTCCGCCGCCGCACGCCGCGCCATCGGCCTCGTGGAGATGGACTACGCCGCCGGACGCCAGATCGGCAACTACTCCAAGGGCATGAAGCAGCGCATCAAGATGGCGTCCGCCCTCGTGCACGACCCGCCCGTCCTCCTCCTGGACGAGCCGTTCAACGGCATGGACCCGCGGCAGCGGCTCCAGCTCATGGACCTCATCCGCCGGATGGCCGACGAGGGCCGCACCATCCTGTTCTCCTCCCACATCCTGGAGGAGGTGGAGCGGCTCGCCAGCCACATCGAAGTGATCGTCGCCGGCCGGCACGCCGCGTCCGGCGACTTCCGCAGGATCCGCCGGCTGATGACCGACCGGCCGCACATCTTCCTCGTCCGCTCGTCCGACGACCGCCGGCTGGCCGCCGCCATCATCGCGGACGGCTCGGCCCGCAGCGTGCAGCTCACCGACAAGGGCCTGCAGATCGAGGCCGTCGACTTCCAGCGCTTCACCTGGCTGCTCCCGCAGGTCTCCCGCGACGCCGACGTGCGCCTCTGGGAGGTCTCACCGTCGGACGAGTCCCTCGAAAGCGTCTTCTCCTACCTGGTGGCCCGATGAACCCGACCATCGCGATGATCACGTTCCGGGCGATGCTCGGCCGCAAGCGGGCGCTGCTCCTGCTGGCGCTGCCGCTGCTACTGCTGGTCCTGTCGGTCATCCTGCGCGCGACCGGCAACAACGACCTGGACCTCGCGGCGAACGTCCTGCAGAACTTCGGGCTCGCGACCCTGCTGCCCCTGCTCGCCCTGATCGCCGGGACGGGCGTGATCGGGCCGGAGATCGACGACGGCCAGATCATGTACGTGCTGACGAAGCCGATCCCGCGCGAGGTGATCGTGCTGACCAAGCTCGTCGTCGCGATCGTGTTGGTGACGCTCTTCGCGGTCGTCCCGACGCTGCTGGCGGGTCTCGTCCTGATCGGCACGACCGCGCAGATCACGCCCGCGTTCACGATCGGCGTCCTGGCCGGCGGTGTCACCTACAGCGCGGTGTTCGTCGCCCTCGGCGTCATGAGCCGCAACGCCGTCACGATCGGCCTGCTGTACGCGCTGGTCTGGGAGACGCTCCTCGGCAGCTTCGCGCCGGGCGCCAAGTCGGCGTCGATCCAGCAGTGGTCCCTGTCGCTCACCGACGCGCTCACCGACGCGTCGCCGGTCACGTCGACGGTCGGGGTTCCCCTGGCGCTCACGCTGCTGGCCCTGGTCGCCGTCGCCGCGACGCTCCTCGCCACCTTCCGGCTCCGGTCCCTCCCCGTAGCCAGCGCCGACTGACGGCGGGGCGCGGTAGGCGAAGGTCACGCCCCACCCGGGTCTGACAGATCACGCGCTTCTGGAAGGCGCAGGCGATCCGGCTGCGGGAGGCGCCGGCAGCCGGCGTGTGACCGTTGTGGGGGCCTCCTTTCCGGAGGCTCAGTACGCCTTGAATCCGCCCGTGACGCGGCGGTGTGAGCCGCCGAGCACGTGTCGTGGCCCGTTTCGCGTGCGCGGGGGGCCGAGGTGCGAACGGATGGACTGTGAGTGTCTGCCATACCCCCGGTGCCGCGGCCCGTGTTACAACGGCCGTGGAAGGTCTCTGATCATCCACCAGGGAGTGTGCTCATGTCAGTCTCGCGCCGCCAGGTCCTGGCCGGGTCGGGCGCGGTGGGGGCGGGGATCGCCTTCACCGGTGCCGTCGAGGAGCTGTTCGCCGGTGATGCGGCCGCCGCGCCGATCGGAGGTCGTGAGGGGTACGGGCCGCTGGTGCCCGACCCGGACGGTGTGCTGGACCTGCCGCGCGGGTTCCGGTACACCGTCCTGTCCCGCGAGGGGGAGCCGATGCCCTCGGGCGAGGGGGCGGTGCCGAGCAACTTCGACGGCATGGCCGCGTTCCCCGGGAGGGGACGCACATGGCTCGTCCGGAACCATGAGAACCGTCCGGACGCCGAGCACCGGGTCCCGCCGGTCAAGGACGTCACCTACGACCCGGGGGCCTTCGGCGGCTGCACCGCGCTGGAGGTCGGCCACGGCGGCCGGGTGCACACCGAACGGGTCGCGATCGCGGGGACGGCGGTGAACTGCGCGGGCGGCCCCACCCCGTGGCGCACCTGGCTGACCTGCGAGGAGAACGAGGACAAGGCGGGCACCGGGGACTACGCCAAGGACCACGGGTTCATCTTCGAGGTCGACCCGTACCGGCAGGGACGCACCGTCCCCGAGCCGCTGACCGCGATGGGACGGTTCCAGCACGAGGCGATCGCCGTCGACCCCCGCGACGGGACCGTCTACGAGACCGAGGACGCGTTCGACAGGCCGTTCGGGCTGTTCTACCGGTTCCGGCCGAGGAGGCCGCGCGGCGGGTTCGGGAGCCTTCGGGCCGGTGGGCGGCTTGAGGCGATGCGCGTCCCCGGCGTCCCTGACCTGTCGGTGGTGCAGGAGCCCGGCACCGTGCTCCACAACGTCGGGTGGGAGCGGGTCCCCGATCCGCTCGCGAAGGAGACCCCGATCCGGTTGCAGGACTTCGGGCGCGGCGGCGTCACGCACGCGCAGAAGCTGGAGGGCTGCTACTGGGGCGGCGACCGCGTCTATTTCGTGACGAGCTACGCGCGTAAGGAGGAGGGGTCGGGCGCCGATCACTTCGGGCAGGTGTGGTCGTACGAGCCGAGCGGCCGGCGCCTGACCCTCGTGATCGTGTTCGGCCCGGACACCGACGTGCAGATGCCGGGCGAGTCGCCCGACAACATCTGCCTGGCGCCGCACGGCGGGCTGATGGTGTGCGAGGACGGCGGCGGCGCGCAGTACGTGTACGGGGTGACCCGGCGCCGGGAGGTGTACGCCCTGGCCCGGAACCGGCAGAACATCGGAACGGAGGACGAGCCCGAGTGGGGCGAGTTCGCGGGCGCCGCGTTCTGCCGCGGCGGCCGGACGATGTACCTGAACGTCTACGACCCGGGCACGACGTTCGCGATCACCGGCCCCTGGCGCCGCCGCTAGGGATGCCTCGAACCGGCTGCCCTGCCGACAGCGGGAAGGCCCATGCCGGTGCTCTCTCCGTAGTGGATCGATGGCTGCCCCGCGATGCCGCGATGCGCCGCCCGGGTGGATGCCGGCCGCACAATCGATCACCGGAGGCACCCCGATGAGCATCCAGTCCCCCGGCCGTGCACCCGCGCCGCCGGCATCGTCGAGGACGCGTGATCGCAGTGGACGACCTTGACGCGCATGCCCGCGCACTCATCGAGGCCAACCTGTACCTGACGCTCGGCACCGCCGACGCCGAAGGCCGGCCGTGGGTCTCGCCCGTGTACTTCGCGACGGCCGACTACGCCGAGTTCTACTGGGTGTCCGCCCACGACGCCGCCCACTCGCGTAACATCGCGCAGCGTCCCCAGGTGAGCATGGTCATCTTCGACTCGCAGGTGCCGACCTACCACGGCCGTGCGGTCTACCTTTCGGCGACGGCCGCAGAACTCGCCGGTCGCGACCTCGACCGTGGTATCGGGATCTACCCCGGTCCGGTGACACGCGGGGCGACCAGGGTGGCGCCGGTCGATGTCACCGCGCCCTCGCCCTATCGCCTATATCGCGCCACCGTCACCGAGGCGTTCGTCCTCTGCCCGCGAGAACCCCGGCAGCCGTGCCCGCTGCACTCGATCAACGCCGACCACCGAACGCCCGTCCTCCCGTGGAAGCACGCCCGGTAGCCGCCGCCGCGGTACTGGGCCGGTGGGCCGCTAGATCCGGCGCAGGCGGACGCGCTGGACGGAGTGGTCCTTGTCCTTGTGCAGGACGAGGGTGGCGCGGGCGCGGGTCGGCAGGATGTTGGAGACGAGGTTGATCTCGTTGACGTCCCGCCAGACGCGCTGGGCGAACGCGGCGGTCTCGTCCTCGTCGAGTTCGTGCGCGTACTTGTGGAAGTACGAGCGCGGGTCGGTGAACGCGGTGCGGCGCAGGGCGAACAGCCGGTCGATGTACCACTGCCGGATGTCCTCGACGCGGGCATCGACATAGATGGAGAAGTCGAAGAAGTCCGACACGCCCAGGGTGCCGACGGGTGGTGCCTGGAGGACGTTCAGCCCCTCGACGATCAGGATGTCGGGGCGCCGGACGGTCTGCGACGCGCCCGGGACGATGTCGTACTCCAGATGCGAGTACACCGGGATCGCGTGCTCGTCCGCGCCCGACTTGATGGCGGAGACGAACCGGACGAGGGAGCGGCGGTCGTAGGACTCGGGGAAGCCCTTGCGGTCCATGATCCCCCGCTCGGAGAGGATCGCGTTCGGGTACAGGAAGCTGTCGGTGGTGACCAGCTCCACCGTCGGATGCTCGGGCCAGCGGGCGAGGAGCGTGCGCAGCAGCCGGGACGTGGTGGACTTGCCGACCGCGACGCTGCCCGCGACCCCGATGATGAAAGGCGTGGGCTGCACCTCGCCGCCGAGGAAGCCGCTGACGGTGTCGCGCAGGCGCCCGTCCGACAGGAAGAACAGGTTGAGCAGCCGGGACAGCGGCAGGTAGACCTCCTCGACCTCGGTGATGTCGATCGGGTCCTTGAGCCCGCGCAGCGCCTCCAGCTCACCGGGTGTGAGCGGCAGCGGAGTGTTCTCGCGCAGGCCGCGCCAGGCGTCACGGGAGAGTTCCACGTAGGGGCTCGGCACGGTGTCCCATCCGCTCGTCATGGCTGAAACAGTAACCGGGCACTTCTCCGGTCACCGGGTTTTCACTGATCGCCCACGCTAACGCCACCGCTCCGCGTCCCTTCCAGGTAGGTCCTGGCGAGGACACCGAATAGAGTTGCCGCCATGTGCGGAATCGTGGGGTACGTAGGCGACCGGCCGGCGCTCGACGTGGTCGTGGAGGGGCTGGCGCGGCTCGAGTACCGCGGCTACGACTCGGCCGGGGTGGCCGTGCTGGCCGACGGGAAACTGGCGACGGCCAAACGCGCGGGCAAGCTGGTGAACCTCCGGGGCGCCCTGGAGGAGGAGCCGCCGCCCGCCGGGACGCTCGGCATGGGGCACACGCGGTGGGCGACGCATGGCGCGCCGAACGACCGGAACGCGCACCCGCACGTCGACTGCACCGGCTCCGTCGCGGTGATCCACAACGGGATCATCGAGAACTTCGCCGAGCTGCGGGCGGAGCTGCAGGAGAGCGGGCACGGGCTCGTCTCCGACACCGACACCGAGGCCGTCGCGCACCTGCTGGAGGACGAGCTGAAGGCGGGCGGCGACCTCACGGAGGCGATGCGCCGCGTCTGCCGCCGGCTGGACGGCGCGTTCACGCTCGTCGCGGTGCACACCGGCGACCCCGACCTCGTGGTGGGCGCGCGCCGGAACTCGCCGCTGGTCGTCGGGGTCGGCGACGGCGAGAACTTCCTCGCCAGCGACGTCGCCGCGTTCATCGCGCACACCCGGGACGCGATCGAGCTGGGCCAGGACCAGATCGTCGAGCTGCGCGCCGGCGGGGTCACCGTCACCGACTTCGACGGGCGTCCCGCCGAGGTGAAGGAGTACCACGTCGACTGGGACGTGTCGGCCGCGGAAAAGGGCGGCTACGACTACTTCATGCTCAAGGAGATCGCCGAGCAGCCGCGGGCCGTCGCGGACACGCTGCTCGGCCGGATCGGCACCGACGGCCGGCTCCACCTGGACGAGATGCGCATCCCCGACCGGGAGCTGCGCGAGGTCGACAAGATCATCATTGTGGCATGCGGGACGTCCTACCATGCCGGGCTGATCGCCAAGTACGCGATCGAGCACTGGGCGGGGCTGCCCTGCGAGGTGGAGCTCGCCAGCGAGTTCCGCTACCGCGACCCGATCCTGTCCCCGACGACGCTGGTCATCGCGATCTCCCAGTCGGGGGAGACGATGGACGCGCTGATGGCGGTCAGGCACGCCCGGGAGCAGAAGGCCAAGCTCCTCGGCATCTGCAACGTCAACGGCTCGACGCTGCCGCGCGAATGCGACGGCGTCCTGTACACGCACGCCGGGCCGGAGATCGCGGTCGCGTCCACGAAGGCGTTCCTCACCCAGCTCGTCGCCGTCTACCTCATCGCGCTCTACATCGCGCAGGTGCGCGGCACCAAGTGGGGGGACGAGGTGTTCGCCATGGTGCAGCTCCTTGAGCGGATGCCGGAGAAGGTGGAGAAGGTCCTGGAGACGATGGGGCCGGTCCGCGAGCTGGCCCGGTCGCTGTCGGAGGAGCACTGCGTGCTGTTCCTCGGCCGGCACGTGGGCTTCCCGGTCGCCCTCGAAGGCGCGCTCAAACTCAAGGAACTCGCGTACATGCACGCCGAGGGCTTCGCCGCCGGGGAACTGAAGCACGGCCCGATCGCGCTCATCGAGGAGGGCCTGCCGGTCGTGGTCGTCGTGCCGCCGCGGGCACGGGAGGTCCTGCACGACAAGATCGTGTCGAACATCCAGGAGATCCGGGCCCGGGGCGCCCGCACCATCGTGATCGCGGAGGAGGGGGACGAGTCGGTCATACCGTACGCCGACACGCTGATCGGCGTCCCCGCCGTCCCGACGCTGCTCCAGCCGCTGGTCACGACCGTCCCGCTGCAGGTGTTCGCGTGCGAACTGGCCACCGCGAAGGGCCACGACGTCGACCAGCCCCGCAACCTCGCCAAGTCCGTAACGGTCGAGTAACCCCCCGGCTTCGCCTGTGTTGTCCGGATTGGTCCGGAACCCTTCGGTGGTGGGTCGCGTCCCAGGGAAATCGGGACCGGCCCGCGTCCGGGAGGTGACGGGTGTCAGGACACGGCGACCTCGGGATCGAGGCGCGCGGGGTGGCGCGGAGCTTCGGGTCCGTGCAGGCTCTGCGCGGCCTCGACATCACCGTCCCGTACGGGCGGGTCACGGCGCTGGTCGGGCCGAACGGCGCGGGCAAGACGACGCTTCTGCTCATTCTCGCGACGCTGCTGGCGCCCGACTCGGGCATGGTGCGGATCGCGGGGCGTGACGCGCTGACCGAGCCGGGCAAGGCCCGGGACGCGCTCGGCTGGATGCCGGACACGTTCGGCGTGTACGACCAGCTCACCGTGGACGAGTATCTGGCGTTCTTCGCCGACGCCTACGGGCTGCCGAAGGCGGAGCGTCCCCGGCGGCTCAGGGCGCTGCTCAGCCTCGTCCACCTGGACGATCGCCTCGGGCAGCCCGTCCACGCCCTGTCCCGCGGGCAGAAGCAGCGGCTCGGGCTGGCGCGCGCCCTCGTGCACCGTCCCCGTGTCCTGCTGCTGGACGAGCCCGCGTCCGGCCTCGACCCGCGCTCGCGCATCGAGTTGCGCGATCTGCTGCGGTCGCTGGCGGCGGACGGGGTCGCGGTGCTGGTGTCGAGTCACATCCTCAGCGAGCTGGAGGAGATCGCCGACCGGGTCGTCCTCGTCGACCACGGGCAGACGGCCGGGGACCATGCGATGGCGGATCTCGCGGCCACGGCGACGCAGGTCCGCTGGCGGATCCGCTCGCCGGCCCCGGCCCTGCTCGCCGAGGCTCTGACCCGGGCGCTCGATGGGCGGACGGGCCTCGAACCCGTCACCGACCTTCCGGGCGGCGCCGAGGTCGGCCCGCTCACCGAGACCGAGGCCGCCGGGCTGCTGGCCGAGCTGGTCGCCGCGGACGTGCCCGTCACCGGCCTCGCCCCCGCGGGCAGCGCACTCGAATCGGCCTACCTGGCGATGACCGGCGACCGGAGGTGAACCGCCATGACCGCGCGCGGAATCGGCCTGGTGGCACGGCAGGAGATCAGGACCCGGCTGCGGACGGGCCGCTGGAAGACGCTGCTCGCCGTCTGGTTCGTGATCGTCAACGGGCTCGGGGTGCTGCTGCGGCTGGCCATCGAGGCGGACGCCTCCGCGGGGTTCGGCGGGCCCGGCGTCCCGATGTTCGGCGGTGTCCTGCTCGGGGTGCTGGTGCTGACGCTGCTGGTCACCCCTGCGCTCAGCGGCCAGTCGATCAACGGTGACCGGGAGCGCGGGACGCTCGCCGCGCTGCAGGTCACCCGGCTCACACCGGCCGAGATCGCGCTCGGCAAGCTGGCCGCGGCCTGGGGGACGGGCGTGGTCACGCTGCTGCTGACGCTTCCGTGCGTGCTGTGGCCGGTGGCCGAGGGCGCGGTCGCCCCGGGACGGGCCCTGGTCGTCCTCGCGGTCATCGCCCTGCTCATCGGGGTGATCTGCGCGGTGTCGCAGGCGTGGTCCGCGGTGCTGGCGCGCAGCATCACCTCGGTGCTCATGTCGTACCTGACGCTGTTCGGGCTGCTCGTGGGCCCGCCGCTGCTGTTCGTCATCGCGGATGCGCTCACCACCCAGGAAACCGACGTGTACGTCGGCCCCGGGGAGACGACCACCCACACCGACGAGTTCTGGTGGCTGCTGGCCCCGAACCCGGTCGTCGTGCTCGCGGACGCCGCGCCGAGGCTGCCCGAGCGCAGGTACATCGTCGGGGACGTGGTGTACACGCGGTCTCCGTCGTCCGACCCGCTCGGTGGGATCAGCCGCGAGGTGCGCAAGGTCCGTGTGGGGGACGGCTACGAACGGTCCGACGAGGACCGGGCGAGCGCCGTTTGGCCGTATGGGCTGGCCTTTGATCTGGCTCTCGCGGTGGGTGCGGTCTGGGTCACCTCCGCCCGGTTGCGGACGCCCCTTCACCGGATACCGAAGGGCGTCCGCGTGGCCTGAAAAGCGAGCCGGTGTGATCACGGGGGATAATTCGTCCGGCACCACCACGTCCGGGCGTGAAAACGTTCAGCGTGAGCCGAGGTGGAACGCATTATCGGCACTGAACGCGATTCTCCGACTGAATGAGATTCTCAGTCGGAGTGAAACTTGCACGGACTCTTTCAGGGGCGGTCGAAACGGCCCGCCCTGATGTGCTCGGTGAACCTGCGCCATTCATCGAGGCGGAACGCGAGGCGTGTCGCGATGTCCTCGGTGTCCCGCACGGATATCGCCTCGTCGTCCACTCGTGCGACCTCGACGCATCCGTTGCTGGCGCATCGGGAGCTCCTTCTCCATCGGGCGGGCGGTGTCCCATGGAACAAACTCATGCCGGCTCCTGCCTTGAAAGTTGCATTGCCCCGCGGCGGCGCTGCCGGTGCCAGACACAAGGTAACAAGATCGCAAAAAACTCCTGATCACCTGCGGTCAGGACGGTGCGCGGGTGACAGGAGTGACGAGGTAGAGGCAGAGTTTCGGCTGGGGGGGCAACGAGCCGAGTCCGGCGTGGACCCGGCTCGTCCACCGCGGCGCCCTACCGTGCCCTCACGGGGCGGCGGCCGGGCTCCGGCCGCGTCTCATCGGCGCAAATCGAATTCGCCCTTCTTGGCTCGTCCGACGAACTCCCGCCACTCTCCCTGGGAGAATGACAGAACCGGGCTCTGCGTACCGTGCTTGGCGTCGCGCGCCCCAATGGAATCGGACGAACCGTCCAGTGTGGCGACTTCGACGCACGTGTTACTCGCCCCGCAGTGGGCGCTTCTCCTCCATTGCGGAGCAGGAGTGGCGAAAGGGGACACTCGGTGCCTTTCACAAGGATTGAGCCCCTTTGCGGGCCTTCACCAGGCGTCTCTGGCCTCGGTGATGCGCCGCCGTGATTCGGTGGCGTCCAAGGCCTGGGCGGCCAGGCTTGTATAGGCGAGCCTGTACATATACGTAACAGTCTCATCCGCGAAGTGGCTGATTGTCAGGGATTCGGTGTGCACGATATCAGGGAAAACGATGTCATGCACCGGTGAGAATTCCAGAAGGATAAACGACTCAGCCAACACCGAGTGTGCGACGCCCAAAGGCAGGATCTGCACCGTCACGTGCGGAAGCTCGGTCATCCGGCACAGATGTTCAAGCTGCTCGCGCATGACCTTCTGGTCCCCGATCCGGCGCTTGAGAACCGCCTCGTCGAGAACCACCGACAGTTCCAGCGGATGGGCCCGCTGCAACAGCTCCCGCCGTCGCATTCGCACGTCCAGCCGGCGTTCCAGTTCCTGTGGCGGCAGGGTGGCGAGGTCGCTCCAGCCGCCGATCACATGCCGCGCGTAACTCTCGGTCTGCAGCAGCCCCGGGAAGACGGTGCTGCCCCATTCCCTGACGGCCGTGGCCTCGGACTCCAGCGCGATGAAGTCGGCGAGTTCGCTCGGCAGGTCGCGGTATTCCTCCCACCATCCCCGTTGGGCGGCGTCGTGCGCCAGGGAGATGAGGTCCTCGCGGCGGGCATCGTCGATCTCGTACAGGTCGAGGAGACGTCGCACGTCGCTGATCTTCGCGCCGGTCCGCGCGTTCTCGATCCGACTGACCTTGGCGGTCGACCAGGTCAGCCGATCGGCGACCTCGTCTCCCGTGAGCCCCTTCCGCTCGCGCAGTCTCCGAAGTTCGGCCGCCAGCCGCCGTTGCCGGACGGAGGGACCTCGGGAAGTGCTCATTGATCGGGCCTCTCCAGTCCCGGCGGACTGATCTGGGCGCATTCTGCCGCACCGGAGTGCCGCAGTGCGAATACATCGGACCGGATGAGGAAGATTCTACGGCCGATGATTCTTTCCCGCACATGACACCGAAACTTGCACTGCAAGGTACAAAGTGCCCCTCGTGGGGACGTGTCCCCAGTGCGGAAGCAGGGAAGCGTGATTGCGGAGAGCCTCAGCGTGGCACGCTAAGTGTGTGATCGACTTGGGGAGCCGCGGATGAGGTACGCGCACGAGGTCGCCAAGGTGCGAGCGGCCGAGCAGGCCCTGATGGCCCGGCTCCCCGACGGCGCCCTGATGCAGCGCGCCGCCGCCGGCCTCGCGTCCGTCTGCACCCGGCTCCTGCCCGCCGTGTACGGGTCACGCGTCGTCCTCCTCGTCGGCGGCGGCGACAACGGCGGCGACGCCCTCTACGCCGGCGCCCGACTCGCCCGGCGCGGCGCCCGCGTCCTGGTCGTCCAGGCAGGCTCCAAGATCCACCCTGGCGGCCTGGCGGCCCTGCGCGCCGCCGGCGGCCGCGTACTGCCGGGCGGCGAGGCCGCCGCCATCGACGACGCCGACCTGATCATCGACGGCCTGACCGGCATCGGCGGGACGGGCGGCCTCCGCGAACCCCACGCCCGGTACGCCGCGCTGGCCTCCGCGTCCACCGGCCTCGTCGTCGCCTGCGACGTCCCGAGCGGCGTGGACGCGAGCACCGGCCGCGTCGACGGCACCGCCGTCCACGCCGACGTCACCGTCACGTTCGGGACGCACAAGCCGGGCCTCCTGATCGACCCGGGCGCGTCCCACTGCGGTGTGGTCGAACTGGTCGACATCGGACTCGGCCCCGACCTGCCCGACCCGGACGCCGTCGCCGCCCGACCGGAGGACGTCCAGCCGCCCGAGCCCGGCTCCGAGTCCGACAAGTACCGCCGCGGCGTCGTCGGCGTCCTCGCCGGCGGCGACGCGTTCACCGGCGCCGCCGTTCTCACCACGGGCGGCGCCGTCCGCGGCGGCGCCGGCATGGTGCGCTTCGCCTCCGTCTCCCACCCCGTCGAACTCGTCCGGCACCGCTGGCCCGAGGCCGTCACCACGGTCATCGAGCCGGGCCCCCAGGGCCCCGCGACCCTCGAACGCGTCGGCCGCGTCCAGGCGTGGGTCGTCGGCCCGGGCCTCGGCACCGGAGACGCCGGCGAGTCGCTCCTGGAGGCCGTCCTCACCACCGAGCTGCCCGCCCTCGTGGACGCCGACGGCCTCACCGTCCTGTCCCGCCGCCGCGACCTGCTGCGCCGCGCCGCGCCGACCGTCCTCACCCCCCACGCCGGTGAGCTGTCCCGCCTCATCTCCGCCGACCGCGAGGACATCGAGGCCCGGCGCCTCGAACACGTCCGCCGCGCCGCCGCCGAACTCTCCGCCACCGTCCTGCTCAAGGGCTCCACGACCCTGGTCGCCGAGCAGGACCGTCCCGTCCGCGTCAACCCGACCGGCACCCCGTGCCTGGCCACCGCAGGAACGGGCGACGTCCTGTCCGGCCTGATCGGCGCCCTCCTCGCCGGCGGAATGCCCGCCATCGACGCGGCCGCCGCCGGCGCCTACCTGCACGGCCTCGCCGCCCGCCTCGCCGCCGCCCCCACCGCCGGCCCCGAATCCCCCATCAGCGCCCACGACGTGATCAACGCCCTCCCCGAGGCATTCCGCCGCAGCGCGGGTGTTCATTGACAGTTCCCTTGGCGGTCGTGTAGTCGGCCCCCGGCCTGGGGGCCCTCCTTCGGCGGGCTCTGTGTGCGATCGCTGCATCGCTGCGGCCCGCCTTGGCGGCTCGCTGCGCGATCAGGTTTCTCGCTCCGCTTGAAACCTGCCGTCGGACGCGATCGCGACGATTGAGGTCGTTGACGGCTGATGCAGTGGTTGATGTTGGTGCGCTTGACGGTTGCCGGCGGCGAGGGCGCTTGAGCGCCTTGTGGGGCGGGGCTTGAACCCCAGGTCGGGCATTTGCGTCCTATTGGACAGGGGAGCGCCGGGGGAGCGTTCAATGTCGGGACGGAATGGCCGTGAGCTGGGCTATGAGGCTCCGGGCATGGCCGTTGGGGCGGCAGACTGTGGTTATGAGGGTTCCGGCGGAGGCGCGCGTCGATCTCGGCGCGATCGGCGACAACATCGGGCTGCTGCGCGAGCGTGCGGGGGGCGCCGAGGTCATGGCCATGGTGAAGGCCGAGGCGTACGGGCACGGGCTCGTCGAGGCCGCCCGCGCGGCGCTCGCCGGCGGTGCCTCCTGGCTGGGTGTCGCGAAGCTGGCCGAGGCGCTGCGGCTGCGGGACGCGGGCATCACCGTCCGGACGCTGACCTGCCTCGGGGTCCCCGGCGAGCCGTACGAGGACGCCGTCGCAAGGGACGTCGACCTCACCGTGGGCGCGGTGTGGCTGCTGGACGAGGTCGTCCTGGCCGCGGAGCGGGCGGACCGTCCGGCGCGGATCCACCTCAAGGCCGACACGGGCATGTCCCGCGGCGGGGCGCGGGGCGGGGACTGGGAGGCGCTGGTCGACGCGGCGCTGAAGGCCGAGGCGGCGGGGCGGGTGCGGGTGGCCGGCGTCATGTCGCACTTCGCCTGCGCGGACGAACCGGGCCACCCGTCGGTGGCGGCGCAGATCGGCGCGTTCACCGACATGGTCGAGTACGCGGAGAAGGCGGGGGCGCGGTTCGAGGTGCGGCATCTGTCGAACTCGGCGGCCACGCTGACGTCGCCCGAGGCGCGGTTCGACCTCGTCCGGCCGGGCATCGCCACCTACGGGCTGACGCCGGTGCCGTCGATCGGCACGTTCGGGCTGCGTCCCGCGATGACGCTCGTGGCGGACGCGGCGCTGGTCAAGCGGGTTCCGGCAGGCAGCGGAGTGTCATACGGTCACACGTACCACACCGGACGGGACACGACCCTGGCCGTGGTGCCCGCCGGGTACGGGGACGGGATCCCCAGGCACGGGTCCAACCTGCTGCAGGTGCTCGCGGGCGGCCGCCGCCGGACGATCGCCGGGCGGGTCTGCATGGACCAGTTCGTCATCGACGTCGGGGACGACCCGCTGTCGGCGGGCGACGAGATCGTCCTGTTCGGGCCGGGCGACCGTGGTGAGCCGACCGCGCAGGAGTGGGCGGACGCACTGGGAACGATCTCCTATGAGATCGTCACCCGCATCGGGTCCCGGGTACCGAGGGCGTACCCGGGAGGGGCGCTGTAGGGGGCGCGTGTATGGACAGCAGGAACAGGCGGAGGCTCGGCGTCGCCGGTGCCGTCGCGGGCGCCGGGGTCGGCGCGGCCGTCGGCGTGCGGCACGTCGTCGTCGGCCGGGTACGGCTGCGGCCCGACCCGGACGCCGACGAGCCGTTCGGCGAGCTGCGCGGCCGGGAGCTGACCGTCCAGGCCCGCGACGGCCTCCCGCTGCACGTCGAGGTGGACGGCCCGGACGACGCCGACCTCACCGTCGTGTTCTGCCACGGATACACCCTCAACCAGGATTCCTGGCACTACCAGCGTCGTGACCTGCAGGGATCTCTGCGGATGGTGTTCTGGGACCAGCGCAGCCACGGCCGTTCGGGACGCAGTGACCCCACGCACGCGACGATCGAGCAGACCGGCGACGACCTGTACGACGTGCTGAAGGCCACGGTCCGCCCGGACCGGCCCGTCGTCCTCGTCGGGCACTCCATGGGCGGAATGTCGATCATGGCGTTGGCGGACCGGCATCCCGAGCTGTTCGACCGGCAGGTCGTCGGGGTCGCGCTGATCAACACGTCCTGCGGTGACCTTGCGGAGATGACGCTGGGGCTGCCGCTGGTGCTGGCCAAGGTCGTCCGGCCGCTGGCACCCCGGACGCTGCGCGGCCTCGGCCGCCGCGCCGAGCTGGTGGAGCGGGCCCGCGGGCTGGGCGCCGACCTGGCGTTCGTCGTCACGCGGAAGATGGCGTTCGCGGACAAGCACGTGAGCCCGACCGTGGTCGACTTCCTGGAACAGATGATCAGGGCGACGCCGATCGATGTGATCGCCGAGTTCTACCCGGAGCTGATGGCGCACGACAAGGTCGCCTGCCTCGGGGTCCTCGGCAACGTCCCGACGCTGGTGCTGTCCGGCGGGGCGGACAGGCTGACCCCCGCCGAGCACGCCCGCCGCATCGCCGACGCGCTGCCGGACGCGGAGCTGGTGGAGGTGGAGGAGGCCGGGCATGTGCTGCCGCTGGAGTACCCCGGGGTGGTCACCGGCGGCCTGCGCCGGCTGATCGAGCGGGTCCGGCCGAGGTATGAGAAGGAGCGCACCGCGTGAATGTGATCTCGCTCACTGTTCCCACGGCCGAGGACATGCGTGAGCTGGGCGTACGCCTGGCCGGCGTGCTCGGTCCCGGTGACCTGCTCGTGATGACGGGCCACCTGGGCGCGGGCAAGACGACGCTGACGCAGGGCGTCGGCGAGGGCCTGAAGGTGCGGGGGCCGGTCACCTCGCCCACGTTCGTGATCGCGCGGGTGCATCCCTCGCTGGCCGGCGGGCCGCCGCTGGTGCACGTGGACGCCTACCGGCTGGGCGGTTTCGCCGAGCTGGACGACCTCGATCTCGATGCGTCCCTTGACGAATCGGTGACGATCGTGGAATGGGGAGAAGGGCTCGCGGAGGGGCTCGCCGAGGACCGGCTGGAAGTGATCATTTCGCGTGGGGACGGGCTCGGCGAGGAGCGCGAAGTAAGGATCGTCGGGGTCGGTCATCGCTGGTCCGACCTGGAACTCGGCGCCAGATGACAGGGTCCGGACAACTTCTTCGCTTTTTGCAAGTTGGGATGGTCCACTTTACGGCTGCATGTCGTACTCTTTGCCGGAACGAGCCTCACCTTCACGACATATCGATTTCCGCAAGCAGGAGTGGGATCCGGTGAGTGGTAGCCATCGCAGCGGTAGTCACCGCGACAGCTACCGCGGTTCGGACGGTGGCCAGGGCGACGGTTACCGGCAGGACGGCGGTGTATACGGCGCGGGCGGCGGCGACGAGTACGCGCCGTACCCGGGCCAGGAGTCCCGCCGTACCTCGGGAACCGGCGGATACGAGTCCGGCGGATACGAGTCCGGCGGATACGAGTCCGGCGGGTACCAGTCGGGCGGGTATCAGTCCGGCGCGTACCAGTCCGGTCCGTATCAGTCGGGCGGCTACGAGTCCGGCGGATACGAGTCCGGCGGCGGCTATGGCTCCGGACAATCGGGTAGCGGCCTCTACCAGAGGGAGACCGGCCCGTACCAGACCGGGAGCGGCCAGTACGGCCGTGACACCGGCGGATACCGCAGCGACACCGGTGGATTCCGCAGCGACACGGGCGGATACCGGATGGGCAGCGGCTCCTACCGGTCCGCCAGCGGCGGATACCGGACCGGCAGCCACCGCGTCGTGCGCGAACGCCGCACCGGCAGGCGCTGGGCGGTCGTCTTCGGCGGCGTCGGTGCCGCCATCGCCGTCTGCGTCCTCGCCGCGTTCGTCGTCCTGAGCGGCGTCGGCGCGAGCGGCGAGGACGACGGCGGCCAGGTCGTCGGAAGCGGCGCCACCGAGAGCTCGCCGATGTCCAAGGGCGAGCGCTCCGCCGTCCCCGACTCCTGCACGATCGTCGGCCAGGCCCTCATCGACAGGCTGGCGCCCAACTCCGAGCGCAACGAGGCCGACAACTACCAGAGCAGCGACCGGCAGAACCAGTGCGTCTGGGGTGCCTACGCGGGCGACGAAAAGCGCCAGCTCACCGTCGAACTCCGCGCGATCGCCGCCGAGGGCGGCCAGACGGCCACCGACACCGCCGGCGCCACGTTCAGCTCCGAACGCGCCGCAGACGAGTCCGGCAAGGCACTCCTGCCCGGCCAGGAACTCACCGAGAAGATCCGCCTCGACGACGTCGGCGACGACGGCTACGTCGTTTACAGCGTCGACGACGGGCAGGGGTCCGGCGAGGCGATCGGCAACGTCCGCCTGGGCAACGTCCTCATCACCATCCACTACTCCGGCTCCAACGACGGCGACCCGCTCTCCTCGGACGACGCCACCAACGGTGCCACCGAGGTGGCCAGGGCCGTGATCCAGGCCCTCAACCAGTCTTGATCCGTCGGAGGCGACCCTCCGGCCGGGGGCGGTTCCCTGGCGAGCTCTGACCTGTAGGCTTACAACCCGTGCTGGTCTTGGCTTTCGATACCGCGACCGCCGCGATCACCGTGGCGCTGTACGAGTGGATGCCGGGTGAGGGCGCCGTCCCCCGCGGCGTGGCCGAAGCGGTCGACCGGCGCAGACACACCGAGCTGCTCACCCCGTCCATCGCCGGGGTGATGGCGGATGCCGGGGCGGCGGCGGGCGACCTGAGCGCGATCGCCGTCGGCGTCGGGCCGGGCCCTTACACGGGGCTGCGGGTCGGGCTTGTCACCGCCCGCTCCATGGGGGAGGCGCTCAGCATCCCGGTGCACGGCTTCTGCACGCTGGACATCATCGCGTGGGCCACCGGGCGGGTCGAGCCGTTCGCCGTGGCCACGGACGCCCGCCGCAACGAGGTCTACTGGGCGCGGTACGACTCGTGCAGCGCGCGCGCCACCGGGCCTGCCGTGGGACCGCCGTCCGACGTGCTGGACGCGGCGTCCCCTGCGCTGCCCGTCGTCGGTGAGGGCGCGGCCCTTTACCCGGACGTCTTCGGCGATTCACCGCATGAGCCGCTGCTGCCCACCGCCGGTGCTCTCGCGGACCTCGCCGTCGCGCGCCTGGCGGGGATGAAGGGACCGGAGCTCCTGCCGCCCGAGCCCCTCTACCTGCGCAGGCCGGACGCCAAGGCGCCGGGGCCCCGCAAGAGGGTGACGCGGGCGTGAGCGGGGTCTTCCTGCGGGCGATGACCGGCGCGGATCTGCCGGCCGTCCACCTGCTGGAGAAGTCGCTGTTCCCCGAGGACGCGTGGAGCGAGGAGATGCTCAACGCCGAGCTCGCCGACCAGCCCCGGACGCGGCACTACGTCGTCGCGGAGGCGTCCGGCGGCGACATCGTCGGCTACGCGGGCCTGGCCGCGGCAGGTGGGCAGGCCGACGTGCAGACCATCGGGGTCCGCGCCGACCGGCGCAGGAGCGGCATCGGGGCCGCGCTGCTCACCGAGCTGCTGGACGAGGCCGTCCGCCGCAACAGCGAGTCGGTGTTCCTGGAGGTCCGGGCCGACAACGAAGGGGCCCGCCGTCTCTACGAGCGGTTCGGCTTCGACAAGGTCGGTGTCCGCAAGCGCTACTACCAGCCCTCGGATGTGGACGCGATCGTCATGTGCCGCAAGCTCCGCACCCGTCCGGCCGTGGGCTTCAACAGGGAGAGCAAGTGATTCGGGATGAGCCGCTGGTCCTCGGCATCGAGACGTCGTGCGACGAGACCGGCGTGGGAATCGTGCGGGGCCACACGCTGCTGGCGGACGCCATCGCCTCCAGCGTCGACCAGCACGCCCGGTTCGGCGGCGTCGTGCCGGAGGTCGCGTCGCGCGCGCACCTGGAGGCGATGACGCCGACCGTGGAGCGGGCGCTCGCGGACGCCGGGGTCGCGTTCACCGATGTGGACGCGTTCGCGGTGACGGCGGGCCCGGGCCTGCCGGGCGCGCTGATGGTCGGCGTCGCCGCCGCCAAGGCGTACGCGCTGTCGCTCGGCAAGCCGCTGTACGGCGTCAACCATCTGGCCGCGCACGTGTGCGTCGACCAGCTCGAACACGGCCCGCTGCCGAAGCCGTGCGTGGCGCTGCTGGTGTCCGGCGGCCATTCGTCGCTGCTGCTGGTGCCGGACGTGGCGGGCGACGTCCGGTCGCTCGGCAGCACGGTGGACGACGCGGCGGGCGAGGCGTTCGACAAGGTCGCGCGCGTCCTCGACCTCGGCTTCCCCGGCGGCCCGATCATCGACCGGATGGCCCGCGACGGCGACCCGGCCGCGATCGCGTTCCCGCGCGGGAAGTACAACGACGGCACCTACGACTTCTCGTTCTCCGGCCTGAAGACGGCCGTGGCGCGCTGGGTGGAGGCCAAGGAGCGCGCCGGGGAGCCGGTGCCGGTCTCGGACGTGGCGGCGTCGTTCCAGGAGGCCGTCGTGGACGTCCTGACGCAGAAGGCGCTGAAGGTCTGCAAGGACAACGGCGTCCACGACCTCCTGATCGGCGGCGGCGTCGCCGCCAACTCGCGGCTGCGGGCCCTCGCGGCGGAGCGCTGCGAGGCCGCCGGCGTCCGCCTGCGCGTCCCGCGCCCGAAGCTCTGCACCGACAACGGCGCGATGGTCGCCGCCCTGGGCTCGGAACTGGTCACCTCCGGCGCCGCCCCGTCCGACCTGCAGCTCCCCGCCGACTCCAGCCTCCCCATAGAGTCGATAACCCTCTGACCCCGCACCCCTTTGAACCGGCAACCCTCTGGCCCCGCGCTCTCTAGCACTGGGCGAGGAGTTGGGCGAGGTAGTCCTCGTAGAGGGGGACTTCGGCTTCGTCCAGGACGCGGCCGTCGTCTTCGGGGAGGAGGTCCAGGAGGGCGCGGACGTCCCAGTAGGGGTCGTGTGGGTAGCCGCCGCAGACCTGGTCGAAGGTGGACAGGAAGCGATCGGCGACCGGGGGGCCGTAGCGGAGGGCCAGGCCGCGGCGCATGCGGGCGATATCGACGGCGACGGGGCCGGACGAGGTTTCGGACCAGTCGACGACGCCGGTGAGCTTGCCGTAGGACCAGAGCGTGTTGTCGGCGTGGTAGTCGCGGTGGATGAAGCGGACGGGCGCCTCGGGGGCGGGGCGCGCGGCGACGTCGTGGGCGCGTTCCCACAGGTCGGGGCGCAGGGCGTGCTTGGGCGTGAGCCGGACGTCGAGCCGGTTGTGGGGAACGTACGGGGGCATGGTGGACGCGCCGTTCAGGGCGTGCACGGGCAGCAGCGCGGCGGCCAGCTGGATGAGGTATTCGGGCAGGTCGTCGGGGGAGGGGCGCGGCGGGTGGCCGGTGAGCCGGGTGATGAGCAGGGCCGGGACGTCGCAGTAGGCGCCGGCGGGGTCGGCGGCGACGAGGGCCGGAGTGGGGATCTCGCAGCCGGCGAGGAGGGCGAGCGCGGCGATCTCACGTTCGGGGGAGAACTCGGTGGCGCTGTAGCGGCGGCGTGCGCGGGCCGGGCCGCGGGGCGTCCAGCGGCGCAGGACGAGGCGGTGGGGGCTGCCGGAGCGGCTTTCGACGAGCAGGGCGTGGTTGGCGTGGGCGCCGCCGCCGGGGAGCGGCCGCACCATGCGGACTTCGGCGCCCTTGCCGAGGCACTCTTCGACCCAGCGCAGGGTGGCGTCGCCGGGTGGGGCGCCGGTCGTGAGGCAGGGAGCCGGTGTGTGGGTCACCTGATCCATGAAAACGGATTCCGAAGGGTATGGGGAGTGATTTTGTGAAGACGCAACGTAACAAGAAGCACGTCATCGGGGTGTATTGATGGAGCACCTTCGGTCGTCACGGTAGTTTGCCGGACAAACCTCGCGGATTCCGTTGGGTATCAAGATGCCGCCGGATGGGAACCGGGTGGGAACCGGGTGGGGCCCGCGTGGGGCCCGGGTGGGGCCCGCCGGGCGGCGGCCCCACCCGGTGGCCCCGCCCGGCGGCCGCCGGTCAGTCCTTGCTCTCGCGGCGGGGGCGCAGCAGCGCCTCGGCGAGGGCGAGCATCGTCTCCTCAAGCGTGGACAGCCGCTTCAGCACGTCCTCGTGCACCGCGTTGACCTGCTTGGAGACATCGTCGTGGACGCCGTCGACCTTGCGGCCGACCTCGTCCTCGACGTGGGAGAAACGCTTGGCGAACTCGGCCGCCGCGGCCTCGGCGCGCCGTCCCGCCTCGTCCTGCATGCCCTCCACGCGCCGCGCGAACTCGTCGTGGACGCCGCCCACCTGCCTCGCGACGTCCTCCTGCATGTTGCCGACCTGCTTGGCGACGTCCTCGTGGATGCTGCCGACCTGCCGCGTGACGTCGGTGTGGATGTCGCCGATCCGCTTGCCGAAGTCGTCGTGGACGCCGCTGACCTGCCGTGACACGTCGTGGTGGACGGACTCGACCTGCTTGGTGACGTCGGTGTGCACCGACTCGATGCGGCGGGAGACGATGTCGACCTGCGTGGTGAACTCCTCCAGCGCGCCGTCGACCCGCTTGGCGACCTCCTCGTGGATGCCCTCGATGCGTTTGCGGACGTCGTCGTGCACGTCCTCGAACCGCTGGGAGAACTCGTCCATGCGCTTGGCGACATCGCTGTAGGCCGTCTCGGCGATCTGCGACATGGTCGCCTTGACCTCGTCGCGGTCCGGCCGGGCGCGCAGCTCCTCGATCAGCGGGTCGACCGCGTCGGCGAGGTGCTTCTCCAGCGCGTCGAACCGGTCGCCGTACTCGGCCGCCGGACGCTGCGCGATCTCGTTCAGCAGCCGGTGCAGCTCGGCGATCTCAAGCGTGGCGGGCAGCCGGCTGATCCGCTCGCCGACCCCGTCGATGCGGCCGTCGATGCCCTCGAACCGGCCGTCGAGGCCGTCCATCTTGCCGGACAGCCCTTCGAGCCGGCCGTCGACGCCGTCGAGCCGCCCGTCCAGCCCGTCGAGCCGCCCGCCGACGCCCTCGACCCGGCCGCCGACCGCCTCAAGCCCCTGCTCCATCCGCTCGGCCATCTCGCTGAGCGCCTGGTCGACCCGCGCCGTGACGCCGTTGATCGAATGTTCGAGCCGCTCGGACCGGTGGCCGAGTTCCGCCAGCGACTTGTCGAGCCGGTTGAAGCGGACGGACGCGGCCTCCATGCTGCCCTGGAGCTTGTCCAGCCGCTTCGTCATCTCGTCCATGCGCTGCGACGCCTGCTGCGTGGCGTCGGTGATGTGCTGCGCGGAGTCGAGGACGGCCTGGATGCGGGTCAGGCCCTCGTCGACGTTCTCGGCGACGACGCCGACGTCGGCCCACAGCGCGGGCAGCTCGGCGACGGGCTTGACCCGGTCGCCGAACGCCTCGATGTGCTCGGCCAGCCCCTCGGCCCATTCCGGAGGTTTGCCGGCCAGCTCGTCGACCTGCCCGCGGACGGTGTCGAGCTGCCCGGTCAGCCCGCTGAGCTCCCGCTCGCGGACCTCGCGGAGCAGCCACTCCATTCCTTCCAGCCGCTGGCGAATCTCGTCGAGGACCTGACCCTGTGAGCGCTGTTCATAGACGTGGTCCTGCGCCGCACGGGCGAGCAACTCCCGCATCCGATCCGAGACCGGTTGACCCCCCGTCTGCAGGAAGTTGTGATTCGTTTCCACCCGATGCTCCTTCGTGTGCCGGCGCGAGAAATGACGCACGGCAATGAATCTCTGGAGACGCCACTGTAGTGCGTGTGGACGGTGCCTATAACGGGTAGCAGGGAACGTAGTGAGTTCTGTGGAATGCGCCTGTTATCCGGCTGGTGCGGATAGTGAGTGATCGCCGCGCGCAAGGGGATTTCCCGCTTCGCGGCAATTGTGGAGATCGTGGGGATGCGTTAGGCGGCCGGGGGCGGGCGGGACGGTGTCCGCCCGGTGTTCTGTCCGTACATCTCGTCCAACATCCGCAGTTCGCGAACCCCCGGATGGATACGCGGCGGCCGACACGTGTGCGCGGGGTGTGATGCCGCCCGGCCGGAATCGGGCCATTTCGATGACGCATTCGGGGTGCCGAAGTCCCCATCGCTGAACCTGCCTTGGTGTTTCCCCGGCCACCGCTCCCGGCGGGACGATTCGCGGGCCGCGTTACGGCCTTGCCGGGCGCCCGCAATCCATGGTGAACGCAATGCCGGAAAGCGCGGATGATTTGCACGGCCATGGCGCGTCGCCCGGCCCCGCTTGGCGTTGCCCGGCCGCGGGGAAGATCTTTGGACTCGATCCGCGCCGGCCCCCGCTCCGGGCGGGTCAGCCCCGCGGGACGGGGCGGGTCAGGAGGGCGACCGGGTCGCGTCCCACACGGGTGACCACCAGCGTCAGTTCGGGGGCGCCGCGGGCCGCGCGGCGCCCGGCGAAGCCCAGGTCACGGCGCAGGCGGTCGACGTCGATCGCCGAGCCGCGCTTCTTCACGGTGAGCACGCCTATGCCGCGGCGGCGCAGTTCCGCGCGCAGGCGCTTCACCGAGAACGGCAGGACGTCCTCGACCTCGTACGCCGACGCGAACGGCGTGGGACGCAGTTCGTCGGACGTGACGTACGCGATGCGCGGGTCGGCGAGCCCGCCGCCCACCAGGTCTGCGACCTCACCGACCAGATGGGCGCGGATCACTGCACCGTCGGGCTCGTACAGGTAGCGACCCCAGGCGCGGACGTCCGGGTCGTCGTGCCCTTGGGGAGTGAGCGTCCACGTCTGTGGATCGAGGTCGGAGGAGAGCAGGGTGGCTCGCCGGTCCACGTCTCCGGAGAGCGCGCCGAGCCACAGGGCCGCTTCCTTGACATCGCCGCCGAGAGAGACCCACTCCGCTTCGGCGCCGTCCGGGACGGCCCCGTGCGGTATGCCCGGCGCGACCTTCACGCAGGCGGTGGGTACCCGGCGGGCCATGTCCAGGACGACGTCGAGCGGCGGCTCGTAGGAACGGGGGTCGAAGACCCGGCCTCGCGCAGTACGCCGTCCGGGGTCGGCGAAGAGCGCGTCGAAACCGTCCGGATTCTCTTTGGTCGCGTCGCCCACGCGTACGGAGGCGAGGCCGTCCAGCCCCAGTGCGGTGATGTTCGCCTTGGCCACCTCAGCGGTCAACGGGTCGAGTTCCACGCCTTCCCCGGCGAGACCTGCCCGAGCACGTGCGATGAGGTCGGCCCCTATCCCGCACCCCAGTTCCAGCACACGCGCGCCGGGAAGACGATCCGCGAACCGTCGCGCACGATGCGAGGCCACGCGGGCCCGGGTCGACTGTTCCAGGCCCGCCTGGGTGAAGTACATACGGCGGGCGTCGTCACCGAATTTGGTGCGGGCCCGCTCCCGCAGCCGCACCTGTGTGAGCGCAGCCGAGACGAGCCCGGGATCGTGCCGTTCGCGCAGCCGGGACGCCGTCGCGAGCAGCCCGTCCTCGCTCACGTCCAGGCCGGACGCCTCGCTGAGCAACGCCTGGCCGGCGGGTGAGCCGAGGGCTCGGAACGACGCGATGTCCATGGTGGGGAAAGTTAGCCGCCGGTGAACGGGGGGCGGCAGGTGCCGTGTGCGTTCGTGTCCGTGTTGACGGGGTACCGGGCACGGAATAGTCTCCAGGTTGGCACTCTCCGAGCGAGAGTGCCAACACAGCGACAAGGTCGGTCTGGCACCCGCGACGGCAGGCCGGTCCAGGGTCGCCTCTTCTGTCACATGTGCTGGCCGGCCCATCGTGGCCGGCCGAGGACCAATCGAAGGGGAGGTCAGATCGTGACGACCGCCACCAAGGTTGTTCTCAAGCCGCTTGAGGACCGTATCGTCGTCCAGCCGCTTGAGGCCGAGACCACCACCGCGTCGGGCCTGGTGATTCCGGACACCGCCAAGGAGAAGCCCCAGGAGGGCACCGTCCTTGCCGTTGGCCCGGGTCGCGTCGACGACAAGGGCGAGCGCGTCCCCGTCGACGTCAAGGTCGGCGAGGTCGTGCTCTACAGCAAGTACGGCGGCACCGAAGTCAAGTACAACAACGAGGAGTACCTCGTCCTCTCGGCCCGCGACGTGCTCGCGGTCATCGAGAAGTAATCACCGAGACGTGATGCACCCGCCCCGGTCGGCGCCGCCTTCGGCGGGGCTGCCGGGGCGGATCGCGTGAAAGAGGAGTATCCGCATGGCGAAGATCCTGGAGTTCGAGGAGGACGCTCGCCGGGCTCTTGAGCGCGGCGTCAACGCTCTCGCGGACGCCGTCAAGGTGACGATCGGCCCGCGAGGCCGCAACGTCGTCATCGACAAGAAGTTCGGCGCGCCGACGATCACCAACGACGGCGTCACCATCGCCCGCGAGGTGGAGCTGGAGGACCCCTACGAGAACCTCGGGGCCCAGCTCGCCAAGGAAGTGGCGACCAAGACCAACGACATCGCGGGCGACGGCACCACCACGGCGACCGTCCTCGCGCAGGCGATGGTCCGTGAGGGCACCCGCAACGTGGCGGCCGGCGCCTCGCCGCTCGCCCTGAAGCGCGGTATCGACGCGGCCGCCCAGTACGTGTCCGACCAGCTCCTCAAGACGGCCCGCGAGGTCGAGGAGAAGAGCGAGATCGCGCACGTGGCGACCATTTCCGCGCAGGACCCGCAGATCGGCGAGCTGATCGCGGAGTCGTTCGAGAAGGTCGGCAAGGACGGTGTCATCACCGTCGAGGAGGCCCACACGATGGGCCTGGAGCTGGAGTTCACCGAGGGCCTCCAGTTCGACAAGGGGTACCTGTCGCCGCACATGGTGACCGACCCCGAGCGCATGGAGGCCGTCCTGGAGGACGCCTACGTGCTCATCGTGGACGGCAAGATCTCCAACGTGCAGGAGTTCCTGCCGCTGGCGGAGAAGGTCGCCCAGACCAAGAAGCCGCTGCTCGTGGTGGCCGAGGACGTCGAGGGCGAGGCCCTGGCGCTGCTGGTCGCCAACAAGATCCGCGGCACGTTCACGTCCGTCGCGGTCAAGGCGCCGGGCTTCGGCGACCGCCGCAAGGCGATGCTGGGCGACATGGCCACCCTGACCGGCGGCCAGGTCGTCAGCGAGGCCATCGGCCTCAAGCTCGACTCGATCGGGCTGGAGGACCTCGGCCGCGCGCGCCGGATCACCGTCACCAAGGACGCCACCACCATCGTCGACGGTGAGGGCTCCGCGGACGAGATCAACGCGCGGGTCAACCAGATCAAGGTGGAGATCGAGAACTCCGACTCCGACTGGGACCGCGAGAAGCTGCAGGAGCGGCTGGCCAAGCTGGCCGGCGGCGTCTGCGTGCTGCGCGTCGGCGCCGCCACCGAGGTGGAGCTGAAGGAGAAGAAGCACCGCCTGGAGGACGCCATCTCGGCGACCCGCGCGGCGATCGAGGAGGGCATGGTCGCCGGCGGCGGCAGTGCTCTGGTGCACGTCGCCAAGGAGGGTTTCGACACCCTCGGCCTGTCCGGCGACGAGGCCACCGGCGCGGAGGCCGTCCGCCGCGCGCTGGACGAGCCGCTGCGCTGGATCTCCGAGAACGCCGGCCAGGAGGGGTACGTCGTCGTCTCCAAGGTGCGGGCGCTGGAGCCGGGCCACGGCTACAACGCCGCCACCGGCGAGTACGGCGACCTGGTCGCGCAGGGCATCATCGACCCGGTGAAGGTGACGCGCAGCGCCGTCACCAACGCCGCCTCGATCGCGGGCATGCTGCTCACCACCGAGGCGCTCGTGGTCGAAAAGCCGGAGGAGCAGGAAGAGGCCGCCGGCGGCCACGGGCACGGTCACGGGCACGGCCACTGAGTTCTGAGGCCGCCCCGGCCGGGCGGGCGTGCGGTTCATCCCGTCCCGTACCGTCCGGAGAACGCTGACAGACCCCCGTCCGTTCGGGCGGGGGTCTTGTCTTTTACCGGTACGTGAGCTGTTTCTGGCCCAATGAGCTGTCTCGTGCTGTTTGTCGCTTTTGTGTGGATAAGTCGGGGCGAATCCAGGAACTTAACGCGGTCGGCTGACAGCGATGGGTAGTATCACCAGGAATGTTCCAGCACTGTGACCATTCCGTTGTAGAGGACGGTGGAGACACGCCCGGGGGTGCTGGGCATCATGCTTGACGTGACCGAGGGAAGCTACGCCGGGACCATGGCCGCGCGCGCTATCGACCCCTCGGGAGGGCCGGCCCCTCCACCGTCCCACGACACCGGCCGCGGGATACGGGTGCTGCGCGCGGCGCAGGCGGGCGACGGCGACCTCAGGGAGCTGACGAACCTCGCCGTCCAAGGCGACCCCGGGGCCATCGAAGTCCTCATCGGCGAGGTGCGCCCCATGATCGTCCGGTACTGCCGGGCCCGCCTCGGACGGGTCTCCGGCCAGTACCACATCGCCGACGACGTGGCCCAGGAAGTCTGCATCGCCGTCCTGTCCGCCCTGCCCCGCTACCGGGACATGGGCCGGCCCTTCGCGTCCTTCGTCTTCGGCATCGCCGCCCACAAGATCGCCGATGCGCTGCGCAGCGCCGTCCGCGCGGCCGTGCCCACCGCGGACCTGCCGGACGGCCCCGACGACCGCCCCGGGCCGGAAGAGACGGTGGTGCGCTACATCGAGGCGCAGCGCGCCCGCGACCTGCTGACGCGCCTTCCCGAGCACCAGCGCGAGCTGGTGCTGCTGCGGGTGGTGGCGGGCCTGTCGGCCGAGGAGACCGGAAATGTGCTGGGCATGTCCGCCGGGGCGGTACGGGTCGCGCAGCACCGGGCGCTCGCCCGGCTCCGGGCGATGGCCAGAGAGGAGTCGATCGCTTGACGGAGCGCGGCCCCTTCACTGGCCTGCGGGGCGCCCCGGATCCGGCCGAGCCTTCGAACCCCCGCGATCCCGCCGCGCCCGCGAGCCGGCCGCAGACCGCCGCCCCGCCCGCGGAGCTGCCCGCGGACCTCGGGGCGGTGCGCCGTACCGACGCCGTCATCGAGTCGCTGGCGGCATGGCGCGCCGCCGGCTCCGCGACGCGTTCGGCCCCCGGGCCCATCCCAGGCTCCATCCCCGGCCCCGCCTCCGGGGCCGCTGACCGCCCCGAGGCCGGACGCCCCCGCCAGGCCGACGACCCCGACCCCGACCCGGCGGTGCGGCTGCTGCGCGCCCTGATCACCGACGTGGACGACCCGGGCCCCGATTGCGGAGCCGGTTCCGAACCGGCCCCGCCGTGCCCGCCCCGCCCGCCCGCGCCGTCCGGCCCCGGCACCGGCCCCCGGCGCCGCGGCCCCCGCACGATCGTCGCCCTCGGCGTGGCCGGGGCCGTCCTCGCCAGCACCGGCGTCGCCGCGGCGGGCGGCGGGGCGACCGACCATTCGTCCGCCGCCCCGGCCGCCCCGAGCACCACCACCTCCGGCGCCGCCGACGACACGGGGAAGACCTTCCACACCGACACCGACGCCGGAACCCACGACCGTCCGCGGCCCCCGGTTCGCCCCGCGCCGAAACCGGAACGGCCGACGCCGACTCCGTCCGGGGACTCGGGCGACCAGGGAGACGCCAGGCCGCGGCCAAGGTATCCGTTCCCGTTCGGGCCGCGCCCCCGCCGCCCGGAGACCCCGGCCATGACCGTCCACTCCGCCCCCGCCGGCGGGACGGACGGCGCCTCCACCGACGACCGCGACACCCGCCGCCGGATCGAGGACCTGCGCAGGCGCACCCAGCAGCGCATGAACCAGCGGCAAAACCCCTACGACCGCGACGACTGACAAGTCCGGCCGGCGCTTCCACGGCCTTCCAGGCGCCGGTCAGTTCTCGTCGCGGCCCTCTTCACTGTCGATCACGCCGTCGACGTAGCCGCGGGCGTACTCCCAGCTGACGTAGTCGACGGGGTCGGGGGCCAGGGCGGGCTCGTGCACGCGGGGGAGGCCCTCGTCGAGCAGGTGGCGCAGGTTGCCGTGCAGAAGGTCCCAGTCGATGTAGTGGAGCCTGCCGCAGTCGCCGCAGTCGACGGTGAGCCCGCGCACCCCGAGCGGCTCCAGCAGGGCGCGGAAGACCTCCAGGTCGGCGAGGTCGGCCAGCACGTCCTCGCGCTCCGTCACGCTGAGCGGAGCGGCCTCCTCGCCGGGGTCGCCGAGCGACGCCGCCGGGTCCTCCGGATCTCCGGCGAACGGGTCGAGCGGAGCATCGTCGTGCACACCACCCACGCTACTGCCTGACGCCCCGGGAGGTGCACCCCCGGTCTTCTCCGTGCGCGAACGATCACGGAACGTGGGAATGCGGGGCGCCGTCCCGCTTGTTGCGAGATGTCATCAAGACCACGCGCCCGCGGCGCCCAACACCCCGTCCCGGCTGCGGCCCACGCTCTACCATGGAAACAGGGTCGCCGTGACCTGGCTCGATGCCTCCACCACTACGGGAAGGTAGTCATGTATCCCGCCGCCGAGCCCGACAAGTTCCTCCCGCAGGGCCTGACCTTCGACGACGTGCTCCTGCTGCCGGGGTACTCCGACCTGCAGCCCGGCGAGGCCGACACCACGACCAGGCTGACCCGCCGGATCTCGCTGCGCATCCCGCTCGCCTCGGCCGCGATGGACACGGTGACCGAGGCCCGTACGGCGGTCGCGATGGCGCGGCAGGGCGGCATCGGCGTCCTGCACCGCAACATGTCGATCGAGGAGCAGGCCGAGCAGGCCGACCGGGTCAAGCGCTCCGAGGCCGGGATGATCACCAACCCGGTGACGTGCCTGCCGGACGCGACCCTCGCCGACGTCGAGGCATTGTGCGCCCGCTACCGGATCTCGGGCGTGCCGGTCACCGACGTCCGGGGTGTGCTGGTCGGCATCGTGACGAACCGGGACATGCGCTTCGAATCGGACCTGACCCGTCCGGTCCGCGAGGTCATGACGGCGATGCCCCTGATCACGGCGCCGGTGGACGTGGCGCGCGACGAGGCGTTCCGGCTGCTGCGGGGCAACAAGGTGGAGAAGCTCCCGCTCGTGGACGCCGACGGCCGGCTCAAGGGCCTCATCACCACCAAGGACTTCTCCAAGAGCGAGCAGTACCCCGATTCCACCAAGGACGCGGACGGCCGGCTGCTCGTCGCGGCGGCCGTCGGCGTCGGCGAGGACGCGATCCGCCGCGCCCGCGCGCTGATCGAGGCCGGCACCGACGTGATCATCGTGGACACCGCGCACGGCCACTCCAAGGGCGTCGCCGACACGATCGCCGCGATCAAGGCCAGTGCGCCCGTCGAGGTCGTCGGCGGCAACGTCGCCACCTACGCGGGCGCCAAGCTCCTCGCGGAGGCGGGCGCCGACGCCGTCAAGGTCGGTGTCGGGCCCGGCTCGATCTGCACCACCCGCATCGTCGCCGGCGTCGGCGTCCCGCAGATCACCGCGATCTTCGAGGCGGCCCGCGCGGCGAAGGAGGCCGGCGTCCCGGTGATCGGCGACGGCGGCCTGCAGCACTCCGGCGACATCGCCAAGGCCCTCGTCGCGGGCGCCGACACGGTGATGCTCGGCAGCCTGCTCGCCGGCGTCGAGGAGTCCCCGGGCGAGCTGATCTTCGTCCACGGCAAGCAGTACAAGTCGTACCGGGGAATGGGCTCCCTCGGCGCGATGCGCAACCGGGAACGCGGCGCCTCCTTCTCCAAGGACCGCTACGCGCAGGCCGACGTCAGCAGCGAGGACAAGCTGATCCCCGAGGGCGTCGAGGGCCAGGTGCCCTACCGCGGCCCGCTCGCCAACGTCGCCCACCAGCTCATCGGCGGCCTGCACCAGTCCATGTGGTACGCGGGGACGCGCACGATCCCCGAACTCCAGGAACAGGGCCAGCTCATGCGGATCAGCCCCGCCGGCCTCCGCGAAAGCCACCCCCACGACATCCAGATGACCGTGGAGGCCCCTAACTACCAGGGCCGCTGACCGGCCCACCCCAACCGGCGAGGCCGCAGTGCCGTGCCGCATACGCCGGAACGCGAGGCCGGGCGATGTTCTGCCTCCGCTGGGGCGGTGTGTGTGCTGCGGGTGGCGGGGGCTGACGTAAGCTCTTCGGGGCTTGTTCCCGCGGTCAGCGGGAACACCGAGCGGGGCCGGGCGATGGTGACCCGCTCGGGACGAGCCGGGGCCGGGCAAGGAAGAGGAAGGGCCAAGTGGCTGCTGAGGTGGAGATCGGCCGTGGCAAGAGCGGCCGCCGGGCGTACGCCTTCGACGACATCGGCATCGTGCCGTCCCGCCGGACGCGCGATCCCGAGGAGGTCAGCGTCGCCTGGCAGATCGACGCCTACCGGTTCGAGATGCCGCTCGTCGTCGCACCGATGGACAGCGTCGTCAGCCCCTCCACCGCGATCGCGGTCGGACGGCTCGGCGGCCTCGCCGTCCTCGACCTCGAAGGGCTGTGGACCCGCTACGAGAACCCCGAGTCGCTGCTCGCGGAGATCGCGTCGCTGGACGACGTGCGCGCCACCCGGCGGCTCCAGGAGATCTACACCGAGCCGATCAAGGAGGAGCTGATCGGCCGCCGGATCCAGGAGATCCGCGAGTCCGGCGTCACCGTGGCGGCGCGGCTGTCGCCGCAGCGCACCGCCCAGTTCCACAAGGCCGTCATCGACGCGGGCGTCGACCTGTTCGTCATCCGCGGCACCACCGTGTCCGCCGAGCACGTCTCGGGACGCGCCGAGCCGCTGAACCTGAAGCAGTTCATCTACGACCTCGACGTTCCCGTCATCGTCGGCGGCTGCTCCACCTACACGGCCGCGCTGCACCTGATGCGCACCGGCGCGGCGGGCGTGCTGGTCGGGTTCGGCGGAGGCTCCGGGCACACCACCCGGACCGTCCTCGGCGTCGCGGTGCCGATGGCGACCGCGGTCGCGGACGTCGCCGCCGCCCGCCGCGACTACATGGACGAGTCCGGCGGACGCTACGTCCACGTGATCGCCGACGGCGGCATGGTCAACAGCGGCGACATCGCCAAGGCGTTCGCCTGCGGCTCCGACGCCGTCATGGTCGGCTCGCCGTTCGCGCGCTCCACCGAGGCGCCGGGCCGCGGCTACCACTGGGGCAGCGAGGCCCACCACGGCGACGTCCCCCGCGGCACCCGCCTCGAACTCGGGACGATCGGGACGATGGAGCAGATCCTGCACGGTCCGTCCCATGTCGCGGACGGGTCGATGAACCTGATCGGAGCCCTGCGTCGCGCTATGGCCACGTCCGGTTACACGGAGTTGAAGGAGTTCCAGCGGGTACAGGTCGTGGTGGCTCCCCGCCGGTCCACCGACTGAGAGCAAGCCAACGCGGAATCGGTCGTTCCCGGAGTGGACCCGTCCCTACTCTTGGGTAGGAAAGCTCGGAAACAGAACCGCTGTGGGGGGAATCGCGATGACGGGATCACCTGTGACAGGCCTTGGCAGCTCCCGCCTCGGCCCCGCCGAACGCGCCGCGGCGCTCGACCACATGGCCCGCGAGGAGTTCGACGTCGTCGTGGTCGGCGGCGGCATCGTCGGTGCGGGCGCCGCGCTCGACGCCGCCACCCGGGGCCTGTCGGTCGCGGTGGTCGAGGCCCGCGATTTCGCGTCCGGGACGTCGTCCCGCTCGTCCAAGCTGATCCACGGCGGGCTGCGCTACCTGGAGCAGTACAACTTCGACCTCGTCCGGGAGGCCCTGACCGAACGCGGCCTCCTGCTGCAGCAGATCGCCCCCCACCTGGTGAAACCCGTCCCGTTCCTGCTGCCGACCACGCACCGCGTGTGGGAGCGCGCGTATCTCGGCGCCGGCGTGGCGCTGTACGACGCGCTCGCGTTCCAGATGGGCAGCACCCGCGGCGTCCCCCACCACCGGCACCTCAGCCGGCGCGGCGCGCTGCGGCTCGCGCCGTCCCTGCGCAAGGCCTCCTTCACCGGCGCGATCCAGCTGTGGGACGCGCAGGTCGACGACGCCCGCTTCGTGATGATGGCGCTGCGGACGGCCGCCGAATACGGCGCGCGGATCGCGTCCCGCACCCAGTGCCTCGGCTTCCTGCGCGAAGGCGAACGCGTCACCGGGCTGCGCATCCGCGACCTCGAGGGCAACACGACCAGCGAGGTCCGCGCCAAGCAGGTCGTCAACGCCACCGGCGTGTGGACGGACGACATCCAGGAACTCGTCGGCGGCCGCGGGCAGATCCACGTGAAGTCCTCCAAGGGCATCCACCTCGTCGTCCCCAAGGACCGCATCCACTCCGCGACCGGGATCCTCCTGCGCACCGAGAAGTCCGTGCTGTTCGTGATCCCGTGGGGCCGCCACTGGATCATCGGCACCACCGACACCGCCTGGGACCTCGACAAGGCCCACCCCGCGGCGTCCAAGGCCGACATCGACTATGTCCTGGACCAGGTCAACAGGGTCCTCAACACCCCCCTCACCCACGACGACGTCGAAGGCGTCTACGCGGGCCTCCGCCCCCTCCTCACCGGCGAGACCGAAGAGACGTCGAAACTGTCCCGCGAACACGTCGTCGCCCACCCCGTCCCGGGCCTCGTCCTCGTCGCCGGCGGCAAGTACACCACCTACCGCGTCATGGCCAAGGACGCCATCGACGCCGTCGCCCACGGCCTCGACGGCAAGATCCCCGAATCCTGCACCGACCGCATCCCCCTCGTCGGCGGTGACGGATTCCAGGCCATGTGGAACGCCCGCCACCGCCTCGCGTCCCGCTCCGGCCTCCACGTCGCCCGCATCGAGCACCTCCTGCGCCGCCACGGCACCCTCGTCGACGACCTGCTGGAACTGATCTCCGAGAAACCCGACCTCGCCAAGCCCCTCACCGGCGCCGACGACTACCTCCGCGCCGAAGTCGTCTACGCCGCCACCCACGAGGGCGCCCGCCACCTCAACGACGTCCTCGCCCGCCGCACCCGCATCTCCATCGAAACCTGGGACCGCGGCCTCAGCGTCGTCCAGGAGGCCGCCGACCTCCTCGCGCCCGTCCTCGGCTGGTCCAAGAAGCAACGCGACCGCGAGATCGAGTACTACCGCAAGCGCGTAGAAGCCGAACGCGCCTCCCAAACCCAGGAGGGCGACCAGGAGGCCGACGCCCACCGCCGAGGCGCCCCCGACATCGTCCCCACCGCCTAACGCGTTGGCCACATACGTTCACCGGACCGGGCGACACGCCTGCTGACGGCCGCGTTGCAGAATGCCTGCGCTGGCGCAGCGCCAACGCCCGCCATCCCGAAGTACCGGCCGCCCCGCGCACGCGCCCGCATCCGCAGCGAACGCCAGGTGGGGCCGACCACACCAAATCCCCATGATCGAAGGGGAACGAGCACGGCCACCGCACCCGCCCGCTAGGGGATCGGAGCCTCACCGACCGCCGCGAGCAACTCGATGGGGAACTCGCGGTCGTTTTGTCCGACAGCGAGCGCGACCCAGCGGCCGGCATCCGGCCGGCGCCAGACGAGCATCTCGCCGCTGAGCAGGCACAGCCAATCAACCGGCTCCGGAACCGGGCTCTCACCGCACAGATACGGTTCCAGATCGATCGAATCGGGCCCGCCCCAGCGTGCCGTCAATGCGGCCACCAGTTCCTGGAGAGCGGTATCGATCTCCTCTTCGGCCACCTCGACGATCTCCTCACTGCGGTCGTCCCAAAAGTCCCGACTGGCCTGCAGGACACACAGGTGGTAACCGGGTCCGCTAGAACGGTTCCCCTCCCGCGTGTCCTCAGCCGGAAAAGGAAGGACGAGCAGACCGTCGACGATGCCAAGCGGATCTTCCATGGCCATGCCGTGAGACTAACGAGCCAGCGAAGGCATGTGGACACCGCATGGGTGCGGTCGTTGGCGTCGCTCCGGCTCGCCTCGCGGCAGCAGGAAAGGGGGTGGCAGGGGAATCCGGCGTGAGTTTCGGGACGGCGAACCCGGTCTTGGGGGTCGGAGGTCACCACCGGCCCGGTAGCCGCGACCCGCAACCGCTGACAGGGGTCGTTCGTTCGAGATGCATGGCGTTCATCGCTTTCATGACGATCCCTGGGCTTGTGATCGGACTCGTCGCCTTCGCCGTCTTCGACCGCGCGGGCCTGTGGGCGCATCGCAGCCTCCGCCTGCCCTGGCGGCGGGACGAGGTGGGCCGGCCCGTCTCGGCGGTCGCGGTCGGCGAACTGGACGCCTTCTTTCATGGGACGCACCGCCACCGGCAGGACGAGCGCAACTCCTCGCTGATGCTGCGGGACGAGGAGAACGATGCCGCGCCTCCGCGAACGCGCGTCGACCTTGCCGGTGGAACCGCCGTCGTCCGTCGTCCGCGTCGGTGAACGCGCCGGTGGCCGTTCTGGTGTCGGCGGGGTGTGTTCGGGGGTGATGATCGGGGTGGTCGTGTCGTGGTCCCGTGGGGTTGGGGGCCGTGTCTTTGGGTGCTGTTGTTGGTGGCCGACCTGGTGTTGGCCTGTTCTGCCCGGGGGCCGCGTCCTTGGGGTGGTGTTGACGTGGTCTGTCCGGAGGGCGCGTCTGGGGGGTGTTGTTCGTAGGACCGTTGATTGGTGTGGGGGTGCGTCATCGGATCAGCATTGTTCGCGGCCGAGCATGAGGTTCTTGCCGGTGGAGTAGAGGTCGGCGGGGACTCGGGCCGGGTCCAGGAGGTGCTGGAAGGCGAGGCCGACGTCGAGGGCCAGGGCCAGGGTGGCGCGTTCGTCGGGGGGTATGCCGTCGGTGGTCTCCAGCTGGCTGGCCATCTGGGCGCGGCGTTCGGCGTACCAGTCGGCGATGCGCCAGCCGGCGGCGTAGTCGCGCATGCCGTAGAGCCAGAACTCGACCAGGAGCAGGGCGATGCGGCGGGCGTGGTCGTCGGTGTCCTGGCGGGGCGAGGAGCGGGCGGTGGTGTCGGCGTCCTCCTCGGCGGCGCGGAGCTCGTCGCAGACGTCGATGCTGCGGTCGTTGGTGAAGCGCTCCATCAGGGCGAGCAGCAGGTCGGTCTTGCCCGCGAAGTTGGAGTAGACGGCGCCCTTGGTGAGACCGGCGGCCGCCGCGATGTCGTCGAGTGAGGCGCCGTGGATGCCGCGTTCGGCCCAGAGCCGTTCGGCGGCGGTGAGCAGGGCGGTGCGGGTCTGCTCGCGGCGGTCCCGGCGTGGCTGGACGCTGCCGCCGGACGGGCGCGGGGGGCGCATCGGCCCCGCCGTGTCACCCTCGGGCCGATGATCGCCGTGGGCGTCCGTCATATGGTGTTCCCCCTCCGTGTACGGACGCGTCCCGCGGTTCCGGGCGCGCGGCAGCGGACGCCCGGCGGCGGGTCGCGCGCCGAGATTCTCTCTCCTGCTCTTCGGAATACACCGGTCGGACATGGTCAGTCCCCCAGTTGCGCAACTCCGCCTGGCTTGGAACGGTCCGTAGGGCAGTGGATCATCAGTGGGGAACGAAAAACCGGGATCAGCGCGGCAAACCGCCAGATTGGCGGCGTTACTTGCGGGTAGCCAAAAGTGGCCAGGGGGTCATACGCTGCCTGTATGGCATCCCCGACGGTCCCTGCCAAAGGCGCGGCAGAGCACAAGCTCCCCCGAACTCTGATCGACCGGCTGGCCTCGCACGTCACCTCGGGCGGCGCCGACACCACGACGATCCCCAGCCCGTTCACCGGTGAGCCCCTCGCGACCGTTCCGATCTCCGGCGCCGACGACGTCCTCGCGGCGTACGAGCGGGCGCGGGAGGCGCAGCGGGCGTGGGCGCTGCGGCCGGTGCGCGAGCGGGTCAAGCCGTTCCTGCGGCTCGCGGACGCCCTGGTCGACCGGCGCGAGGAGATCCTCGACGTCATCCAGCTGGAGACCGGCAAGGCCCGCCGCCACGCGATGGAGGAGTTCCTCGACGTGGCGCTGTGCTCGCTCTACTACGCCCGGCGGGCCTCGAAGCTGCTGAAGCCGCGGCGCAGGCAGGGCATGATGCCGGGCGTCACCCGCGTCCGCGAGCTGCGGCACCCGAAGGGCGTCGTCGCCCTGATCGCGCCGTGGAACTACCCGTTCGCGCTCGGTGCCAGCGACATCGCGCCCGCGCTGATGGCGGGCAACGCGGTGATCCACAAGCCGGACACCCAGACGTGCCTGTCCAGCCTGTGGGTGCTGGACCTGCTGATCGAGCTCGGACTGCCGCGTGATGTGTGGCAGATCGTCGTCGGTGACCCGTCCGAGATCGGCGACCCGCTGGTGGACAACGCCGACTATGTCTCCTTCACCGGGTCGACGCGCGGCGGCAAGGCCATCGCGGAGCGGGTCGCGCCCCGGCTGGTGGCGTACTCGCTGGAGCTCGGCGGCAAGAACCCGATGATCGTCATGCCGGACGCCGACGTCGAGCGCACCGCGCGGGGCGCCGTCCGCGCGTGCTTCACCAATGCCGGGCAGCTGTGCATCTCGATCGAGCGGATGTACGTGCACGAGGACATCTACGACCGGTTCGTCCCCCGATTCGTCGAGGTCGTCAAGGACATGAAGCTCGGCACCGGCCTCGACTTCGACACCGAGATGGGCTCGCTGACCTACCAGCGGCAGCTGGAGGCGGTGACCCGGCATGTCGACCAGGCCGTCAAGGAGGGCGCGACCGTCCTCGCGGGCGGCAAGGCCCGTCCGGACGTCGGCCCGCTGTTCTACGAGCCGACGATCCTCACCGACGTCGGCGGTGACATGGACCTGTGCGCGAACGAGACGTTCGGCCCGGTCGTCGCGATCTACAAGTACCGGGACGAGGACGACGTCGTCGCCCGCGCCAACGACACCCCGTACGGGCTGAACGCGTCGGTGTGGACGAAGAGCCCGTCGAAGGGCCGTCGCCTCGCGGCCCGCATCCAGGCGGGAACCGTCAACATCAACGACGGGTACGGCGCGGCGTACGCGTCCTACGACTCCCCGATGGGCGGGATGAAGCAGTCCGGGATGGGACGCCGCCACGGCGCCGAGGGCCTGCTGAAGTTCACCGAGGTGCAGACCGTCGCGAGCCAGCACTTCATGGACCTCGAACCTCCGGGCTCCATCGGCTACGACAGGTTCGCCGGCTTCATGGCGACCGGCATCAAGCTGATGAAGAAGCTGCGGATCAAGTAGGGGACGCCTGTGAAGCATGACTTCGACGTGCTCGTCGTCGGGTCCGGATTCGGCGGGAGCGTGTCGGCGCTGCGGCTGACCGAGAAGGGCTACCGGGTCGGTGTGATCGAGGCCGGACGCCGCTTCGACACCAACCCGTCCGGCGCACCGGGGGCACGGTATCCGGAGCTGCCCAAGACGAACTGGCGCGTCGCCCGCTACCTGTGGGCGCCGGCGCTCGGCCTCACCGGCATCCAGCGGATGCACCTCATCCGCGGCGCCAAGTCCAGCCGGGTGATGGTTCTGGCGGGTGCGGGCGTCGGCGGCGGGTCGCTGAACTACGCCAACACCCTGTACGTCCCGCCCGAGCCGTTCTTCAAGGACCGGCAGTGGGCGCACATCACCGACTGGCAGGACGAGCTGGCGCCCCACTACGAGCAGGCGAAACGCATGCTCGGCGTCGTCCAGAACACGACGACGACCGCTGCCGACGTGGTCATGAAGAAGGTCGCGGACCGGATGGGCAAGGGCGACACCTTCGTCAAGACCCCCGTCGGCGTCTACTTCGGCCGCGGCGCGGGCGTCGAGAGCGCGGACCCGTACTTCGGCGGGACGGGCCCGCGCCGCCGCGGCTGCCTGGAGTGCGGCGAGTGCATGGTGGGCTGCCGCCACGGCGCGAAGAACATGCTCACGGAGAACTACCTTTACCTGGCCGAGAAGGCGGGCGCGCGCGTGATGCCGCTCAGCCGCGTCACGTCGGTCAGGCCCCTGCGCGGCGGGGGGTACGAGGTCGAGATCGTCCGGACCGGCTCGTTCGGCCGCAATCGCAAGACGTTCACCACCGAGCAGGTCGTCTTCGCCGCCGGTACCTACGGCACGCAGAAGCTGCTGCACAAGCTCAGGTCGACCGGGGCCCTTCCGCGGGTGTCGGACCGGCTCGGAGCGCTGACCCGCACCAATTCCGAGGCGATCCTCGGCGGCGGCCGCCGCAACGGCCTGCCCGGCCCCGACTTCTCCGAGGGCGTCGCGATCACGTCGTCGTTCCATCCGACTCCCGACACGCACATCGAGCCGGTCCGCTATGGGCGCGGCTCGAACCTCCTCGCCAGTCTGCAGACCCTCCTCGTGGACGGTGACCGTCCGGGGGAGAAGCACACCCCCCGCATCCTGAAGTTCGCCCGCGAGGTCGTCCGCCGCCCCCGTGACCTGGTGCAGCTGTTCGACGTGCGGCACTGGTCCGAGCGGACGGTGATCGCGCTGGTCATGCAGACCCGCGACAACTCGATCACCCTGCGTCCGAAGAAGGGCCCGTTCGGCTGGGACGTCCGCGCGTCCGCCGGCCACGGCGAGCCCAACCCGACGTGGGTCCCCGAGGGCCATGAGGCGACGCGCCTGATCGCCGAGGAGATCGGCGGCATGCCCGGCGGCGCCTGGGGCGACGTGTTCGACGTCCCGATGACCGCGCATTTCCTCGGCGGCTGCGCGATCGGCGACTCCGCCGAGTCCGGTGTGATCGACGCCTACCACCGCGTCTACGGACACCCCGGCCTGCACATCGTGGACGGTTCGGCGGTCTCCGCGAACCTGGGCGTGAACCCTTCCCTGACCATCACCGCCCAGGCTGAACGTGCGATGTCGTTCTGGCCGAACCGGTCCGAGGACGACCCTCGCCCTTCCCTGGGCGACCCGTACCGCCGCCTCGCGCCTGTACCGCCGAAGAACCCGGTCGTCCCGGCCGGCGCCCCCGCGGCCCTCACCCTCCCGATCGTCGAGATCACCTGACACGACCGCCACCTCCTCGGATTCGGCTCTTCGGATCGCCGAATCCCGGGGACGCTCGCGAAGCCGTGCCACCTATTCGTCAGAGCCCAAGACGTCGGACGGCTTGAATCGCGAACTCGGCGGGGCTCCGGCCAGTGGAGCACCCCGCAGGTGACGGACCGCGTTCCGGGTGACCAGCCACAGCAGGCCACCGAACGCCGCCATCAGCAGGGTGCCGACCAGCCCTAGCGCGACGTCGCGGACGGTGCTCCCCGCCGTCTGATAGACATCGGGCCCGGGTGCCCATCGCATGAGCACCAGCCGCCCCTCGACGGTCTCGCCCGGCTCCGCATAACGAAGCGTGACCGGCACACGGCGGCCGTCATCGGCGTAGTGGCCACGCGCCATGGTCTCTCCGCCCCGGGAATTCTTGGGCGGGGAGTAACCGCGCTCCACACGCACCACGACCTCGTCGCCGACGCCGACCAGAAATCCGCCGACGTTCACCAGAACGGCTAGGAGGACGACCGCACTGCCGAGGGCGAGCGCCGCCAGTGGCCCGCACACCGACACGGTGACGACGGCCAGCCTCCGCGACGGCCCCGAATCGTTGCTGCCAGGCATGCGGCAACTATAGGCGATGCGGACCGTTCTCGACGGTGCCGCGAAGGTGAAGAGCACGGTGTGCTGGTAGGCGGCGTAGCGTGTCCCTGCGTGGATGTGAGAGGCGAGGCGGCGCAGGTCATGGCGGAATTGCGGGCGCAGGCCGATCCGGTGCGGGCCGAGAGTGAGAAGCGCTACCTGAAAAGCGACTTCGTGCACATCGGTGTGACTGTGCCCGCGTTGCGCAAGGTGGCCGTGTCGGCGGTGAAGGCCGAGCCCACACGGGACGAGGTGGTCGCTCTCGCCGAGGCTCTCTGGCGCGTGACCCAGGAGGGACGTCCTGTGCATGAGGCCCGGATGGCGGCGCTAGAGGTGCTCGTCAAACGGGCGGCGTTGCTAGGGCCAGGCGACCTTGGGTTGGCCGAACGGCTCGTCCGTGACTCGGCGAGTTGGGTGTACGTGGACTACATCGCGGAAAGGGTCGTCGGCAGGCTGGTCGTCCGGTACCCGGACCTGGGGACGGCATTGGACGCGTGGGTCAACGACCCCTATATGTGGATGCGGCGCACGGCCGTCCTGGCTTTGCTGGCGGGCGTGCGGGCGGGAAACCCTGACCTGGAAAGGCTCGACCGCTTCGGGGACGCGCTGATCGGTGAACGCGAGTTCTTCATCCGCAAGGCCCTCGGATGGGTGCTGCGGGAGTTGTCCAAGAAAGACCCGGGCTGGGTGACCGAGTGGGTCGAGGCCCGGGTCGGGGTCATCTCCGGTGTGACGCTCCGGGAGGCCGTCCGGCGCCTTCCCGGAGAAGACGCCGAACGGCTGCTCGCGGCTCAGCGGCGGTAGGCCTGCCACACCTTGTGCATGCGGGAGCCCTGGCCGGCGGTGAAGGACGTCATGCACGTGTCGTAGCTGTAGTCCATGTAGTTGTGCACTGGGTCCTCCCCAGGTGAGGGGCAGGTGTCCTTGCCGGACGGGCAGCCGTTCGTGGGGTCGCGCTCGGCCGGGGTGTCCGCGACCCGGTCGCCTTCGCCGCCGCAGCCGTCCTGGAACGTGTGGTAGAGCCCGAGCCAGTGGCCGACTTCGTGTGTGGCGCTGAACCCTTTGTTGAAGTTCTCGATGTGGCCGCCGGGCATGCTGCCGTAGTGGATGGTCACGCCGTCCATCTTGGGCTCGGACTTGTACTTCCATGGGAACGTCGACCAGCCGAGAAGGTCTCCGCCTATGTAGGCGCTGTAGAGGTTCAGGGTGCCTTTGCCGCCTTCGCGCAGCCTCGGCTTGTACGTCTTCTCGTACCGTTCGGGGTCGTTGAACCAGGCCGCGTTGTCCGTACGGCTCACGTCGCGGAGTTCGAACGAGACGCGAGTGTCGGCGCCGCCGTTCCGTCCGCCGTAGGAGGCGTTCAACGTGCTGATCTGGCGCTTGATCGTCGAGGTGGACACGTTGCCCCTCGCGCCGTTGTGCAGCACATGGAAGTAGACCGGAACGGTGATCTGCGGTGCGGCACGGAGGTCGGCGCCGGCGGACTCGCCGTCCGTTCGACCGGCCGGGCGCAGACCCAGGTCGTCCAGTATCTGGTTGAGGTGCTTCTCGACGGTGGCGGCCTGTGCGGGGGTCAGTTCGTTGTGCTCCCGGTCGTGCTCGTGGTTGTGCGTCCCTGGCCGCAGCCGTGCTTCGGGGTGCGCGCAGTCGTCCAGGCGTGCGGTCTCCGGGCGTGCGGTCTCCGGGCGTGCGGCCTGCGGGTGTCCGGTCTGCGGGAGCGGCCCGGACGGCATGGCGGGGACGAACGCGGCGATCACAGCGGCGGCGGCGGCGAGGAACTTCACGGCACTCCTAGGGAGGACGCTTGCGGACGGGAACCAGGCGAGCACAGGGCGTCATCAAGAGGTATCAGAGCGAGGTCGTGCCGCGAGTGTGATCAAGGTAAATGGATGCCGACCGTTATCGGTCAGTCGCACCATGTGACGATCCGGCTCGGGGGTGCGGGCATCGGCGCAGGCAGCGGCCCCCGTAGACTGGGGAAATCCTTCCGGCCGTGCGAAAGGCGTTGTTGGTGGCCGCAGACCAGTCCTTTGACACCGTTCTCGTCGTCGACTTCGGCGCGCAGTACGCGCAGCTGATCGCGCGTCGCGTCCGCGAGTGTCACGTGTTCAGCGAGATCGTGCCGTCCACCATGCCGGCGGCGGAGATGCTGGCCAAGCGGCCGAAGGCCATCATCCTGTCGGGCGGCCCTGCGTCGGTGTACGCGGAGGGCGCCCCGATCGCGCCGGACGGCCTGTTCGACTTGGGCGTCCCCATGTTCGGTATCTGCTACGGCCACCAGGTGATGGCCCAGGCCCTGGGCGGGACGGTCGAGAACTCCGACGTCGCCGAGTACGGAGGCGCGACCGTCTCTGTCACGTCCCCCGGCATGCTGTTCGCCGGTCTGCCGCACGAGCAGGCGGTGTGGATGTCGCACCGCGACTTCGTCAGCCGTGCCCCGTCCGGCTTCACCGTGACGGCCAGCACCGACGTGACACCGGTCGCCGGTATGGAGGACCTTGAGCGCGGCCTCTTCGGCGTCCAGTTCCACCCGGAGGTCCTGCACACCGAGCACGGTATGGAGCTTCTGCGGCGTTTCCTTTACGAGGGCGCCGGCTGCCGTCCGAACTGGACGATGGTGAACATCGCGGACGAGTCGATCGCCGCCGTCCAGGAGCAGGTCGGGAACAAGCGGGCGATCTGCGCGTTGTCCGGCGGCGTGGACTCCGCCGTCGCCGCCGCCCTCGTCCAGCAGGCCATCGGCGACCAGCTGACCTGCGTGTTCGTCGACCACGGCCTGCTGCGCAAGGGCGAGCCCGAGCAGGTCGAGAAGGACTTCGTCGCCGTCACCGGCGTGAACCTGCACGTCGTGGAGGCCCAGGACCGCTTCCTCGCCGCCCTCGACGGCGTCAGCGACCCCGAAGAGAAGCGCAAGATCATCGGCCGCGAGTTCATCCGCGTCTTCGAGGAGGCGGCCCGCGAGATCGTCGAAGGCGGTTCCGGGGGGTCGTCCCCCCAGAAGGGCGCTAAGGACGCCGCGGAACCCGTCGAATTCCTCGTCCAGGGGACCCTCTACCCGGACGTCGTCGAATCGGGTGGCGGCACCGGCGCGGCCAACATCAAGTCGCACCACAACGTCGGCGGCCTCCCCGAAGACCTGCAGTTCAAGCTGATCGAGCCGCTGCGGAACCTGTTCAAGGACGAGGTCCGCGCGCTCGGCGAGCAGCTCGGCCTGCCGTCCGAGATCGTCTGGCGCCAGCCGTTCCCCGGCCCCGGCCTCGGCATCCGCATCATCGGCGCCGTCACCCGCGACCGCCTGGACATCCTCCGCGACGCCGACGCCATCGCCCGCGAAGAGCTGACCAACGCCGGTCTCGACCGCGACATCTGGCAGTTCCCCGTGGTGCTTTTGGCGGACGTCCGGTCCGTGGGCGTCCAGGGTGACAGCCGGACCTACGGCCACCCCATCGTCCTGCGCCCGGTGACGAGTGAGGACGCCATGACGGCCGACTGGGCGCGGCTCCCGTACGACCTCCTGCAGCGGATCTCCACCCGCATCACCAACGAGGTCCGCGAGATCAACCGGGTCACCGTCGACATCACGTCCAAGCCTCCCGGCACCATCGAGTGGGAGTGACCCCGTCCGAGCGATGAGAACACGAGGCCCGGGTGCGATCACACCCGGGCCTCGTGCGCGCGTCGTCAGACGGTCGCGGGGGCCAGCGCGGCCTCTGCCTCCAGGTTCGCGGCGGTGGCGTTGACCCCGGGCGTTTCGGCTCGACGGGGGAGGGGGCTCACCTCCTGGAGGGAGGTTGCAAGGGCGCGGTTGTCGCGATGATGTCGGCATGACCACGATCTGTGCACCCCGGCTCGCCGCTCGAACTGAGACCTGGCCTGTTACGGCAGTGACCTGGACTGTCGGAGCGTTCATCGCCATCGTTGCCGTGCTGGTCGCGAGCAAGCCGCTGCGCGGTGAGAGTTTCGGTGGCACCGACGGTGTGATCGTGCTCGCCTGCGGGCTGCGCGCCCTGACCATCGCGATGGCGCAGGCGACGATCCGCTCGTGGGGGCGCCGGGTGCCCGGCTGGCTGCTGCTCGGTGGTCTGGCGGGCGCGGCGGGCCTCCAGGTCTTCTACCCGCTCGCCGAACTCCTGATCAAGCTGGCGGTCGTGGTGGGCTTGGTGGAGGAGACCGGTCTGGGTGCGACCCACACCGACGCCACGGCCTGGTTCAACCTGGTGATGACCGCGCTGATCTGGGGCTTCCCCGGTGTGCTGCTGGCCCGGATCGCGGTGCGGTACCGGAGCCGGGAGGGCGTGTCGTTCCGCTGGGTCCTCCTGGGGATCATCGGCGGCGTGGCCTTCCTGCTGGGGCTCGGCCTCCTGATCGGCTGACGCCCTTCCGCACATGTCCGCATCGACCAGCGCGTCCTGGCCATGACCGCCGGCTCGTTCGGCCCCCCTGGGAGGGGATCTTCCGTCCCTGGGGCGAACGGGAGGCACCGCGGAGCGACATCGCCCCGGTTCTTTAGAGGCACTTCGGCCTACGCCGGTGGCGCCGGCCGTGGGCAGGGCGGTGATCTTGTTCTTCGTTGGGCGGAACCGGAAGCATGGCGCGAGTCTCATATGTGGTGTCCCGTCCGTCGAAAACCCTGGGGAACGCCAATGGACCGGTTGAGCGCTGAGCAGCGGCGGCTTGTTGACGAGTTGTGCGGGGAGTGGGAGGCGCGGGTGGCCGACCCGGACCGGCGGGATGCCGAGCGGGCCCTCGCCGAGGTGTACGACCAGCGGGGGTGGGCGCGGCCCAAGGCCGTGATCTGGCTGGACTCCCCGCTGGCGGGCGCCATCGCGGCGCGGACCCTCCTCTACGGGCACAAGCATCTCGACGGCGACCGGCATCCGGACGCGCACAAGGGGTGGGTCAGCGCGACCACGCCGCGCCTGGAGGGGACGTTCGGGACGTTCGACCGTCAGGAGCCCTCCTCCTTCGAGGAGCGCGAGCCTTTCGCCCCGAGGTGGCAGCTGCCGGACGTCCATTCGGCCTACAAAGTCTCCTACGACATGGAGGGACCGGACCTGCGAGCCGTTCTGGCGCGTGTCGGCGAGCCCGCGTGGGCGATCAACAGCGGGGTCTCGGGCCGTTTCAAGGAGGAGGCGCTGTCGCCCTCCGCCCCCGAGGGTTTCGACGCTGCCGGCGCCGATGCTCATGCGCGCCTGCTTGAGGGGCTGGAACCGGTGTTTCCCGCTGGGCAGTGGGAGGCGGTGAGGGACGCGCTGCGGTCCTGTGCTGAAGGGCCGCGTCCTGAGCATTGGAAGCAGTGGCGGCAGGTATGGGCGGTGGTGCGCGCTCCGGAGAACCATGCGCTCCTGATCCTGGAGGCGGTGCGCCGAAGTGGTGCCGGGCCGCTCCAGGCGCGGCTGCGCATGGCGTCGGTGGTCGGATGGTGGTGGGCGCTCAACGACGTCGCGGTGCTGACCCCTCATCCCGCCGAGGTCCACACCGACGACTCGGGCCGCTTGCACAGTGACGACGGCCCGGCCGTGCGCTATCGGGACGGTTTCTCGCAGCACTGCTGGCGGGGCCGGCTGGTGCCGCCCGACCTCATCGACCCCGGGTGGAGCGCCGCCGACATCGTCCATGCGTCCGATGAGGAGTTGCAGCGGCGTGCGGCGGAGCAGCTGGGCTCCGCCTCGTACGCGGCCACCCGTCGTGCCGCGCGCATCGTCCCGGATCTGCGCCGATGCGCGCTGGAACGGCTGGGCTGGGCCCGGTTCGCCGCCGAGGCGCCGCTGGCGCGGGTCGGGGAGGCGGTGACCGACCCGGGCGATCCCGGCTGCGAGCTGGCGCTTTACGACGTCCCCGCGGTGGTGTTCGGGCGCCCGGCCCGGGTGGTCCTGCGTGCCGGGGGTGCCCGCAGCGGGACGGCGCTGCCGGTGCCGACGGACACGACCGATCCGGTGGCCGCCGCGTCATGGCTCGGGGACGGTGCGCGTGAGCCGGCGCCCGAGCCGGAATTGCTGGCGCGCATCCGGCAGAGCGAGTCGCTGCAGGGGACGCTGGCCGGGCTCGAACTCGAAATGTCTCACGTCTCGCACATCGAACACGTCGAGGAAGTCCATCTGGCCGGGGGCGCTCGCCTGGAGCCGATCGGAGGGAGCGGCACCGGCGGCACCTACTTCCTCTGCGGTGACGGCCAACGCCGTCCGGTGCTGTACGCCGACTCCGAAGGCGGATACCAGGTGATGGGACGCGACCTCACGGAGGCCCTCGAGTTCATGGTGAGCGCCGACCCCGACGGCGACCCGGAGGAGGCGGACGACGAGGCCGCACGGGAACTGGGCCTGCGGCCGCTGCCGCCGGAGGAGTACCGGGCGCGGCGGAAGCAGGCCGAGGCGATGGCAACCGCCCTCACGCTGGTGATGACGGAGGAGGGCAACGCGTACGAGTACCGACCCGACACGTGGTTCCGGTGCTGAGGCCGCGCCGCCGCTTCGGACGGTGGGCGTCCCTTTTCGCCGTCCCGGCCGTCCTGCTGCCCGCCGGCGCCTGCGGCCTCTGGAACGACCCGCTGCTGTGGAGTCTGGACGGCCGGGCGATCGGCGGCGGCGAGTCGGTGAGGCCGACGGTCTGGGCGACCGGGCCGACTCTGGCGATCACCCGGGCCCGGGACGTGACCGGGTACGACGCCGCGACCGGTGAGCCGCGCTGGACGGTGCCGCTGTCCGGCACGGTGTGCGCGGCCTCGCCCCGTCCCTCCGGCGGCCGGGTCGCCGTTCAGTTCGGCCGGGGCGAGCCGGGCTGCGGCCGGGTCGCGCTGATCGATCTGAAGACCGGCAGGAAGGTCTGGGAGCAGCCGATCACCCCCGCCGACCGGGTCAGGCGAGGCCAGGCGGTCATCAGTGCCGGTGCCGTGGTGGTGGACTGGCTCTACGGCACCGCCGCCTTCCGGCTGGACGACGGACGTCCGCTGTGGAAGGTCGACAGCTACCGCGTGGACTGCGCGTTCCAGGGATTGGCGGGCGGTCCGGTACTGGTGGCCGGGCGGTCCTGCGACGCCGACAAGCTCAACGTCCGCCGCGTGGAAGGGCTCGACCCGAACAGCGGCCGGGCCCTGTGGAGCTACGACGCGCCGCAGGGACACGTGGTCGAGGCGATGGTGTCGACCCGTCCCGTCGTCCTCGGGCTCCGCCGGGACGACCGGCGTATGCGCATGTCGCGGTTCGTGGTCCTCAACACGTCCGGTGAGCAGGTCACGAGCATCGACGTCGCCTTCAAGAGCGCCTTGAACTGCTCCAGCCCCCGGCCGTACAGCCGGTGCGGCAACATCGTGGTCACCGGCGACAGCCTCTACATCAGGTCGGGCACCGGGCCGGGGAAGGACGATGAGGAGCGGACGTTCGCGCCGATCGTCTCCTATGACCTGGCGACCGGCCGTGCCCGGTGGGCCACCGAGAACCCGGACGGCAACCACCTGTTCCCGATCGCGATGGACGGCGACCGGCTCATCGCCGCCCAGCCCGCGACGGCCGGTGAAGGAGGCAAGGCGCCCCGGCTCGTGTCGGTCGACGCCGCCACCGGCAAGACGTCGATCATGTGGAGCCTCACCAGGAAGGCGGACTTCCGGCTGCGCAGCGGATCCGACCGCCAGTACGCGCAGGGCCGGTTCTTCCTGACCAAGAAGCTCGTGACGGGCAAGGAGAAGGTCGCACTCCGCGCGTACGGGGACCCCGATGAATGAGACCGGGAACCCGGCGCAGCGCCCCCGGCGAGGGACGGCGCTTCTCGTCGCGCTGGCCCTTCTGCTGCCCGTCGGCGCCTGCGGGATCGGTGAGGAGGCGCTGCTGTGGAGCCTGGACGGCCGGGCGATCAGCGACGGCGAGTCCGCGGCGCCGACGGTCTGGGCGACGGGGCCGACTCTGGCGATGACCCGGGCCCGGGACGTGACCGGGTACGACGCCGCGACCGGTGAGCCGCGCTGGACGGTGCCGCTGCCCGACAAGGTGTGCGCGGCCTCGTCCCGTCCCTCCGATGGCCGGGTCGCCGTTCGGTTCGGTGAGAGGGAACTGGGCTGTCACCGGGTCGCCGTGATCGATCTGAGGACCGGGAGGAAGGTCTGGGAGCAGACGATCAGCCCGACCGACCGGCACTGGTCGGGCGGGATCGCCATCGGTGAGGGCACCGTGGTGGCGGACTGGCAGTACAGCACCGCCGCCTTCCGGCTGGATGACGGACGGCCGCTGTGGACCATCGACAGCCGGGGTGCGGACTGCGCGATCGACGGGCTGTCGGGCGGTCCGGTGCTGCTGGCCCGGCAGACCTGCGAGAACAAGGTCCGCAGCGTGCACCGGCTCGACCCGCGGAGTGGCCGGTACGTGTGGAGCCACGACGTGCCCCCGGCCTACAGGGTCCAAGCGATGGTGGCGACCCGTCACGTCGTCCTCGGACTTCGCTCCACCGGACGCGGTGTGTCGCGGTTCGTGGTCCTCGACATGTCCGGCGCACAGGTCTCGGGCTTCGACATCGCCGACAAGGAAGAGGTGCGTTGCTACGGGGGCCGCCAGGACCTCAACCGCTGCCAAGGCGTCGTTGTCGCCGACGACAGCCTGTACGTCAGATCGGGTGAGCGTCCGGTGAAGGAGAATGGGCGCACCGTGCCGGTCGTCTCCTATGACCTTGCCGCCGGCCGTGTCCGGTGGGCCACCGAGAACCCGGATCGCAACCACCTGTACCCCCTCGCGATGGACGGCGACCGGCTCATCGCCGCCCAGCCCCGCAAGCCGGGCGGAAACGGCAAGGGAGGCAACAGGAGCAAACCGCCCCGGCTCGTGTCGGTCGACGCCGCCACCGGCAAGACCTCGATCATGTGGCGCCTCACCAACGACGCCGGCTCCTGGTTGCGCACCAGATACGACCGGCAGTTCGCACAGGGCAGGCTCTTCCTGAACGAGACGTCCGTGACGGACCTGGACGAGGACGACGTCGTGTTCCGCGCTTTCGGGAAGCCCCCCGAGTGAGACCGGACCGCAGGCCGGACGATGCGCTGTGGTGAACACCACCCGACCGGCTCGTCGATGAGGTCAGGGCCGTCCGGGGGCCGCTCGTCGGGCGGCTGCGGGTGGGTGTGATTCCCACCGTCGCGCCGTACTTGCCGCCCGTTGTGCTGCCATGGCTCGCCACGGAGTTTCCGGAGGTGGAGCTCTCGGTGCGCGAGGACAAGACCGGGTAAATGCCGGGCCAGGCGGGGTCAAGTCTGCGTCAGGGGACGGACTGGCAATCGCGATGCGTGTTCATGTGGTGGCGTGACGTCACCATGCTCGGTGGGGCGAGGAGGAGGCCCCATGTCCCCGAAGCTCAGCGTCGTCGTGCCGTTCTGCAACACCGAGGAGTTCTTGCGGGAGTGCCTGGAGTCGCTGGCCGGTCAGACGCTGCGCGACCTTGAGGTGATCATGGTGGACGACGGGTCCACCGACAACGGCGCCGTGATCGCCAAGGAGATGTGCGGCCGGGACCCGCGGTTCCGGCTGGTGACGCGGGACAACGAGGGGCCCGGACCCGCCCGCAACGCGGGGGTGCGGCAGGCGCGCGGCGAGTACCTGGCGTTCGCGGACGCCGACGACCTGGTGGAGCGTGAGGCCTACGCGCGGCTGGTCGGGTCGCTGGAGCGGACGGGGTCCGACATCGCGTCCGGGAACGTCCTGCGGATGGACGAAGACCGGAAATGGCAGTCGCCCTTGCACGACGGCGTGTTCACGGAGCCCTGTTCCAAGACGCATGTGTCGTCCAAGCCGGTGCTCATGCGTGACAGGACGCCGTGGAACAAGGTGTACCGGCGTGAGTTCTGGGAGCGGGAGGGCCTGGAGTTCCCTAAAGGTTTCTACGAGGACCCGCCTGTGACCGTGCGCGCCCATGCGCTGGCCCGTTCTGTGGACGTGCTGAGTGAGACGGTCTACTTCTGGCGCAAGCGGCCGGGGTCCATCACTGAAGACCGCTACGACTGGGACAACATCACCCAGCGTCTGGCGTCCGCGCGTGTACTGCGAGACGGGATGGCCGAGTACGCGCCCCAGCTCCTGAACGCGTATGACGAGCACGCGCTGGTCGGAATCGAGCTTCGCACCCTCTTTGAGGCTCTGCCCAGGACGCATGACGTGCGTCGCGAGGAACTCGCCGCGATCGGCGCGGAACTGGCACAGCGGATAAGCCCGCGCTTGCTGAAGAAGCTCCCCGCGATGACGCGCCTTCAGCTGTATCTGCTGTGCCGGCGGATGCTGCCGGAGTTGCTGGAGGTGCTGCGCTTCGTCCGTCTCCGGAAGGCGGCGGACGCGCCTCGGGTGCGGCGGGGACTGCGGCCCCGGTGGTACGCGGAGTATCCGTTCTTCGAGGACGAGGAGCGAGCCGTCCCGCAGCACCTGTACGACGTGACCGACGAGCTGACGCCGGTCGCGGCGATCGACCGGGCCGACTGGGTGGACGGGCGGCTCCGCATCGAGGGGCACGCCTACATCCGGCATCTGGACTCCTCGACCGAGGACGGCTCCCGCATCCGGGTGTGGCTGGTGGCGTCGAACCGGCGCGGGCTCGTGCGGGTGCCCGTCACCCGGGTCCGGAGGCCGGACGTGACCGCGCGGTCGCGGCAGTCGACGGTCTCCTACGACTGGTCCGGGTTCGTCGCGGACATCGACCCGTCGTCGCTGAAGATGTTCGGGCGCTGGCGGGACGTCGACTGGGTGCCGTGCGCGGAGGTCGTCAACCGGGGGCTGCGGCGGCGGGCCACGTTCGCGAACCCGCGGCTCACCGGGCGGCAATGGCCGGACGACCGGGAATGCGCGCCGGGAGTGCTCGTCCAGGGCGTCGCGACCAGGAACCGGTTCGTGGTGCAGGTGCGGCGGACGGCTGCGGCCGTCGTCGGAGGCCACCTGGAGGGCGGCGAGCTGTGGCTCGACGGCTGGAGCCGCGCCCCCCTCGGGGACGAGCCACGCATCATCGCCGTGCCGAAGGCGGGACGGGCCACGGTGGCCGGGCCGGTCGAACCGGTAGGGGACGACGCGTTCCGTGCCAGGCTCCCGGTCGCCGGGCTGGCCGGGCGCCCAGGCGACTGGGAGATCACCCTGCCGGGCGGGGTCAAGCCGTACCTGGACGAGGGCCCGGCCGGCATCGCGTTCCCGATTCCGGGCGGGGAGGTGGAACTCGCCAGGACGCGGCGCAGCACGCTGCGGATCGTCGTGCGCGGACGGGTCCTGGCCGTGGACCAGGTGTCGTGGTCACCCGACGGTGCTCTTCACCTGGCGGGGACGTACACGGGCCAGGCGGGACGGCCCGACACGCTGGTGCTCCGGCGGCGACGGTCGTGCGAGGAGCACACGGTCGTCCTGCGCTGGGAAGGTCACCGGTTCACGGCGTCGTTCTCCCCGGCACGCATGCCCGTGCTCGGTTTGTCGCGTCCGCTCGTCGCCGGCCGGTGGGACGTCCTTGTCGCCCTCGGCGGGAAAGAACAACCGGTCGTCGTCAGGCGGCACACCCTGCGTGAGTTGCCGGAACCGTTCGAAGCGGGTCTGCACAGGATCACGGTCCGCGCCCACAAGACCGACCAGCTGCAGTTGCGCATTGAGACGGCACTGGACGACGACGAACGCGGGGCCTACGCGCAGAGCCGCATACGGTCCGGGCATTACCGCCGCCACCTGAACCTGCCCGTCCGGGAACTCGCCGTGTTCGACGCCTACAGGGGCCGCCAGTACTCGTGCAACCCGCGCGGCATCTACGACGAGCTTCGGCGGCGCGGAACCGACATCGAATGTGTGTGGGTCACCGAGAACGGCCAGTTCGGCAAGCCCACGGGCGCCCGGACCGTCCTGGCCGGTACGCGGGAGCACTACGAGGCACTGGCCCGCGCGCGCTACGTCTTCGGGAACTGGTCACAGAAGGACTGGTTCGCCAAGCGGGACGACCAGACGTACGTGCAGTGCTGGCATGGGACGCCGTTGAAGAAACTCGGATACGACGTCAAAACGATGCCGTACAAGCGCACCGAGGGCGTCGACTGGATGGAGTACGACGTCCCCCATTGGGATCTGCTTCTCGCCCAGAACGCGTTCTCCGTGCCGCTGTTCCGGCGTGCGTTCCGCTATGACGGGCCCGTTTTCGAAAGCGGCTATCCGCGCAACGACGTCCTGAACAGCCCGCACCGGGGGGAGATCGCGTCGGTGGTGCGGCGGCGGCTCGGCATCCCGGAAGGCAAGCGGGTCGTCCTGTACGCGCCGACGTGGCGGGACGACTTCCACCACGCGGTCGGCAAGCGCGCGTTCCGCCTCGAATTCGACATCGACCGGTTCAGGGCGGCCCTGGGGGACGACCACGTCCTCCTCCTGCGCACCCACTATCTCGTCACCGACCGCCCGAAGCTCCGGCCGGGCGACTGCGTGATGGACGTGTCCGTCTACCCCGACATCTCCGAACTGTTCCTCATCAGCGACGTGCTCGTCACGGACTACTCGTCGTCCATGTTCGACTTCGCCGTCACCGGCCGCCCGATGGTGTTCTTCACCTACGACCTGGAGCGTTACCGCGACCATGTGCGCGGTTTCTACTTCGACTTCGACGCGGAGGCTCCGGGGCCGCTGCTGAGCACCTCGCAGGAGGTCGTCGACGCCCTGCGCGAGCCGAACGGGCTCGACGCCGGTTTCCGGGACGCCCGCGCAGCGTTCGCCGCCCGGTACTGCCCGCACGACGACGGCCACGCCGCCTCCCGTGTGCTCGACCGGGTCCTCCAGCCCGCCATCTGAAAACCCCACCACGGAGCCGCTCGTGTCACCCCAGATAAGCATCGTCGTCCCCTTCCACAACGCCGAGGACCACCTCGCCGGCTGCCTGGAGTCGCTCGCCGGGCAGACCATGCGCGGCCTGGAGGTGCTCATGGTGGACGACGGGTCGAGCGACGGCGGCGCGGCCGTCGCCGAGGAGTTCGCCGAACGAGACGACCGTTTCACGCTGCTCCGGCCGTCCGGCGGCATGTCGGCCGGGGACACCGGCGTCGGGCAGGCGAAGGGCCGGTACCTCGCCTTCGTCGATGGCAAGGACGCCCTGCCTCCGTACGCCTACGAACTGATGGTCGGCACGCTGGAGTCGACCGGATCCGACCTCGTCGGCGGAAACGTCATGTGCCTGGACGGCACACAGGCACGGCAGTCCCCGCTGCACAGCGTCCCCTACGCGACGACGCTGAAGTCGACGGACGTGACCCGTCACCCTGCCCTCCTGCAAGACAGGATGGTGTACAACAAGGTGTTCCGGCGCGCGTTCTGGGACACCTACCGCTTCAAGGTCCCGACGACCCGTGACCTGCTCACGGCCATGCAGACACAGATCCTGGCCTCCGCCATGGACGTGCTCAACACGACCGTCTACTTCTGGCGCGAGCGTCCGGGGACGGCCACACGGATCCGTCACGAGGCCGCGGACGTCACCGAACGGATGGCGACCCATGCGACAGTGCGGGAATTCATCGAAGACCATGCACCGGAGCTTCTGGCCGTCCACGACATGTACGCACTGGACCTCGACGTCCGCGCGCTGATGCTCGCCCTGCCCGGAGCCACCGGGCAGGAGCGGGAACGCCTCGTCGAGCTGGGTGCCGAGGTCGTCGCCGCGGCGGACCGTTCCGCCGCCGAACGGCTGGTGTCGATCAGGCGGCTGGAGACGTACCTGCTCGGCGAGCGGATGCTTCCGGAACTGCTGGAGGTACTCCGCTTCGAAGAGGAGGAGGGGCTGCAGGACGTCCCGCTCGTGCAGCGGGGCCGCCTCCGCCAGCGCTGGTACGCCCGCTACCCCTTCTTCGACGATGTGGACCGCGCCATCCCCGAGGACCTGTACGACGTCACCGACGAACTGCTCCTGTGGGCGGACGTCGACCGTGTGGAATGGGACGTCGACACACTCATCGTCGAAGGCCACGCACACTTCGACCGGCTCGACGTGTCCTCGGTGACGGATTCCCGCATTCGCGTCTGGATGCGCGACGTCAGGACCGGCAAGGAGATCAGGCTGCCGGTGGAACGGATCCGCTGCACGGACGCCACGGCCGCGTCCGACCAGTCGCTGGTCTCCTACGACTGGTCCGGGTTCTCCGTCCGCGTGGAGCCCGAATACCTGCTGGACGGCGACGAGTGGCGGACGGCCACCTACGAGCTGTTCGCCGAAGTGTCGACGGCGGGACGCAAGGCCGTCCAGCGGCTCATAGCGATGGCCCCGGCCGTGCGGTGGACGGCGGCCCGGCAGGTGGACGAGCACGTGGCCGTTCAACCGGCGGCGGGCGACGACGACGTGTTCGTCGTCCACGTCAAGCGGGCCAAGGCCATCGTCACCGGGATCCGGCTCGATGGCGACCATCTGGAGCTGACCGGCTGGACGAGGCGGGCCCTGGGCGTAGGGGCGGCCATGATCGCGGCACGCCGGCACGGGGGCGCGGAGGTCCGCGGCGAGGTGACGCTACGCCAGTCGGCCGTGCTCCGCATGGCGGAGGGCACCGGGTTCGACTTCAAGGCGAGACTGCCCTTGGGGGACGGGGTGGCCTGCTCCTCCTCGTCCTGCCGCCCCTCTTGCGCGCACCTGCTGGACGCCATCGACTGGGACATCAGGCTGACCGGCGAGGGCGGGCCGCTGAGGCTGACCGTCGCGAGCAACGTCCCCGCCGTCCGGTACGCCCTGCCGACGTGCACAGGGGCGGCTTGCACAGGGGCCGGCCGGGAGTTCGCCCTCACCCGCACGGCGTTCGGCAACCTGCGCGGTGTCGAGCGCAGCTTCCGGCCGGTCGTGACGGCGGCCGAGTGGGACGAGAACGGGCTCCTCACCCTGAGCGGTGACTTCGCAGACCCCGAGGAACGCCCCGGCCACTTCATCCTGCGGCGGTTCCGGTCGGGCGACCACCATCGCGTCCCCGTCACGTGGGAGGGGTGCCGGTTCACCGCCTCGTTCACGCCCGCGACGATGGCCGTGTTCGGGACGGACCTGCCGCTGCCCAGCGGAACGTGGGAGCTGCTGGCGCGCGCGCGTTCCGAAGAGGTGGCCGTTGTCGTCGAACGTGAGGCGATCCCGGACCTGACCGGCCGGCGGCACGTGGGCACGCACGAATTCGAGGTCGACGTACACCAGACGGACGCGTTCCTGCTCCACAGCCGTACCGCCCTCGGCGACGACGAGCGCGGCGGGCACGCGCAACTGCTCCTCCAACAGCGCGACTACCCCGTCTACCTGCGGAGCCCCCTCGCGGACGTCGCCGTGTTCGACAGTCACGAGGGGACCCAGTACAGCTGCAACCCGAGGGCCGTCTACGAGGAACTGACCCGGCGCAAGCCGAACCTGGAATGCGTGTGGGTCTCCCGGGACGGACAGTTCGCGGTCGAAGGGAAGGCCCGAACCGTCCTGGCGGGAAGCCGCGAGCACTACCGCGTCCTCGCGCGCGCCCGCTACGTGGTCACCAACGTCGGGCTGCCGTCCTGGTACGCCAAGCGCGAAGGCCAGACGTACGTCCAGACCTGGCACGGCACACCGCTGAAGCGTCTCGCCCACGACCTCGGCGACATGCCGTACCAGCGCACATCACTCGACCGGACGGAACGGGAGGTGTCGCGGTGGGACCTGCTGCTGTCCCCGAGCCCGTTCGCCACCCAAGTCATGCGCCGAGCCTTCGGGTACGAGGGGGAGGTCCTGGAGACGGGCTACCCGCGCAACGACATCCTCAGCACACCCGAGTGGGAGAGCATCGGGTCCCGCATCCGCAAGCGCCTGGGGATTCCCGACGGCAAGAAGGTGGTCCTCTACGCGCCCACGTGGCGGGACGACCGGCACCAAGCACCCGGCAGCCACGGGTTCTCCCTGGAGCTGGACGTGGAGACCCTGCGCCGAGCCCTTGGCGACGACCACGTCCTGCTTCTGCGGCCGCATCCCCTCATCACCGACCGGGACCGTCCCTCGGCGAGTGACTCCATGACGGGCGACTTCGTCATCGACGTGTCCCGGTATCCGGACATCGCCGAGCTGTACATGGCGGCGGACGTACTCGTCACCGACTACTCGTCCGCCATGTTCGACTACGCGATCCTGGGCAGGCCGATCGTCCTCTTCACCTACGACCTGGAGCGCTACCGCGACCACGTGCGCGGCTTCTACTTCGACCTGGAGGCCGAGGCGCCGGGGCCGGTCGTGACGACGTCCGCGGACGTCGCCGAAGCGGTCAGGCAGGCGCCCGACACCGAGGACCGCTACGCGGACGACTACGACGGCTTCTTCGTGAAGTACTGCCCGCACGACGACGGCCAGGCGTCGGCCAGGGCCGTCGACCACATCTTCGGGAAGTGATGATCGCCGGTCGCCCGTACCGCGGGTCAGCCGGGGCGGCGGGCGCGCGCGAACAGCCAGGCGCCGGGCCATGAGCACAGCGGCAGGCGGCGCTCCAGCACGGCGGTCAGGCGCAGCGCCTCGTTGGTGAGGGGGTGCAGCGGGGCCAGGTCCTCACGGCGCGCCGTCCGGTGCCTGAGGCGGCGCAGGAACGGCCGGAGGAGGACGCCCCTGCTCCACACCCGCTCCAGCACCAGCCCGGCGCCCTCGACGAGCTCGGCGAGCGTGCGGCGCGTGTAGCGGCGGACGCGCCCGAGCGCCACGTCATGTGCCGACCACAGGGCCATGTCGCACGGGACGGACACCAGCGCCGTCCCGCCCGGCTTCAGCACCCGCGTGATCTCCGCCGCCGCCCGCGCGTCGTCCTCGATGTGCTCCAGGACGTCCAGGGCCAGCGCGAGGTCGTAATGGCACGGGGGAAGCGGCAGATAGCGCGCGTCGCCTTCGTACGCCTCGACGCCGTGCGCGCGCGCCAGCGCCACGGCGTCCGGGCTCAGGTCGATCGCGGTGGCCTGCCAGCCGTGCTCGGCCAGCACCCGCGAACCGGTACCGACGGCGGCCCCGATGTCGACCGCCGTCCCCGGCACGCTGAACCGCAGCAGTTCCGCGGACAGGATCTCGCGGCGCTCGCGGTACCACCAGTTGTCGTTCTCGATCCGCGTGATCCGCTGGAGCTCGATGGTGTCCACGGGACAAGCCGAAGGCATGGGCGGCGGCCCGTTCCACCGACGTCGCCGTCCGGCGACGGATCGTTGACCGGTGTTTGACCCCCGGCCGGACGTCAGCGCTTCTTCTTCTTGCGGCGGCGCCGGGTGAGGAAGCGGAACACCAGCAGCAGCACGACAAGACCGCCGGCGGCCGGGACGGCCCGCTTGGCGACCGACGGGCCCGCGACCTCCAGCAGGTCGATCGCGTCGTCCTCCCGCGCGACCCGCAGCGGCCGCTCCCGCTTCTCCGCCGGCGCGGCGGCGCGCTCGGGGGCGGTGCTCTCCGGGGCGGCGGTGCTGTCAGGGGCGGCGGTGCTCTCGGGCGCGACGGGGCTCTCCGGCGCGGTGGCCGAGGCGGGTTCGGCGACCTCCGCGGTGGCCGGGCCGGGCTTGTCGGCGGGCTCCGGCTTCGCCGCCTCGGCAGGGCTCCCGGCGGCCGCGGCCGACGGGCTCGTGCCGGACGACTCCAGCTCCTCCTCCAGCGACTTGGCGAACCGGGAAATGATCTTAGAGCCGACCTCGGACAGGATGTTGCGCCCGAACTGCGCGGGCCGCCCCGTCACGTTCAGCTTGGTGTGCACGGTCACACGGGTCGTGTCACCCTCCTCGTGCAGCTTCGCCTGGACGGTCGCCGACGCCGTCCCCGAGCCGCGGGCCTCCTTCGCGGACGCCTCCATCGTCACGGTGCGGGACGACTCGTCGGCCGACACGATGCGCGCGGAGCCGCGGTAGGTGATGGTCATCGCGCCGACCTTCACCTTCATCCGGCCCTTGAACTCCTCGCCCTCGACCGAGTCCAGGGTCGCGCCGGGCATGCACGTCGCGACGCGCTCCACATCGAGCAGCACCGACCAGGCCTGATCCACCGGTACGGGGACGGTGAAATCGTGGTCGAGTTCCATGATCAAATGTCCTTATCGTCCGGAGACCTTGTCCGCGACCATACGGCGGACGCCCATCACGTCGCCAGTGGGGCCGATCACCCGGCCCGGAACCGGGGATCGTACCCCGGCCGGTGCCAGGCCGTGTCCCCGGCGGTTCCCGCCGGTACCCGGCCGGTACCCCACCACGGGTCGGCCATGCGGCCGGATCCCCGCAGCCCGGGGATCCGGCCGCACGGCCGTCAGCGCGCAGCCCGGTCAGGCACCGGCGGCGGCCTTCAGCGCCCGCGCGGTCAGCACCGTCGCCAGATGGGTCCGGTACTCGGACGTACCGTGCAGGTCGGTGGGCGGCTCGGTGCCCGCTGCGGCCTGCGCCGCGGCGGTCCTGAACGAGTCGTCCGACGCGGACTGGCCCCTGACCGCGATCTCCACCGCGTCGGCCCTCACCGGGGCCGGACCCATGTTGGTCAGCGCGATGCGCGCCTCCTCGATCCCGTCACCGTTGCGGCGGACGGCGCACGCGACCCCGACGATCGCCCACGCCTGGGCCGTCCGGTGGAACTTCTCGTAATGCACCCCCCAGCCGGACCCCAGCTTCGGTACGCGGATGCCCACGAGCAGCTCGTCCGGCTCCATCGCCGACGTCATCCAGTCGACGAAGAACTCCGACGCGGGGATCTCCCGTTCGCCGCGCACGGACCGGACGAGGAACACCGCGTCCAGCGCCAGCGCGACGGCCGGCAGGTCGCCCGCCGGGTCCGCGTGCGCCAGCGACCCGCCGAACGTGCCGCGATGCCGGACGGCCGGGTCGGCGACCGTCTCCGCCGCCACCGCGATCAGCGGCACGTGCTCGCGGACCAGCGGATCACGGATCACCTGGTGGTGCGTCGCCATCGAGCCGATCACCAGCGAGCCGCCCTCGTCGCGGATCTCCCTGAGCGCGTCGACCCGGCCGAGGTCGATCAGCGAGTCCGGGTAGGCGAGCCGCATCCGCAGCAGCGGCATCAGGCTCTGCCCGCCGGCGAGCACCTTGGCGTCCTCGCCCGCGTCGGACAGCGCCCGGACGGCGTCGTCCACCGAGGCGGGACGCGTGTAGTCGAACGTCGCGGGGATCACTGTGCACCTCCGGCCGAGCCGAGTCCGCCGCCCGCACCGGGTTCGGCGGCCCGCGGTTTCGATTCCGCGCGCAGCGCGCGCCAGACGCGTTCGGGCGTGCACGGCATCGGCACGTCCTGCACGCCGTGCGGGCGCAGCGCGTCCACGATCGAGTTGACGACCGCGGGTGTCGAGGCGATCGTGCCCGCCTCGCCGACGCCCTTCACGCCCATCGGGTTGGACGTCGCCGGCGTCTCCGTGCGGTCGGTCGTGAACGTGGGAAGGTCCGCGGCCGACGGGACCAGGTAGTCGGCCATCGTGGTCGTGGTCAGGTTGCCTTCCGCGTCGTACACGGCCTCCTCGTAGAGGGCCTGCGCGATGCCCTGCGCGATGCCGCCGTGCACCTGCCCCTCCACGATGAGCGGGTTCACGACGTTCCCGACGTCGTCCACCGCCACGTACTTGCGGAGCTTCACCATCCCCGTCTCGGTGTCGACCTCTGCGGCGCACAGGTGCGTGCCGTGCGGGAAGGAGAAGTTGTCCGGGTCGAACGTGGCGTCGGAGTCCAGCGACGGCTCGATGCCGTCGGGCAGGTCGTGCGCGGCGAACGCGGCAAGCGCGACCTCCTGAAGCGTCTTGCCCTCCTCCTGGACGCCGCGGACGCTGAACCGTCCGCCGCTGAAGTCGAGGTCCTGTTCGGACGCCTCCAGCAGGTGCGCCGCGACCTTGCGGGCCTTGTCGACCACCTTTTCGCATGCCGAATAGAGCGCGACCCCGCCCACGGCCAGTGAACGCGAACCGTACGTGTCCATGCCCTTGTGCGAGATGGCCGTGTCGCCGTGCAGGACCTTCACGTCCTCGAACGGCACACCGAGCCGGTCGGCGGTGATCTGCGCCCACGCCGTCGCATGGCCCTGACCATGCGGGGACGAACCGGTGACCACTTCCACCTTGCCGGACGGCAACATGCGCACCGACGCGTACTCCCAGCCGCCAGCGCCGTAGGCCAGCGAGCCCAGAACACGGGACGGCGCGAGACCGCACATCTCGGTGAACGTGGACACCCCGATGCCCAGCTGCACCGGATCCTGCCGATCACGGCGGTCTGCCTGCTCGGCGCGCAGCTTGTCGTACTCGAAAAGCTCCAGCGCCTTGTCCGTCGCCGCCTCGTAGTTGCCCGAGTCGTACGTGAGGCCCGCGATCGTCTCGTACGGGAACTCCTCGTGCGCGATCCAGTTGCGGCGCCGCACCTCAATGGGGTCGACGTCCAGTTCGGCGGCGAGTTCGTCCATCATCCGCTCGATCGCGAACGTGGCCTCCGGCCGGCCCGCGCCCCGGTAGGCGTCCGTGGGCGTCTTCGTCGTGAAGACCCCCGTGCACGTGAACGACAAGGCGTCCATCTTGTAGATGCCGTTGAACATGAACGCGCCTAGCAGCGGGATGCCCGGAGTGACGAGCATGAGGTACGCGCCCATGTCGGCCAGCAGATCCACCTTCAGGCCGCGGATCCGTCCGTCCCGTTCTGCGGCGAGCGTGAGCCGCTGTATCTGGTCGCGTCCGTGGTGGACGGTCATGTTGCCTTCGCTGCGCGACTCCGTCCACTTGACGGGACGGCCGAGCCTGCGGGCGAGCAGCAGCGCGATGACCTCCTCCCCGTACACCTGCAGTTTCGAGCCGAAGCCGCCGCCGACGTCCGGTGCGACGACCCGGATGTGGTGCTCGGGGATCCCGGTGACGGTTGCCAGCATCAGCCGCAGGATGTGCGGGATCTGGGTGGCCGAGTACAACGTGAAGTCGTCCCCATCCGGGACGCACAGAACCGACCGCGGCTCCATCGCCGTTGGGATGAGCCTCTGCTGGACGTACTTGCGCTCGATGACGACCGGGGCGTCCCGCATCGCGGCGTCCAGATCCCCGTTCTCGAACACCCACGTGTAGGACTTGTTCGTCCCCAGGTCTTCGTGGACGAGGTCGGCGCCTCCCGCTATGGCCGCCTCCATGTTCACGACCGCGGGCAGCGGCTCGTAGTCGATGTCGATCTCTTCCAGGGCGTCGACGGCCGCGTACTTGTCGCGGGCCACCACGCACGCCACCGGCTCACCGACGTACCGGACCTCGTTCACCGCCATCGGCGGATGGTCCGGATGCTTCATGTCGTCCGTGACGACCCACGCGCACGGCAGCGACCCCTGCTCGTCGGCCAGATCCTCGCCGCTGAACACGGCGACCACCCCGGGGCTGTTCTTCGCCTGGGACGTGTCGACGCGGGAGATCCGCGCGTGCGCGTACGGGCTGCGCAGATACGCCACGTGCAGCGTCCCCGCCGGCGTCATGTTGTCGGTCCACTTCGTCCGGCCGGTGATGAGCCGGGCGTCCTCGGACCGCTTGCGCGGGGAGCCGACCTCCCGCGTGGTCACGGCGTCGCCCTCCTGAACGGTCACGGCGTCACCTCCTGCCCCGCGGGGTCGCGCATCTCGCTCGCGGCACGCCGGACGGCCTTGACGATGTTCTGGTAGCCCGTGCACCGGCACAGGTTCCCCTCCAGCCCGTCCCGGACCTCTTCCTCGGACGGGTCGGCGTTCTCCCGCAGCAGATCGAGAGACGCCATGATCATGCCGGGCGTGCAGTAACCGCACTGGAGCGCGTGCTCCTCGTGAAAGGCGCGCTGCATCGGATGCACCCGAGCGGAGCTCGTCGTTTGAATGGTGGTGGGCGGGGGCTGGAGGACGGTGGTGCCGTCGATGCCCAGGCCCTCGACGGTCGTCACGTCACTGCCGTCCGCCTGGACGGCGAGCACGGAGCAGCTCTTCACGCTCATCCCGTCCATCAGGACGGTGCAGGCTCCGCAGTTGCTGGTGTCGCACCCTACGGGGGTGCCGACCTTCCCCAGCCGTTCGCGCAGATAGTGAACCAGAAGCAGGCGCGGTTCGACGTCGTCTTCATACGTCGCGCCGTCGACTTCGACTCGGATACGTGGCATGCGTTTCTCCCAGGGACGTCTCGGGATGGACTCGAGAAAGACGTTCCCCGGGTGGGGCTCGCTGGTCCGGCCACGTCATCGGGGCCCCCTCCGTGGAAGGCGACCATACGAACCTATGCCGCGGTTGAATCCCGTACTAGCCCCCGACGTCGGTTGTTTACCGACGGCTGAGCGAACGATGGTCACCAGGGCACGCGAAGCAGAACCCGCCTGGTCTCGGGCCCGACGATGCCGTCGCCGGCGACACCGTCCCACCGCCGTGCCGCCTGCCCCCACGGGTCGATACCGGGCAGGCGATGAGCGGGGATTCCGGGGTAGGGGGCGCGTATGTTCTTCTTTTTCTCTTCTCGCCTGGGATGTCTGGGGTCGCTGGTCGTGACCCTCGTCCTCACCTGGATCGCGTATCTGATCCTCAGCCGCTGAGGTCGCAGGCGTCGCGGATCTTCTCGGCGGCCTCCGCGAAACGGAGGGTCTCCTCGTCCGACATCGGGTGCTCGCCACCGGAGGCGACGTCCTTGCCGCCCGACGCGATGACCGTGTCGACATGTTCGGCGAGATCGTCGTCCTTCAGGGTCGGGCGGACCTTGCGCAGTGCGGCGAGAACCTGCTCCGCGTTCGGGTCCGCCGTCTCCGAGAGGGCCGACGCGATCCTCGCGCAGTCGGCCTTCTGATCCTCGGCGCTGTTCGAGCAGCCCGACAGGACGAGGCAGAGCACCAGCGACAGGCAGAGACCCGGCAAGGCATATGCGCGTTTCACGCCGACGATGGTGCCATGCGCCGCCGTCGGCGCGACCGTCAACGGCGGGGGTTGAGGGCCTGGGTGTGGAGGGTCTTGCCGTCCAGGTCCCTGAGGCGGACGGTCAGGGTCGCGGTGTCCGCGTCGATCTCGACCTCACCGAAGAACTGGAAGCCCTCGGCGGGGGACGTGTTCGCGTGCGGCGGCGCCTGGACGAACTTGGGCGTGGCCCCGAACGTCCCGTCGAGCTTGCCGGGCCCGAAGCCACCCGCGTTGAGGGGACCCGAGACGAACTCCCAGAAGGGGTCGAAGTCGGAGAAGGCGGCCTTCGAGGGGTCGTAGTAGTGGGCGGCCGTGTAGTGGACGTCGGCCGTGAGCCAGACCATGTTCCGGACACGGTGACGCTTGGCGTAGGAGAGCAGGTCCGCGATCTCGTGTTCGCGGCCCAGCGGGACGCCGTCGTCGCCCTGGGCGGCGCCTTCCTGGGCGGTGCCGTCGGGGACGATCAGGCCGATGGGCAGATCGGCCGCGATGACCTTCCAGGTGGCGTTCGAGCGGCGAAGCTCGTGCTTGAGCCACGCCGACTGTTCGGCGCCCAGGAGACCCTCCCGCTGGGACGGGGAGGTGTTGGCGTCGTTCGCGTTCTTGTAGGACCGCATGTCGAGCATGAAGACGTCCAGCAGCGGCCCATACGAGATCTTCCGGTAGAGGCGGCCGGGGCGCGCCGTTCTGACCGGGGTGTACTCGAACATCGCCCTGCGGGCGCGGGCGGCCAGAACGTCCACACGCTTCTCGGTGTACTGGGGAAGGTCGAGGATTTCGCCCGGATACCAGTTGTTGACGGTTTCGTGGTCGTCCCACTGGTAGAGCATCGGGACGTGGGCGTTGAACGCCCGCAGATTGGCGTCCTCCAGGTTGTAGCGGAACTGGCCCCGGTATTCGGCGACGGTCTGCGCGACGGCCGACTTCTCGGGCGTGACGATGTTGCGCCACGTGCGGCCGTCCGGGAGCCGCACCGTCTCGCTGAGGGGACCGTCGGAGTAGACGAGGTCGCCGCTGCACAGGAAGAAGTCGGGATCGACCGCGCCCATCGCCTTGAAGATGCGGTAGCCGCCGAGCTCCGGGTTGATGCCCCAGCCCTGGCCCGCGAGGTCGCCCGACCAGACGAACCGGATGCCGCGACCGTGGCGGGGCCCTGCGTGGTGCCCCGGCGCGGTCCGGATGCGGCCCGCGACCGGTTCCGAGACGTCCGAGTGGCGGTCGAGACCCGCCAGCCGGACGCGGTAGTGCAGCTCCTCACCGGACGGGAGGCCGCGCAGGAACGTCTTGCCGGTCAGGTCCGTGTCCGGGGTGAGGACGGGCCCGCGGACCGTGTGGGCGTGCCGGAAGTCCGGGCGGCGGCTCACCTCCACCAGCATCCGGGCGGGACGGTCGGAACGCGCCCACACCACGGCCTCACGGGCGGTCACATCACCGCTCTGCACGCCGTGCGTCAGGCGCGGGCGGCCCCGCCCGAGCAGCGCCGGCCCCGGCCCGGGAGCGCGGGCGGACGCCGACCCGCCCCCGGTGAGCAGGGCGAGCGCCGCCCCGCCGGTCGTGGCGAGGCCACCGCGCAGCACGCTTCGACGGTCCATGGCGGAACTCCGTTCCCTTGATCCATTTCCGTGCCGAATGCTCTCGGGGCCGGGCGGACTCCGGGTGGCATCCCGGTGTTCAACTTGACAACCGTTGGTTACCGAGTGTCTTCTTATATGCGTGTCAGCGCGAGTCTTTCTCGACAGCCCCGTGGCCTTGGGCCGCGTGGCCAGCGCGCTGTGTCCTTCGTGTTGTCGCTGATTCCCGACTCTTTCCAGCCGACACACGTACACGAAGGACCTTTCCGTGGTTCCCGATCTCACCATGCGTGGCCAGGACGATCCGCACGGCCGCGCCGTCACCGCCCGTCCTCCCACGGTGGGGCAGCTCGCCGGCCGTGTCCGCGACCTCGCCGGCCGGCCCGGCGAGTGGTGGTGGCTCGTCGGCTTCGACGCCGAACGCCCGGTGCACGTCCGGCTCGACGACCGGGTGTGGCTCACCACATGGCCGCCCGGCCACGGCGGCACGATTCACGGGCAGGTCAGCACGCTGATCGCCGGTGAGCTGGCGGAGGTGACGATCACGCCGGACGGCGTCACCGAACGTCCGCTGCGCGCCAACCGGGTGCGGGTGCACGGGGGACGGCGCGCACTGACGAACCCGGGTCCGGCGTTCGCCGTCAGCCTGCACGCAGGCGCGGCGGCTCCCTCGGAAGCCACGCCCCCAAACGGACGCCAGCCCCTCTGACGCCAGCCGCTCGGATGGCGCGCTCCCGGGCGTCCCGGCTCCCGGCCCGTGTGGCGCGTCAGGTCTCGGACAGGTACGGGGACGCCGCCTCGCGGCCGATGAGGGGAAGCAGCACGAAATAGGTGAGGGACGGCAGCAGCGAAGGCAGTTCCTCCGCCTCGCCCGTCTCCATCTGGACGTGGATCGCGCTGTAGATGCCGCCGACGATCGCGTCCACCACGGCGACCGGGACGGAGGCCAGGGACGGGTCGGCGAAGAAGGCGCGGAACCGGGTGAGGTTGTCGATGCGCGCCTGCCGGACCCGCGGCCCCGCCGCGTTCACCTCCACCAGTGAGGCCCGCGCGAACCGCGGCTCGCGGGCCAGGGCGGCGAGCATGGTGCGCAGCGCCGCGTGGATCCCGTCCGGCCAGGTCGGCGCGGCCTCGTAGACCTCCGTCATGCGGGCGAGCAGGATGTCCATGCCGCGCTGGTAGGCGGCGAGGAAACACTCGTCCAGGTCCGTGAAGTGGGCGTAGAAGGTCTTCTTCGTGACCCCCGCGCCCTCGGTGACCCGGCTGATCGTGGTGTGGGCGAAGCCGCGTTCCGACACGACCTGGACGAACGCGTCGATGAGCCGCTCACGCTGGATGCCGGCGACGGTCTCGGGGGACAGGCCGTGCCGCCCCGGCTTGATCGCGCGGTCCGGGTCCAGCGCGGAACGGGAACCGGGCAGCACGTCCGTGCCGCTCGCCTCCGGCGTGCCGGGCTGACCTGACATCCGACCTCGCTCTGATCACCTGCCGTCGAGGTCAGATTACTTCCCGTCCGCTGCGCGCGGGGAGACCGGGTCAGCGCAGCTCGCGGCGGCGTGAGCGGGTCAGCACCCGGACGGTCCCGACCAGGCCGAGGCCGATCAGCACAACCGGGGCCAGCGTCGCGGGCGCCAGGACCCGCTCGTCGGACAGGCCGTCCGCCAGGAACAGGGCCGCGAGGACGAGGAAGAACAGCCCGGTGACGGGCCCGGCCGGATCGAACCGGCGCCGCCCGCGCCGCCCGGCGCCCTGCCCCTCAACGCCCTGTCGTTCAGGGTCCCGTCGCTCAGCCACGGCGCACGTCCACGTCTCCGATCTTCCCGCGTATCCGCAGGACGATCACCGGGGGGTTCTCGCCGGGTCTTCCCTCGGGCTCCATGACCTGGGTGCTCCTGACGTTCGGGCCGCTGGTCGTCTTGCTGCCGACGCGCAGGTCGCCCAGCGCGATCTTCGCGTCCACCATGACGCGCGCGGCGGGCGGCACCTTGACCTCGAGCCCGCCGAGCGTCACCTGGGCGTTGATCGTGACGCGCTGCCCGGCGGCGACGGGGAGGGCGGTGAGGTCGAGCGTCCCCTGCCCGACGCCGACCTTGTACTCCTGGCCGGTCTGGGCGGCGTCCATGGGACGCCATTCGACCTCCCCGTACTCGGCGTTGCGCGGCATCTCGCCCGCGACCGCCGTGGTCAGCATGGCGAGCGTCAGGACGGTGCCGGCGGTCGCGAGGCCCCGCGTCCGGAACCAGCCGCCGAGGACGAGGCCGAACCCGATGACCGCGAGCGCGGGGGCCATGACGATCAGCCAGGAGTCCGGGGCGGGATACGGCTGCGCGACCGGGATCATCGCCGCGCCCGCGGCCATGGCGGCCAGCAGCGTGATCGTCGCCGCGGGCGAGCGCCCGGCGGGGGAGCGCCCGCAGCCGTGCCGCTTCGCCGGTGCCGCCGCGGGTGGCGCGGTGTCGTCGTCCAGGCGCGCGTCGTCCAAGAGCGCGTCGGCCTGCGCGGCCGAGTGCGCGGCGCTGTAGGCGGCGAGGTCGACCATGCCCTCGGGCAGGCCGCCGCCGCGCGTTCGAGGCGGGGCATCGGTGTGCGTGTCCTTGTACAGGGAGACGCTGCCGACGGTGGCGTTCGCGGAACGCGTCCACTCCGCGGAAGGCTCCGGCGGATGCCCGGACAGCCGCTCCGGGACGGACCGCGCGGCGGCCACCAGGTTCACGCCACGCGAGTGCGCGACGAGCAGCACCAGCCCGAACACCACCAGAGCCGCGATCGCGTCGGTGGGGACGCCGCCGAAAAGGCTGAACACGACGCCCGCGCACAGCAGCGCGCCGAGGATCGTCAGCACGGCCGCGCCGTCGAACCACCGCTTGAAGAACTGCTCCGCGAGCGACGACTCGCCAGGGCTTCCTGGCATCAGCAGCACAGCCGCGATGTAGAGGAAGATGCCCTGGCCGTGCGCGAGGACCAGAAGCCCGAACCCCACACGGAAGACGACGGGATCGATGCCGGTGTAGCGTCCGAGCCCGGTGCACACGCCGGCCAGGACGCGGCGTTCGGTGTCGCGCGCAAGCCGCTCGTAGCCGCCGGCGCCGCCTTTGTGTTCCGTGTGCCCAGCGTGCCCCGTGTCGTTCCCGGCGTCGTTCCTGACGCCGTTCCCGACGTCATGCTCCTCGCTCATGCTCACCATCGTGACGCGCCGCGTCCCGCACACGGTATCCGGGACGTCCCTGATCCGACCCTGAGGTAAGCCTGGGGTGAGGCCCTGATGCGGATCACGGCCGCGCGTGTGACGATCGATGACGTGGCAGAACCATGGGAAGGACGGCGGTGAGCGAGCAGACGGCCGGGCAGCCCGGTACCGCGCGGCCGGGGGTGCCGCCCGCACAGGCGGGCGGGCAGGCGGGCGGGCAGGCGGGCGCGACGCCGGCGGCGGCGCCGCGGCTGGAGCGCGCCGCGGACGGCAAGCTCGTCGCCGGTGTGTGCCGCGGCCTGGCCGGGCACCTCGGCGTGGACGTCGTGATCGTCCGCGCGGCGTTCGTGCTGCTGACGATGGCGAGCGGGCTCGGCGTCGCCGCCTACGCCGCGTTCTGGATCCTGGTGCCCGCCCCCGAGAAGCCCGAGCGGGCGACCGGTCGCCGTCGTGGCCGCGACTGGGGCCAGCTGCTGGTCTACGCGGCGGTCACGCTGGGCCTGGCGGCGCTGCCGTGGGGCGCGGCCGGGGTCGTCCAGTGGGCGCTGTGGCCGTTCGTCATCGGCGGTGTCGGCGCGGCGATCCTGTGGCAGCAGGCCGACCGCGACCAGCGGCAGCGGTGGACGCTCCCGCTCCGGGAGCGGTGGCTGCGCAGCCTGCTCGGCCTGCTGCTGGTCGTCGGCGGCATCGGCGGCGTCGTGGTGCAGAACGTGGAGGCCGCCCAGGCGCGGTCGGTCGTCATCGCCATGCTGATCATCCTCAGCGGGGTCGCGGTGATCGTGACGCCGTGGGTGGTGCGGCTCTGGCAGGACCTGGACACCGAGCGGCACGAGCGGATCCGGTCCCAGGAGCGCGCCGAGCTGGCCGCGCACATTCACGACTCGGTGCTGCACACGCTGACCCTCATCCAGCGGAACGCGCACGACACCCGCGAGGTGCAGCGCCTCGCCCGGTCCCAGGAGCGGACGCTGCGGACATGGCTGTACCAGCCGCGCGCCGACCCCGACCAGACGTTCGCCGCCGCGATCAGGGAGGCGGCGGGAGAGGTCGAGGACGACCACGGCGTGCCGATCGAGATCGTCTGCGTGGGCGACACCGCGCTGGACGAACCGCTCGGCGCCGCGCTGCAGGCCGCCCGTGAGGCGATGGTGAACGCCGCCAAGTACGCCGAGGCGCCGTCGGTATCCGTGTACGCCGAGGTGGAGGGCGACGAGGTCGCCATCTTCGTCCGCGACCGCGGCAAGGGATTCGACCTCGACCAGATCCCGGAGGACAGGATGGGCGTCCGGGAGTCCATCATCGGACGTATGGAGCGCAACGGCGGCAAGGCCACCGTCCGCACCGAGCCGGGCGAGGGCACCGAAGTGCGCTTGGAGATCAAGAAGTCGTGAGTGCAACGGACCCGGGGGTGCGGGGACGGTCGCCCCCGCGATCGAGGAACAGAGCGTGAGGTGGAGCGAACCCCGGGCGTGGGGATCGTCCCGTCGGAGGAGCAGGGCGTGAGTGGAGCGAAGCGGGGGGCGCGGGCGGTCGTCCCCCATCGAGGGAGCAGGACGTGAGCGAGCCGTTGAAGAAGGTCGTGCTGGTCGACGACCACCAGATGTTCCGTACCGGCGTCAAGGCCGAACTCGGCGGCGGCGTCGAGATCGTCGGGGAGGCGGGCGACGTCGACGAGGCCGTCTCGGTGATCCGCGCCACACGGCCGGACGTGGTGCTGCTGGACGTGCATCTGCCCGGCGGCGGAGGCATCGAGGTGCTGCGGCGGCTGCACGGCGCCGTCCCGTCCAAGTTCCTCGCGCTGTCGGTTTCGGACGCGGCGGAGGACGTGATCGGCGTCGTCCGGGGCGGGGCGCGCGGCTACGTCACCAAGACCATCTCGGGGCCGGAACTGACCGACGCGATCGGCCGGGTCGCCGAGGGCGACGCCGTGTTCTCGCCGCGCCTCGCCGGGTTCGTGCTGGACGCGTTCGCCGCGACGGACGCGCCCGCCGTCGACCCCGAGCTGGACCAGATCACCCAGCGGGAACGGGACGTGCTGCGGTTGATCGCACGCGGCTACGCCTACAAGGAGATCGCCAAGGAGCTGTTCATCTCGGTCAAGACGGTCGAGACGCACGTGAGCAGCGTGCTGCGGAAGCTTCAGCTGTCCAACCGGCACGAGCTGTCGCGCTGGGCCGCCGCCCGCCGGCTGGTCTGATGGGCAGCCGATTTGTATGCCCTGGCGTGGGCGGCATGTAAACGTTCTCCCGATAAGTGTGAGCGAATCGTCATGATCGATTTCCGTACATGGTGATCGTCCTCACTGCCGGGTATGGGACAGTCGCTCCCCATGACCTACCCTCCCCCCTGGCCTGGACCGCCGGGCCCCGGCTCCCCGGCGCCCCAGGCCCCGCCTCCACCCCAGGCCCCGCCTTCGCCCCCGCCCCAGGCCCCGCCTTCGCCGCCGCCCATGTCCGCAGGCCCCGGCTACGGCCCTCCGCCCATGTCGGCCGGTCCGGGCTACGGCTCGCCGCCCATGCCCGGCGGACCCGGCTACGGGCCTCCCTACGGCCCCCGGAACGACAAGACGAGCGGCCTCGCCGTCGCCGCCTTCGTGACCGGCCTCCTCGGCTGCCTCGGCGTTCTCGGGCTCATCCTCGGGACCATCGCCCTCCGGGAGATCGGGCGCAGCGGCGCCAGGGGCCGCGGCCTCGCGGTCGCCGGCATCGTCCTGTCGTGCCTGTGGCTGGTCGCCGGCATCGCCGGCGTCGCGCTGCGCGGCGTCGTGTCCGGCTCGTCCTCGGACGACGCCGGTGGCCTGCCCGGCACGTCCCAGACCAAGCCGGAGGAGGTGGACGCCAAGAAGATGAAGGTCGGCGACTGCATCAACGACGATCAGGGCGCCACCAACAGCCCCACAAACGGGGAGCCGGTCGAGGTCGAGAGCGTCAAGATCGTCTCGTGCGACGGGCCGCACGACGGTGAGGTGGTCGCGATCTTCCAGCTGTCGAGCGGCATCGTCCCGACCGACCAGCGGATGAGCGCGCTGGCCTCGTCCGGATGCAAGACGCGCATGCGGACCAAGCTCAGCCGCGACCCGGCGGCCCGCTCGCTCGCGACGTCCTACTACTACCCCACGAGCGACTCGTGGCGGCAGGGCGACCGCGACGTCACCTGCGTCGCCGTGGCCGCCAACCAGGGCACGAAGCTCACACGACGGCTCCGCCCCTGACGGTCCGGCCCGACGGGCGGTCGGCCCGCCGCCCGGTCCCGGACCCGCACCCCCTCAGCCCTTGCCCCGCGCTCCGCACGCCGCGCCCCCGCCAGAGCGATGTAGCCGTAATGACGCGGCGGGTCCCAGGCGACGACCTCTTCCCGCCAGGGCGGGACGCACCGGACGGCGCCGATCCCGTTCGGATGATCCTCGCCCGCGGACTCCCGCCTCCCGCGGACCCAGAATCCGCCCCATTCGCGCCACGCCTCCGCCACGCACAGATGCTTGAAGATCACTTCCGGCGCGGCGCAGGAGGTGGCGGTGGCCTCGATCTCATGCGGCATGACATCCCCCGAGTTCCGTCACATGCGGTACATGCCCGATCCGAGGTCGACTACGGCTTGTGGGCGATTGATTTTGGAACGTGACAACAGGGGTCTCCGCCGCTTGAACCGCGGTGGTGGAGCTGTGCTCGCTCAGGCGTGATCGCCCGGGTGCCTGCTCAGGCTGTGTCGATGACCTGGAACGACTCGGCGAGACGGCCCTCGGGGAGGCCCGCCTCCGCGGCGTTGGCCGACAGCCAGCCGCGCAGCATCTCTGCCAGCCCGTCCCCCATGTGCCCGGTCTGGCTGACGTGGGCGCGCAGCGCGTTCAGCTTCCGGTCGAACCGGTCGGTGATGTCGACGTAATGGTTCGCGACGGGGCCGCCGCTGAGCCACACCTCCCGCGCCGTCCAGGCGTCCAGCCCCTCGTCGGCGAGCAGCTCCGGGAAGGCGTACGGGTTGCGGGCGTCCGGGTAGACGGCGTCGAGCGCGGCGGAGCCGACCGCCCGGTGGTCGGGGTGGCTCGGGTAGATCCGCTCGTAGTTGCGCTCGGGGCTCGGCATCACCACCCGGTCCGGCCGCACCTGCCTGATCACGCGCGTGATGTCGCGGCGCAGGCCCAGCGTCGCCTCGACCTGGCCGTCGGAGTAGCCGAGCCACCGGACGTCGCTCACGCCGACGCATTTGGCCGCCGCGCGCTGCTCCTCGCGCCGCAGGACGGCCATCTCCTTGCGCGTGACGGCATCGTCGAAGCCGCCCGCGTCGCCGTCGGTGACCATGACGTAGACGACCTCGATGCCGCGGTCGGTCCAGCCCGCCACCGTCCCCGCCACGCCGAAGTCGACGTCGTCGGGATGCGCCATCACGGCGAGGACCCGCCGCACCTCACCGTCCTCCAGCCCCCGCCCGCCGCCATTCAACGGACGAGCTCCGCTCGGCTCACCGTCATCGAGAACATTGATCACAGTTTCAACAATAAGGTCTGCGAACGGTCACCGGCACTCCCGGAGATCCGGTTTCCGCGAACGGGCGGGCCGGTCCGGCCGATCCGGCCGGTCACAGGGACAGGACGGCGGCGAGCAGCCGTTCACGGAACGCCGGGACGTCGCTGCCGACGGCCACGCGGACGGGGCGGCGGGTGTCCTCGGCGGGCAGCGACCGGGCGTCCCACACCGTCGTGCCGCGCGTCAGCTCGCCCCGCAGCTCCACCCGGACGGCGCGTTGCGTGTACTCGCCGAGGTCCGGGTCCACCGCGAGCATCGCGGCGAGCGCGTCGTGGATGACCGCGCCCCGGCGGCGCAGCGTGGGCGTGTAGGCGTCGACGTAGAACTCAAGGATGCGGGCGGCGAAACGGGCGGCCGCCGCGTCGTGCGCCGCCAGCCGGTCGAGCCAGTCGTCGTGGACCGCGGCCGGGTGCGTGGCGTCCAGCGGCACCAGCACGACCGGCCAGTCCGCCGCGAACACCAGGTCGGCGGCCTCGGGATCGTGCCAGATGTTCGCCTCGGCGTGCGTCGTGATGTTTCCGGGGTGGTCGAACGCGCCGCCCATGACGACGACCTCGCGGACGAGTGAGGGCAGCTCAGGGTCGAGGAGCAGCGCCAACCCGAGGTTGCTCAGCGGGCCCGTCGCGAGCAGCGTCAGCTCACCCGGCCTGGCGCGCGCCAGCCGGACGATCTGCGCGGCGGCCGGCTCGGCGACGGGACGTCCCGCCGGTTCGGGCAGATGCGTGTCGCCAAGCCCGTCCCTCCCGTGCCAGTCCAGCGCGTAGTGGACGTCCTGCGCCATCGGCCGGGCGGCGCCGACCGCGACCGGCACGCCCTGCCCGTCTCGTTCGCCTTGTTCGGCCAGTTCGCCTTGTCGGCCCGTCTTGATCCCCGCCAGTTCCAGCACGCGCAGCGTGTTCAGCGCGCCGGTCAGCGGGTCGATGTTGCCGTGCACCGTGCCGACTCCGGCCAGTTCCAGCTCGCCCACCCGGACGAGCGAAGCCAGATACAGCAGCGTTATCGCGTCGTCGATGCCGGTATCGCAGTCGTACAAGATCGTTCGCGCTCTCGTCACGGGTGCAACCTAATGCCGCGCGACGCGCCGGGGCACCCCGATATCGGGCCGGCGGGACGATCGGCATCGGGGCCGCCGGCGGTGGTCGGCGGTGATCGTTGATGATGATCGGCGATTGGGTCTGGGACGCGGGCCCGTGCCGGGGTAGAGCTGAGACATGCGCAAACTCATCAACGCCCCGGCGGACGTGGTCTCCGACGCGCTGCGCGGCCTGGCCGCCGCGCATCCCTCGCTTCGGGTCGACCCGGGGAACGGGACGGTCGTGCGGGCGGACGCACCGCGCGCCGGAAAAGTCGCCCTGGTTTCGGGCGGCGGATCCGGCCACGAGCCGCTGCACGCCGGTTTCGTCGGCCACGGGATGCTCGACGCGGCCTGCTGCGGCGAGGTCTTCACGTCCCCGGTGCCCGACCAGATCATCGCCGCGACCATGGCGGTGAACGGCGGCGCCGGCGTCGTCCATCTGGTCAAGAACTACACCGGCGACGTCATGAACTTCCAGATGGCCGCCGAGCTCGCCGAGGACGAGGACATCGAGGTCACATCCGTCATCCTCGACGACGACGTCGCCGTCGAGGACAGCACCTTCACGGCGGGACGCCGCGGCACCGGCGCCACGCTGTTCGCGGAGAAGATCGCCGGTGCGCTCGCCGAAGAAGGAGCGCCGCTGGACGCCGTCGCGGCCGTGGCGCGCGAGGTGAACGAGCGCAGCCGGTCGTTCGGTGTCGCGCTGTCGTCGTGCACGGTTCCGGCCGCCGGGACGCCGACGTTCGAGCTGGGCGAGGACGAGATGGAGCTCGGCATCGGGATCCACGGCGAGCCCGGCCGCGAACGCGTCAAGATCGGCACCGCGGCGGAGATCGTGGACGCCTCGCTCAGCGCGATCGACGCCGACATGCCGCTGTCCGGGTCCGAGGTGCTCGTGCTGGTGAACGGGATGGGCGGCACCCCGCTGATCGAACAGTACGTCGCGTACGCGGCGGCGGCGGAGTGGCTGGGCGGGCACGGCGCGACCGCCGTCCGTCCCCTGGTCGGGCCGTACGTCACGAGCCTGGAGATGGCCGGCTGCATGATCAGCGTGTGTCGGCTGACGCCGGAGCTGACCCGGCTCTGGGACGCGCCCGTCGAGACCCCCGGGCTCCGGTGGGGCCGATGAACGAAGGCTCGCTGGAAGAAGGCTCGACGAACACGGGCTCGATCAATGCGGGGGATTTCGTTTCCTGGATCCGGCACGCCGCCGAACTGGTCTCCGCCGACGCCGACCGGCTCACCCGGCTTGACGCCGCCATCGGCGACGGCGACCACGGCCACAACATGGACCGCGGCTTCCGCGCCGCCACCGACGCCCTGTCAGCCCTGTCAGGCACGTCAGACACGTCCGCCACGTCCGCCACGTCCGAGGGGGCCTTGCCGGACAACGTCCCGCCCGGGAAGGTGCTCATCACCGCCGGGCGGGCCATCGTGTCCAAGACCGGCGGCGCGTCCGGTCCCCTCTATGGGACGGCGCTGCGCCGCGCGGGCAAGGCGCTCGGCGACACCGCCGACGTGGACGCCGCCGGGCTCGGGGCCGCGCTCCGCGCCGCGCTGGAAGGCGTCCAGGACCTCGGGAAGGCCGCCGAGGGCGACAAGACGATGATCGACGCGCTGGCGCCCGCCGTCACGGCCTACGAGGCGGCGCTGGCGGACGGCGCCGACCTCCCCGGCTGCGTGCGCGCCGCCGCCGGAGCCGCGGCCGAGGGCGCGGACGCGACCGTCCCGATGCAGGCGCGCAAGGGCCGGGCCAGCTACCTGGGGCCTCGCAGTACCGGGCACATGGACCCCGGTGCGTCTTCCACAGCCCTCATCCTGCGCGCTCTGGCCGACGTCGCCGCGGCCGACGTCGCGGCAGGGGAGGGGTGAGTCGGATGGTCGGGATCGTCGTGATCTCCCACAGCCGGACGCTCGCGGAGGGCGTCGTCGAAGTGGCGCGGGCCATGGGCGTCGGCAAGGCCGTCGTGGAGCCCGCGGGAGGCGACTCCGAAGGAGGGCTCGGCACGAGCGTCGACCTCGTGGAAGGCGCCGTCGCCGCGGCGGACGGCGGCGACGGCGTCCTGCTGCTCGCCGACCTGGGCAGTTCCGTCCTCACCGCCAGGATGCTCATCGAGGACACCGACGGCGACGACGTGCTGCTCGCGGACGCTCCGCTGGTCGAGGGCGCGGTCGCCGCAGCCTCCATGGCTGCGACGGGCGCCGACCTCGCCGCCGTCCACGCCGCCGCCGAATCCGCCTACGACCACCGCAAAACCCGCTGACCCGCCGCTACCCGTCGCTGATCCGAACCCGACCCGCAGTCGGTCGCCGCCGGGTCGCCGCCGCTCGCCGTCATGGCGGGCATCGGGCGGCGACCCGCGGCTCAGGTCGCGTCCGGGCCCGCGAGGAGCGTGCCGAGGACGGACTTCACCCCCGTCGTCGGGTCGCCGCGCACCTCGTACACGCGGGTCTCCTCGCCGGCCCCGCCGGCATCCGCCGGGTCGCCGCCACCCGCCGAGCCGCCGGCACCCTCGTAGACGGTGATCCGGTACGCCGGGAGGTCGGCGCCGACCTCGCCCTCGTCGCCGCGTGCCTGCGCGGCGGCGAGGGCGTTCACCGCCTCCCGGATCCGCACGGCCGACCCGGCGGGGAGCGCGGCGGTGTCATAGAGCGCGACGACGGCCTGCCGGCCGGTGAACCCGCCGGTACTCTCGATCTTCACCCGCATGGCGTCCGCACCTCCCCGCCGACGCCCGCCCCCGGGTCAGTTGCCGAAGGCGCGGCGCAGTTCGTCGAGATCGTCCCGGAGGATGTCATCGTCCTCCAGGGAGCCCCCCATGGCCAGTTTCTCCGGCGCGACGGTCTCGTACTCGGGCATCTGCAGCGTCCCGCAGCACCGCGACCTGTCCTGCTCGGCCCGCAGGCTCGCCGACTGCTCGTCGTACGGCTCGACGTCGGTGACGTCCTGCCCGTCCCCGGTGTAGGCGGCGTCCGTCATCCTCATCTGCCCGCTCATCAGGTCGGTCAGCGGCGTCGCCGCCGTCGTCACCTCGCGGACCGCGAACCGGTTGCGGATGAACGTCCGGTAGATCGCCGGGTCGCCCCGCGTCGCCGAGATCTGCAGCATCTTGTTCGCCACGTCCGCGTACCGCGCGCCCGTCGCCGGGGACGCGACGATCGCGTCGAACACCAGCGCGCACAGCCCCGAGGCGACCTCGATGAGCACGAGCGCCGGGTCCTTCGTCCGCCGCTGCCTGCTCATCTCGAACGCGTACACGTCGGCGAGCACGTCGTAGATCGCGCCGGTGAACACCTGCGAGATCGCGTGGACCTCGTTGCCGACCTGGCTCAGCTTCAGGTCGTTGTCGGCGTTGCGGAGCCCGGACGGCATGCCGAGCGCCTGGCCGAATTCCTCGGCGAGGTCCGCGAGGAACGACTTGTCGTGCAGGTTCGCCTTGGTGAGCGCCACCAGCGCGTCCGCCTGGTCCGGCTGGGCCAGTGCCAGGAAGATCGCCGTCAGGTCGCCGAACGACTCGTGCAGGCCGCCCGTCTGCGGCGGGTTGCCCGCCGACAGCCAGCCCGGCTTCAACCCGTCCAGCAGCGCGTGACCCGTCTCGTGCGCGACGATGTCGAGCGACCGGCACGTGTGGACGACCGTGGACGGCGGCTGCCCCTCCGGCGTGAAGAACAGGAACTTCAGCGCCTTGGCCGTCCGGCTGTAGAACGCGTTCGCGCCCACGGCGGCGTGCGGGAACACCGTGATGGGGTCGGTGTTGCCGCCGCCGTTCCACGCGAACGGGACCGGGTCGCCGCCGTTGTGCCGCTCGTACATCGCCATCGTCTGCCGGACGACGGCGAACGTGTGCGCGCAGTCGAACTGCGGGGTACCGGCGTTGAACACGAAGTCGCCGCTGATGTTGCGCGCGACCGGAGTCACGCCCGGCAGCTCGATCTTGACGCGCGCGTCCGCCGGGCCGTTCAGCACCACGGTCGGGATGAAGGCCAGCCGGGCGCCCAGCTCGGTGACCGACGGGTCCTGCTTGTAGACGAACAGCCGGTGGCCGGTCCTCGGCGGCGCCGGGATCGGCACCGGACGCGGCACGGGCGGGGCGGCCTGCCCCTGAACGGCGGCCTGGGGCCCCCGCCCCGGCCACTGCGCGGGAACCTCCGCCGCCGTCGGTTCGGGTTCCCGCTGTGCGTGGATGTCATGCTGGTGGATCGTCATCGAAGCCACCCTCCCCTTACAGCGCGCGAGTCCTGCTGACTCTGCGCTCTCGTGGGCGGACATGCGGGCATGCAATGCGGGGCCGTGCACTCCGGTGGGACGGGCCGTCCTGGGACGGTCCGTCGGGTCTCATGTCCGCCCTGTTCGAGAGAAACGCTCCGTCGGTCAGGAGATCCAGTCAACCCGGGAAGTTCAAAAGACACCCCATCTGTCCACATGCAGCCGTGCGGGGGACGCGCCGAAAACGTCCGCGCCGCGCCGTAGACTCGCACGTGATGTCGAAGACCGAAGCTCACCCCTTGCTCGATGGCCTCAACCCGCAGCAGCGCGCAGCCGTCGTGCACTCCGGCGGCCCCCTGCTGATCGTCGCGGGCGCCGGCTCGGGCAAGACCCGGGTGCTCACCCACCGCGTCGCCCACCTCCTCGGCGAACGCGACGTGCACCCCGGCCAGATCCTGGCGATCACGTTCACCAACAAGGCCGCCGCCGAGATGAAGGAACGCGTCGACGCCCTCGTCGGCAACCGCTCGCGCGCCATGTGGGTGATGACGTTCCACTCCGCCTGCGTCCGGATCCTGCGCCGCGAGGCCAAACGCCTCGGCTTCCCCACCAGCTTCTCGATCTACGACCAGGCCGACGCGAACCGGCTCATGGCACTCGTCTGCCGCGAACTCGACCTCGACCCCAAGCGCTACCCGCCGAAGTCGTTCAGCGCCCAGGTGTCCAACCTGAAGAACGAGCTGATCGACTACGAGACGTTCAAGGACCGGGCGTCCACCCACATGGAGCAGACGCTCGCCGAGGCGTACGAGATGTACCAGGTGCGGCTCCAGCAGGCCGGCGCCATGGACTTCGACGACCTGATCATGCTGACGGTCAACCTGCTGCAGGTCTTCCCGGAGGCCGCCGAGCACTACCGGCGCCGGTTCCGGCACGTCCTCGTGGACGAATACCAGGACACCAACCACGCGCAGTACGAACTCGTCCGGGAACTGACCGCCCCTGTAGAGGGCGTCGGCGCGGCCGAACTCTGCGTCGTCGGCGACGCCGACCAGTCGATCTACGCGTTCCGCGGCGCGACGATCCGCAACATCCTGGAGTTCGAACGCGACTACCCGGACGCCACCACGATCCTCCTGGAACAGAACTACCGCTCCACGCAGACGATCCTGTCGGCGGCCAACGCGGTCATCGAACGCAACGCCGACCGCAAGCCGAAGAAACTCTGGTCCGACCAGGGCGAAGGCAACAAGATCACCGGCTATGTGGCCGACAACGAACACGACGAGGCCGCGTTCGTCGCCCGGGAGGTCGACCGCCTCACCGACGACGACACCGCCCGTCCCGGTGACGTCGCCGTCTTCTACCGCACCAACGCCCAGTCGCGAGTCTTCGAAGAAGTGTTCATCCGCGTCGGCCTGCCCTACAAGGTCGTCGGCGGCGTCCGCTTCTACGAACGCAAAGAGATCCGCGACCTGCTCGCCTACCTGCGCTGCCTCGCCAACCCCGAAGACACCGTCTCCCTGCGCCGCATCCTGAACGTCCCCAAACGCGGCATCGGCGACCGCGCCGAAGCGTGCGTCGAGGCGTACGCGTCCCGCGAGCGCATCTCGTTCTGGCAGGCGCTGCGGGTCCCCGAGGACGTCCCCGGCATGGCCACCCGCTCGATCAACGCCGTCCGCGACTTCGTCGCCCTCCTGGACGAACTCCGTGTGGCCGCCGAATCCCTCACCCCCGCCGACCTCGTCGCCGAGGTCCTCAAGGTCAGCGGCTACCTCGTCGAACTCCAGTCGTCCAAGGACCCGCAGGACGAGACCCGCGTCGAGAACCTCCAGGAACTCGAAGCCGTCGCCCGCGAATTCGAAGAGCGCCTCGACGGCGAACCCGCCGAAGGCCGCCTCCCCGAATTCCTCGAACAGGTCGCCCTGGTCGCCGACGCCGACTCCATTCCCGGAGGCGCCAAGGGCAACCCCGTCCCGCCCGGCGAACAGCCCGAGGAAACCGAACACGGCGTCGTCACCCTCATGACCCTGCACACCGCCAAGGGCCTCGAATTCCCCGTCGTGTTCCTCACCGGCATGGAGGACGGCGTCTTCCCGCACCTGCGCGCCATGAGCAACCCCAAGGAACTCGAAGAGGAACGCCGCCTCGCCTACGTCGGCATCACCCGCGCCCGCCAGCGCCTTTACGTCTCCCGCGCCACTATGCGCAGCTCGTGGGGCGCCCCGCAGGTCAACCCGCCGTCCCGCTTCCTCGGAGAAGTGCCGAAAAGCCTGGTCGAATGGGAACGCGAGGCGTCCTCCACCTCGGGGTCGGCGATGGCCCAGATGGCATCCCGGCCCGGGACCCGCTCCCCGGGCAACCGTCCCGTCCCGTCCCTCTCCCCAGGTGACAAGGTCACCCACGACGCCTTCGGCCTCGGCACCGTCGTCTCCGTCTACGACCGGGGCGAAAAGGCCAGCGTCGACTTCGGCGGCGAATACGGCGTCAGAACGCTAGTCCTCCGCTACGCCACCATCGAGAAACTCTGACCTCGGGCCGGCCGCGGGCACCGATCAGTCTTCCTCCACGCGCACCTGATCCCCGACCCGGCACCCGTCCGGGAGGCCGCGGAAGTCGGGATAGTGATCGTGGCCGAGTTCCAGCCCGTCCAGGCGCCGGCGGCACGACCGGTCGGCGAGGACCACCTGGACGAGATAGGTGTCGCCGTCGCGTCCGAAATCAATGCCGATGCCGGTGGAGCGGATGTCCCACGGCCCGTCCCCGCCGACGTCCTCCGGGCCGTAGTCGGCGAGATAGAACGTCTCGTCGTCCTCGTCGAAGATGAAGATGCGCAGATCATCGTCACCTAGACCGCCGACGGTGCCCTTGACGGTGAAGTCATCGTCGTCGAACAGAATGTCGCCGTCGTCCGGGCTGGTCAGGTCCACCTTCGCGGCACGCCTGGACGGGCCGGCGGTCGACCTCGTCGGGGAAGGCGGCGGCGAGAGGCTCGCCCGCGTGGCCGACGATGTGGGGCTCGCCGGAGGCGCCTCCAGGCTCGGTGAAGCGGCCGCGGGAGGGACGAGCACCGGCGTGCCCGGAGGCCGATCGTGATCATCGGATACGGCCCACCACAGGGAGCAGGCGGCCAGGGCGGTCGCCACGCCGAACGCGACGAAAGGACGAGCGCTCGGCGACCAGAGGCGTTCCTGCCGTGGCACGGCGTGCTTCGGCCGCTGCTGTCCCCGGCTCTGCCGTCCCACCGCCGAACCCGTCCGTTCGGCAGAGCGATACCGCGCCTCGCCCTGCCCTGGCCGCCTCTCGGATGCCAACTCACGTTCCACGCTGAGCTCCTCGCGCCGCGGGCCTCGTCGGCCAGAGCGACACCCCGCCGACACCAGGCCGTCGAGACCGGGGGCGCGCCCTACTCCGGTGCACGTGCGCGGCGCCAAAGAAGGTTCACCGGGACCACGTCCAGAACGATCGCCGAGGACTTCTGGTTCGTGGCGTTGACATACGGGTTCACGGACGCGGACGTGGAAGCTTTGATCGCCGGCCGAGGCTGGTAGAGCAGGGACAAGGGACGGCACCACCCGAAATGGGACGGTATGCCTTGCGCCATGCTGATCCCATGACGATCAGCACGCGTGCCCTGGGCGATGACTTCCCCACCCCCATCACCGACCGCTACTTCGAGGACTACGTCGCCGGGACGACCTACGAGTACGGCCACGTCACGCTGGACGAGGCTGACATCCTCGAGTTCGCCCGCCGTTTCGACCCGCAGCCCATCCACATCGACCCGGACTCCGCGGCGTCCGGGCCGTTCAAGGGGATCATCGCAAGCGGCTGGCACACCGGCTCGATCATGATGCGGCTGTTCGCCGACCACTTCCTGTCCCGGGTCGCCAGCCTCGCCTCACCCGGCGTGGACGAGCTTCGCTGGCCCGCGCCCGTGCGTCCCGGTGACGCGCTCCGCCTCCGCGTGACCGTCCTGGAGGCTCGCGCGTCCCGTTCCAAGCCCGATCGCGGCATCGTCCACACCCGCGCGGAGCTCCTCAACCAGGACGGCCAGCTCGTCCTGCACACCCTTCCCATGAACATGCTCAAGCGCCGCGACACCTGACCGGCCGTCCTGCGCGCGGCTTCGTCGGGGGTGTCGTGATCACCTCTCGGGCGGCATTCCGTAAAATACATAACGAACGTTCGGTATGTATTCGGGAGGGCCCCATGCTCGCCACCTCGCCACCTCGCCGACGACGCCGAGCTACGTCCGCTGGAGCCGTGGCAGGCGGCCGAGTTCGCCGAGCATGTGGACCGGGTCCGCAAGGACATCGACCACTACATCCCGTGGGGACGCACGATCGTGGACGAGGCGACGGCCCGTGAGCTCCTGCAGTCGTACGCGGTCAAGCAGGCCACGTGCACCTCGCCGAGGACGCCTCCGGCCGGAAGGTCGCGGTCAAGGTCCTGCTCGCCCACCTGGCCAGAGACGAAAGGGCGCAGCGCCGTTTCGTCAACGAGATGCGGGTGATGCGGCGGATCGCCGAGTACCGGCCGGCCATCGCCACATGAGCCGCCGGGCACCGCCGAGCCGGACGGAGCGCCCTGAACGGTCAGTCCGCGGGCGGGACGGGGAGGGGGCGTTCCAGCGCGGAGAGGCTGAGGAGGACGAGTGACGCCGTCCAGCCGAGGGGGGCGGGGCCGGCGGGTTCGCCGGTCGGGCCGACCTTCTCCGGCAGGACGCCCAGGGACGTGCGGTGGGCGGACAGCCAGCTCAGCCGGCTGAGCGCGTCGTCGGTCCGGCCCGACGCGGCCGCGTTGAGGCCGAACATCGCCGTCTCCGGCGTCCAGGCGACGTCGGGGTTGCCGGACCAGCGTTCGCCCGGCAGGACCCCGCCGTTCGGCAGTGCCGTCTTGCGGGCGGCGTCGGCGATCGCGGCGGTCACGTCCGCGTCGGCGGCCGTGAACGGCGGCGCGATGAACGTCACCGACGTGTCCATCAGGCCGCCGGGGACGGGGGAACGCGGGTAGCCGTACGGGGCGAACTGCCGGTCCACCGCCTCGGAGACGCGCTGCGCCGCCCGGTGCCACCGCGCGGCGTCGCCGCCCTCGCCGCGGCGTTCGGCGAGGTCCGCGGCGGAGCGGAGGCCGGCCAGCACCGGGCCGACGACCCCGAGGGTGGGGCGGCGCGGGTCCTCTTCGCGGCGGTGATCGCGTTCCCAGTAGTCGGACGAGGCGGGCGGCAGGCCCTCGGCGTCCAGGGACCGCGCCAGGTGGTCGGCGGCGCGCCGCACCATCGGCCACAGCTCGGGGAGTTCGTCGCGCGGCCCGGAGTCGTGGACGCGGTGGAACCAGGTCGCCCACAGGACCCAGCCGAGCGAGTCGAGCTGCGGTGCCCGGCCGTCCGCGACCGCCGTCCCGTCGGGGTTGTAGCGCGCGGCCCACATGCCGTTGTCGGTCTGGGCGCGGGAGAGGAAGCGCAGGATGCGGCGAGCCTCGGCCGGGTGGCCGGTCACGGTGAACGCGGCGACGGCGAACGCGGAATCGCGGGGCCAGCAGTACCGCCACTTGGTGTACCAGGACGCGAGGGACGCCCCGTTCGGGCGGGTGAGGAGCCGCAGGTCGAGGAGGGCGCGGGCCGCCATGTTGCGGTAGCCCATGTCCGTCCCGGTGGCCGGGTCCAGCCCGCCGGTCGGGACGACGCCCTGCGACAGCCAGGCGTTGTCGGACCGGATCGCCTGGTCCACCCGGGGGTCGGACGCGTCGACGGTGACGGGCTGCTCCCCGCCGGTCGGGATGAGCCGTATCCGCCCGTCCGCGAGTCTGATGACCGAGCTGTCCGGCAGGTAGGACGCCCCCTCCGCCTGGTCGGGGGACAGCGGGACGCCGGTGAACGGCCAGCCGCCCCCGCCGATGAGCCCGGGACTCGCCCAACCCGGCCCGCTGCGGTCCGGAACGGTGGCGCCGCCGGTCGCGATGAGCGCGGCCACGATGAGGAGGGCGGTCACGCGCCGGAGCGTCCGCGCGCCGCCGCGCCTCCTCGACCGCCTGCGCGCGGGTGGGGCCTTGTGCGGGAGTGGGGCCTCGTGCGGGGGTGGAGCACTGTGTGGTGGGGGTGCGCTGTGCGGTGGTGGGGGGAGCTCGGTCGAGGTGGTTCCGGCCGACGTGATCCCGGCGGGAAAGGGCTCGGCGGGGACGGTCTCGGCGCGGAGGGGCTCGGCAGGGAGGGTTTCGGTGGGGAGGGGTTCGGCGGGGACGAGGGGCGCGACGGTCGTGTCCCGTTCCTCCGCCATCGCCATACGTTCGCCCCCTACCGCATCTTCCGTTCGGCTGGCCACCGAAGACGAAATAAGTACATCAAACTAAGTCAATTGGTTCATCCTCCTCACGAGCCACTCGTGCCCTCCTGGAGGATGAGCACACCTTCATTTTTGGTGACACTCGCGGACATCTGGACCCGACGGCATCACCATGATGGCGGGTTGACTAGGCTGCATCGACGGAGCGGACCGCAGAGTGCCGGCCGCACGGACTCCCGTGTAACCCCCACTCGTGTGGTCATTCGGCTGTCGATCCGTTTAAGGACGCCTCGTGGACCTGTTCGAACATCAGGCGAAGGAACTCTTCGCCGAGTACGGGGTACCGGTGCCCACCGGCAAGGTCGCCCATACTCCCCAGGAAGCCCGGGCCATCGCGGCGGAGCTGTTCGCCGCGGGAAGCTCGAAGGTCGTGGTCAAGGCCCAGGTGAAGACCGGGGGCCGCGGCAAGGCCGGCGGCGTGAAGCTGGCCGACTCGGCCGACGAGGCGCAAGTGCTCGCCGGCCAGATCCTCGGCATGGACATCAAGGGCCACACGGTCCACAAGGTCCTGATCGAGGAGGGAAGCGCGATCGCGCAGGAGTACTACTTCTCGTTCCTGCTCGACCGCGCCAACCGCACCTTCCTGACCATCTGCTCCGTCGAGGGCGGCGTGGAGATCGAGGAGGTGCCGCACGACCGGCTGGCGCTGGTGCCGATCTCGCCGCTGGACGGCGTGGACCGGGCCAAGGCCAGGGAGATCGCCGAGCAGGGCCGGCTTCCGCAGGAGGCCCTCGCCGGCGCCGCAGAGCTCATCGAGCGCCTCTGGGCCGTGTTCACCGACGAGGACGCCTCCCTCGTCGAGGTGAACCCGATGATCCTCACCGCCGACGGCCAGGTGAAGGCCCTCGACGGCAAGGTCACGCTGGACGACAACGCGGCGTTCCGCCAGGACCACGAGCAGCTCGAGGACAAGGGCGCCGCCGACCCGCTGGAGGCGGCGGCGAAGGCCAAGGACCTCAACTACGTCAAGCTCGACGGCAGCGTCGGAATCATCGGCAACGGCGCCGGGCTCGTCATGTCCACACTGGACGTGGTCGCCTACGCGGGTGAGCAGTTCGGGGGGCAGAAGCCCGCCAACTTCCTCGACATCGGCGGTGGCGCGTCCGCCGAGGTGATGGCGAACGGGCTGGAGATCGTCCTGTCGGACGACGACGTGAGGTCCGTCTTCGTGAACGTCTTCGGCGGCATCACGGCGTGCGACGCCGTCGCAAACGGCATCGTGTCGGCCTACCAGCTGCTGGCCGAGCGCGGCGAGGCCGTCAACCGCCCCCTCGTCGTCCGGCTGGACGGCAACAACGCCGACCTCGGGCGCAAGATCCTGAGCGACGCGGCGCTGAACGGCGTACAGCAGGTCGACACCATGGACGACGCGGCCAAGCGTGCCGCGGAACTCGCGGCAGGTGCATGAGCGATGGCCATCTGGCTCACTGAGAACAGCAAGATCATCATCCAGGGGATCACGGGTTCCGAGGGCACCAAGCACGGCCGCCGGATGCTCGCGTCCGGCGCCCGTGTGGTCGGGGGCGTGAACGCCCGCAAGGCCGGGCAGACCGTCGACTTCGACGGCACGACCCTCCCGGTCCTCGGCACCGTCAAGGAGGCGATGGAGCAGACCGGCGCGGACGTGTCGGTCGTGTTCGTCCCGCCGAAGTTCACCAAGGACGCCGTCGTCGAGGCGATCGACGCCGAGATCCCCCTCTGCGTCGTGATCACCGAGGGCATCCCCGTCCACGACACCGCCTTCTTCTGGGCGTACGCCGAGAAGAAGGGCGGCAGGACGCGGATCGTCGGGCCGAACTGCCCCGGCATCGCGTCTCCCGGCCGGTCGAACGCGGGCATCATCCCGGCCGACATCACCACGCCCGGCCGCATCGGCCTCGTGTCGAAGTCGGGCACGCTGACCTACCAGATGATGTACGAGCTGCGCGACGTCGGCTTCTCCACCTGCGTCGGCATCGGCGGCGACCCCGTCATCGGGACGACCCACATCGACGCCCTCAAGGCGTTCCAGGACGACCCGGACACCGACGCCATCGTCATGATCGGCGAGATCGGCGGTGACGCGGAGGAGCGCGCCGCCGCCTACATCGAGCAGAACGTGACCAAGCCGGTCGTCGGCTACGTCGCCGGGTTCACCGCCCCCGAGGGCAAGACCATGGGTCACGCGGGCGCGATCGTGTCCGGTTCCGCCGGTACCGCGCAGGCGAAGAAGGAGGCCCTGGAGAAGGTCGGTGTCCGCGTCGGCAAGACCCCCAGCGAGACCGCCGTCCTCATGCGGGAGATCATGAAGAACCTCTGATCCCACCGTTCCGCCGAAAGACGCCCGAGCCGGCCCCGGCCCGGGCGTCTTTCGCGTGCGGCGGCCACGAACATCCGTTGAATCGCGGCGTGGCTCCGGGGGCGGCGGCGCGTGCGACTCTCCAGGGGGACGACAAAGGCGACACGCCGGGCTAGGGGGCCTCTGGGGGGCGGGCGTGGTGCCAGCATGTAGCGCGTGAGCGAAGCGAGCCCTGGACGGCGTGCGGTCCCCGAGGCGTCGGGAGGCGCGGCGGGACGGGCGCCGCGGCGTCCGGAGCGGGACGGGCCCCAGCGCAAACAGGACCAGCGCAAGCAAGACCAGCGCAAACAGGACGGGCAACCGGCGCCATCGGCGGCCAGGCCGCTGTACGTGACGGGGCTCGTGGCGGCGCTGTGGTGCATCGGGATCGGGCTCGCCGTGCTCACCACCGTCACGCTGATCGGGTGGATCGCCGCGCCCAAGACGGCGCTCGGCGACGGCCTGTCCGGGGTGTTCCGGACGGCCGTCAACTTCTGGCTCGTCTCCCATCACGCGGGCTTCTCGTACGGGCAGGGACGGGTGGGGCTGCTGCCGCTCGGTGTGCTGGTCCTGCCGGGGGCCCTGCTGTATCGCGGCGGTGGATGGATGATCCGGGCCGCCGGGCTGCCGCATCGTCCACGGAAGGCGGTCGTGCACGTCGCGGTCGCGCTGGCCGCCCCGTACGCCGGGCTGGCCGGGCTGCTCGCGCTGGCGGCGGCGTCCCCGCAGGTCCGGCCGTCGGCGTGGCAGGCGCTCCTCGGGGGGTTCCTCGTCGCGGTCATCGCGGGCGGGCTGGGCGCCGCGCGGGCCGTCGTCGCGGCGCAGGTGGCGGCGCAGGCGCGGGGGGAGCGGGTCCGGTCCGGGCTCGGCGCGCTGCTGCGGCTGCTGCCCGACCGACCGCGGTCGCTGGTGATCGGCGTGGCGGGGTCGCTGGCCGTGCTGCTGGCGTCGGGGGCGCTGCTGGTGGGCGCGTCGCTCGCCGTGAACATGCCGGACGCCGACCACCTGTACGACCTTCTCGCCCCCGGTGTCGTCGGCGGTGTGCTCCTGCTGCTGGTGGAACTGGCGTTCCTGCCGAACGCGGTGATCTGGGGGATGGCGTACGCGGTCGGGCCGGGCTTCTCCGTCGGCGCCGGGACGAGCGTGTCGCCGACCGGGGTGTTCCTGGACGCCGTCCCGGCGTTCCCGCCGCTCGCGGCGCTGCCCGACCCCGGCCCGGCGCCCGCGATCTCGTTGCTCGCGCTGGCCGCGCCGTTCGTCGCCGGCGCGGTGGGCGGCGTCCTCACGATCCGCTCACTGCCCGCACCGGTGTCGGAGGGGGCACCGATGTGGGGTTTCGTGTCCGGGGCGCTCACCGGCGCCGTGGTGGCGCTGCTGAGCGCACTGTCGGGCGGGCCGCTCGGCGGGGGGCGGATGGCGACCGTGGGTCCCTCGGCCTGGCAGGTCGGGCTGCTGGCGGCGCTTGAGGTCGGCATCTCCGCGGCGATCGCGGCCTGGGCGGCGAACACGATGATCCTGCGCCGCCCTGTCCGCGCGGCGTCCAAACCCGGGAGACGTCCCAGGAAACGGCAGAAGGAGCGCGCGAAGGAAAGCACGAAGGGGCGTGCGGGTGCGCGGCGGGCTCCGGCGCCCTTGCCCTTGTCCGCGCCCGTCCCCGACGACTATCAGAGCGAGCCCCGGCCCGCGCCCAGGGCCCCGTACGCGCCCGATCCGCTGGAGTTCGAGGAGGCCGATCCCGTCCTCACGCCGCGCCGTCCCGCCCGCCGGAAGGCGGATCCGCTGCCGGACCTGGCCGAAGAGCGGCCCGAGCGGAAGCCGGCCCCGCCGCCGAGCGACGGCACGGTCGTCGTCGAAGGCCACCTCATGGACGACCCGGCCGACCTTGACGACCCGGCCGGCCCGCCTGGCCCGGTGGACGAGCCGCGGCCCGGGGAGCCGTCCGTCCCGCTCCCTCGCGAGGACCCCGGGCGTACCGAGAACCGCGGCGGCGCGATCTACGTCCTGCGCGAAGAGCGCGAAGAGTTCGAGCGGGACGACTAGGGCAAGGTGAGCAGGGCGGCTAGAGCAGGTCGCCGTACTGGTCCATGCTGCCCCGCGGCAGGCCGAGCTTGTCCTCGATCTTGGGGTAGTACTCGTCCCGGCAGGCCTGCTTGTCGGTGCCGGTGTTGGACGTGCTGAGGCAGTTCTGGTAGCCGCTCAGCTCCGACCAAAGGAACATCGTCAGAGAGACCGACAGCACCGAGAACACCAGGCCGATCGAGCCGAGCACGATGCCGGGGACGGCGCCGGGGGCGGGGTCTCCTCCGCGGCGCGCGGCCCGGCGGGCCCGGATGCCCACGACGAGCGCCGCGACGCCCAGGACGAGGCCCAGCGGGTAGAAGAAGACCGCGGTCAGCAGCGCGATGCCGCCGAGCCACAGGGCCCGCCAGCCGGTCTGCCGCGACTTGGGCGGTCCCGCGGGCGGCCGCCCCGCCGGCCGCCCGTCGGGGCGGTCTTCGGGCTGGGCCGGAGGGCCCGGCTGCTCGCTCACGTTCGTTCCTCCTGGCCTGGGGCGGATGTCCGCGTGGTCCGTTCTCCGCGTGGTCTGCTTTCAAGGTGCGCCGAACCGGCCCGATAGGCTTCGTGGTGGCCCGAGCACAACCCCGCCGTCCACCAGGGAGTCATGGTGTCCGCCCGGCTCGTCGTCCTCGTCTCCGGCGCGGGGACCAACCTACAAGCGCTGCTCGACGCGTGCGCGGATCCAGCCTACGGGGCGAAAGTGGTGGCCGTGGGGGCGGACCGTCCCGATACCGGCGGAACCGCTCGCGCCGAACGGTCCGGTCTGCCCACTTTCACCGTTTGCGTCCCCGATTTCCCTTCTCGGGGCGACTGGGACGCGGCGCTGACCGAGGCGGTCGCGAAGTACGAGCCGGACCTGGTGGTCTCCGCCGGGTTCATGAAGATCCTCGGGCCGTGTTTCCTGGCGGCGTTCGGTGGCCGGACGGTCAACACCCACCCGGCGCTGCTGCCGTCGTTCCCCGGCGCGCACGCCGTACGGGACGCCCTGGCGTACGGGGTGAAGGTGACGGGCTGTACGGTTCACTTCGTCGACGAAGGCGTGGACACCGGACCCGTCATCGCCCAGGAGACCGTTCCCGTGGGCTGGCATGACGACGAGGACTCCCTGCACGAGCGGATCAAGCGGGTGGAGCGCCGGCTCCTGGTCGACGTCGTCGGACGGCTGGCCCGCGACGGCTGGACCGTGCGCGGCAGGCGGGTCTCGATGAAGTGCAGGACCTGTAGTGATCCGTCTGACAGAGGTCCGTCTGACAGTGATCCGTCCGGCGGCGGCTCGCTCGGCGGCGGTTCGTCCGATCAAGAGGGGAGCTCGGCCGGTGAGTCGGGTGGCGATTAAGCGCGCACTGATCAGCGTGTACGACAAGACCGGGCTGGAGGAGCTGGCCCGGGGCCTGCACGAGGCGGGCGTGGAGATCGTCTCGACCGGGTCGACGGCGGGGCGGATCTCCTCCGCCGGTGTCCCGGTGATGAGGGTGGAGAAACTCACCGGGTTCCCGGAATGCCTGGACGGCCGGGTCAAGACCCTGCACCCGAAGGTGCACGCGGGCCTGCTCGCCGACCGCCGCAAGGCGGACCACCTCCAGCAGCTGGACGACCTGGCCGTCGAGCCGTTCGACCTCGTCGTGGCGAACCTGTACCCGTTCGCCGACACGGTCGACTCGGGCGCCGAGCCGGACGAGTGCGTCGAGCAGATCGACATCGGCGGCCCGACGATGGTCCGCGCCGCCGCGAAGAACCACGCGAGCGTCTCCGTCATCGTCGACCCGTCCGCCTACGGGACCGTCCTGGACGCCGTGAAGGGCGGCGGTTTCACGCTGGAGGAGCGGCGCCGCCTAGCCGCGCGCGCCTTCGCGCACACCGCGTCCTACGACGTGGCGGTGGCGTCGTGGTTCGCGAGCAGTTACGCGCCGGACGAGACGGCCGCCGAAGCGCAGTGGCCCGACTTCATCGGCGTGACGTGGGAGCGCGCGAACGTCCTCCGCTACGGCGAGAACCCCCACCAGCGCGCCGCGCTGTATCTTTCCAGCCCCCTGACGGGGGCCCGCCCCCGGCCTCACACCGACGCCTCCGGCGGCGGCCTGGCCGGGGCGGAGCAGCTCCACGGCAAGGAGATGTCCTACAACAACTACGTGGACGCGGACGCCGCCCGCCGCGCCGCCCACGACTTCACCGAACCCGCCGTCGCGATCATCAAGCACGCCAACCCGTGCGGCATCGCGGTCGGCGCGGACGTCGCCGAGGCGCACCGCAGGGCGCACGCCTGCGACCCGCTGTCGGCGTTCGGCGGCGTGATCGCGGTGAACCGGCCGGTCACCGTCGCGATGGCCGAGCAGGTCGCGGAGATCTTCACCGAGGTCCTGGTCGCGCCCGCGTTCGAGGACGGCGCCCTGGAGGTCCTGACCCGCAAGAAGAACATCCGGCTGCTGCGCTGCCCGCAGGGCCCCGCGAACGCGGCCGAGTACCGGCGGATCGACGGCGGAGTCCTGCTGCAGGAGGTCGACCGCGTGGACGCCGGCGGTGACGACCCGTCCACCTGGGAGCTGAAGGCCGGCGCCGCCGCGGACGAGGGCACGCTCGCCGACCTGGCGTTCGCGTGGCGAGCCGTCCGCTCGGTGAAGTCCAACGCGATCCTGCTGGCCGCGGACGGCGCCACCGTCGGCGTCGGCATGGGCCAGGTCAACCGGGTCGACTCCGCCAAGCTCGCGGTCGCTCGGGCCGGAGCGGAGCGCGCCGCGTCCGCCGTGGGCGCGTCCGACGCGTTCTTCCCGTTCCCGGACGGCCTTGAGGTGCTGGCCGAGGCGGGCGTGCGGGCGGTCGTCGAACCCGGCGGGTCCGTGAACGACGACAAGGTGATCGCCGCCGCGGAGAAGGCCGGGATCAGCCTTTATTTCACCGGTGTCCGCCACTTCTTCCACTGACCGGCCGCTGATCGGGTGTGGGCCCGGTGTGGCGGAGAACACCGCCGCACCGGGTTTGAGGCTGCGACTTCACGGTTTCGTGCGGGTAGCCTCGGCCTGGCCGCGCCTCATGACCGCTTCTTGACCCCTGCGCGGCTGTTCCATTGTTGAAAGGCTGGCGCGATGGATGTGCTGTTGACGCTCATGCTGAGCGTGGTCTACCGGGCGGACACGCTGCTGATGGAGTCGCGGCAGATGATCGGCCTGATCGCCGCCTTCCTCGCGGCGGTCCTCGCCGCCCAGCTCGGCTGGCACGGCACCGACCGCCTGATCGCCTGGCGGCAGGGCTCCTCCGAGGACTGAACCCCCCGGAGACCGAGCGCTCAGTGGGAGCCGCGCCGCTCGGACCGTTCGTGACGCGTGCCATGACTCGTGCGGATCGCGCTGGAAGCGCGGGGACGGCACCCGGCAGAGCCACCTGGCGCCGGTTTCCGCGTGCCACTCGGCCGCGGGCGGGCCGGTTACCATGGGTCTTTCACGCGACTGGCGCGGTCAAGGTGGATCACCACCGGGGAGCGAACGACAGTCCGGACACCGCGCGCCTGGGTGGACGGGACCCCATCGCGGCCGGGCTCTGGAGCCGGGCCCGGGCCCTGGCGAGACCACGCGGAGGTACGCATGACGGCACAGATTCTGGACGGCAAGGCCACGGCCGCCGAGATCCGCTCGAACCTCAAGGGACGCGTCGAGGCGCTCCGCGACCGCGGCGTGACCGTCGGTCTCGGCACGGTCCTCGTCGGCGACGACCCCGGCAGCCACTCCTACGTCAACATGAAGCACCGTGACTGCGCCGAGGTCGGCATCGAGAGCATCCGCCGCGACCTGCCCGCCACCGCCGCCCAGGACGACGTGGAGCGCGCCGTCGCCGAACTGAACGCCGACCCCGCCTGCACCGGCTACATCGTCCAGCTTCCGCTGCCGAAGGGCCTGGACGAGCAGCGCGTGCTGGAACGCATCGACCCGTCCAAGGACGCCGACGGCCTGCACCCGACGAACCTCGGGCGGCTCGTCCTCATGCAGCCCGGCCCGCTGCCGTGCACGCCGAAGGGCATCATCGAGCTGCTGCGCCGCTTCGACGTTCCGATCAAGGGCGCCGAGGTCACCGTCGTCGGCCGCGGCATCACCGTCGGGCGTTCGCTCGGCCTCCTGCTGACCCGCCGCACCGAGAACGCGACCGTCACCCTCTGCCACACCGCGACCCGCGACCTGGCGGAGCACACCCGCAAGGCCGACATCGTCGTGGCCGCCGCCGGGGTTCCCGGCCTCATCACCGGCGGCATGGTCAAGCCCGGCGCCGCCGTCCTGGACGTCGGCGTGTCCCGTGTGGACGGCAAGCTCGCCGGGGACGTCGCCGCCGACGTCCGCGACGTCGCCGGCTGGGTCGCGCCGAACCCGGGCGGTGTCGGCCCGATGACCCGCGCGATGCTGCTCGCGAATGTCGTGGAGGCCGCCGAGCAACGGCTCGCCTGACCCGCGAACCGCCCCGACCCGCGAGCCGCCCGACATGCGGAGGCCGCCACCAGCACCCCGGTGGCGGCCTGCGCGGATACCGCTCCTGCGCCGAACGGAGCCGCGCCGTCACTTGCGCGGCCCCGTACGGGCCGGTTCAGCGATCGCCCTCATGTCGCGCTGCCGGAGAGGGCGACCGCAGGTTCACCTCAGCTCGCCCTCCGTCCCGCCGCGCTCGGCGCCGCGCGGTTCGGGCCGTTGACGTGGCCGTGTCCCGCTCCCGCCCTGCGGGTCTCGGCCGTGCCCCGGACCCCGGGGACCCGCCCGTCCATCGGTGGGCGGCCCTGCGGGACGTGCACCGGCGGCAGCGGCCGGACGAGGCCCATGGCGATGACCTCGTTGGCGAGCCGCGTGCGCCGGTTGGCGCCCTCGGGAATCCGGAACTTCTGGTAGAGGCGCAGCAGATGCTGCTTGACGGCCGCCTCCGTCACCACCAGTTCGCCGGCGATGTCGCGTGCCGTGGCGGGGGCCACGAACGCCTCGTCCGACAGTGCGGGACGGCAGAGCGAGGTCAGCACGTCGACCTCGCGGCGGGTGAGCTCGGGTGCGACGGCACGCCGCAGTTCGACGTCCGGGTCGACCTCCTCACGGGGGATGCCCCCCATCCGGCAGCGCGCCGTGCCGAAGCTGACGACGTCACCGTCCTCCAGGACACGGCGGGCGATCGGCCTGCCGTTGACTCGGGTCCCATTGCGGGACAGGCCCATGTCCACCACGTAGACGTACGGACCGCGTCGGACGATCTCTGCGTGCAATCGGGACACACTCGGGTCGTCGAGGCGGATGTCGACTCCTCTCCCTCTCCCGACCGTCGTAACGTCGGGGCGCAGCGGCACCACCAGCCCGCTGTCCTCGATCCGCATGAACGGCCCCTCCACGGCAGTCCTCCCAGCTAGTTAGCGACCCCTGTCTGCCGGGTTACCCGGGCGCGTCACCGTCACACCCTCCTACTGGCGAGTAGCACCGATGGCGCAGGGGATTCGGGCCTCTCCGGCATCCCCCCGGCCCCTCTCGTCCCACCCACTTTTCCGTCTCGTCCGACAAGCCGGACGTCCCCGGACCTGCGGATGATCACCGCGATGTGCGGCCGCGGACGAACACCGTCCCCGGCGAGAGGTCCACCGGTCGAGTCGTGCCGGGACCCGAATGCCTATACCGTGAAATGAGCCGAGCGGAGCTCGTCCTTTGAATGGCGGCGGGCGGGGGCTGGAGGACGGACCATGAGCACCCAGGTGCACCGGCGGCGGCGCAGGGCGCCGCGCGGAAGAGGGGCCGCGCCGCACTGGCTCGCGCAGCTGCCCTACCTGATCGTGCTCAGCGGTGTCGGCGCCGGCCTCACGCTCTGCGCCTTCAACTACTTCCGCAAGGGATCCGGCCTGATGGCGGCCGCGCTGCTCATCGGCGCGCTCGCGCGGCTCCTGCTGCCGGAGTCCCAGCTCGGCCCGCTCGCCGTCCGCAGCAGGTCCATCGACTGCTGGACGCTCGTGATCCTCGGCGAAATGGTCGCGTTCGTGTCGCTGAGCGTCCCTCCGATGAACAAGACCGGGCTCGTCCTCGCGGGCGCCTTCGGCGTGCTGATCCTGCTCGCCCTGGTGGTGCGCGGTGTGAAGCTTCTCATCGCCGGACGCCGGGCCGGTCCGCCGGGCGGACGCGTCGTCCCAGGTGAGACCGGTCATGGACCGCCGGAAGGCCCGGGCCAGGTCTAGACCTCCTGAGCGCCTCGGCTAGCCTTGCCAGTTGAGCCTTACAAGGACCGAGTCCCTTTCGTCCGGGGTGTCCCGGCGGCCCGACACCGCCACGCCCACCGAGGACGCGAGGGCTCACCGCTGGCCAGGTGTAGGAAAGGGACAGCAGCAGCATGCCCAAGATCAAAGTAGCGGGCCCGGTCGTCGAACTCGACGGCGACGAAATGACGCGGATCATCTGGAAATTCATCAAGGACCAGCTGATCCTGCCTTACCTCGATGTGGACCTGAAGTACTACGACCTGGGAATGGAACACCGTGACGCCACGGACGACCAGGTCACGATCGACGCCGCCCACGCGATCCGAGAGCACGGCGTCGGCGTCAAGTGCGCGACCATCACCCCCGACGAGGCGCGCGTCGAGGAGTTCGGCCTGAAGAAGATGTGGCGGTCCCCGAACGGGACGATCCGCAACATCCTGGGCGGCGTGGTGTTCCGTGAGCCGATCATCTGCTCCAACATCCCCCGGCTCGTCCCCGGCTGGACCAAGCCGATCATCATCGGCCGCCACGCGCACGGCGACCAGTACAAGGCCACCGACTTCGTGGTCCCCGGCCCGGGCACGGTGATGCTCACCTACACCCCCGAGGACGGCGGCGAGCCCCTCGAGATGGAGGTCGCCAAGTTCACCGGCGGCGGCGTCGCCATGGGCATGTACAACTACGACGACTCGATCCGCGACTTCGCGCGGGCGACGATGCGGTACGCGCTGGAGCGCGGGATGCCGCTGTACATGTCGACGAAGAACACGATCCTCAAGGCCTACGACGGCCGGTTCAAGGACCTCTTCCAAGAGATCTACGAGTCCGAGTTCAAGGCCGACTTCGAGTCCAAGGGGCTCAGCTACGAGCACCGGCTCATCGACGACATGGTCGCGGCCGCGCTGAAGTGGGAGGGCGGGTTCGTCTGGGCCGCCAAGAACTACGACGGCGACGTCCAGTCCGACACCCTCGCGCAGGGCTTCGGCTCCCTCGGCCTCATGACGTCCGTCCTCATGACCCCCGACGGCCGCACCGTCGAGGCCGAGGCCGCGCACGGCACGGTGACCCGGCACTACCGGCAGCACCAGCAGGGCAAGCCGACGTCGACCAACCCGATCGCGTCGATCTTCGCCTGGACCCGCGGCCTCGAACACCGCGGCAAGCTCGACGGCCAGCCCGAGGTGACCGACTTCGCGCGCTCCCTGGAGAAGGTCTGCATCGAGACGGTCGAAGCCGGCCAGATGACCAAGGACCTGGCCCTCCTCGTCGGGGCCAGCACGCCCTTCCTGACCACGCAGGAATTCCTCGAAGCCCTCGACACCAACCTGCAGAAGAAGATCAACGGTTAGTGTTCGCTTGAACGCTCCCCGCTGGGGTTGATCCCTCCCGCGTCGTCGGCGGGGTCTCAGTTCCGTGGTCCCCCCGCACGCGGGGATGAGGGCCGCCTCGGACACGTCCGGGGCGGCCTTCCGCGTGCTCGGGGACGTTCGCCATGCCGGGTGGCGCACCTGGCGGGAGACGGGCGGGGGACGCGCGATAGCCTGAGCCACGGAAATATCTCGACGGCGAGAGAATCCGTGCGGCGGCGGACTCTCGGGCGGTCGGGTTCGAAGGATGGCCGCCTGAGCCCGTCAGGTCACAGCAGGAGAAGGACGCATGACTCGCACCCCAGTCACCGTTACCATTACCGGCGCCGCGGGCCAGATCGGCTACGCGCTGCTGTTCCGCATCGCGTCCGGGCACCTCCTGGGCCCGGACGTACCCGTACGCCTGCGGCTGCTGGAGATTCCGCAGGCGGTGAAGGCCGCCGAGGGCACCGCGATGGAACTGGACGACTGCGCGTTCCCGCTGCTGTCCGGCATCGACATCTTCGACGACGCGACCGGGGCGTTCGAAGGCGCGAACGTGGCGCTGCTGGTCGGGGCCCGGCCGCGGACGAAGGGCATGGAGCGCGGCGACCTGCTGGAGGCCAACGGCGGCATCTTCAAGCCGCAGGGCGAGGCGATCAACGCGGGCGCCGCCGGCGACATCAAGGTCCTGGTGGTCGGCAACCCGGCCAACACCAACGCGCTGATCGCCCAGCGGCACGCGCCGGACGTCCCGGCCGACCGCTTCACCGCGATGACGCGCCTCGACCACAACCGCGCCCTCGCCCAGCTCTCCAAGAAGGCGGGCGTCTCCGTCGCCGACATCCGCAAGCTGACGATCTGGGGCAACCACTCCGCCACCCAGTACCCCGACATCTTCCACGCCGAGATCGCCGGCAAGAACGCCGCCGAGACGGTGAACGACCAGACCTGGCTGGAGAACGACTTCATCCCGACCGTCGCCAAGCGCGGCGCCGCGATCATCGAGGCGCGCGGCGCGTCGTCGGCGGCGTCGGCCGCGTCCGCCGCCATCGACCACGTGCACACCTGGGTCAACGGCACCGCCGACGGCGACTGGACGTCCATGGCGGTCGTGTCGGACGGTTCCTACGGCGTCCCCGAGGGCCTCATCTCGTCCCTCCCGGTCACCGCGAAGGACGGCAAGTGGGAGATCGTCCAGGGCCTGGACATCAACGACTTCTCCCGCACCCGCATCGATGCATCGGTCAACGAGCTGGCGGAGGAACGCGACGCCGTCCGCAAACTCGGCCTCATCTAGTACTCCCGAGAACGAGCCCCGGACCGGTGTGGGTCCGGGGCTCGCTCGTGTCGTCACACCAGACGAGTCGGCTCGTCCAGCCACAGTGTGTCGCCCTCGGGGGGCGGTTTCGTCTATTTCGGGTGACGTCGTTGTTCAAGGGATTCGAGGCCGGCGATGAGCATGTCGAGGCCGAACTCGTATTCGGCGTCCACGCCCGGTTCGGTCGCCGGCTCGTCGCCGGTGACGTAGCCTCCGGCCGCCATGATGGGGGCGAGGTGCGGGAAGCGGTCGGCGGTGATGGCCTCGCGCAGCTTGTCCACCCCGTCCGGGGTGATGGCGACCCCGCCCTCGTCGGCGAGGGACATCTCCAGTTCCACCATGGCGGCGACGTGCTGGGAGATGAGCAGGATGGCGGCGATCTTCTCGTCGTCGGCGAGGCCGAGGCCCGACAGCGCCGCGAGCCCGATGTCGGCGGCGCGCACCGTGGCGGGCATCAGGACGGCCATCTGCCCGCGCGGGATCTCGAGCACCCAGGGATGGGCGCGGTAGGCGTCCCGGATCTTGCCCGCCCAGGTTCTCAGTGCCGCGCGCCAGTCGTCCGGCAGTTCGATCTCCTCGGTGGAGGACACCGCGGCGTCTTGCATGAGGCGCAGGAGGTCTTCCTTGCTGGAGACGTACCGGTAGAGCGACATGCTGGTGAAGTCCAGCGACTTCGCCACCGCCTGCATGGTCACGGCGCCGAGTCCTTCGGCGTCGGCGATCTCGATGGCGGCGGCGACGATCCGCGCGTGACTCAGCCCGCGGGCCGGCCCGCGCTGCGGGGCTTCCTGCATGCCCCAGGCGATCGCGAGGGGTCGCGGTAGGCCGGTCTCGGTCGTGTCGGTCACGTTCCTGATGTTCTCACTCCGCTCCTGACGGCCGCCCCTCGACGTACTGCGTATGAAATAAACTGTGTATGACATAATCAGTGTATGCGATACGCAGATCCTCTCATCGAGCTCGACGGGCTCACCAAGGGCTTCGGGGACACCGAGGTGCTGAAGGGCCTCGACCTGACCCTCCCGCCGGGCATCCATGCGCTCCTCGGGCCCAACGGCGCCGGGAAGACCACGCTGGTCAACATCCTGTCCACGTTGACGCCCTTCGACTCCGGCGCCGCCCGCGTCCTCGGCCTGGACGTCCGCCGGGACAGGAAGAAGATCCAGGGCCTGATCTCGCTGACCGGGCAGTACGCCGCCGTGGACGAACGGCTCACCGGGATCGAGAACCTGCACATGATGGGGCGCCTGTTCGGTCTGTCCCGTCGTGACACCGCCGGCCGTGCCGCCGACCTGCTCGACCGCTTCGAGCTGACCCCGGCGGCCGGCAAGCGGGTGAGCGCCTACTCCGGCGGCATGCGCCGCAAGCTCGACATCGCGGCCGGCCTCATCGCGCGGCCGAGGCTGATCTTCCTCGACGAGCCCACCACCGGCCTGGACACCCGCAGCCGCCAGACGCTGTGGAACGAGATCACCGCCCTGGCCGGGGACGGCACCTCGATCTTCCTCACCACCCAGTACCTCGAAGAGGCCGACGTGCTGGCCGACCGGATCATGGTCCTGAACGGCGGGCGCATCGTCGCCGCCGGCACCGCGTCGCAGCTCAAGGAACGCGTGGGCGGCTCGACCATCCAACTGCACGACGACCAGGGCAAGGTGACCGAGAAGCTCGCCACCCGTGGCTCGGCCCTGGAGATCTCCCGGCACCTCGCCGCCCTGGCCTCCGAACGGCCCGATGTCCAGATCACGGTCCGCCGGCCCACCCTCGACGAGGTCTTCCTCCAGCTCACCGGAGGGAAGACATCATGACCTCCACGACGGTGACCACCGCGCCGCCGCACCTTCCGGCCCGCGGCGCCGGTTTCCTCGTCGGCCTGCGCGTCTTCACCGTCCGCAGCCTCAAGCACTCCTTCCGCGACGGCGAGTCGGTGCTGATGGCGATCCTCCTGCCCGTCATGCTCATGCTGATCTTCACCTACGTCCTCGGCGGCGCCATGAACGTCGGGCAGGGCGACGACGCGGCCGGGGCGCGCGAGGCGTACCTGGCCTTCGTCCTGCCGGCCATCGCCCTGATCGCGGCGGGCTTCGGGGCCTCCTACACCTCCGTCGTGGTCAGCAACGACATGACGACCGGATTCATGAACCGGCTGCGCACCATGCCGTTCCCCTCCGTGACCGTGCTGCTGGGACACACGGCGTCGTCGATGGTGCGCAACCTGCTGGCCACCGCCGTGGTCCTCCTTGTGGGCTTCGCCGTCGGCTTCCGCACCGACGCGACCGTCCTGGAGTTCCTCGGCGCAGTGGGGGTCATCGCCCTGTGGATCCTGGTGATCACATGTGTGTTCGCCATGCTCGGGATGGTGGCGGGATCGGCCGAGGCCGCCAACGGCTACGGCTTCATCCTCCTCTTCCTGCCCTATGTTTCGAGCGGCTTCGCACGCGTGGAGACCATGCCCGCCTGGCTGCGGCCCATCGCCGAGCATCAGCCGATGACGCCGATCATCGACACCTCGCGCGCGCTGCTGAACGGTGGGACGCCGGGGTCCGAACTCTGGGTCGGCCTGCTCTGGTGTGCCGGGCTCATCGTCCTCGCCGTCTGGCTGACCGCAGTGATCTTCCCCCGGAGGGTGGCCCGCACCTGAGGTTCCGGGAGTGGCCGGTCAGGCCCGCCGGGCCGTCGGCCTCGGGTCATGGCTCCGGACGGCTCGGGCGATCTCTTCCGGTCGTTCGGCGACCATGTTGTGGCTGGCGGGTAGTTCGAGGACGCGCAGGTGTGGCCGGTCGGCCGTGAGGGGTAGCAGGTCGCGGCGGATTCCCGCGCGCAGGGCCGGCATGAGTGCGCCGACGCGGCCCGGGAGGCCGGGCAGGTTCTCGGTGGCCAGGAGGAACAGGGCGGGGCACTGGATATCGGCCACCGCCGGGATGCTGTCCTGGAAGTACGGGTCGTATCTGATCTGCCCGGCCAGGGCGGCGTCCGGCCGTGCGTAGACGCCGGCGTCGGTGGTGCGGAGCGTCCGCTGCGGGAGCATCGCGGCGTGGGCCTCGGACAACGGGTAGGCCATCGCCTCGGCCTGGGCGTCGCTCAGTCGAACTGCCGGCGTACGGAAAACGATCTGAAGTGGTCGTGGCGGTCGCTAGGGTGTGGGATCGCTCATGAGGTGATCAGGAGGGCGTTGGTGGCGGAACAGGCATTTCAGGTGGATCTGCGGGGGGTCGTGGATCTGCTGAGCCGGCATCTGTACGCGAGTCCGCGGGTGTACCTGCGGGAGCTGCTGCAGAACGCGGTGGACGCGATCACCGCGCGGGGTGGCGGCGGCGGTCGGGTGATCATCGAGACCGGTGGCGGGACGCTGCGGGTCCACGATGACGGTGTGGGGCTCACCGAAGGCGAGGTTCATGCGCTCCTGGCGACCATCGGGCGGTCGTCCAAGCGGGACGAGTTGGGGTTCGCCCGGCATGACTTTCTGGGGCAGTTCGGGATCGGGCTTCTGTCGGCGTTCCTGGTCGCGGACGAGATCGAGGTCGTGACGCGGTCCGCGCGGGGCGGCGAGGCCGTCCGGTGGACGGGGCGTTCCGAGGGCAGCTACCGCGTTGAGCCGGGGCAGCGGGACGAGCCGGGCACGACCGTCACGCTGCGGGCGCGGCCAGGGGCGGGCGAGCTGCTGAGTCCGGTGGTCGTGGCGGAGCTCGCACGGACGTACGGGTCGCTGCTTCCTGTTGAGCTCACCGTTGACGGCGTGCCGGTTACCGGGGACGGGCCGCCGTGGCGGGCGTCCCATCGTGATCCGGCGGCGCGGAAGCGGGCGCTGGAGAAGTACTGCGAGGAGCTGTACGGGTTCACGCCGTTCGATGTTGTCGATCTGGATGTGCCGGTGGCGGGGCTGAACGGGGTGGCGTTCATCCTGCCCCAGGCGGTTTCGCCTACCGCGCGTGCCGCTCATCGGGTCTATCTGAAGCGGATGCTGCTGGCCGAGAGCGTCGAGGGGCTGCTGCCCGAGTGGGCGTTCTTCGCGCGGTCTGTCGTGGACGCGGGCGAGCTGCGGCCCACGGCGAGCCGCGAGGCGCTTTATGAGGACGAGTTGCTCGACGCCACGCGGGAGGGGCTCGGGGACGTCCTGCGGCAGTGGCTCGTGCGGCTCGCTGAGACCGACCCGGCGCGGCTGCGCGGGTTCCTGCGGCTGCACCAGCTCGGCGTGAAGGCCATGGCCCTGCACGACGACGACATGCTGCGGATCGTCGACCGCCGGCTGGAGTACGAGACGTCCGCCGGTCCGATGACGCTGGCCGAGTTCCGCCGGCGGCACCCGGACGGCCGGTTCACCGCGAGCGTCGACGAGTTCCGGCGGCTGTCGGCGGTCGCGGGGGCGCAGGGGGTCGGGCTCGTCAACGGCGGCTACGTCCACGACACCGAGATCATCGAGCGGCTGCCCGACCTCGACCCCGACATCCGCCTCGCCAGGCTGGACGCGGCGGAGCTGACCACGACGTTCGGTGTCCTCGACCCGGCGGCGGAGCTGGCGCTGCGGCCCTTCCTGGCGGCGGCGCAGCGGGCGGTGGAGCGGCTCGGCTGCGAGGTGGTGATCCGCGACTTCGACCCGGCGTCGCTGCCCGCCCTGTACCTGACCAGCCGTGACGCGCAGTTCCGCGAGGAGCTGTCGCGGGCGCGGGACGAGGCGGACGAGCTGTGGGCGGACGTGCTCGGCGCGGTCGGCGCCACGAGCGGCGTCGAACGCCCGCAGCTGGTGCTGAACCACCGCAATCCGCTGGCGCGGCGCGTCACGTCCCTCGGTGAGGACGGGCCGGTCGAACTGGCCGTCCAGGCGCTGTACGGGCAGGCGCTGCTGCTCGGCCACCATCCGCTGCGGCCCGCCGACACGGCGGTCCTGAACCGTTCGTTCATCGGCCTGCTGGAGTGGGCCGTCCACACCCCGGAGGCGCCCCAGTGAGCATTGACGATGTCGCCGCGCTGATGACACAGGCGGACGAGCTGCCCTACGGGGAGGCCCGCACGATCCTGGTGGAGGACGCGCTGCGCCGCGCGGAGGCGGCCGGTGACGACGTGCTGGCGTTCCGGGTTCGGGCCCGGCTGACCGACGCCTACCAGTACGGCGGCGAGCCCGCGAAGGCCTTCGCGACGTTCAGCCGGACACTCGCCGAGCATGACCGCGACCCCGGCCGGTTCGACGAGACGCATGTGCTGCTGTGGCAGATGAAGGCGGTGGTGTCGTCCCTGACGCTGTTCCCCGAGATCCCCCTCGACCGCACCTACGCCCTGCTGGACGACATGGAGCGCCGCTACCTCGCCGGTGGCCACAGCCTCCAGGCCGTCTACCGGCGCCGCCACGTGGTGGCGCAGCATGTGGGTGACGGGGCGGCCGACAACTGGTATCTCAAGTGGCGCGCCGCCCAGCGGGACGAGCTGTCTGACTGTGAGGGCTGTGACCCGACCGGCATGGTCCGTCACCTCGCCCGGGTCGGGCGGCACGAGGAGGCGTTCGAGATCGCCGCGCCCGTGCTGAGTTCGGAGCTGTCGTGCAACGAGCAGCCGCAGTCGGTCCTGACCGCGATGCTGCCGGTGTATCTGCACACGGGCCGCCCTGAGCAGGCGGCGGACGCGCATCGCCGCGCGTACCGGGTGCACCGGGGCAGGCTCGCCGACCTCGGTGACATCGCCGAGCACCTGCAGTTCTGCGCGATCACCGGTAACGCGGCGCGGGGCCTGGAGATCGTGCAGCGGCATCTCGGGTGGCTGGACCGGGCGCCTAGCCCGCACTCGGAGATGGAGTTCGCCGCCGCGTCGGCGCTGGTCCTGGACCGCGTCGCGGCGGCCGGGCACGGCGGCGCGGCGGTTCGCCGTCCCGCGTCGGACGGCCGCCCGGCGGCGGACGTGCCGCTGCCCGAACTGCGCGCCGAGCTGGCCGAGCGCGCGACGATGCTGGCGGCCCGGTTCGACGACCGGAACGGCACGTCCCGCCAGGGCGACAAGGTGCGCGCCACGCTGGCGGCGGAGCCGCTCGTGGAGTTCCTGCCGCTGGCCGCGCACCACCGCCGCCCCGTCCCGGCGCCGTCGCCCGCGCCGCCGGAGGACGTCACGTCCGTGGACGACCTCGACGCGCTCCTGGACATCGCCGACCGGCGCCGCACCCACGAGGACGTGGACGTCACGCTCGCCGCCTGGCGGCGGTTCGACGTCCTCGCCGAGTCGGCCGAGCCGACGCCGCTGCAGAACGCCCGCCGCCTGGACGGCCGGGGCGTCGAACGGGCCCTCGACGGCGACGAGGAGGGCGCGATCGCGTGCTGGGAGGAGACGTCCCGGCTGTTCGGCGAGCTGGGCGACGAGACGCGCCGCCACCGCGCGCTCGGCCGTCTCGGCGCGATGCGCGCGAAGCGGGGCGATCCACGCGGGCTGGAGGAGATGACGGCCGCCGCCGAGCATTTCGCGAGCCATCCCACCGAGGACGGCGACGCCACCGGCTCGCTGCTGCGGCTCGCCTACGCGCACGTGGAAGGCGACCGCCCCGCCGACGCCCTCGCCGCCCTCGACCGGGTCGACCCGGACGACGCCCCCGACCGGGCGGGCGAAATGTGGTTCGTGCGGGGGCGGTCGTTGCTGCTGGCCGGACAGACCGACGACGGCGTCGCCGCGCTCCGCCGCTCCGTGGAGGCCGCTCGCGCTTCCGGTGGCGTAAAGGAGGCCGCCACGCCGATGCTGCTCCTCGCCCGCGTTCTGGCGAGGCACGAGGGCGCCGCCGACGAGGAGACGCTCGCCCTGCTCGACGAGGTGATCGCCGCGCTGCCCGCCGGGTCGCCGATGCGTGCGGCGGCGCACTCGGAGCGGGGCCTCGCGCTGCTCGCGGGCGACCGTCCGGCGGACGCCGTCGCCGACCTCGCCGAGGCCATCGCGGGCTGGACGGCCGAGGGACTGCACGAGCAGGCCGTCCACCTGCGCGTGGACCTCGCCGCCGGCTACCTGTCCACGGGCCGGTTCCTGGAGGCGGCCGAGGCCGCCGAGGAGGCGCTGCCCGCCCTTGAGGGCCCGTCCGCACCTGAAGACCGGCGCAACCGCGACGCGGGGCGGCGCTGCCGCCTGATCCTCGCGCACGCGCAGAAGGAGATGGGCGAGGAGGACGCCGCCGCGACGTTCGCGGCCCTCGCCGAGCACGCCGCGGAGGACGGCGAGCACGGCGCGGTCGCGCACTTCCTCGACGAGGCCGGTGAGGTCCTGACGGGCCTCGACAGGGACGCGCAGGCCGCCGCGCGGTTCGCCGCGGCGGCCGAGGCGTTCGAGAAGGCCGGCGACCCGTACGGCGTGGTCCGCGCCCGCCGCCGCGCCGCGATGTGCCTGCTGTGGTGCGGTGAGCGCGACCAGGCCGTTCCCGCGATGGAGGCGGCCCGCGCGGCGCTGGCGAGCCTGCCGCCGGACAACGAGCCCGCCCGCATCTGGGAGACCGCGCTGGTGTCCTACGACCAGGGCCGCCTGCTGGCCCAGATCGGCCGGCTGCCCGAGGCGGCGTCCCACGCGTCCGCCGCCGTGGACGGCTTCAGCGCCCTGGACGAGACGGGCCCCGCCGAGGAGGCCGCCCGTCTCCGCGACGAGATCACGTCCGCTATGCGGGAGTGACGCGGCGGCCGCCCCCGGAGGGAACGGCTTCGAGGAACTCCGGGGGCGTCCAGCCGCGCTCGTCGTAGGCGGCGGCGATGGCGTCCCGCACCCTGTCCGCGCGGTCGGCGGGAGCCAGGACGATCACGGACCCGCCGAACCCGCCGCCGACCATGCGGCCGCCGCGGGCACCCGCCCGCAGGGCCGCGTCGACCGTCGTGTCCGCCTCGGGCCAGGACACCTCGAACTGGTCGCGCAGCGACAGGTGCGACGCGTTCAGCATCGCGCCCAGTTCCGGGACGGCCCCGGCGCGCAGCAGCCCGACGGCGGCCTCGACGCGGTGGTTCTCGGTGACGACATGCTGGACGCGGCGGCGCAGCACCGGATCGCGCAGCGTCCCGAGGGCGCCGGCGAGGTCCTTGACGTCGCGCAGGGCGTCGACGCCGAGCAGCGACGCCGCCTCCTCGCATTCGGCGCGCCGCCGTCCGTACTCGCCGCCCGTCAGGGCGTGGGAGGCGCGCGTGTCGACGACCAGGAGGGTCAGGCCGGAGCCGGCGGGCGCGAACGGGACCTGCGACGACAGGCCGCTGCGGCAGTCGAGCATCAGCGCGTGCCCCGGCGTGCACAGCAGGGACGCCGACTGGTCCATCAGCCCGCACGGCACGCCGACCTGCTCGTTCTCGGCGCGCTGCGCCAGCCGCGCCAGCGCGGGACGGTCGATCCCGACCCCGTGCAGGTCGCAGAGGGCGAGGGCGGTGGCGCATTCCAGGGCGGCGGACGAGGACAGCCCGGCGCCCTGCGGCAGGTCGGAGTCGATCAGCAGGGACGCGCCGCCCGTCCCGTGCTCGCGCAGCACCCGCGCCACGCCGACCGGGTACGCCGCCCACGCGTGGTCGGACGGCCATCCCTCGGAAACGACCGGCCCGCCGTCCACAGAAGCTGTGACGTGGGTCTGGGCCCGGGTCGATTCGGCCTGCAGCGACCGCACCTCGATCACGCCGTCGTCGCGCCGCGCCGCAGCCACCGACACACCGAGCGACAGCGCGAACGGCAGCACGAAACCGTCGTTGTAGTCGGTGTGCTCGCCGATCAGGTTGACCCGGCCGGGCGCATGCCAGACACCCTCCGGCTCCCGCCCGAAAACCCCGGTGAACGCCGTGGCGAGAGCCGCGGTGAGCGCTGCGGAGGCCGCGTCGGGGCCGGTCATCGGGACCGCAGGAACGTCCACGCGTCGTCGACCATGGTGCGCAGGTCCCGCTCGGGCTTCCAGCCCAGCTCCGACCGGATCTTCTCGGACGAGGCGACCAGCACGGCCGGGTCGCCGGCGCGGCGCGGCGCGACCTCCGCCGGGATCTCGCGGCCGGTGACCTCGCGGCAGACCTCCACGACCTCCCGGACGGAGCTGCCGGTGCCGCTGCCCAGGTTGAAGATCTGGTGGGTGCCCGGCGCGCAGGCGTCCAGCGCCAGCAGGTGGGCGCGGCCGAGGTCGACCACGTGGATGTAGTCGCGGACGCAGGTGCCGTCCGGAGTCGGGTAGTCGTCGCCGAACAGCCGCACGGACTCGCCGTCACCCTGCGCGATCTTCAGCACGTTCGGGATCAGGTGGGTCTCCACGGTGTGCCGCTCGCCGAGCCGGCCGTAGGCGCCCGCCACGTTGAAGTACCGCAGCGAGACCCCGCCGAGGCCGTGCAGCCGCGCGTACTCGGCCAGCGCCGTGTCGATCGCCAGCTTCGACGCGCCGTAGGGGTTGGTGGGGCGGGTCGGGTCGGTCTCCAGGATCCCCGGCGAGTCGGGATCCCCGTACGTCGCGGCCGTCGAGGAGAACACGATCCGCGGGACGCCCGCGACGCGCATCGCCTCCAGCAGCGCCAGCGACTCGCCGAGGTTCTTGTCCCAGTACAGGCCGGGCTTCTCCACCGACTCGCCGACGAGGGACTTGGCGGCGAAGTGCAGGACGGCGTCGAACCCGGCGCCGCCGAGGACGTCCGCCGCCGTGTCCCGCAGCGTGCCGCGCACCAGCCGGGCGCCCTCCGGAACGGCGTCCTCGTGCCCGGTGGACAGGTCGTCCAGGACGACGACCTCGTGCCCCGCCTCCAGGAGCAGAGCGGAGACGACGCTGCCGACGTAGCCGGCGCCTCCGGTGACGAGCAGCTTCACTGACGGACCTCCACGTAGAGACTCTGGAACGGCGGGGTCCGTCCAAGGCTATCCGGAACGCCGAACGGGGAAGGCTGAACCCATGGACCGGACGCCGTCCCGGCCGCCCGCGGGCCCCGCACGCACTCTCGCGCGCCCCCTGGTCTGGCTGCTGTCGAGCTCCACCAACCTCGTCGTACGGCTGTCGGGCGGCGACCCGGCCGCGCTCCGGGAGGAGCTCACCGCCGAGCGGATGCGGGCCCTGGTGGCGGAGAACACCCAGCTCACCGCGGAGGAACGGGCGCTGATCGGGGAGGTGTTCGCGGCGGGGGAGCGGCCGCTGCGCGAGGTCCTGGTGCCGCGGACGGAGGTGGAGTTCCTGGACGCGGCGCTCCCGCTGACCGCCGCCGCGCGGATCGCCGCCGGCAGCCCCCACTCGCGGTATCCCGTCTGCCGCGACTCCCACGACGAGGTGATCGGCTTCGTGCACATCCGCGACCTGCTCGTCCCCGACCCGCCCGGCGGCCCCGGCGCTGCAGATGGAGCGTCCAGGGACGTGCCGGTGGGGGAGCTGGTGCGGCCCGTGAAGTTCCTGCCGTCCACGAAACGGGTGCTGCCCGTCCTGTCGGAGATGCGCCGTGAGGGCTGCCACCTGGCGATCGTCATGGACGAGTACGGCGGCGTCGCCGGGATCGTCACGCTGGAGGACCTCGTGGAGGAGCTCATCGGCGACATCCGCGACGAATATGATGTGCAGGACGCGCAGGCACGGCGCCTGCACGGCGGCGTGGTCGAGGTCGACGGCCTGCTCAACCTGGACGACTTCGCCGACGAGACCGGCATCCGGCTGCCCGACGGGCCCTACGAGACGGTCGCCGGGCACATCATGGCGGTGCTGCGCCGCGTGCCCGCCGAAGGCGACTCGGTGGAGGCCGCGGGCCGCCGCCTCGCGGTGGCCCGGATGGACGGCCGGCGGGTGGCCCGCGTGCGCGTCATGCCGCGGGCGACGCCGCAGGCCGTCACGGCGCCGCCGGGCACCCCGTCCGCGACCCCGCGGGCGGCCATCGGCGACGCCGCCACCGGCCAGGCGAACGGCCAGGTGACCGGCCCCGCGACGGGCCGGGCCGCCGGCCCCGCACAGGGCCGGGCCACCGGCGGCGGAGCCTCCGGCGACACCTGAGAGAATCGGTCCGTGCACATGCCCGAAGCGTCCAGCCCAGTACCCAGCCCCGCTGCGTCCACCGACGCCGCCGCGGTCACCCCCCGCGTGCTGTCCGGCATCCAGCCCACCGCCGACTCGTTCCACCTCGGCAACTATCTGGGCGCGCTCCGGCAGTGGGTCACGATGCAGGACACCCACGACGCCTTCTACTGCGTGGTCGACCTGCACGCGATCACGATCGAGCATGACCCGGCGGTGCTGCGCCGCCGCACGAAGGTCGCCGTCGCGCAGCTCCTCGCGATGGGCCTCGACCCCGACCGCGCCACCGTGTTCGTGCAGAGCCACGTCCCCGAGCACGCCGAGCTGGCGTGGGTGCTGAGCTGCATCACCGGGTTCGGCGAGGCCGGACGCATGACCCAGTTCAAGGACAAGTCGTCCAAGCAGGGCACGAGCGGGACGAGCGTCGGGCTGTTCACCTACCCGATCCTGCAGGCCGCCGACATCCTGCTCTACACGCCCGAGCCCGGCGAAGTGGCACGGGCCGTTCCGGGGGGTGTGGGGGGTCCCCCCACAGGAGAGCGGGCGCTGCGCGTTCCGGTCGGCGAGGACCAGCGGCAGCACCTGGAGCTGACCCGCACCCTCGCGCAGCGGTTCAACCACCGGTTCGGCGAGACGTTCGTCCCGCCCGAGGCGCACATCCCGCCGGGCGCCGCGAAGATCACCGACCTGCAGGAGCCGGACGCGAAGATGAGCAAGTCCGCCTCCTCCCCACAGGGGATCATCGACGTGCTGGAGGAGCCCGGCCCGATGCGCAAGAAGATCATGCGCGCGGTCACCGACACCGGCTCCGAGGTCGTCTACGACGAGGAGAAGAAGGCCGGCATCACCAACCTGCTGCGGATCTACTCCGCGCTGGACGGCACGTCCATCCCCGACCTGGAACGCCGGTACGAGGGCTCCGGCTACGGGCAGTTCAAGAAGGACCTCGCGCAGCTCGTCCTCGACACGTTCACGCCGATCAGGGAACGCACGCTCAAGCTCCTGGACGACGAGGCGCAGCTCGACCGGCTCCTCGCCCACGGCGCCGGGCGCGCGTCCAAGGTCGCCGTGCGGACGATGGAGATCGTCCGCGACCGGGTGGGATTCGTGGGACGTGGTCACTGACCGCTCGCCACACGACGACGACGCGAAGGGCTCCGGGGAGGTGCCCTCCGCGAGCGGCGGCGGCGCGGCGGAGGGCGATCCCTCCGACGGTCCCGGCGTCTGTCGCGACGCCGACCGCGGGGCCGGGGCCCGCGCGATCGGCGTCGCCATCCCGATCCCCGACCCGCACGGCGCGCACCTGCAGGCCAAGCGCGAGTCCTTCGGCGACCCCCTCGCCGCCGCGATCCCCACGCACATCACGCTGCTCCCGCCGACCGAGGTGGCCGATCCCGCGCTGGACCGCATCGAGAACCATCTGCAGGAGATCGCCCGCACCGAGCGGCCGTTCCCGATCAAGTTGCGCGGCAGCGGAACGTTCCGGCCGGTATCCCCGGTCGTCTTCGTGGCCCTGGCCGAAGGAATCGGCGGCTGTGAGCGCGTCCAGGCGAGGGTTCTGTCGGGCCCGCTGGCCCGGCCGCTGCCGTTCCCGTACCACCCGCACGTCACCATCGCCCACCACCTGCCCGACGACGTCATGGACCGGGCGTTCAAGGAACTCGCCGGCTACAGCGCCGACTTCGACGTGTGGGGCTTCTCGCTCTACGAGCACGGCGTGGACGGGGTGTGGCGCCCGCAGTGCGACTTCGTCTTCGGCGAGGGCGGCCCCGTCCGGCACACCGAACCCGGCGCACAGTGAGCGGAGACAACGTCAGCGCACGGTGAGCGGCACACGGCGAGCGGAGCGTGGTGAGCGGGGCATGCGCGGGCAACGCCGTGTTCAATGATTGGTTACCGTCTGCGGTATCGGGTGGGCCGTGCTGGGTAGGTTGCGTGCATGCGGCAGGCGATCAACAGGGTTCAGCGGCGAAGCGAGTCCCTGTTCGCCCAGGTGAAGGACCTGCTGCGCGACGCCCGCGGACGCTGGCGATGGTTCGACCACCACATCCGGGCGCTCCAGCGGTATCAGGAGCGGCGCGGTGACCGGCTCGCCGCGGCCCTCACCTGCTACGCCTTCCTGTCGTTCTTCCCGCTGCTGGCGCTGGGGTACTCCCTGCTCGGCTACCTCGTGGGGGTCAGCGCGCAGGCACGCGCCTACTTCGTCCGGGCGGTCGACTCGCTGCTGCCCGGCCTGGCCGCAGAGATCCGGGTCGAGGAGATCGCCCAGTCCAAGACGACCGTCGGGATCATCGGTCTCGCGGCCCTGCTGATCACCGGGCAGGGCTGGGTGCAGGTGCTGCGCGAGTCGCTCCGCGACATCTGGGGCAACGAGCCCAGTGGCGGCGGCAACTTCTTCGTCGAGCGGTTCTGGGACCTGGCCGTCCTGGCGTTCCTCGGCGTGGTCCTGATCTGCGGCATGGCGGTCTCGACGGTCACGACGTCCGCCACCAGCACCGTCCTCGGGTGGTTCGGCCTGCAGGACGTGGCGGGCGCGGGCACCGGCCTGCGGATGCTGTCCCTCGCCTGCGCGATCATGTTCAACACCGTGATCTTCCTGGTGCTGTTCACCCGGCTGTCGGGGACCCGGGCGCCGTGGCGGCGGATCATCCGCGGCGCGCTGTTCGGCGCGGTCGGCTTCGAGGCGCTCAAGCAGATCGCGACGCTGCTGGTCGCGCGGGTGACGGAGAACCCGGTGTACGGGACGTTCGCCGTGCTGGTCGGGCTGATGGTGTGGATCAACATCGCGTCGCGGTTCGCGCTGTTCGTCGCCGCGTGGACGGCGACCCGGCTGGTCGTCCTCACCGCCGACGCCGGCAACCCGGAGAACGCCGCGGACCGCGAGGAGGTCGAGACGCTCCACGCACGGGCCGAGACGGAAGAGCACGAGCGGGAGGACGCGCCCGCCCGGGACACGCCGGCTCAGGACCAGAAGGCGTCGTCGGCGTACTGATCCTCGGCCAGCGTCCGGATTTCGGTGATCTTCCCGTCCCGGATGCGGAACAGGTCCACCGAGCGGCCGTCCAGGACCCGGCCCGGACGTTCGGCGTAGGTCTGGACGAGGGCGGCGCCGTACTCGTCGTTGGCCATCACCGCGTAGGGCTCGGCGCGGAACGTCCCGCCGGACAGTTCGAACAGGCGGACGTAGAAGTCCAGGACCTCTTCGGGGGTGCGGTACTCGCCGCACAGGGGCCCGCGGCCGGGGACGCGGTGGACGACGTTCTCGGCGAGCAGCCCGCGGATGAAGGCCGTGTCGCCCTTGGCGAAGGCCGTGTAGCCGTCCTTCAGCAGCGTCACGTTCGGGTGTTCGAGCGCGGGAGCACCGAGCGCAGAGACGTACATGTCGGACATGGCGCGCTTCCTCCTGCGACACCGGTCCGCCGTCTCCTGCGGCGGCGGCGAGGTCACCGGCGCCACCGCGAGCGTAAGCCCGCCGGGGCGGCCAGGCCAGCGCCCCGGGAGCGGCTGAGGGAACCTTTACCGGCCGGTGCGCGGCGACTCGAGGCGACGACGGCGGCGCAGCACCACGAACAGCACCGCGATGGCCAGCAGGGCGCCGGCGCCGCCGCCGCCCACGAGCAGCCACCTGCGGGACGCGTCGTCGGAGGCGAGCGGGGCGTCCGGCAGCACACCGCCGGAGCCGGCGTCCTTCTCGGCCTGCTTCGGGTTGCCGGGGGAGACCAGCACGCCCACCGGCTGGACCTTGCCGTGGGCGGCGAAGCCCCAGTCCAGCAGCTCGGCCGCGTACGGGGACGGCGGCCGGTCGGCCCTCATCAGCGCGATCACGATCGTGCGCCCGCCGCGCCGCGCCTGGGCGACGAAGGTCTGCCTGGCGGCGATCGTGTAGCCGTTCTTGCCGCCGAGCATCCCTTTGTAGGCCTCCCGCTCGCCCGGCAGCATGTGGTTGTGGGTGTGGATCGGGTATCCGCCGACCTTCTTGCCCTTCTTGCGCTCCTTCTTGGTCGGCGGCGCCGGGAACTTGTGGTCGATCGTCTGCATGTAGGTGCGGTAGTCGGGGTTCTTCATCCCCTCGCGCAGGATGAGCGCCAGGTCGTACGCCGAGGTGTGCTGGGTGCGGACGTTCAGGCCGAGGTCCTTGTCCAGCCCGTTCGGCGACCCGGCCAGGGTGTCGTGCGCGTTGATCCGCTTGGCCGCGGCGTTCATGTCGGCGAGCGTCTTCTTCATGCCCCCGTTCGCCTCGGCCAGCGCGACCGCCGCGTCGTTGGCGGACATCATCAGCAGCGCGTGGAACAGGTCGGAGACCTTGTAGCGCATCTTCGGGGTGAGCCCGACCTTGGTGCCCTCGACGTCGCATGCCTTCTGTGAGGGCCGTACGAGCCGGTTCGCGTCCAGGTTGGGGATGAGGGCGAGCGCGGTCAGCGTCTTGATCGTGCTCGCGGGCAGGTAGTGCCCGTGCGGGTCTTTGGCGGCGAGGACGTCGCCGGTGCCGGCGTCCGCGATGAGGTACGAGGCCGCCTTGATCTTCGGCAGACCGGGGACGCCGGGGGCCTTGTTGACGACGATGCCCCGGCCGGCGAGCTGCGGGCCGCCGACCGTCTCCGTCTCCGGCGCGCCGGACGGCGCCGCCTGCGGAAGGGCTTGCGGAGCGGTTCGCGGGGCGGTCTGCGGTGCGGCCGTGGCGGGGGCCGCCGCGAGGACGGGCGCGGCGGCGAGCGAGGCCGCGGCCAGCGGCACTGTGATCACCGTCAGGGTGCGGCGGGCACCGGGCCGCCCTCGTCGCTCTGCTCGCAAGCTTCCGACGCTCCTCGTTCCCGCGGAAGCCCTATCGCTCCCGGCGCGCATGCGCTCGACGCCCATGACTCCCCCGAAGACTAGGCGACGTATCCGGCGAAGGGGTACCCGGTCCTGAAGACGGCAAGCACGGGACGTACGCGACGCAAGGTGCAGACGTGACCAATACGGTACGTAAGGGACGACCCCAATCGGTTACAGTCCGTCATCAGCGGTATTTTGGGACGGGCTAACTAGTTCGAACGGGTGGTGTCGCAGACCAGATCGATGACCGAAAGGTATGGCCCCGTCGTGTGCACTGACCCTCCGCATGAGTCAATTGATCCGCAAAGGGCATGGAGACCCGGCAGGGTCACGGGCACGGGCGCCATCATGGAGCGAACACGTGACCTGGACCGGCGTTTGTCCAGGCTTAGGGACCCGCTGGCTGAATTGCGCCACGTGCCACGCAACGACCTGCAAGGATTGTGGACGGAGGTTGGCCGTGGCCATTGACTTCAACGCATCGAACGGGGCGACGCTCGGCGTCGAGTGGGAGATCCAACTCGTCGATGCGGAGACCAGGCACCTGCGGCAGGACGCACGCGAGGTGCTCGCCGCCCTGCCGTTCCTCAGCGAGGACGGCGACAACCCCCGCGTCCGGCACGAGCTGATGGAATCGACGGTCGAGGTCGTCACCGGCATCTGCGACACCGTCGGCGAGGCCAAGGCCGACCTGGCCGGGACGCTCGCTACCCTCCGGTCCACCGCCGCCGAACGCGGCATCGCGCTGGCCTGTACGGGCACCCACCCGATCAGCGACTGGCGGGACGCGGTGATGGCGCCCATGCGGCGCTACGCCGAGCTCATCGAGGAGATGCAGTGGCTGGCCCGGCGCATCCAGACGTTCGGCGTTCACGTGCACGTCGGCATCTCCGACGGCGCCAAGGCGATCCCGATCGTCAACGCTCTCTCGTCCTATCTTCCGCACTTCCTCGCGCTCACCGCGTCCAGCCCGTTCTGGAGCGGTAGCGATACCGGCCTCGCGTCCTGCAGGGCGGTCGTCTTCGGCCAGCTGCCGACGGCCGGTCCACCCCACTCGTTGGACGACTGGGCGGCCTTCGAGGATTACATGGACACGCTCCTGCGTTCGGGAACGATAAGGAGCATCAAAGAGGTCTGGTGGGACATCCGCCCGCATCCCGACTTCGGCACCGTCGAGATCAGGATGTTCGACGGCATCCCCACCATGCGCGAGGTCGGCATGGCGGCGGCGCTCTGCCAGAGCCTGGTCACGCTGTTCGAACAGCAGCTCGACCGCGGCTACACCCTGCCGCGGCCGGCCGCCTGGGTGGTGCGCGACAACAAGTGGCGCGCGACCAGGTACGGGCTCGACGCCATCGCCATCACCGACGACACTGGGAACACCGCGCCGCTCCGCGACGACCTGTACGAGCTGATCCGGGAGCTGGAGCCGGTGGCGGACCGGCTCGGCTGCGCCGAGGAGCTCAAGGTGGCCGGCGAGGTCCTGGAGCACGGTGCTCCGTACGAACGCCAGCGCGCGATCCGCGCCGAGGGCGGGACGCTCGAGAACATCGTCGACGCGGCGATCACCGAGCTCGCGGAGGACAGGTTCGTCACACTGGGGGAGGTCGCACATGCCGGAACCTGATGAGGAACCGGCCATCCCGGGGAAGCCGCGCGGCGCCGCCGGCGCTGAGCGCGCCGTCTCCGGGCGGGGCGCCGGCCCCGAATCCGGCCCCGAATCCGGCGCCGTCCGTGAACCCGGGGACGACGCAGAGGAAAAGACAGAAAAGACCACCGGGCGGAGACCCTTCGGCTCCGCCGTCGCGCAGGGGGCGCAGATGACACGTCCAGGACCCGGGGTGATGCCCGGCCTTGAACCACCCGCCGCCCCGGGAGCCATGAGCCCCGGGGGCCGGGCGGAACGGGACACCGATCGCGCGGTGCCCCGCGACCCCCTGTCCGCGGGGGAGGCCGCGCCCGCATCCAAGATCGTGCCGGCCCGCGAGAACATGCCGGTGGAGGAGGATCCGGCGGTCGGCGAGGACGTGCCGGCGGCGCCGCAGGACTCGATCACCGGTGAGATCGTGCCGGGTGCCCCCGCCGCGGGCGCCGCCTCCGCCGGGTCCGAGGTGCTCGGCGGGGCGGTTCTGCAGCCGCAGCTCGACGCGTTCCTGGCCGGGCACGAGGACGATCTGATCGAGTTCCGCCGCGACCTGCACATGCACCCCGAGCTGGGCTACGCCGAGCACCGCACCACCAAGAAGATCGCCGAGCGGCTCCGCGCGGCCGGGCTGGAGCCGGTGATCCTGCCGCGCGGCACCGGCCTGTTCTGCGACATCGGCCCCGCCGACGGCACCACGGTCGCGTTGCGGGCCGACATCGACGCGCTCCCCCTGGAGGACGAGAAGAGCGGCGTCCCGTACCGTTCGACGGTCCCGGGCGTCGCGCACGCGTGCGGCCACGACGTGCACACCGTGATGGTGCTGGGCGCGGGCCTGTTCCTCGCCCAGCAGGCGGAGGCGGGGCTGCTGCCCGGACGGGTGCGGCTGCTGTTCCAGCCCGCCGAGGAGACCCCGGGCGGCGCCCTGGACGTCATGGCGGCCGGCGGCATCGCGGGCGTCGACCGCGCGTTCGCCCTGCACTGCGACCCCCGCATCGAGGTCGGCCAGCTCGGGCTGCGCACCGGTCCGATCACCGCGGCGTGCGACAAGGTGTACGTGAAGGTCACCGGGCCGGGCGGGCACACCGCGCGGCCGCATCTGACCGCCGACCTCGTGTACGCGCTCGCCAAGATCGTCACCGAGCTGCCGTCGGCGCTGTCGCGGCGCGTCGACCCGCGTTCCAGCCTGTCGCTGGTGTGGGGGCGGGTCTCGGCCGGTTCGGTCGCCAACGCCATCCCCGACGACGGGATCGCCGAGGGCACCGTCCGCTGCCTGGACGACGACGCGTGGCACCGGGCCCCGGAGATGATGAAGGCGCTGCTGCAGTCGGTCGCCGCCGCCTACGACGTGGAGGCGTCCCTCGAATACGTCCGGGGGGTCCCGCCGACGGTGAACGAGGCGACGAGCGTGCAGATGTTCCGCGACGCGGCCGCGCAGGTCATGGACGAGGAGGGCGTGGTCCCCACCCCGCAGAGCCTCGGCGGTGAGGACTTCGGCTGGTACCTGGAGTCGATCCCCGGCGCGCTGGCGCGGCTCGGTGTCCGCACCCCCGGATCGTCCGGCGAGTACGACCTGCACCGCGGCGACTTCGACGTCGACGAGCGGTGCGTCGCGGTGGGCGTGCGGGTGCTGAGCGCGACCGCGCTGACCGCGCTGTGGGAGGGCGGCCGTCCCGGCGATCCCGAAACGATCGAGGGTGCCGCTCTGGCGTAGCCCCCGCCGTGACTTTCCGGCGCCCCCGGCCCGGTCCCCCTTTTCGCCCCCTTCGAGCCCCCCGTGCGGCACCCGCCCCCCGGGCCCCTCACGACGCGTCGCGTACGCTTGCTGACCTGCCCGGCCACCGCATGCGGCGCTGACCTGTGGCGATATGCGTACGCGTTGGTAACGGACCTGTTGCGAATCGGTGCAAGCGGGAGGTTTGCCCGCATTCGCGAGGTAGCGTCCGATCGATTTCGGTGGCCGGAACGACCACCGACCCTGGGTGGGGAACGAGAGGAGCGCTACCTTGCGCCGTGGACTGAAGATTTCACTCGTCACCCTCACGGGCGCGGCGCTGACGTTCGCCGCTTCCGCGTGCGGTGGCAAGGAGGCGGATACCGGCGGTGGCGACGAGGGCGGCAAGAAGGCCCTCAAGGTCGGTCTCGCATTCGACATCGGCGGCCGCGGTGACCAGTCGTTCAACGACTCCGCCGCCGCCGGCCTCGACCGGGCGAAGAAGGAACTGAAGCTCGAGACCGAGGAGATCTCGGCCAAGCCCGATGAGCCGGACTCCGACAAGGAGTCGCGGCTGCGCCTGATGGCCAGCCAGGGCCACAACCCGATCATCGGCGTGGGCTTCGCCTACACCACCTCGGTGATCAAGGTCGCCAAGGACTTCCCGGACACCAAGTTCCTCGTCGTGGACGCCGACCAGTGCAAGGTCGAGGGCGCCAACGTCAGCGGCGCCTGCTTCGCCGAGGAGCAGGGCTCCTTCCTCGTCGGCGCCGCCGCGGCGCTGAAGTCCGAGAGCGGCACGATCGGCTTCATCGGCGGCGTCAACGTGCCGCTGATCCACAAGTTCTTCGCCGGCTACCAGGCGGGCGCGAAGGCCGCCAAGCCCGACATCAAGATCCTTCCGGCGAAGTACCTGACGCAGCCGCCGAACTTCAACGGCTTCCAGGACACCGGCCTCGGCAACGAGGCCGCCAAGGGCCAGCTCGACCAGGGCGCGGACGTCATCTACCACGCCGCGGGCGGCGCCGGCATCGGCGTCATCAAGACCGTCGGCGCGGCCGGCAAGTGGGCCATCGGCGTCGACTCCGACCAGTACAAGCAGCCCGCGGTCGCCGGGGTGAAGGAGCAGATCCTCACCTCGATGGAGAAGCACGTGGACGTCGCGGTGTACGACTTCGTGAAGAGCGTCGCCGACGGCAGCGTCAAGGCCGGCACCAAGACGTACGACCTCAGCAACAACGGCGTCGGCTACGCCACGTCCGGCGGCCACGTCGACGACATCAAGGGCAAGCTGGACGAGCTGAAGGCCAAGATCGTCAGTGGCGAGATCAAGGTCCCGACCAAGGCCTGACGGTGGTGGGCCTGACGGTGGTGGGCCTGACCGTGGCGGGCCTGACCGTGGCGGGGCGCGTCTCCGCACGGTGACGTGACCGGCCTGTTCCGCCCGGCCGTAATCGCGCACCGGGCGTCACCGATCCGATGACGCCCGGTGCGCGGCACGTCCCGTGCGGCGCGTCCACACAGCACGTTCGAGGCAGGAGGAGGGGCACTCGTGCCTGACCAGGTGCCGGCCGTGCGGCTGACATCGATCACCAAGCGGTTTCCCGGAGTGGTGGCCAACCGCGACATCAACCTCACCATCGAGCATGGCGAGGTCCATGCGCTCTGCGGTGAGAACGGCGCCGGCAAGTCCACGCTGATGAAGATCCTCTACGGGATGCAGCGGCCGGACGAGGGCGCCATCGAGGTCGAGGGGGAGCAGGTCTCCTTCCGGAACCCGGCCGACGCGATCGCCCGCGGCATCGGCATGGTCCACCAGCACTTCAAGCTGGCGGACAACCTGACCGTGCTGGAGAACGTGATCCTCGGCGCCGAGCCCCGCGCCAAGGGCAGGCGCCGCGGCCGCATCGACTTCGCCGCCGCCCGCGACAAGATCACCGAGATGTCGCAGGCGTACGGGCTGCACGTCGACCCCGACGTGCTGGTCGAGAAGCTCGGCGTCGGCGAGCGGCAGCGCGTGGAGATCCTCAAGGTGCTCTACCGGGGCGCCCGCGTGCTGATCCTGGACGAGCCGACCGCGGTGCTCGTCCCGCATGAGGTCGACGAGCTGTTCGGCAACCTGCGGGAGCTGCGCGCCGAGGGCCTGACCGTGCTGTTCATCTCGCACAAGCTCGACGAGGTGCTGACCGTCGCCGACACGATCTCGGTGATCCGGCGCGGCACCACCGTCGCGACCAGGCTGGACCCGGGCGAGGTCACCTCCCGGCGGCTGGCGGAGCTGATGGTCGGGTCGGAGCTGCCCACCCCGGAGCTGCGCGAGTCCACCGTCACCGAGGACGTCCAGCTGGAGATCGGCGGGCTGACGGTGCTGTCCCCCGAGGGCCGCTCCATCGTGGACGACGTGTCGCTGCGCATCCGCCGCGGCGAGATCGTCGGGCTGGCCGGGGTCGAGGGCAACGGGCAGACCGAGCTGATCGAGGCGATCATGGGGATCCGGCACACGGACGCCGGGTCGATCGTCCACGGCGGCGAGGACATCACCCACTGGACGACGCGGCGGCGCCGCGAGGCGGGGATCTCCTACATCCCCGAAGACCGGCACCGGCACGGGCTCGTGCTGGAGGGGAGCCTCTGGGAGAACCGCATGCTGGGCCACCAGACCCGGCCCCCGAACGTCCGCGGCCCGCTGGTCGACCGGCGCGGCGCCCGCCGCGACACCACCCGGATCGTCCGGGAGTACGACGTGCGGACCCCGGGCATCGAGGTGCCCGCCGCCGCGCTGTCGGGCGGCAACCAGCAGAAGCTCATCGTCGGGCGGGAGATGTCCGGCGAGCCGCACCTGCTGATCGCCGCGCACCCCACCCGCGGCATCGACGTCGGCGCCCAGGCCGCCATCTGGGACTACCTGCGGCAGGCCCGCGCCGACGGGCTGGCCGTGCTGCTGATCAGCGCAGACCTTGAGGAACTCATCGGAATGTCCGACACCCTGCACGTGATCCTGCGGGGACGGCTCGTCGCGGAGGTCGATCCGCGGACCGTCACGCCGGAGGAGCTCGGCTCCGCGATGACCGGTGCCGGGGCGGCGTCATGACCGGCCCGAACGACGGCGACCCGAACGACGGCGAGCCGGAGGGCCCGGCCCGGCCGGGCGACGAGACACCCGCCCCCGAGTCGCCGAAACCGAAACCGAAACCGGGGTCGGGGTCGCCGAAGGCGGAGTCGTCCGGGCCGGACCTCGCGAAGTCGGGCTCCGATGACGGACCGGACGGGCCGGACGGCGGCGCCGCGTCCAGGGAACCGGAGCCGGTCCCGGCGTGGAAGGCGATCCTGCGGGGCCTCGGCCCGACCGGGCTCGGCCTGAAGATCGGCGCGCCGGCGCTGGCGCTGCTGATCTCCCTCGGCATCACCATGATCCTGCTGCGCGTCACCGGCGCCGACCCGATCAGCTCGATCCGGAGCATGGTCGACTACGGCACCACGGAACACTCGATCGTCGACATCGTGAACCGCGCCACCCGCTACTACCTGTCCGCGGTGGCGGTGGCGATCGGGTTCCGGATGGCGCTGCTGAACATCGGCGTGGACGGCCAGTACCGGCTCGCCGCGTTCCTGGCCGCCGTGCTCGGCGGGGCGGTGACCCTGCCCGCCCCCTTCGGCCAGATGCTCGTGATCGTCGCGGCGATGGCGGTCGGCGGGCTGTGGGCCGCGATCGCCGGGGTGCTGAAGGTGACCCGCGGCGTCAGCGAGGTCCTGTCGACGATCATGCTGAACGCGATCGCGACCGGCCTGATCGCCTACCTGCTGAACGACCAGCGGCTCGCGGAGCTCCGGCCGGGAAGCAACAACATCGCGACCCCGCAGATCCCCGAGTCGGGACGGGTCGGGCCGCTGAACGGCTTCCTGTCCTCGATCGGGATCGACCTGCCCAACCAGATGTACGGGCTGCTGCCGCTCGCGATCGTCGTCGGGATCGTGTTCTGGGTCGTCATCAACTACACCAGGTTCGGGTTCGACCTGAAGGTGTCGGGGCTGTCCCAGTCCGCCGCGCAGGCCAGCGGCGTCAACGCCCGCCGCATGATCGTCTACACGATGCTGGCGTCCGGTGTGGTCGCCGGGCTGATCGGCATGCCGGAGCTGCTCGGCGCGTCCTACGAGTACTCGCTGAACTTCCCGGCGGGGCTCGGGTTCACCGGGATCACCATCGCGCTCCTCGGCCGCAACCATCCGGCCGGCATCGCACTCGCCGCGCTCCTGTTCGCGTTCCTCGACCAGACCTCCGACGTGCTCCAGGCGGTCGACGTCCCGAAGGAGATCGTCAGGGTCATGCAGGGCGTGGTCGTGCTGACCGTCGTCATCGTGTACGAGCTCGTCCGGCGCTGGGAGATCCGCATGCAGCAGCGGGCCGTCGCCGCCGAGCTGGCCACCGGCCACGACCTGGCCCGCGAGTCCACGGGGAGCCGTTCATGAGCGCCGCGACCGAGACCGTGGCCGCGAAGAAGCCCGCGAACGGCAAACGCAGGCTGCGCTGGCCGCACTACCTGCTGATCGCCTCGGGGCTGCTGGTCCTGCTGTCGCTGGTCCGCGTGATCGACGACGCCGACCCGGTGACCTCCAGCGGGACGGTCAGCGCCTCGCTCCGCCTCGCCGTGCCGATCTTCCTGGCCGGTCTCGGCGGGCTGTGGTCGGAGCGGTCCGGCATCATCAACATCGGTCTCGAGGGCATGATGATCCTCGGGACCTGGACGGGCGCGTGGGCCGGATTCCAGTGGGGCCCGTGGATCGGCGTCCTGTTCGGCATCCTCGGCGGCGCCCTCGGCGGGCTGCTGCACGCGATCGCGACCGTGTCGTTCGGCGTCGACCACATCGTGTCCGGTGTCGCGATCAACATCCTCGGGCTCGGTCTCACCCAGTTCCTCGCCGGGCTGATCTTCGCCACCGGCGAGGCGAAGGCCCTCGGCGGCGGCCCCCGGCAGTCCCCGCCGGTCGATCCGATCATGACGTTGACGGCGCCGGTGCTGTCCGGCGGGAAGATAGGCGGCTGGCAGAGCCCCGACTGGCTCGGGTCGCTGGAGGGCCGGCACTGGTTCCTGGCGTCGGACCTCGCGGGCATCCTGCGCGGGCTGACCAGCGACATGTCGCTGCTGACCCTCGTCGCGCTGCTGCTGGTGCCGCTCAGCTTCCTGATCCTGTGGAAGACGCCGTTCGGGCTGCGGATCCGCTCCTGCGGGGAGGACCCGTACGCCGCCGAGTCGCTCGGCGTGAACGTGTACCGGATGAAGTACGCCGCCGTGATCATCTCCGGCGGGTTCTCCGGCCTCGCCGGCGCCTTCCTGGTCACCGTCGCCGCCCCGCTGTTCCAGGACGGCCAGACCAACGGCCGGGGCTTCATCGGCCTCGCCGCCATGATCTTCGGCAACTGGCGTCCCGGCGGTCTCACCGCCGGCTCGCTGCTGTTCGGCTACACCGACGCGATGAACGTGCGCGGCGGCGGCCAGGCCGTCCACGCGCTGCTGCTGTTCGTGGCGATCCTGCTCATCGGCGTCGCGGTCTGGCAGGCCCTGCGCGCCGGCAGGCTGCGTCCCCAGGCCGCGACGGACCTGGCCCGCCGCGAGGTCCGCAACGCCTACATCGGGGCCGTCCTGGCGCTGGTGGCGGCCGTCGGGCTGCTCGCCTGGTTCCTGCTGAGCGACGCGGTCCCCGGCGAGCTGGTCTCGTTCACGCCGCACCTGACGACGCTGCTCGTCCTGGCCCTGGCCAGCCAGCGCCTCCGCATGCCCGCCGCCAATGGGCAGCGGTACCGGCGCGGTGAGGCACGATAACGGTATGGAGATCGACTGGCCTGCCCTGCGCGACGCCGCGCGGGAGGCGATGACGCGCGCGTACTGCCCGTACTCGGGGTTCCCCGTCGGCGCCGCCGCTCTGGTGGACGACGGCCGCGTCATCACCGGATGCAACGTCGAGAACGCCTCGTACGGGATCGGGCTCTGCGCGGAGTGCGCCATCGTGTCGGCGCTGCACGGCCCCGGCAAGTCGGACCGGCCCCGCCTGGTCGCGCTGTCGGTCGTCGACCGGCACGGGAACCCGCTGATGCCGTGCGGGCGCTGCCGCCAGCTCCTCTGGGAGCACGGCGGCGCCCCGATGCTGCTGGAGACGACGCGGGGCATCCTGCCCATGTCGGACGTCCTGCCGGACGCGTTCGGCCCCGACGACCTCATCGACCGTGCGTGAAATCAACCGTGCTTGAGATCGACCGAGCCTGAGAGGGACTTCGTGGACGCCATCGATGTCATCCGCGCCAAACGCGACGGCGGGACGCTGACCCCCGACCAGATCGACTGGGCGGTCGACGCCTACACGAGCGGCGCGATCGCCGAGGAGCAGATGTCGGCGCTGGCGATGGCGATCCTGCTGAACGGCATGACCCGTCCCGAGGCGGCCCGCTGGACGGAGGCCATGATCCGCTCCGGCGAGCGGATGGACTGGTCGGCGCTGGACCGCCCGACCACCGACAAGCACTCCACCGGCGGCGTCGGCGACAAGATCACCCTGCCGCTGGCGCCTCTCGTGGCGGCGTGCGGCGCGGCCGTCCCGCAACTGTCGGGCCGCGGCCTCGGCCACACCGGCGGCACGCTCGACAAGCTGGAGTCGATCCCGGGCTGGCGGGCGTCCCTGACGAACGCGGAGATGCTGGACGTGCTGCGCTCCGCCGGGGCGGTCGTCTGCGCGGCGGGCAGCGGCCTGGCCCCCGCCGACCGCAAGCTTTACGCGCTGCGCGACGTGACGGGGACGGTCGAGTCGATCCCGCTGATCGCGTCCTCGATCATGTCGAAGAAGATCGCCGAGGGGACGGGCGCGCTCGTCCTGGACGTCAAGGTCGGTTCCGGCGCGTTCATGAAAACGGTGGAGAACGCCCGCGAACTGGCCGAGACGATGGTGGCGATCGGCACCGACCACGGCCTGCGCACCACCGCGCTGCTCACCGCGATGGACCGCCCCCTCGGCAGCGCGGTCGGCAACGCGGTCGAGGTGGCCGAGTCGGTCGAGGTACTGGCGGGCGGCGGCCCGTCCGACGTGGTGGAGCTGACCCTCACCCTGGCCCGGGAGATGCTCGCCTCGGCCGGGCTGTCGAAGGACCCGGCCGACGCCCTCAAGGACGGGTCCGCCATGGACGTCTGGCGGCGCATGATCACCGCCCAGGGCGGTGACCCCGGCGCGCCGCTCCCGTCCGCCCGCGAGACCCACACGGTCACGGCCCCGTCGTCCGGCGTCCTGACAAGCCTGGACGCCTACGGCGTCGGCGTCGCCGCCTGGCGCCTGGGCGCCGGACGCGCCCGCAAGGAGGACCCGGTCTCGTTCGGCGCGGGCATCATCTGCCACGCCAAGCCGGGCGACACCGTCACCGCGGGCCAGCCGCTCCTCACCCTCCACACCGACGACGAATCCCGCCTGCCCCGCGCCCTGGAGTCCCTCGACGGCGCCTACGAGATCACGGTCGGCGGCAGCCCGTCCCTCCACCCCCTGATCATCGACCGGATCACCTGACCGCCCTGCCGGATGTCCCTTACGACTGCGGTGTGAGGAGGTGGCGAACGGCCGGGTCACCGTTCCAGGCGTCGGCCACGGCTCGCAGCGGCAGGTTCGTGAACGGCGCTTCGAAGCCGGCCCCGGGAGCGGCGGTGAGGAGCTCCCCGGCACCGGCCAGGAGTTCTTTGACGGCCACGCTGCCGATGCCGCTTCCGATCAGCTCCAGACCCGTGCTGCGCAGCATGTCGCCGCGGACGGGGATCGCGTCCCCCGCCACGGTGCCGAGTTGGACGTAGCGCAGGCGCGGCTCGCCGGATCGGGAGCCGCGGCCTTCGGTCGCAGCCCTCAAGACGCGAAGGGCGGGCTCGCCCCAGACGAAGTCGAGCACGACGTCGATCCCTTCGTCGAACTGCTCGCGCAGCGCCTTGTCCGCGTCGTCGTTCAGGGCGATCTTCAAATCGGCGTCCAGACGCTTGGGAGTGCATGGATCCCCTCTCCGAGGTTCTCTCCCTGCTGAAGCCTCACAGCTACATAACCGGGGGCTTTGACGCCGGCGGGGCATGGGCACTCACGCTCGACGACCTGGCCGGCCGCATCAAGTGCTATGCCATCACCCAAGGCACGTGCCGGCTGGCGATCCAGGGCATCGACGCGCCGGTGCGGCTCCGGGCGGGCGACTGCTTCGTCCTGCCCAGCGGACGGCCCGTGACCATCGGCAGCGACCTGGGCGTCGAGCCGAAACGGGCGAGCGAAGTGCTCGACTCTGACCGCAGTGGCGAGATCGTCACCTACAACGGCGGCGGCGACGTGTTCATGGTCGGCAGCCGCTTCGAAGTGAACAGCCGCCACACCGAAGTGCTCCTGCGGACACTGCCGCCCCTCATGCGGGTCGAGACCTCGGGCGATCGTGCCAGGCTGAAATGGTCCATCGAGATGATGATGGAGGAACTGCGTGAGGCCCGGCCGGGCTCGTCGCTCGTGGCGCAACAACTTGCGCACATGATGCTGGTGCAAGCGCTCCGCCTGTATTTGTCCGAGGACTCCCGCAGCCACATCGGATGGTTCGCAGCCCTCGCCGATCCCCAACTGAGCGCGGCGCTCGGAGCGATACATGCGGATCCGGCGTTCCCCTGGACAGTGCAGGAACTCGCCGCGCGGGCCGGCATGTCGCGATCGACCTTCGCCGAGCGCTTTCGCGGACGTACCGGGGAGACGCCGATCGCCTATCTCACGCGCTGGAGGATGATGCTGGCGGGAGAGAAGCTCGTCCACGGTAACGAAACGCTGGCGCGAATAGCGGGATCGCTCGGATATGAATCCGAGCCCGCGTTCAACACGGCATTCAAGCGGGTCATGGGCATCTCGCCAAGGCGGTACGCCCGAGCCGGATTCCAATCCCCTTCCCGCCCGGTTGTCCCGGTACCGGCGCCTGACTGGCCGGTACCGGGACGCAGGGAATGAGGGGTGCTCGCGCTCGGACTTACAGGGGGAGTAGGGAGCCGTTGACGAGTGTCCAGCCCTGGGCGACTTGGAGGATCTTCGTCATCCGGGTTCCGGCAACGCCGATCATGTTGCCCTCGACGTCCGCGACGATGTGGGTGAGGTCGCCGGCGGCCTGCCCGGAGAGGGTCAGCACTCCGGAACCGGAGTCACCGGGGGTGGCGGCGCCGGCCCAGGAGTAGCCGGCGCCGTTCTCGATGTCCCAGCGGAGCGCGGCGCCCACGCGCGGCGTGCCGCCGGTGCCGATGAGCGTCCCGTGGCCGAAGTGCTTGAGCGGCTCACCCACCTGGTCGCCGGTGTGGACGCCGGCGGGGCCGCCCCAGACGGGCATCGTCGGGTTCATCCAGGAGGAGAACTCCGGAGAAATGGTGATCATGGCGAAATCGTCGCCGATGCCATGGTCGCGGGAGAGGCTGATCTTGCCGATCACGTACAGGCCGGGAAGCTTGCCCGAGGCCGGCGGCGGCACCACGTAGGCGCTCACCGGCTGCCCGACCACGCCGCAGTGCCCGGCCGTGCCGAGGCCCCAGGTGGAGTTCTTCTTGAAGACGAAGTTGGCACTGCACCAGCCGAGGAGATTGTCGCTGCCGTCACTGCCCAGCAGGGTGAGCAGCCATTGACCGGGCCGGATGCCGGGCTGGACGAGCCCGGCGGCCTGGGGCGCGGTGACCCCGCCCGGCAGCGTGGCATCGGCGGGGAGCCGGACGCCGTCGGTGCCCGAGGCCAGGAGCCGCCGCTCGAACTCGGGCGTGTACCAGGACGGGCTCACACCCGAATTGATCTTCTTGTAGAGCACACCGCCGGCCGCCGCGGTGGGCTGGGCCGCTTGGGCGGTGGCGGCCAGCGGGAGTGCTGTGGCGAACGCCAGGAGGGCTGCCGCCGCGATCCGGAGTGGGTGACGTGAGCGCATCGTGCCTCTCTCATGTGTACGGGGGATGTGCATGCGGAAGAGGTCGTTCGTGAGGACGGGGACGGCGGGGGATGCCGCCGGCGTGATCAGCGGCCGGACGCCCGGAGGCGGCTGCGGTTCACCGTGGGCGTCTGGACCGGGGAGTGCTGTGCGCGGGGCGGGCGGCGGGAGCACCGTGTGGGCGGAGATGCGGTAAGTGCAGGGGACACGTGGACTCCGTCCGTGTTTATTGTGACTCGACCCGAAATCGCTGTATGTGATCCTAGTGTTACTCATGGCATCGACGGATGGCCCGAATCGCACCCGCATTCCGGACCAAATCACCGCTCCCTGCGGGCCCGTCCTCGCACGTACCGCTCCCAGAGCTGCCGCGCACGATCGGCCCGGCCTGCTTCCGTCGAGGTCCGCGGGGTGCGGGCGTCGATTCAGGGGCAGGACGGGTGAATGGGTGGCGATCAGTTCATGACCGCGGCCGTGCTGCGTCGGCACGGCGGGCCGGATGCCCTGGAGTTGCGGGAGGACTGGCCGGTCCCCGGCGTCGGTCCGGGGCAAGTGCTCGTGCGTGTGAGCGCGGCGGCGTTGAACAACACCGACATCTGGACGCGGGAGGATAGTGTGATCCGCCGACCGCACTGAAGGAGGACCTTTTGATCGACCGCGACCTTGGCGAATCGAGCGATGCGCAGTTCGAGGCACCGGCACCCGGCAACGCACGACCGCGGCGACTGTCCACCACGTTCGTGCGGATCGGTGCCGTCGCCGTCCTCGCCTGCGTGCCGCTGGCGGCCTGCGGGGACGACGGCGGTGCGGGCGGGGGCGCTGCCGCGGAGGACGGGGGCGGCGTCGCCAGCGTCGAGGACTTCTGCGCGTCGATGGACCGCGTCAACGTCCACCTCGACTCAAGGGGCTTCTTCGAGAGCGCCGAGGACGACGAGGTCGCGCCGGCACTCGAGGCGGTCCGGAGCATCGACGTGCCCGAGGAGATCACGTCGCAGTGGGCAACGGTGATCAAAGGCACCGAAAAGGCCGTCGAGCTGGAGAACAGCGGTGGCAGGTTCGAGAAGACCGCGGAGAGCGAGAAAGCCGCGGATCGCATCCTCTCGTACGTGGACGTGCAGTGCAGCGTCGACCTCAGTTCCTGATCCCGGATTGAGTGCGCACCCGACAGGCGGGGCGCGTAGGGGCGTGACCTCGCCGGGGAGGGATGCCGGGTGGCGGACGAGGCGGCGACCGGCCGGGTCCTGAACGCCCGTTGGTCGCGGCCTGCCGCGCTCGCGGTATGGACCACTACCGCAGCTGGGCTGGTGGTCCTGCGGGGCGTTCCCCTCGACACCCTTCAGGTGCTCGCCTGGATCATCGCCACGCTCGCTCTGGTCACCGCCCTCAGCGGCGGCAGGGTACGCCGGGTGTTCGTCGACTGGCTGCCCCTGGCGGGTCTGCTCTTCGTCTACCGCCTCACCAGCGGCGCGGCCGACACGCTCGGACTGCCGGTGCACGTCGCGTCCATCGCCGGGCTCGAGTCCGCGCTGTTCGGCGGCGAGGTGCCGTCGGTCTGGCTTCAGGAGCACCTCTACCGCCACCCACCGTGGACCGCCGTCTGGTGGGAGGTCCCGATCGTCCTCGTCTACGTCTCGCACTTCGTCGTCCCGTACGCCGTCGGAGCCTGGCACTGGACGCGGGGGGCGGCCCGCTGGCCGTTCTGGTTGCGGCGGTACGCGGGAGTGACCGTCACCGCACTCGTGATCTTCATCCTGGTGCCGGCGGCTCCGCCCTGGATGGCCGCGCGCCTGGACATCATCGGCTCGGTCCAGCGCACGGCGGGCCGGGGCTGGTCGCTGCTCGGACTGGACGTGGCGGAGCGGCTGATCGACACCGGCCAGGCGTCGGTCAACCTCGTGGCGGCCATGCCCTCCCTCCACGCCGCCCACGCCGCGCTGGTGCCCGCCCTGTTCTGGCGTGGACGGGCCTGGGCAACGCGCATCGCCCTGCTCGCCTACCCGGCGGCCATGGGTTTCGTCCTCGTCGTCACCGGCGAGCACTATGTCGTCGACGTGCTCGCGGGCTTCGCGCTCGTAGCGGCCGTCTGCTGGGCGTGTGGCCGCTGGGAAGCCCGGCGGAGGAGAGCGAGCGACTGGGGAGCGCTTGATGCCACAGCCGTAGATCGAGCCGGTGACCTGCGATGACGCGGGTCGGTCACCCAGTTTGGACGCGGCCTGTGGTCGATGAGTTCGCGCCGGCCCGGGCGTCCCGCCGTGCGGACTCGCCCGCGACCTGCCCGCAGGGTTCACTCTGCTTTGACGGCTTCGAGGAGCGGCACGGCTGCGGCCCGGCGTGCGGGCAGCGACGAGGTCGCCAGCGTCGCCACCGCCGCGCCCGCCGCCACCATCGGGAACAGCCACCACGGCGGATCCGGGCGCAGGAACGAACTGCCGGTCGTGACGTGCAGCAGCGTCAGCGTCCCCATGGCGATCACGAGGCCGAGGGTCGTGCCGAGGGCGACCACGGTGGCCGCCTCCCAGCGGACGATTGAGCGGATCTGGCCCATGGTGGCGCCCACGGCGCCCAGCAGCCCGAACTCCTTTGTACGTTCGGCGACGCTCATCGACACCGTGGTCGCCATCCCGAACAGCGCGAGCAGCAGGGCCATGCCCACGAAGCCGTAGGTCGCCCGCAGTGCGCGGGTGAGTGTGTCCGATGCCGCGTCCACGTACGCGTCCCGGTCGAGGACCCGCACGCCGGGCACTGGGGCCATGGCATGGGTCAGATCCTCCAGGGAGCCGCCCCGCACGAGAACCACCTGGGTCGCGGCGGCGGCGTCGAGCCGCTCCATCGTCGCCGGCGCCACCAGCGCCTGTTCGGCGAACAGGTGGGACGGATCGTGGTAGGTGCCCGCCACGGTCAGCGTGACCCGGCCTCGGGTGCCCCGGACGACGATCTCCTGCCCCCGGCGCAGCCCCCGCTCCTTCATGACGGTCGACGACAGCGCGATCTCCCCGGGACGCAGCGCGGACGGCCGGCCGCCCAGCCGCAGGACGTCGCGCAGCCCGGCCTGTTCGGCACCGCTGACCAGGAAGTAGAACGGTTCCGGCTCCTCGTCCGGGTCGGTGGCGTCCGGCGGGGGTGACACCAGCTTGACCTCGGTCTGTGTGAGGGCGGCCGCCCGCGACACGCCCGGCACGTCTGCCGCCAGGGCGGCCACGTCCCCGGCCAGCGGAGCGGGCGCGCCCTCGGAGGTCCTGGCGGTGGCGGCGATCGCGTGCTCGGCCGCCATGACCTGCCGTCCCGCCTCCTGGAACCGGTCGTGCACCGACAGCGTCACCAGGGCCACGGAGGCGACCAGCGCAACGCCGAGCATCAGCGACGAGGCGGCCGACGAGACCCGGCGCGGGCTGCGGGTGATGGTGGCGTGCGCCAGCCGTCCGGTCTCCCCGCTGACCAGCATCCCGAGGCGACCCACCAGTCCGCCCAAAGGCCCGGCGAAGAACGGGGTGAGGACGGCCAGCCCGGTCACGGCCAGCATCGAACCGAACAGGACCATCAGCGCGACCCCGAACGTGCGGTCCGGTCCGGGTGGATCGCTGACGCGGACCGCGACCGCCACCGCGCACCAGAACCCCGCACCCGCGAAGATCGCGAATGCGGCGAGGAGTCGTGGCCAGCGACGTTCCCGGGTTTCGGTGAGGGTGCCGCGCAACGCCTGCACGGGCGGGATCCCCGCGGCGCGGTGCGCCGCCCGCCACGCGGCCAACTGGGTGACCAGGATCCCGGCCGCCGCCGGGACGGCCAGCGCGACCCAGCCGAACTGTGCGTCGGCGGCCGAGACGTCGAAGCCGTCCCGCGCGAACAGCCAGGTGATCAACGCGGACAGCGGGAAGCCCGCGGCCACCCCGCCCGCAGACGCGACCGCGCCCATCGCCAGCGCCTCGAACCGGATCAGCCGCTTGATCTGCCGCGGTGTGGCACCGATCGCGCCGAGCAGCGCCAGCCGGCGGGTCCGCTGCCGCACCAGCGCGCCGAACGTGTTGGCCACCACGAACAGGCCGACGAAGATCGCGACGGAGGCGAGCATGCCGACCACCCCGGCGACCGAAGCGCCCTCGCTCGCCGCGGCGGCGCTCTGCGCACGCTGCACGGACTCCGCCGTGCGCACCGTGGCCGCGCCGCCCAGCCCCCGGGCCAGCTCGCCGCGCAGCCGGTCGGCGGGCACGCTCGGGGCGGCCTTCACCCAGACGCTTTGCCACGTCCCCGGGGGCAGCATGGCGGCACGCCGCACGGTCTCGCGCGGGGCCAGCACCAGGTCACCGGTGGCGACCGCGCCGCGGCCCTGCACGCTGACCACACCGGCGATCCGCACCCGGCGCGTCTCGCGGGGCAGCGTCAGCGTCATCGTGTCGCCGACGCGCAGCTTCCCGGCGCGCGACATGTGCCGGACGACCGCCACCTCACCGTCGGTGGCGGGTGCGCGCCCCGCCTCCAGCCGGTAGGGGTTCAGCCGCGCGTCGGACACCCAGGGGCGCAGCAGCGTACGGCCCTCGGCCGACGCCATGATCGCCTGCCCGTCGGGTCGGGCGGCCGTCACCGCCACCGCGGCGTCCCCGGCGGACGCCGCCACCCCGGGCCGGGACTCGACCCGGTCCAGGCGGACCCGGCCGTCGGGCAGCGCGTACGGGTCGTCCGGGTCCACCGTCCCGCCCTGGACGAGCACGTCCGCGCGGAAGTACACGCTGGCGTCGCTGCCCGCCACCGCCTCCTGCGCGCGCAGCGCGAACTGCAGCGAGCCTGCGATGAGCGCGACCGATCCCAGTGCCGCCAGCAGCGTGGCTATCAGCCGCGGCCATCCCTCGGTGAACGAACGGCGCGCGATGAGCCACATGGGGTTGCCCACGGCGTCAGCCCTCCATCTCGCGCATACGGGCATGGATGGTGGGCGCGGCCGGCTCGTCGACGATCGTCGGGTCGGCCGGGAACGGCATCGTCACCGTCCGCGCTCGTCGGTCCGGGGGCCCGGTCACCGGCGTCCTCCCGCGAGGCGGGGGAGCAGGCGCAGCGCGTTGTCCCGGGCGATGGCCCGGTGGGCGCGACGGTCCAGGCCGGGGTCGCGGTCGAGATCAGCGGTGTTGAGGGTCACCTCGCGGGCGGAGTTGGCGGGCCAGTCGGTGCCGAACAGCACGCGCCCGGCGCCGGCCGCGCCGAGCAGCGTCGGGGTGGCGTACGGGGACATCGGCAGCGCCGTGTCGTAGTAGAAGCGTCGCAGCGCCCGCCGGACCTTCGCCGGGTCCGGCCCGCCGTCCTCCCTGCCCCAGCGTTCGGCGCGGCCGGCCATGTACGGCAGGAACCCGCCCCCATGGGACAGGATGATCGACAGCCGGCGGTAGCGGTCCAGGGCCCCGGAGGCGATCAGGCTGAGCGCGGTGCGGGTGGTGTCGAGCAGGAAGTCGCCGAGCCAGCCTCCCACTCCGGGCACCTCGACGATCCCCTTGGGCGAGAAGGGGTGGGTGAACACGACGGCGCCGCGGCGGTCGAGTTCGGCCAGCAGCGGGGCGAACGCCTGGTCGCCGAGGTAGCGCCCGGCGGCCGAGGTGGTGAGCAGCACCCCGTCGGCGCCCAGCTCGTCCAGCGCGTAGGCGACCTGCCTGAGCGCCAGGTCGGGGTGGAGCATGGCCACGTTGGCGAAGAAGCCGAACCGGGTGGGGTTGTCGCGTACCAGCTCGGCCAGGGACTCGTTGCAGACGCGCACACCCGACTCGGCGACCTTGCGGTCCGCGAACACCTCGGGCGGCACGGGCGCGGAGGCCACCCCCACGGCGATGTCGTTGGCCTCCATGGTCGCGAGCGTGTCGGGCAGGGTCCACTGGGCCCAGGAGGGGCCGCCGGTGGGCGGGATGATGCCCTGCTCCACCGCCCATTGCCGCATCCTGGGCGGCACGGCGTGGTGGTGGGTGTCGATCCGCCCGTTCGGGGGTCGGTGCGGGCTCGCGGCGGCGCCGCGCACCGGCAGCGGCACGGCCGCGGCGGCGACCGCCGCGATGCCGGTCGCGGCGGTCAGCTTGAGGGTGCGGCGTCGGGTCGGCTCATGCATGAACGTCTCCTGTCGATCGCGTAGGGCGCCGCCCACACGAGATAATCTCACGTGAGACTATATCAGGTGCTACTAGAATGGACGCATGCTCGACGACCTGCTCGAACGCCTCCTGTCCGGGGACGGTGGCCCGGCCGCCGACCAGGTGGGGCTCGGCATGCTGCTGGCCGCGGCCCACAACCAGAGCCGGGAGCGGCTGAACCGGGTGCTGCACCCGCTGGGCATCGACGTCCGCGGATTCGCCGTGCTGCTCGCGTTGCCGCTGTACGGCCCGGTCACCCAGCGGGAACTGATCGGCCGCATCGGCATCGACAAGTCCACCATGGTCCGGCTCATCGACGAGCTGGAGGGCGGGGAGCTGGTGTCCCGCGAGCGGGTACCGCAGGACCGGCGCGCGTACTCGATCGTCCTGACGAGCCGCGGCGAGCAGACCCTGACGAAGGCGCGCCGGGCCGCCGAACAGGTGGGCGGGCACATCTTCGGCCGTCTCACCGAGGCCGAACGCCGGCACCTCGTCGGTCTGCTACGCCGCCTGGCCGAGCCCACCGCCCCGCCCCAGCCCGACGCCCCTCGACCGCGATGACCACCCGGCCGATCCGGCGGTCGAGGGGCGTCGGGCCTGGGGTGTCAGCGGTGATGCGTGCCGCCCCAGGGTGAGCGGCGAAGAACGCCGGGAGACCACCGGTCGCTCATCGGATTGCACGATCCGCGCGCCCGGCCACTCGCCCTGTGGCGATCAAAGTGACACCTGTTCTCTAAAGGACCCGGTAGATGCGGTGGTCGATGTGCCCGGCGGAGAATTCGTTGACGCCGATGAGCACGTGTTCGGTGAGCCAGGCGTAGCGCTCGTCGGAGGTCTCGAACCTTGGGGTAGTGCGGATGTAACTCGTCTCGAAGGGGATCCGTCCACCCGCAGCGATGGTGTCGCGGCCATTGGGCGGGAGCTTGGCGACACCGCGGGTTTCGTAGTGAATCAGGACGCCGTCGTCCGTACGTACCGTTCCGCGGACGTCGAGGCGGCTGATGCCGTCGGTGCCGAGGACGACCCAGTCGCCTCCTCCGCCGAGGAGCTCGCCGCGGATCCGGGGCCCGGTGAGGACGCCGTGCTTGGTGACGTAGGTCAGGCGGGTGCCCACAGGGGTCTGGAAAACGTAGGGGTCCTCGAGGTCGATCCTGAGGTCGCAGAGGTGCTCAACGGGGAGCTCGGTCGCGTGGTCGTGGTCGAGCAGTGGAGTGGGCGGACTCGTAGTGGTCATGATGCGGCGCTCATCGCGGCGGTGTATTCGGCGAAGTCGAAGTAGGTCTCCTTGCTTGAGATCAGTCCGTCGTCGGTGACCTCGACGAGGTCGAGGCACTGAAACCCGCGACGCTCTCCGCCGATGGACTGGAACGTGAGGGTCCAGTCGAGCACCCAGTGACGGTCCCCGAAGAGCAGGCGATGCACATCTACCCCGAAGTTCGGGAAGTGGCTGAAGACCCCGGCGAACTCCGTGCGCAGCGCCTCGCGGCCCTGGACGGCGTGGTCACGTCCATGCGAATGGAAGCGCGAGTCAGCAGTGTGGAGAGCGACGATCGCGTCCACGTCGTGTGCGATCCATGCTCCGCTGTATCGCTCCGCGAGTGCGGGTAGGTCCGGGCGGCTAGAGGGATCGGCCATGGAGTGTCTCCTTCAGAAGTTCGGACGATCCAAGGTAAACATACGGTCGTATGTAATGCAAGGGTCGCCCGTATGGAGAGTTACGATCGCGCGTATGACGAAGGCTGGAGATGCCCGCCGCGCAGCCGTGGTCGCGCGTGCGATGGACGTCGCGTCAACGGACGGCTTCGAGGGCCTGACCTTCGGAGGGGTCGCCGAGACCTCCGGGGTCAAGAAGAGCGCGCTACAGGTCTTGTTCGGCACCAAGGAAGCACTGCAGCTGGCGACGCTCGATGGCACGCTCCGGGTATGGCGGGAGCAGGTGCATCGCTCCGCAGAGCGGCGCCCCGAAGGTCTCGCGCAGCTGCGAGCGCTTATGGACGCCTGGGTCGAATACCTGCCGACTTTCAAGGGTGGGTGCCCGTTCATTGCGGCCGCCAGTGAGCTCGACAGCCGCTCCGGACCGGTGCGCGACGCGGTCGCCCACGCCGTCGAGCAGGGCCAGGAGGTCGTGCGTCGTCAGATCGCCCTCGCGACCCGACTCGGAGAACTCCCGGCGCACACGGACGTCGACCAGCTGGCTTACGAACTGCACGCGTTGCTGCTCAAGGCGAACCACGACCTGCAACTGTTCGGGCACGCCGACTCCCTCACCCGTGCGCGAACGGCCATCGATCGCCTGCTGGCCACGTAACCGACGCCTTCCAGGCGGCATGCGGTTCTTCCATCCTCGGCATCAGCGACGTCTCGGCCCGTGTCTCCGAAAGCCCCGTCGGTGGGGAGGCGCGTGCTACGGGCGATCCGTGGCGGGAATCAGGTGTCTTGGCGGGTGGCGTGGCCGTTGTCCCAGGCCCAGGCGGCGATGCCTACGCGGTTACGGGTGGCGAGCTTGGCCTGGATCGCGGCGATGTAGTTCTTGACGGTGCCGTGGGAGAGGTGGAGTGCGATGGCGATTTCGGCGTTGGTCCTGCCTGCGGCGACCAGTCGTACGATGTCGGTTTCGCGGCCGGTCAGCGGCGTTCGCGGTGTCGACGGCGGGAGCGGCCCGGCGGCGGGTCCGGAAGGCGCGGGGCGCGCCAGGTGCCTCAGCAGCCGCACGGTGATCTGGGGACTGATCAGCGCGTCCCCGGCGACCGCGGCGCGCACCGCCTCGACCAGCAGGGCCGGGGTGGAGCGCTTGAGCAGGAAGCCGCAGGCACCGTTGCGGAGCGCGGTGTCGACGTACTCGTCCAGATCGAAGGTCGTCACGACCACCACGCGGGTCGGTTCGGCGACGCCTGGCCCGGCCAGCGCGCGGGTCACCTCCAGGCCGTCCAGGACGGGCATCCGGATGTCGGCGAGCACGACGTCGGGGCGGTGCCGGCGGGCCAGTTCGACGGCGGCGGCCCCGTCGCCTGCCTCGGCGACGACCCGCAGGTCGGGTTGGGATTCCAGGATCAGGCGGAATGCGCCGCGGATGTCGTCCTGGTCGTCGGCGATCACGATGTCGATCATCGTTGGGTCCCTCCGGGCCTCGCGGGGAGGACGGCCACCACCTGCCAGCCGTCGTCGTGCGGGCCCGCGGTGAATGCGCCGCCGAGGGCGTGGACGCGTTCGGTGAGTCCGGGTAGGCCGAGGCCGCCGGTCCGGCGGGCGCGGGGCGGAGGGGCCGTCCCGCCACCGGAGTCGTTGGTGACGACGACTCTTAGTGCGGTGTCGGAGGTCCGGCGGACGTCGACGTCGACCGCGGTGGCGCCGGGCGCGTGGCGGCGCACGTTGGTCAGCGCCTCGACGACGACGCGGTAGGCGGTGGCGGCCTCTTCTCGCGAGGTCCTCAGGCCGGGGGCGAGGGCGAGCCGCACCTTGGCCGGTCCCGCGTCGGAGTAGCGTTCGGCCAGTTCCGGCAGTTCGTCCAATCCAGGCAGTGGGGACCGTGCGGCGCCCCGGTCGGGGTCGGGATGCAGGGCGTTCACGGACTGGTCCATCGAGGCCAACGCGCGCTGGCCGGCCTGCTCGATCCGGGTGAAAAGGTCGGCGGCGCGTTCGGGGTCTTGTGCGGCGAGCAGCTGACCCGCTTGGGCTTGGGCGACGATCGCGCTCACGTCGTGGGCGACGAAGTCATGCAGGTCCTGGGCCAGCGCCAGGCGCTGGGCGCGCCGCGCACCGTCCACCGCGCGCAGCCGCCGGGCCTCCAGCAGCCGCAGGTACGTCCCGAGAGCGGCCGCCGTGACCGTCCCCACGGAGAAGAACGCGCAGGCGATCGCCGCCGTCACCGCGGAGACGTCCGTGCTCGCCATGATCAGTCTCAGCACGACGGCGACGACGGCGGCGCCGCCCGCCGCCGCGAGTCCGACCGCCTGCCGGGCCGGTGCCCGCCAGGCCAGGCCGCCGACCATCGCCATCAGCGCCGCCATCTCCACATATCCGAGCACGTTCCCGGCCGCCGGGACATCGCCGGAGCCCGAACGTGGGTAGACGGCACCGGCGGCGATCGAGACGGCCGCGGCCGCGCCCGCGCTCCACACCCACCACGGCCGTGAGGCGGGTCCCGCGTTCAGGACGGCCGCGGCGACCGCCACCGCGGCCGGTACGGTCGCGATCCCGCCGTACACGGGAGCGGCGGTGAGCCCGGCCATAACCGCTCCTGCCGCAGGGGCGACCGGCCACCACCACCGTCCGTGCTCTGCTCGCATGATCCGAGCCTATGGCTCCCTGCGGGCGGGTGCCGGTGCCGAAAGGCACCCCTTGGCGCCGCCTTTGTCAGGCTGAACGGCATCTGGTGCGGGTCCTCCTCGCTTCCCGACGCTTGACCCATGTCGATCACATTGGGGCACTCGCCCCCGTCATTCGCATCACGCGTCCCCCGGTGGGCCCGGTGGACGGCGCACGCCTCGGCACTGGCGCCACTGCCTTCCGGCCTGTGGCGGATCGCCATGGCGATCGGTGTCCCAGTGGGCTTTGAGAACGCCTGGCTTCACCAGGCCCAGATCCCCGGCCGGGGTTCGGTATGGCCGATCACGCTGAGCCTGCTGTCGGAAGGCTGCGCGCTCCTCGCGCTGGGGCTCGTCCGGCCGTGGGGTGAACGGGTGCCCGGCTGGGTCCCGCTCGCCGGCGGACGGAGGGTCCCCCCGTACACGGCCCTCGTCCCGGCCTGGATCGCCACCGTGGTGCTGACGGCGTCCGCGGTCGCCTTCGGCATCAAGATCGTTCGAGTCCTCGGCGGAGTCGAGTCCGATCCCACCTTTCCCGAAGGTGCGGCGGCCTGGGTCATGAGCGCCACATACCTGCCGATGCTGGCCTGGGGCCCCCTCCTCGGCCTGACCACCCTCGCCTACCACCGTCGCCGACGGTGAACCGCCGGCGGTCGGCCGGGGTGAGGCGGTCGGCCCACTCGGCGTCGGTGAGGACGTCTTGGAGCATGAGGGCGTTGACGGAGAGTCGCATACTTGATCACGGCGTCGTATTGCCCGGGATCATCGCGGTCCGTCTGCGGTGAGGGAGCTGATCGTGTCGGCGGTCTGGTCGGGGGTGAGGGGGCCGTCGGCGACGATGACGGTGATCGCCCGGGTCAGGTGGTGCGGGACGGTCAGCGGCTTGTCCCAGGCGAGTGCGGGGCCGACGCCGGGGTATTGGGCGACCCGCACGAACCACGGGTCGAGCCCGGTGGTCTGGACGAACACCAGGCTCCATGCGTCCGAGGTCAGTGCCAGCCAGGGTGTGACGCTGCCGTGCACGGCCTCTTCTCCGGACGCCTCGCCGGTGAAGACGGCGAGGCCGGTGGAGTCCTTGGGCGCACGCCAGAAGAACCCGCCGTAGCCCGCGCCGGTCCGGCCCTTGCACGCCGAACTCTGCAGGACGAGCGGCTTCCCGGTCCGGCCGGTCAGCGTGAACGCGAAGTCCAGTGCCCACGCGCCGGCGACGGCACGCGCGGTCAGGCTCCGCTCCTCGCCGGCCAGGACGGTGCCGTCCGGGCCGACCCATTCGAGGGTGTCGGCGTAGCCGCCGTCAATGGGGCGGAGCGTGCGCCGGCGCTGCCGTCCGTGGTTGGGGAGCACCTTCGGGCCCTCGCCGGGGACGTAGGTGGAGCCGCCCCAGAAGTTGACCCCGTCGACGTCGGAGATCGCGACGCTCGCACCGAAATGATGGACGTGGTCGTCCGGCTGGGTCTCGGTGACGACCGTTCCGCCGAGGGTCCGGACGGGGTGCAGGTGCGGTCGCGGGGCGTCGGTGGCTTGCAGGTCCCCGCGCTGGATGTAGTCGGCCACCTTCTGCGCGCCCGCGCGCAGCACTGTCTCCGGCCAGGGTTGGCCGAGCGGAGCTCGTCCTTTGGTTGGTGGTGAGTGGGGGAAGCCCAGTTCGGAGAGGGTTTTGAGGTCGTGCGCGGCGCGGACGGCCAGACCCTCGATGCCGGGCAGGACCAGCCGGGACGGTTCCGTCCGGACGAACCGAGCCTCGATGGGACGTGGTTCGGGGGCGAGCCGGATCGCGTCGAGCAGCCGGGTGAAGCCGCCGGTGCGCGCGAGCGGCACCAGGAGGGGCGAGCCGTCCCGTATGTGGGCGAGGAGGTCGCCGAGCAGATCCGTCCGGCCGAAACCGGTCCGGACCCCGCCGACCTCGATCTCGTCGAGGGTGTAGAAGAGCCGGGCCGACCGGGTCTCGCCGTGGAGGTGGAGGTAGGGCTCGGTGCGCCGGCCGGAGCAGAGCGAGACGGTGATCGCGATGACGGTCCCGTCGGTGAGCCGGAGCCGGGCGCTGGAGGTGTCGTCGCTCTCGATCGCGTTGGCGCGGTACAGCTCCAGTTCGATCTCGGCGATCGAATCGACCGTGTCCGCTCCGGCCACGGCCAGGGCGGAGGCCACGGCGTGGGCGAAGGGGTTGGTGAGGGCCCCGTCCATGACGTCGACGCCGTCCAGCCGGCGGCGGCCCGCCCAGGCCGAACGGGTGTAGTAGCCGAAGGGGCGGGTCCACGCTCCCGCCACCCCGATGGCGCGGACCGGCTCGCCGAGGACGTCCCGCGCGGCCGGGACGGCGTCCGAGCCGAGGGACTGGAAGCCGACCTGGCAGGCGAGCCCGGTCTCGGCCACCGCGGCGGAGATCGCCCGGAACTCCTCGACCGACGGCGCGGGCGGCTTCTCCAGCAGCACGTGCGCTCCGGCCCGGAGCGCGGCCACCGCCAGCGGCGCATGGGTGTGGATGGGGGTGGCGATGACCGCCGCCTCCGCCCCGGTCTCCCGGATCAGGGAGGCGAGGTCGGCCGATGTGGGCACGCCAAGCCCGGACGGCGGCGCGATATCGCACACCCCGGCCAGCTCGGCGCGGCCCGCCGCCGCCAGCCGCCGGACGTTCTCCAGATGGTTGCGCCCGTAGCCGTTGACTCCGGCGACGACGACCCTGACCGGCCTCACCGCGACCACCTGGTGGGCGCGCCCGTCGCCCGCAGCTCCGCGCCGGTGATCTCCACCGGGGGCGGATCGGCGAGCAGCCCGAGGTCGGTGAGCGTGGCGTCCTCCGCCTGCTCCACCATCGCGGGATGGTGCAGGGCGAGGGCGAGCTGGCCCGAAAGCTCGGTCAGCAGGTGCGGGTGGACCGGCACGTCGAAGACGCGGGCGAGGTCGGCGATGCGGAGGAACGGGGTGATCCCGCCGACCCGCACCACGTTCGGCTGGACGACGTCGCAGGCGCCGGTGGTCAGCAGGTCGCGGAAGCCGTGCGCGGTGGCGACGTTCTCGCCGACGGCGATCGGCGTGCCGATGCTCCGGCGCAGCTCCGCGTGGGCGGCGAGGTCGTCGGCGGGCAGCGGCTCCTCGATCCAGAACAGGTCGAACCGCTCCAGTGCCCGTAGCGCGGTCCTGGCCCGGTGCAGGTCCCATCGCTGGTTGGCGTCGATCATCAGCGCGGTGCCGGGGCCGATGATCTCGCGGACGGCCGCGACCCGCTCGACGTCCTCGGCGAGCGAGGGCCGCCCCACCTTGATCTTGACGGCCGGGTGCCCGGCGGCGGCCCACCGCGCGGCCTGGGCGGTCAGCTCGTCCAGCGAGTAGTGCCGGTTGATTCCGCTGCCGTAGACCGGGACGCTGTCGCGCCGCGCCCCGAGGACGTCCACCAGGGACCGGTCATCGCACTCCAGGTCCCACAATGCGAGATCGACCCCGGCCATCGCGATCGGGACGATTCCGGACCGTCCCGCCTCGCCGAGATGGGCCGACAGCCTGTCCCACACGACGCCGGGGTGCGCCGGAAGCCCGATCACCGCGTCCCGGATGTCGTGCTCCAGGAGCGCTTTGACCGCGTGCGCCCCGATCCGCGGAGTCCAGGAGATCCCGGTCCCCGATCGTCCGTCGTCCAGCGTGAGCGTGACGAGCAGGACGTGGTTGCACGGCACGTCCGCGCCCCACGGCCGGGCCAGAGGCACCGACCGCGGTACGACCGACAAGTCCTTGATCACGACGGGGCCCTTCAGGTGAGTTCGGTGCGCCAGCTGTGCTTCGCGGTCCAGCCGAGCAGCCGCTCGGCCTTGGCGGAGGAGAACGCCGGGGACGTGCCGGTGAGCGCACCGGCGGCCTCCTTGGTCGCGGGGAAGAAACGGGGCAGCAGTTCGGCCAGCGGTTCGCGGGCCAGCGCGTCCCCGGCGCCGGCGAAGAACACCTCGCCGTTGCGTTCCAGGCCGGGCAACTGGGCGAGGAGGGCGCCGATGAACGCGCCGGCGTCCCGGGCGTCGAGGTAGTTGAACAGCGAGACGCTGCCGATCTCGGGCCGGTCCAGACGTTCGCGGAGGGTGTGCCCCGACTGGGTCGGCGCGCCCTCCCACTCCTCCGGCGCGATGACGAAGCAGGGGCGGAACGCGGCCATCCTCGTGCCGGCGGCGGAGCGGGCGAACGTCTGCATGGTCTGCTCGGCGACGAGTTTCGACAGGCTGTAGACGTTCCAGGGCCGCGGCGGGTGCTCCTCGTCCAGCGGCAGGTACGCGGGCGTCCAGCCGCCGGGCGCGCCGTAGCCCAGCACCGTCGGGCTGCTCGCGACGACCAGCCTCGGCACGCCCAGCGCCACCGAGGCCGCGCAGACGTTGAAGGCCAGCTGGGTGTTGACCCGGAACGTCGTCGCGTCCGTCCGGCCGAAGGGCACCGCGATGGCGGCGAGATGGACGACCGCGTCCGGCCGGAACCGGGCGATCACCGAGTGGGCCTCGCCGAGATCGGTGAGGTCGGCCGGCAGGGTGTCGGCGGCCTCCCGCGGGGTGCCCGGGGCGCTGTCGACGCCGATCACCTCGTGTCCGGCCGCCGCCAGCGTGGTGACGACGCTCCGGCCCAATCGGCCCGCGCTTCCGGTGACGAGCACTCTGCTCACCGCATGGACTCCTTATCGTGCTGCAACCAGTTGCAGTAACAATCGCGCCAGCATGCCCAGGCCGTCAAGTGAGCAGCGCTCGACCAGCACAAACGTTCGCATCGATCATCCCGGACTTGCAAACGGTTGCGCTAGGGTAGGCGCCATGGCAGTGACTATCCGGGACGTCGCCCACGCGTGCGGCGTCCATGTGTCGACGGTGTCGCGGACCTTCTCCGCGCCGCACATGGTGAACGCCGAAACGCGGACCCGGGTGCTGACGGTGGCCGAGCAGCTCGGCTACCGGCCCAATCGGGCGGCCCGGTCGCTCACCACGGGCCGGACCCACAACCTCGGGCTGATCGTGGCCGATCTCGCGAACCCGTTCTTCCCCCCGCTGATCAAGGCCGCGCAGGCCGCCGCCCGCGCCCGGGACTACCACCTGTTCGTCGCCGACACCGACGAGGACCCCGCGAAGGAGCAGGAGCTCGTCCTGGCCTTCTCCAAGCAGGTCGACGGCATCGTGCTGTGCAGCCCCCGGTCATCGAACAAAGCGCTGGAGAAGCTGGTCAAGACGTTGCCGTTCGTCCTGGTCAACCGGCGGCTGCGCGGGGTGACGACCGTCGTCATGGACGTCGCGCGGGGCGCCCGCACCGCGATGGAGCACCTCGCCGGGCTCGGCCACCGCCGCGTCGCCCTCGTGTCGGGGCCGTCCGGCTCCTGGACCAGCGGCGAGATCCGCAAGGCCGTCACGGACATGCCCGGCCTCGAAACGGTCGTCATCGGCCCCAACGCGCCCACCGAGGAGGGCGGCGTCACCGTCGCCGGCCAGGTGGCGGCGGCGGGGGTGACCGGTGTGCTCGCCTACAACGACCTCGTCGCCATCGGCCTCATCGAGGGCCTGGACGAGCTGGGCGTCAGCGTGCCCGGCGACATCAGCGTGATCGGCATAGACGGCAGCATCACCGGGCGCCTGTACCGGCCCAAGCTCACCACGGTCGCCATGCCCACGGCCGACGCCGGGCGCATGGCCGTCGACCTGCTCATCACGTCGATGAGCGCGGCCACCGTCCTGGAGACCCATCTGGTGGTCCGCGAGTCCACCGCTCCCCTGAAAGGACTCCCATGAGAAGTCACGACCTCGCCTTCGGTGTCACCCCGGAAGGCGAACAGGTCGAACGGCACATGCTGGACAACGGGCGCCTGCGCGTCGCGGTCCTCACCTACGGCGCGACCGTCCAGCGGCTGGAGCTGGCCGACGGCGCCAACGTGGTGCTCGGCCTCGACACGCTGGAGGAGTACCTGCACCGCAGCCGGTACTTCGGCGCGGTCGTCGGCCGGTACGGCAACCGCATCGCCCGCGGCAGGTTCACCCTCGACGGCACGGAGCACCGGCTCCCGGTCAACGACGGCGCGCACAGCCTGCACGGCGGCGTCCGCGGCTTCGACAAGCGGGTGTGGCGGGTCGAGTCGGCGGGCCCGGCGGACCTGCTGCTGAGCCTGGTGAGCCGCGATGGCGAGGAAGGCTATCCGGGGGAACTGACGGTCCAGGTCCGGTACGTGCTCGACGGCGACGCGCTGCGGCTGGAGTACCGGGCCACGACCGACGCCCCGACCGTGGTGAACCTGACCAACCACTCCTACTTCAACCTGGCGGGCACCGGTGACGTACGCGGTCACGTGGTGATGATGGAGGCGGACCGCTACCTGCCGGTGGACGAGGGGAAGATCCCCACGGGCGAGCTCGCCCCGGTGGCGGGGACGCCCTTCGACTTCACCGTCCCCGCCCGGGTGGACGCGCGGCTCGGCGGCCGCTACGACCATTGCTACGCCTTCGCCGTCCCCGGCCGGGGGCGGGCGACGGTCACCGATCCGGGCAGCGGCCGTTCGATGGAGGTCACCACCACCGAACCGGGCGTCCAGTTCTACACCGGTCACATGCTTGACGGCGTCGCCACCCCGTACGGCCCGTTCGCCGGTCTGTGCCTGGAGACCCAGCGCTTCCCCGACGCGCCGAACCGGCCGGCGTTCCCGTCCGCGGTCCTGCGGCCCGGAGAGGCGCACGTCTCGGTCACCGGCTACCGCTTCAGCGTTTCCTGAGTACTGCAAACGGTTGTAGTAACAAGCAGCAGCGCCTGAAGCCATCTCACGATGCTCCGTCCCTAAATAAATGCTCTGACCTCGGAATATGCGAAAACAGCGCGGCAGTCACAGTGAGGAATCTCACTGCAAAGGGTTGACGTCATCTCCGGCTTCGCGCTAAGAAAGCGCTATCTCAACCACCATCCGACTCATCGAAGGGCCGGTGATGACGCTGAGGCCCGCTGCCGCCGACACGGTGACGGGGACGGCCGAGCCCGTGGTCACGTCCTCCGTGAAGACGGGCGCACGCCGCCCCGGGCGCCGCAAGAGCTCCCGCGCCCGCTCACAGGCATGGACCGCCTATCTGTTCCTGGCCCCCTGGTTCATCGGCCTGTTCGCCATCACGCTCGGCCCGATGATCGCTTCGCTGTACCTGTCGTTCACCGACTACAGCCTGCTGAGCGAGGCCCACTGGGTCGGCCTGGACAACTACGACAAGATGTTCACGGCCGACGACCGCTACCTCAACTCCCTCAAGGTCACGACCACCTACGTCGTCGTCTCGGTGCCGCTGCAGCTCGCATTCGCCCTCGGCCTGGCGCTGGCGCTGGACAAGGGGCTGCGCGGGCTGCCGTTCTACCGGTCGATCTTCTACCTGCCCTCGCTGCTCGGGGGCAGCGTGGCGATCTCGATCCTGTGGCGGAAGATCTTCGGGACGGACGGGATCGTCAACACGTTCCTGGGCTGGTTCGGCTACCAGGGCCAGGGCTGGGTCACCAGCCCCGACACCGCGCTGTGGACGTTGATCATCCTGCACGTCTGGACGTTCGGCGCCCCGATGGTCATCTTCCTGGCCGGGCTCCGCCAGATCCCGCAGAACCTCTACGAGGCGGCGCGGGTCGACGGCGCCGGCAGGATCCGGCAGTTCCGCTCGATCACGCTGCCGCTGCTCACGCCGATCATCTTCTTCAACGCCGTGCTGGAGGTCATCAAGTCGTTCCAGTCGTTCACGCAGTCGTTCATCGTCAGCGGCGGCACCGGCGGACCGGTCGACTCGACCCTCTTCTACACGCTCTACCTCTACCTCAAGGGCTTCAAGAACTACGAGATGGGATACGCGGCCGCCATGGCGTGGGTGCTCCTGCTCATCATCGGGGCTCTGACCGCCGTCAACTTCCTGATGTCTCGATTCTGGGTCTTCTATGGCGACGACAAGTAAGCGCACGGCGGGCACGCGCGTGCCGGTCCTGTTCCGGCCCGCCTCGCGGCTGACCAAGCACGTCCTGCTGATCGGGTTCGGGCTGTTCATGCTCTATCCGCTGCTCTGGATGATCTCCAGCTCGGTCAAGCCCGAGGAACTGATCTTCCGGGAGCCCGGCCTGGTCCCCACCGAGGTGACCGGCGAGAACTACACCGGCGGCTGGGGCGCGCTCAAGCACTCCTTCGGCTACTACCTGTGGAACTCCGCGGTCATCACCGGCCTGGCGGTCGTCGGCAACCTGATCGCCTGCTCGCTGGCGGCCTACGCGTTCGCGCGGCTGGATTTCCCGCTCAAGAAGCTCTGGTTCGCGATCATGCTGATCTCGATCATGCTGCCGCACCATGTGACGGTCGTGCCGCAGTACATCGCCTTCAGCAAGATCGACTGGATCAACACGATCTGGCCGATCATCGTGCCCAAGTTCCTGGCCACCGACGCGTTCTTCATCTTCCTGATGGTGCAGTTCATCCGCACCCTCCCCCGGGAACTGGACGAGGCGGCCGCGATCGACGGCGCGGGACACTTCCGCACCTTCCTTCAAGTGGTGATGCCGTTGTGCGTCCCCGCGCTGGCCACCACCGCGATCTTCACGTTCATCTGGACGTGGAACGACTTCTTCACCCAGAACCTCTATCTGACCAACTCCGACAACCTCACGGCTCCGGTCGCGCTGCGCCACTTCATGGATTCGAGCGGCGACTCCTCCTGGGGGCCGCTGTTCGCGATGTCGATCATCTCGCTCGGCCCGATCTTCGGGTTCTTCCTGGCCGGCCAGAAATACCTCGTCCGAGGTGTGGCGACCACCGGCCTGAAATAGCGACCACCCTCAAAACAGCCCTCCTCTCCATTCCTCTCCCCCCGGAGGTACAACAGATGAAGCGCATCCTGGCGGCCACGGCCGTCACCTTGCTCGCGGTGTCGGCCACCGCCTGCGGAGGCGGCGATGACGGGTCCGGCGGCAATACGAAGGTCGTGTTCTCCTACTGGGGCAGCGACTCCCGGCAGAAGCTGACCGAGGCGGCCATCGCCGAGTTCGAGAAGAAGAACCCCGCGATCGACGTCGAGGGCGACTTCTCCGACTGGGACAGCTACTACGAGAAGCTGGCCACCAAGACCGCGGCCGGGGACGCCCCGGACGTCATGTCGATCGAGATCCGCGGCCTCGCGGAGTACGCGGGCCGCGGCGTCCTCGCCGATGTGGCCGGGAAGATCGACACCGCCGATCTCGACCAGGGCGTCCTCAAGGCCGGTCAGGTCGACGGCAAGCAGTACGCGATACCCACCGGCGTCAACGCGTTCCCGATGATCGTCAACGAGGCGACCCTGAAGGAGCACGGCGGGAAGGTCCCGGACGACGAGACGTGGACCTGGGACGACTACATCACCATGTCCCAGAAGGTGACCGAGGAGAGCGGCGGCGAGGTCTGGGGCACCGAGTGGAACGAGAACCCCGCGTTCCTGCAGATCTTCGCCGCGCAGCGCGGTGAGCAGTTCTACGGGGGCGGCAAGGTCACCCTGTCCGAGCAGACCATCAAGGACTGGTGGGCCCTGCTGCGGAAGATCATCGACAGCAAGGCCGGGCCCGGCGCCGCCGAGATGCTGGAAACCGGCACCAAGGTCGACCAGGCGCTGCTCGCCACCAACAAGAGCGCGTTCGGGAGCTGGTGGAGCAACCAGCTCGACGCGCTGACCAAGGGCTCCGGCCAGGAACTGGACCTGCTGCGCATGCCCAGGACGCCGGGCGCCGCCACCTCCGGCATGTTCCTGCAGCCGGCGATGTACTACACGGTCTCGGCCAAGACCGAGCAGGCCGCCGCCGCCCAGAAGTTCGTCGAGTTCCTGGTCAACGACCCGGACGCCGGCGCGATCCTGCTCAGCGACCGGGGCCTGCCCACCAATGCCAAGGTCGTCGCCGCGATCAAGGGCAAGCTGTCCCCGGCCGACCAGAACGTACTGGCCTTCATGGGCTCGATCAAGGACGATCTCAGCCCGATCTCCGTCCCGCCGAAGGGCGCGATGGCGATGGAGGACATCCTCAAGCGCGCCACCGAATCGGTGCTGTTCGGCAAGGCGACGCCGGACGACGCGGCCAAGACCTTCCTGTCCGAGGCCAACAACGCCCTGTCCCAGTGACAAGCGAACCATGACGAGCCGTGCGGCCCGTGAAACGGCCGGGCCGCACGGCGCCACCCCATCCGGCGCCGCCCCCAATCCTGGAGCTCCCGCACCATGCGATACGCCTTCGTCGGGCTCGGCCACCGGGCGCAGATGTACGTCGACGCGCTGCTCGGCGAGTGGAGCGACACCGGCGAGATCGTCGCGCTCTGCGACCCCAACCGGACGCGCCTGCGCTACTACCTCGACCGGATCGGCCGCGACGTGCCGTGCTTCGCGCCCGAGGGGTTCGGGAAGATGCTCGAACTCGCCGACGCCGTCGTGGTCGCCACCGTCGACGCCGCCCATGCCCGGTACGCGGTCGCGGCCCTCGACGCGGGCAAGGACGTCGTCGTGGAGAAGCCGCTGTGCACCACCGCCGAGGACTGCGCGGCGATCGCCGAGGCGGCCGAGCGTGGCACCGGCAGGCTCATCGTCACCTTCAACTACCGCTACTCGCCGCGCAACAGCGCCGTTCGCCGGGTGATCGCGGACGGCGCGATCGGCGAGGTCGCCTCGGTGCACTTCGCGTGGGCGCTCGACACCATCCACGGCGCCGACTACTTCCGCCGCTGGCACCGGGACAAGGCGAACTCGGGCGGCCTGCTGGTGCACAAGGCCACCCACCACTTCGACCTGGTCAACTGGTGGATCGCCGACGCCGCCGCGTCCGTCTACGCCCAGACCTCCCTGCGCTTCTACGGCGCCGGAAACGCCCGCGCACGCGGGCTCCCCGACCGCCCCGCGCGGGCACTGCACGCCCCGGGACTCGGCACGGACCCGTTCCTGCTGGACCTGTCCGCCGATCCCCGGCTGAAGCGCCTCTACCTGGACGCCGAGCACGAGGACGGCTACATCCGCGACCAGGACGTGTTCGGCGAGGGCGTGACGATAGACGACAACATGTCGGTCCTCGTCCGGTATGAGGGCGGCGTGCTGCTCACCTACTCCCTCAACGCCCACGCGCCCGCGGAGGGGTACCGGGTCGTCTTCAACGGCACCGCCGGACGGCTGGAGCTGGACGTCGTCGAGCGGGCGTGGACGCCGCCGCACGCGGCGATCGACCCGACCGCGTCCGGGAAGGAGCACGCCGAGGGCGCGTCCGAGCGGCTCGTCCTGCACCGCCACTGGCGCAAGCCGGAAGAGATCATGATCGAGAGCGGCGCGGGCGCGCACGGCGGCGGCGACGCCCTGCTGCTCGACGACGTGTTCCGGGGCCCGTCGGAGGACCCGCTCGCCCGCCAGGCGGGGTACCGCGCGGGCGTCGCCGGCGTGATGATCGGCGTGTCCGCGAATCTCTCCGCGGCCACCGGCGCTCCCGTCGCCCTCACGGCCGGCGGCACCCGGATGGCCGGCTGATGCTCGGCGCATTCCCGGGCCTGGCGGACATCGCCGCGCACGGCCGCGACCTGTTCCCTCCACCGGGTCCGGACCTGCCCGAACGTCTCCGCGACGTGCTGGGCGTGCTGGAGCTCAGCGCCGGCGACGTCCGGGTCGAGCGCCGCTGGAGCGACGCCGGCCTGGTGGGAGAGGAACTGTCCTGGACGGTCGGGTTCGGCCCCCGCACCCGCGCCTTCCTGCTCCGCCCGCGCGACGCCTCGGGCCCGCTGCCGGGCGTCGTCGCGATGCACTGCCACGGGGGCGTGAAGTGGGCGGGCAAGGACAAGATCGCCGACGGGCCTGAGCCGCCCCTCGCCGAGATCGTCCGCCTGCGCACCCGGCTCTACGGCCGCCGCGCCTACGCGGGCGAGCTGGCCCGCCGGGGCTTCGCGGTGCTCGCGCACGACGTGTTCGCCTGGGGCAGCCGCCGCTTCCCGTTGACCGGGGACCGGAGCGAACCCGACCGCTACGACCGCGCCGCCCGCGACCACGAGCACGTCCTGGCGAAGGCGTGCACGGTCCTCGGCACCTCGTTCGCCGGCGTCCTCGCCTCCGAGGACCTCGCCGCCGCGGCGTATCTGCGGTCCCGCGCCGACATCACCTCCGTCAGCACGGTCGGCCTGTCGGGCGGCGGGGCGCGTGCGGCCTTCCTCGGCGCGCTCGACCCCGGGATCAGCGCGGTCGTCGTGGCCGCGATGGTCTCGTCCTTCCGGGACCTGCGCGACGAGCACGTGGCCGCCCACTCCTGGATGCTGTTCCCGCCGGGCCTGACCCGCCTGGCCGACTGGCCCGGCGTGGTCGCCGCCCGCGCCCCGGCGCCGCTGATGGTCCTGTACGCGACCGCGGATCCGCTCTTCCCCGTCCAGGGCATGCACCGGGCCCATCACCAGATCACCGAGGCCTACCGGGGAGCTCCCGGCCGTTACACCGGCGCTTTCTTCGATGCCTCCCACCAATTCGACCGTTCCATGCAGAACGCGGCCTTCGCCTGGCTCGCCGACGCGGTCGCGGACAATTATCCCATGTTGAGGCTGATGAAAGAATCGCAAGTCCATTGACGTGTTCACGGTGAACGCATACCTTGTGAGAAAGCGCTTTCTGTAGCGCCGGACAACTGAGCGTCCGGCTCGCTCCCCGCCATCGAGACGGCCGCATCGCCGCAGCCGTAATCGCCACAGAAGGGCTAGCGCCATGCGCCCGCTCTCTCTTCACCGAGCCCGTTCACCCCCCGTGTCTCCCTTCACTGAAAAAGCTCGGGAACAGCGATCCGAGTGTGGCGGACATGCGCCGGTGAACCGACCATCACCACAGCGCGTATTTCTCGGCCGCACCTTTCCCTGAAGTCCGGCCGGCCAAGCCGGCCGATGCCTTGAAGTCAGGTCGGCCAAGCCGACCGAGCTGGAGCTGAAAATGCAAGTGAAACCCGTCATCGCCTGCGGCACGGTGCTGGCCGGTGCGCTCGTCGCACTGTCCGGCAACGCGGCGCAGGCCGCCACCGTCCGGTACGAGGCCGGGGTCTCCCCAGCGGTGTGCAGCGGAACCATCGACTCCGACCACGGCGGCCACTCCGGCCGCGGATTCTGCAACGGCGACAACGAGATCGGCGCCTACGCGCAGTTCACCGTGAACGCCCCGGCCTCGGGCACGGCGACACTGCACGTCCGCTTCGCCAACGGAACCACCACCGCACGGCCCGCGGACGTCACCGTGAACGGCGCGGCGATCACGCCGGCGTCGTTCGAGAGCACCGGCACGTGGGACACGTGGGCGACGAAGACGATCACGGTTCCGGTGAACTCGGGCGGCAACACCATCCGGTTCACCCCCACCACGGCCAACGGCCTGCCCAACATCGACTACATCGACGCCGAGACGGGTGACGACGACACCCCGCCGCCGTCAGACGAGGACGCGCTGTACGTCGCGCCGGGCGGCAGCGACGGCGCGGCCGGAACCGAGTCGGACCCGACGACGCTCACCTCGGCGATCGACCGCATCGCCCCTGGCGGGACGATCCACATGCGCGGCGGGACGTATCGCCACTCGCAGACGGTCACCATCCCGCCCGGCAACGACGGCGCCCCCGGCGACCGCACGCGACTGTCCGCCTACCCGGGCGAAACCCCGGTGCTGAACTTCTCGGCCATGAGCGAGAACTCGGCGAACCGCGGGCTCGCGGTGAACGGGTCGTACTGGCACGTCCACGGCATCATCGTCGAGCACGCCGGCGACAACGGGATCTTCGTCGGCGGCAGCGGCAACGTCATCGAACGCACGGTGACGCGCTTCAACCGCGACACGGGACTGCAGATCTCGCGCATGACCTCGGACACCCCCGAGGACCGGTGGCCGTCCGACAACCTCGTCCTGAGCTCGGAGTCGCACGACAACGCCGACTCCGACGGCGAGGACGCCGACGGCTTCGCCGCCAAGCTCACCTCCGGCCCCGGGAACGTCTTCCGCCACACCGTGGCCCACAACAACATCGACGACGGCTGGGACCTGTACACCAAGGACGAGACCGGCCCCATCGGCCCGGTGACCATCGAGGACTCCCTCGCCTACGAGAACGGCACGCTCAGCGGCGGCGGCCAGAGCGGAAACGGTGACCGCAACGGCTACAAGCTCGGCGGTGAGGACATCCCGGTCGACCACGTCGTCCGGCGCTCCATCGCCTACGACAACGGCAAGCACGGGTTCACCTACAACCGCAACCCCGGCTCGATGACGATCACGCAGAACGTCAGCATCGACAGTGCCGAGCGCAACTTCTCCTTCGACGGAGGCGACTCGGTCTTCCGCGGCAACACCTCGTGCCGCTTCAACGGCGACGGATCGAACGACAGGACCGTCGGTGACGCCGATGGCTCCAACCAGTTCTGGTCCGGCTCGAACGGCTCCCGCTGCTCCTCCTACGCCGGCGCCCTCGGCTGGTACTTCGCCTCGGACGGCCGCCTCGTCGTGACCTTCGGCGGCAGGACGGCGACGCCCTGACCCTCCGACCGCGTCGTGCCCTGGCCGGTTGATCCGGTTCGCCCGGACGGACCGGCCGGGGCCGCAGAGCAGCAACACCGACACACGAACACGAAGGAAGGGATGAGCATGAGACGACCAGTCGTACTGCGACTTTCCGGGGCGCTGGCGACGATGGCCCTCGCGGCCGCGGCCGGTGTGGTCCTGTCAACGCCCGAGGTGTCGGCGGCGGCCGGCGGCGCCACCGGCTACGCGACACAGAACGGCGGGACCACCGGCGGTTCCGGCGGGCGGACGGTGCGGGCCACCACGGGGACCGGGATCCATGCGGCCCTGTGCGACCGGGCCAGTAGCGACACCCCCATCACCATCGAGGTCGAGGGCACCATCCACCACGGCAACACCAGCAAGGTGTCGGGCGACAGCTGCGACACCGCCGACGACAAGATCGAGCTCAAGCAGATCGGCAACGTCACGATCGTCGGGGTCGGCGGCGGAGCCGTCTTCGATCAGATCGGCATCCACGTCCGCGACTCCAGCAACATCATCATCCAGAACGTGACGGTCCGGAACGTCAAGAAGTCGGGCTCGCCCACGTCCAACGGTGGTGACGCCATCGGCATGGAGAGCAACGTCCGCAACGTCTGGGTCGATCACACCACCCTGGAGGCGTCCGGCGGGGAGTCGGAGGGGTTCGACGGCCTCTTCGACATGAAGAACAACACCCGGTACGTGACCCTGTCCTACAGCATCCTGCGCAACTCCGGCCGCGGCGGCCTCGTCGGGAGCAGTGAGAGCGACCGCTCGAACGGCTTCATCACCTACCACCACAACCTGTACGAGAACATCGACTCCCGCACGCCCCTGCTGCGCGGCGGCACAGCCCACATCTACAACAGCCACTTCGTGGGCATCAGCAAGTCCGGCATCAACTCCCGAGCCGGGGCCCACGCCAAGGTCGACAGCAACTACTTCAGGGACTCCAAGGACGTCCTGGGCACCTTCTACACCGACGAGGCCGGTTACTGGCAGGTCGGCGGCAATATCTTCGACAACGTGACCTGGTCCGGCCCCGGGAGCGAGAACCACCCGGCCGGCCCCGACCCGCAGTCCAACACCACTGTCAGCATCCCCTACTCCTACAGCCTCGACGACGCCGGTTGCGTGCCGGACGTCGTGAGCCAGACGGCAGGCGCCGACAAGGGGCTGCGGGAATCGGACGGCAACTGCTCGCCGCAGACGCCGACCCCGGGGCCCACGACCCCCACGCCGGGCCCCACCACCCCCACGCCGGGACCGACCCAGCCCGGCGGGACCAACCTCAGCATCGGGGCGGGCTCCGACGGCTCGAGCAAGGCCGACGGGACCAGCTACGGCAACGTGCGCGACGGTGACATGAGCACCTACTGGTCGCCGACCGGCTCGACCGGCTCGATCTCGATCAAGTGGGACTCCAACCCCACGGTCTCCATGATCAACATCCGGGAGGCCGCGGGTTCCGAAGGCGACATCGGGTCCTGGCAGGTCCTCGACCACGACGCCGGGACCGTCCTGGCCTCCGGTAGCGGGGCGGGCGTCATCGACTTCGCCCGGACCTCGCTGCGCAAGCTCACGTTCAGGATCACCAGCTCGACCGGCACTCCGCGGGTCGCCGAGTTCGAGACCTACGCCGGATAGCCCGGCGCTCCCACCGTCCGGCGGGTCCGGCGCGCCCCGGGCCCGCCGGGCGGCCGCTTGAAAGTGCGCATTACCAGCCGGGGACGCGGTCGCTCAGTCGCCGGGGGACGGTGCGGGCCGTCATTACGACCACCGCCCACCACCCGGTCGCCTTCTCGGCCGAGCCCCTCTCCATCTCCGGCTTCCCGGCGACGAGAGCAGCAGCCGGCACGTCACCATCGCGGAGGCCGAGGAGATCGTGTCCGTCCTCGCTCACGAGGGCCGGGTCGCCCTGGCCCCGTGGACGATGCGTCCGGTAATGATCTTCAAGTCCGCGCCGCGCTGAGCGGGGCGTGGTCGGCGGCGACAAGCTCGGCGAATTCGGTGGCGAGGGGGCTGAGGGCGTCCCACTGGCGGGCCGCCCAGCCGACCGTGATGGGGGAGAGCGCCGGGATGGGGACGGTGCGCACCGGGCTGGCCGGCGAGAGTGTCAGCCTGGGCAGGGCCGGCAGTATGGCGTGGCCGATGCCGAGTTCGGTGAGAAGGACCGCTGTGTCCCAGTCGGCCACCCCGACGGTTTGTGAGGGCGCGCATCCGAGCCGCACGAAGTTCTCCTCGAGACGCCGGTGTGACGCGGAGTTGGCGGGATGCGCGATGTAGCGGATCGAACGGAGATCGCCGGGACCGATGCTCTCCCTGGCGGCAAGGGGATCATCGGCGTTGACCACCAGAACCCACGGCAGGTCGATGACCGGCCGCTGCTGGATGCCGGGAGCCGGCCGCCCCAGAGTGATCCAGGCCAGGTCCGCCTGCCCGCCCTGCAGGAGTTCCAGGCAGCGGCGGGTCGAATGGGCGGACTGGAAGTCCAGGGCCGCTTCGGGATGCCGATCGCGGAAGGCGGTGATGGCGTCCGGCATGAAGTGCCGAACCGTCACGCCCCCTGTGGTGATCTTCACGGTCCCGCCGTCGCCGTCGCGGAGTTCTCGAAGGCGGCGGACGGCGGAGTCGAGCGAGGTGATGCCGCCCAGCGCGGCCTGATACAGGATCCGGCCCGCGTCCGTCGGCGCGACCCCGCGGGGTTGCCGCTCGATCAGCGCGAGCCCGATCTCCCGTTCGAGCCGCTTGACGTGCTGGCTGACCGCCGACTGGCTGCAGGACAGGGTGCGGGAGACCGCGCTGAGGTTGCGGGTCTCGCACACGGCGATGAAGACCCGAAGGTCGTCGAGCGTCACTGACCCAAGTTAACTCTTGGGGCTTTATAAGCAAATCCAAGAATTGACTGGAATGTGCCGCGGCCCCAGGCTGAGGGGCGAACCGGATGGTTCCCAAGACGGCGGCAACCCGTCCGTGGTGCCCTGCGACGTGTGCTGGTGACCCGGGACATACGGCGGACGACGATCGGGCAGGCGGACGGGTGCCGACCTCTCCAGCGGGAGGGCACGCACATGACAACGGAACCGGCGGCCGGGGCCCGCGGGCGGGGCGCGGAGGAAGCGGCCGAACTTCTGCTGGCGCTGGGAGCGGATCGGCTGGAGCATCCGGGCGGCACGCTGTACGCCCATCTGCGGCGCGTGCACGCGCTGCTCAGCGAATGGGGAGCGCGACCCGAACTTCGCCTCGCGGGCCTGTTCCACGCTTTCTATGGAACCGACGGCTTTGGCCCGGCCCTAGGTGACCCCCATCGGCGCGGCGAGCTCACCGAGGTCGTCGGGGTGGAGGCCGAGCGACTGGTCTACCTGTACGCCAGTTGTGATCGTTCCCGGTCCTATCCGCATCTGACCTCGCCCGACGGTCCTTTCACCGACCGTTTCACCGGAGCCGTGCTTCGCCCACGGCCGGCTCGCCGCCGGGACTTCGCCGAACTCACCGTCGCCAACGAACTCGACGTCATGGCCGCGTCCCCCGCCCTGCGGGCCGCACATGGCCAGGCCCTGATCGACCTGTTCACCGCCTGGCGGCCGCTGCTCAGCCCGTCCGCTGCCCGCGCCGTCCGAACCTTCCGCGACCAGCCGTGAGCGAGACGCCCGCCATCCACGGACTCGGCTCATCGGGTGAGCTGCGCGGCTGGTCCTGCGGGGGCGCGCGGTGATGAGCTTGAAGGGGTGATCGCCGCACTGGAGCATGGGCGGACGACGCGGAGAGAAGGGCTGAACCAATCGTGACCGACCTTTCCGGCTTTGCCGAGCTGATACCTCTCGATCACGGACTGTGCGTGGTCAACACGGTGCGGGGCGATGGGAGCGTCCAGTCGTCGGTGGTCAACGCCGGGGTCCTGGAACATCCGCTGCGGGGAGGACGGGTCGTCGGGCTCGTCGCCACCGGCGGCTCCCGCAAGCTGCACAACCTGCGTGCCGACCCCCGGGTCACGGTCGTCGTCCGGGCGGGATGGCGATGGGCGACCGTCGAGGGAACCGCCGAGATCGTCGGACCTGACGACCCGCATCCCGATGTCGACGGCGAAGCGCTGAGGCTGATGCTGCGGGACATCTTCCGAGCAGCCGGCGGCACTCATGACGACTGGGACACCTACGACCGGGTGATGGCGGAGGAACGACGAGCCGCCGTGCTCATCGTCCCCCGCCGCGTCTACGCCAACCCGCAGACCTCCTGACGCGAGACGGGCCGTGGGCCGCCTCGCCGAGAGCGGTCCACGCGTTCGCGGGTCACCGGTTCACACCGAGAGGAGCGACTTGCCGACCGTGGTGCGGGCGGCCAGGGCGCGGTGGGCGTCGGCGGCGCGTGCCAGCGGGTAGACGGCGCCGATCGCCGGGCGGAGCCGTCCCCCCGCCGTCAGTCCCGGGTGAGTTCGAGGCGCAGGATGCGGTCGTCGCCAGGGCGTGGGTCGGTGCCTCCCCAGGTGGCCCCGTCGGTGTTGGACGTGGTGATCCACAGGGATCCGTCCGGGGCGCGTTCGACGGTGCGGATGCGGCCGTAGTCGCCGACGAAATGGTCGACGGGTTCCCCGGCCGCCTTGGAGCCGTCAACGGGGAGCTGCCAGAGCCGCCGCCCGCCCAGGGCTCCCATCCAGATCGACCCCTGGGCGTAGGCGATCCCGGAGGGTGAGGCGTCGTCGGGATGGACGGTGAAGATCGGCGGTTGGCCGGTGCCGCCCTCGGTTCCCTCCGTTTCGGGCCAGCCGTAGTCCAGGCCCGGCCGCAGGACGTTCAGCTCGTCCCAGGTGCGGTGGCCCAGCTCGGAGGCGTAGGCGGTGCCGTCGGGGCCGAACGCGATGCCCTGCACGTTGCGGTGGCCCGAGGAGTAGATGGGGGAGCCCGGCGCGGGGTTGCCGTCCGGGATGGATCCGTCCGGCCGGATCCGGAGTATCTTGCCGTTGAGGGAGTTCCCGTCGGCGGCGTTCTCGGGCAGGAACGCGTCGCCGGTCCCGATCCACAGGTCGCCTTCGGGGCCGAAGCGCAGCCGTCCGCCGTGGTGGCGGTCGGCCGTCTCGATCCCGTCGAGGAGGACGCGCTCCTGGCTGAGCGACCGCAGGTCCTCGGCGATATCGAGGGCGACGACACGGTTGGTCGGCGACGCCGAGACGTAGGCGTAGACGGTGCGGTCCTCGGCGAAGGCGGGTGAGGCGGCCAGGCCGAGCAGGCCGCCTTCGGCGCTCACCTCCACGCCGGGCACCTCGCCGACCAGTGCCGGTTCTCCGCCTCCGGCCGGGACGTGATGGATCTGCCCGGACGCGCGCCCGGACACCAGGGCCGAGCCGTCAGGAAGGAAGGCCAGCCCCCACGGCATGTCCAGCCCGGTGGCCAGTTCGGTCACCTCGCCAGGAGGCGCCGCCGGGGCGGAGCCCGTCCGGCCGGGGGTCTGCGGCGCGGATCCCGCGCATCCGGCGAGCACCGCTCCCGTCAGGGCGGTGGTCAGTGCCAGGGCGAGGGGACGCTTCGGGTGCATGGTGTGCCTCGATTTCCGCTGAATGGGTGCGGCCGCGTCATCGGCTGCCCGACCTGGTGGGGGTGAGCGGCCCGGCGAAGCACAGGCGCTCCATGAAGGCGGCCCGCGCCTGGTGGGCCGACCAGTTGACGTGTTCGACCGATGGCTGCGCACTGGTGCTCATGCGGAACCTCCCTCTCCGTATGTGGACGAGTCGTACACTAATCCATATATGGACTGATTGTCCATATAGTTCGGCGTGAAGGGTCGGGAGATGGCCGCCCGGCCCCCGGCTACAGTGGACGAGGAGCGCACATATGGAACCCACCGATACCCCCGAAGCCCCTCTGCTCAAGCCGGGACGCGGACGCCGCCGGGCCGAAGAGGTGCGCCGCGCGACGCTGGCCGCCACCGCCGAGCTGCTGCTCTCCGGCGGCATCCGGAGCGTGACCTTCGAGAAGGTCGCCGCACGCGCCGGCGTCAGCAAGATGACCCTGTACAAGTGGTGGGCGTCCCCGGGCGCGCTGGCCCTGGAGGCCTACTTCAGCGCCGTCGAGACGACCCTCGCCTTCCCCGACACCGGCGACGTGCGAGCCGACCTGTCCGCGCAGCTGCGCGCCTTCGTCGGCCTCCTCGACCGCGTCGGCGGCACCTTCGCCGAGCTGATCGGGGCCGCGCAGAGCGACCCCGAACTGTCGGCCGCCCTGTCCGACCAGTACGTCGTACCGCGCCGGCGGCTCGCCGTGAAACGCATGGCCGCCGCTCGGGAGGCGGGCCAGATCCGCGACGACGTCGACCTCGAAACGCTCGTCGACCAGCTCTGGGGCGCCTGCTACCACCGGCTGCTGCTCCCGGCCGAGCCGCTGAGCACCGGCTTCACCGACACGCTGGTCGCCAACCTCTTCGACGGCGTCGCCCCGGCCGAGGACGTCCCGGCAGACGTCGACGACCCCGAGTGGAACGACGACCACCACCCCGCGTCGCGGACGGCCGGCGCGGGGGCGGACCACCGGGAGGCGTGACCCGGCTCGGCGCCCGGACACCGCGGCGGCCGACGCCTACGGTCAGGTGGTCGTCGGCCCGCCGCGCTGACCGGCCGCCGGAAACGAGCACCCCGGCGGTCGCCCTGTCAGTCCAGCATGTCGGTCTGGTGCGCGATGGCACTGCGCACCAAGCCGACGGTCTCTTCCGCGTGCCCGAGTGCGACTCCGGCCGCCATCTCACGGACGTAGCGCCCGGTGCCGGTCAGGAGCTGCTCCGGGTCCTCCAGCAGGGCACCCTTGTGGAAGACCAGCTTGGCTCCCTTCTTCGGCACCGCGATGCCGCACAGCCAGTGATGCCAGTCGCCCATGACCGTGAAGGTCAGCCGCCCCCACTTGATCGATCGCTCCAGCCGGGGATCGGCCCTGGCGACCAGCGCGGAAAGCTCTTCCACCTGGCCGCGGACGTGCGCATCCAGGCCGTCCAGCCAGTCTTGTACTTCCGGCCCTCCGCCCAGTGTTCCGTCAACCATGTCCCCATCATGGTGCTCGCCACCGACAGTGCCGGGTTCAGCGTGTGGCCACGTGGGTCGTGGCGGTCGCCAGGAGGATGCAGGGGGAGCCACCCGGGCAGGCCGGGAAGGACCACATCCGCCCGGGCCAGGACGGCGGCGGCCCCGCCGGACAAGGCCAGGACGAGCGGGGCCAGTACGCGGGGAGTGAAGGGAACGTCGGCGTTGAGCAGCCCGAGCGACAACGTGGTCACGTCACGGGCGGGCCAGGTGCGGCCGGTCATCCAGTAGACGTGCAGGAGCGCGTCCAGCATGAGGACAGTGGCCACCAGGAGGGCCGCCATACCGCCCACACGTCCTCGAAGGAAGACGGCAGGACGGTCTCCTCCAGCAGGACGCCGGGGAACGAGGCCGCCACCGCGCGGAGCCGGCGTACGTCGTCGAGCTCGCCGAGTGGCCAGGTCATCGTGAGCTCCCTTCGGCACGCCAGCTCCGCCGGAAGCTCGCCCGGGCCCGGAACAGCCGCGACCGTACGGTCCCGGCCGGGACCCGCAGCATCCGCGCGGCCGACTCCTCGTCCAGGCCCTCCAGGTCGCGCAGCGTCAGCACGGCGCGGTGCTCGGGCGACAGCCGGTTCAGGACGTCGCGGACGTCGGCGGCCAGCGCCGGGTCGCCGGGCGCGGGCACCTCGGCGACCTCGGCTGGAACGGCCCGTGACGACTGCCTCGCCACCCGCACCGCCTCGCGTACGGCGATGACCCGCACCCAGCCGAAGAGGGCGGCGGGTTCACGCAGCGTCTTCAGGTTGCGCATGACGATGATCAGCGCGCGCGCGTCAGCGCCTCCTGAGCGGCGTCGGGGGCGTCCTGCAGCGCGATCGGCCCGCAGAGACGGCGCACGTACGGCGTGAGCGCGTCCAGAACCTCATGCAAGGCCATCAGGTCGCCGCGCTGCGCGCGCCTCACCACGTCGGCATCGACGTCGGGCCTGCTCACCCGCTCACCCTAGCCAGGCTCGGCGGACCCGAAGCCGGCCGGGTGGACGCCCGGCCCCGGCGGCGCCGCTCCATGAGCACCGAAGCCGGGCGGTTACGGGCGCAATTCTCGACATCCGGGGGGCCCGAAAACTGGTGGCTCTGGCCGTGGACACGTGCGGGGCAGCGAGGATCATCGGCGTCGTGAGCACCAACGAACCCCCCGCCGCAACTCCCACTGCCGCAAGCCGCCGGACGTTCCTCTCCCTCTCCACGGCCGCCGCCGTCACCGCGACCGCCGGTGCGGGCGTGGCGCTGACCGCCGTGCCCGCCGACGCGCGGGAGCGGGGCTGGCCGGACGGACCCGGCAAGCCCATCAGGAACCAGCCGCCGGACGCGGAACTGCGCGCGCTCCTGCGCGAGATCGACCGCGACCGCATCGAGGCGAACGTCCGCAAGCTGGTGAGCTTCGGCACCCGGCACACCCTGTCCGCCCAGGACGACCCGGACCGCGGCATCGGCGCCGCCCGCGACTGGATGCTCGCGGAGATGAAGCGGTACGCCGCCGCGTCCGGTGGACGGATGACCGCGGAACTGCAGTCCTACGTCCAGGAGCCCGCACCCCGCATCCCCGTCGCGACCCGGATCAGCAACGTCGTCGCGACGCTGCGCGGATCGGTCACCCCCGACCGGATCTACGTGGTCGCCGGCCACTACGACTCGCGGGTCAGCGACGTCATGAACGCCACGGCGTACGCGCCCGGCGCCGATGACGACGCGTCCGGAGTGGCGGTCGTCATGGAGCTCGCCCGGGTCATGGCCGAGCGCCGTCCGGAGGCCACCATCGTCTTCACCGCCGTGGCCGGTGAGGAGCAGGGCCTGTACGGCTCCAGGTACCAGGCGAAGCAGTACAAGTCGGCCGGCGCGGACGTGCAGGCGATGTTCACCAACGACATCGTGGGCAGCGCCACCGCCGACGACGGCACCCGCGACCCCCGCTCCCTGCGGCTGTTCGCCGAGGGCGTCCCCACCGCCGAGACCCCGGAGGAGGCCAATGTGCGGCGCGCGGTCGGCGGTGAGAACGACTCTCCCGCACGGCAGCTCGCCCGGTTCGTCTCGTCCGTCGCCGGCGACCACGCCACCGGCATGCGCATCCGGACGATCTACCGCCGTGACCGCTACCTGCGCGGCGGCGACCACATCGGCTACCTGGAGCAGGACTACCCCGCCGCCCGTTTCACCGAGCCCCACGAGAACTTCGCCCACCAGCACCAGGACGTCCGGGTGGAGGACGGGACGCAGTACGGTGACCTCCCCGAGTTCTGCGACTTCGCCTACATCGCCCGTGTCGCCAAGGTGAACGCCGCCACCCTGTGGTCGCTCGCCCAGGCCCCGGGAACGCCCAAGAACGCCCGCGTCCTCACCGACCGGCTCACCAACGACACCGACCTGGCCTGGGACCGCGGCCCCGAACCCGACATCGCCGGGTACGAGGTCGTGTGGCGGGCGACGACCAGCCCCGACTGGACGCATGTGATCCCCGTCGGGAACGTCACCGGGGTCCGCATCGACCTGTCCAAGGACAACGTCTTCTTCGGCGTCCGCGCCGTCGACCGGGACGGGCACCGCAGCCCCGTCGCGTTCCCCGTACCGGACTGACGAACACGGCGGAACCGGCGCGGTAGCGAACTGGAACTGCTGCGCCCGTCGATCGACTGCGCGGCCCTGCACACCATCGGCCCCGGGGGTGATCGCCATGACCAAGGCGCGATGAGTTCCGGCCGGGCCGCGGGTCTGTTCTGGTGTCGTACGACGCTGCCCGGCACGAGATCCACGGAGGACACCATGACGAACACGCCGGACGACCCGACCACCGCGCTGTCCGGGCGCCCGCCCGTCGTCGACCTGGCCACCTGGCAGGCCGCCCGTGATGAGCTTCTGGTCCGCGAGAAGGCCCACACCCGCGAGGGCGACGCCATCGCCGCGGCCCGCCGACGGCTGCCGATGGTGGAGTACCTACTCCACGACGGGCCGTGGCAACGAGCGGCCCAACGGGTCCATGGGCCTGCTCGACATGACGCCCTACGGCCGCCGCGAGGCGTGGGAGGACTACCCCGAGGGCCGGCCCGAGGCCCCTGAGGCCGGCTCGCCGGTCGGCGGGCACGGCTCGCCGGTCTGCTGGTACTGGCGCTCGGACGCCGGCGGGAACGCCGCCTGGGGCCCGGCCGGCCGCCCCGTACCGCAGTGGACCCGCCCCGGCGCGACCCCCGTGGAGACCCTCGGCCGGCGGAGCCACCACCACTGACGCGCTCCCTCGTCGACGGCGTCGGCCAAAGGCGTTAGGCGCCGCCCCGCGACCTCCTACGCTCCGTCATGGCTGCCGAGCCGTCCCGTCTGACGGTGCGATGACCGCCAACGGCAAGGAGCGCGTCATGCCCCTCCTCCACACGGTGGGGATAACGGTCGGCTGCGTCCTGGCCCTCGCGCCGGCCCTGCCGCCCTCCGCACGTCCCACCAAAAGGTGGCCGCACGTCGTCATGGCGCTCGGCATGGCGGCCGGGCATCTGGGCGGCTGGTTCCTCGCCGTCGCGGTGCTCGCGCTGCTGACCGCCGGCTGGCTCTGCGGCTCCCCCTGCCGCCGTGCGGAGACCGGTCATCACGTCCAGGACTTCGGGATCATGTTCATCCTCTTGGTGCTGACGGCGTTCAGCGGCCCCGATCTCGCCGGCGCTCCGTCCGGGCACGCGCATGGAGGCGGTTCGCCGGCCACGGTGGCCCTGGTCATCGGGCTGGCCTGGACCGGTGCTCGGCTCATCCGCCTTCTGCCCGAGCGGGACGGGAAGCGAAGGGCGATCGGCCAGGATCTGTGCTCTGCCGGAATGGCGGCCAGCATGGCCTTCATGGCCGCGCTGTCGCTCTGATGGGCCCAGAGCCGTTCCGGGCCCTCGGGGATGGTGGTGTCGGGAAGCCCCAATGGCGCCCGTATATACGACTAGGGCGGCTGCGGTAGCGCGGGCGCCGCCTACTGCGGGCGGAGTACGGGCGGCATCGTCCGCCGGCAGGACGACGCGGCTCCGGGCGGCGAATACCGTCGGCATGTGATGAAGCTGAGGAAGCACGCCGAAGTGATAGGGGCGTGCGGGCTTGCGGTCGCGCTCGTGGCGGGCACGCTGGCGGGGCGCCGCCAGGGCGAACCCGTCGGGCCGCTCGAGATCGCCTTGCTGGTGCTTCCTTCGCTGGCCGTGGCCGCGCGGCGGCGGGCTCCGCTGGCGGTGGCCGCGGGGACGAGCGTCACGGCCGCCGCGTACTACGCCCTGGGCGGCCCGGGGATCTGCGCGGCCGTCCCCGCCGTCATCGGGATCTACACGCTGATGGGCGCCGGTGCACGGCTCGCCGCGGTGCTCGTCGGCGCGTCCCTGGCGGCGGCGATGTACGTGATCGAGGCGGCGCGCCGGGCCGGCGACCATGAGAGCTTCCTCTGGATCGTGGGCTGGGTGACGGCGATGCTGGTGATCGGGGAGATGACCCGCAACCGGCGGGACTATCTGCTGGCGGTGGAGCAGCGCGCGGCCGAGGCGGAGCGGACGCGGGAGGAGGCGGCGCTGCGGAGGGCGGGCGAGGAGCGCCTCTGGATCGCCCAGGAACTGCACGACACCCTCACCCACAGCATCTCGGTCATCAACGTGCAGGCGGGCATGGCCGTCCATCTGATCGACCGGGATCCCGCGCGCGGCCGTGAAGCGCTGATCGTGATCAAGGAGGCGGGGCGGGACGCGATGCGGGAACTGCGCGGCACGCTGGGCATCCTGCGCCAGGTCGACGGGGACGGGGGCGAACCCGGCCTCGATCGCCTGCCGCGGCTGGTGGAGCGGGCGCGGGCCGCGGGGCTGACCACGAACTACGAGGTGCGGGGCGAGCCGCGCCGGCTGCCCGCGGACGTCGACCGCGCCGCCTACCGCATTCTGCAGGAGGCGTTGACGAACGTGCTCCGCCATGCCGGGCGCGCCCCCGTGTCGGTGATCATCGAATACCGTCCCGGCAAGGTCGTCCTGGCGGTGGACAACGACCGCGCCGGGTGCGGGACGCCGCCCGCGGCCGGAAGCGGGATGGGACTGGTCGGGATGCGGGAGCGTGCGATGGCGGTGGGCGGCACGCTGACCGCGGGACCGGTGGCGGACGGCGGGTTCCGCGTCCGCGCGGAGCTCCCCCTGTGAGCCGCGCGGTGAGTGTCAGCGGGGGGCGTCGATGAAGGCGGCGAAGCCGTCGTGGAGGCGGGTCAGGCCGAATTCGAAGAGCTGCTCGTAGGAGAAGTCGAAGGTGTTGTCGGCGAGGTCGGCCATGGTCGGGAAGGCGCCGCTGTTCATCGCGTCCATGAGGGTCGGGGTCTGGGCCCGCCAGAACTCCTCGTTGCTGACGCCGGTCCGCTTCTCGGCGCGGCGCTCGTTGATGTAGCTGCGCGCGACGCCGTCCACGTAGTCGCTCTGGACGCCGATCATCATGAGCAGGGACCGGTCGTCGATGCCGGTGGGACGCAGCTGGCTGAGGAGCCGGTCGAGGCCGCGCAGGCCGTTGGGGCCGAGGAGCGGGCGGCTCTGGTCCACGAACGGGTACCAGGGGTGGTCCATGCACAGCCGCCAGTGGTGGTGGGCCTCGGCCGTCAGGATCTCCCGCCAGCCGTGCGCCTCGTCCTCCTCGGGGACGTCGATGACGTGGTCGAGCATGAGGTCCAGCAGTTCGCTCTTGCCGGGGACGTAGCGGTAGAGCGACATCGTCCCGACGCCCAGGTGGGTCGCGATGACGCGCATGGACAGCGCTTCGAGGCCCTCGGTCTCGGCGAGCTCGTCGGCGACCTCGACGGCCGCCGCGACGATCCGGTCGAGGCTGAGCGTGGGCGGGCGTCCGCGGGCCGGGCGGGTTCTGTCGCCCCACAGCAGCTCCAGGCTCCGGCCGAGGTCGCGTTCGCCGCCGTGCTCCGTCGTCATCGTTCGCCCTGCTCCTGGCTGTGCGGCACCGGCCGGTGCCGCCGTACAGACGCTATCGCCCCCACTTAGGGTATGGTGTACGCGAATTAGTGTATCGTGTACCCGAAGTAGGTGCGAACGGGAGGCGGCATGGCGGACAACGCGATCCTCGCCGAGGGGATCCACAAGAGCTACGGGGACAAACGCGCGCTCGACGGCTTCGACCTCGCGGTACCGAAAGGCATGGTGTACGGCCTGCTCGGCCCGAACGGCGCGGGAAAGACCACCGCCGTGCGGATCCTGACCACGCTCGTCCGGCTGGACGGCGGGCGAGCCGAGGTCACCGGGCTCGACGTCGCCACCCGGCCCCGGCAGGTGCGCCGGCGGATCGGGCTGGCGGGGCAGCACGCCGCGGTGGACGAGGTCCTGACGGGACGGCAGAACCTGCGCATGTTCGGCAGGCTGTTCCACCTGGGCAAGAAGCGGGCGGCGGAGCGCGCCGACGAGCTGCTGGAGCGGTTCGACCTGGTGGAGGCCGCCGACAAGGGACTCAAGCAGTACAGCGGCGGGATGCGCCGCCGGCTCGACCTCGCCGCCAGCATGATCCTGGCGCCGGACGTCCTGTTCCTGGACGAGCCGACCACCGGCCTCGATCCGCGCGGCCGGAACGAGGTGTGGCGGTCGGTCCGGTCGCTGGTCGCGCAGGGCACGACCGTCCTGCTGACGACGCAGTACCTGGACGAGGCGGACCAGCTCGCCGGGCGCATCGCCGTCCTCGACCACGGCAGGGTCATCGCGGACGGCCCGCCCCAGTCGCTGAAGCAGCTGATCGGCGGCGACCGCATCGAGGTGGTGGTGCGCGACCCCGCGACCCTGCCCGCCACGGCGGCCGTGGTCGCCCGCGTCGCGTCCGCCGAGCCGCAGATCGACGAGGCCGCGGCACGGGTGCACGCGCCGGTCACCGAACGGGTGGCCGCGCTGACCGAGGTCGCCCGCACGCTCCAGGACGACGGCATCGCCGTGGAGGACATCGGGCTGCGGCGTCCAACGCTCGACGAGGTGTTCCTGCGCCTCACCGGACACCACGCCGACGAGAAGGAAGACGACGAGAAGAAGAAGGTGGGAGCGTGAGCGTCGAAAGCAAGACGGCCGACGACGACGGGCTCGGCACGCGCCTCTACTGGGCCGTCGCCGACAGCTGGACGATCGTCCTCCGGGGCCTGACCCACTACGTCCGGCAGCCCAGCAACATCGCCTGGCAGCTCGGATTCCCCATCGTCTCGGTGCTGCTGTTCGGCTACGTGTTCGGCAGCGCGATGTCGGTCCCCGGCGGCGGCGACTACCGCGAGTTCCTCATGCCGGGCATGTTCGGCATGACGATGGCGATGGGCTTCATGAACACCGCGTACGTCGTCGTCTACGACAGCGCGCGCGGCGTCACCGACAGGTTCCGGTCGATGCCGATGGCCCCTTCGGCCGTCGTCACCGGGCGGGGGTTCGGCGACCTGATCGGCGCGACCCTCGACCTCGCGGTCCTTGCCCTCACGGCACTGGCGATCGGCTGGCGCTCCAGCGCCGGCCTCCTCGGCACACTCGCCGCCTTCGGCCTGTTCCTCCTGCTCCGCTTCGCGCTGATCTGGATCGGCGTGCTCCTCGGTCTCCTGGTGCCCAACGAGGAGGCCGCCGGAAGCCTGTTCGCCGTCGCGTTCCCCTTCGCGATGATCTCCAGCGCGTTCGTGGCGCCGTCCCTCATGCCGGACTGGCTGGGCACGATCGCCATGTGGAACCCGGTGTCGTCCACGGTGACGGCGTCCCGTGAACTGTTCGGCAACCCGGCGGCGGTCGGCGACACCTGGATCGAGCAGAACGCCCTCCTGATGGCGATCGTCTGGCCGATCATCATCACCGCGGTCTTCCTGCCCCTGGCCGTCCGCCGCTACCAGCGCCTGAGCCGCTGACGCGGCCTGCCGGGGGACGCGTGAGCCGGGGGACGCGTGAGCCGCGCCCCCCGGCCGCGTCCGTCAGCCGGGGGGCATGTCGGTCCAGGACGCACTGATCGTCATGGTGCGGGGCGACCAGAGGGTGGGGCCGCCGGGCATGGCGTAGAAGTTGGTGCTGCGCACCTGGCCGGTTTCCGGGTCCACGACCAGCCTGGCCTGGTGACCGCCGGAGACGGGGAACCGCAGCCCCCGGCCGCCGTCGGCCTCCCCCGCGCTCGTCACGCCGGGGTAGGAGGCGATCGCTCGGAAGGCGGCACCACGCACTTTCGGCGCGGCGGGGATCGTGGTGACCAGGGACACGAGGTCGAGGAAGAGGAGCCTCTCCCGGTCGGCTTCGGTGAGTTCGCCCGCGCTGGTCCGGAGCCTGGTCCGCCGGACGGCCTCGGCGATCCTCGCCTTGAGGGCGTCGGGGTCGGCCGGCAACCTCTGGATCTCCTCGAAACTCACCGGGACTCCCCCCAGCGTGACCACGGACCGGAACGGCGACTTGTGAAGCTTCCCGCCCGTCTTCACGTTGTCCCGGAGCCACGTCTCGCCGCTGCGGGTGGTCCAGCGCTCACGGATCAGGGGGGTCCGCGGGCCGGTTTCCGCCTTCGGCTGCACGATCCGGACGTACCAGTAGGTGCCCCTGCCCTCCGGTGTGCGTTCGGCGGAGGTGGCGGCGGCGAGAAGGACCTGCCTGGCCGACATGGGGGACGGTGGCCCGTTGGGCGGAGTGGTGGGCTCGGCCGGCCCGGAGACGACGACCGCGGTGGCCGCCGCGGCTCCGGCGAGGGTCAGGCCGGCGGCGAGCCAGCCGGTCGTGCGCCTGCGGGACGGGCGGCGGCGCATCGCGTTCTGGAGCCGGTGCCGGCCCTCGTCGACCGTCTCGGGGGACGGGTCGGGCTTGCGCAGCGCGGTGGCGAGCGTCTGCAGGTCATCCATGGAACGCCTCCCTGTCGATGGCTTCGTTGAGCTTCTTGCGGGCACGGCTCAGGCGGGAGCCGACCGTCCCGTAGGAGATCCCGAGCGCCTGCGCGACCTCTTCATGGCTGAGCTGGCCCAGCGCCACGAGGAGGACGACGTCGCGTTCTCCTCGCGACAGGGCCGTCAGCGCCGCCGCGAGTTCGGGCCTCATCCGCTGGGCGGCGACGGAGGCGACGACGCGGTTCTCGTGGCCTCCGTCGGAGGGCTCCGGCGCCGCCGCCAGCGCCCGGTAGTGCCGGGCCTCCGTCCGGCGGTGCCGGGCCACCAGGTTGGTGGCGATGCCGAAGAGCCAGGGCCGCAGCTCGCCGCGCCCGGGGTCGAACCGGTCGCGTTCGGCGAACGCCGTGAGGAACGTTTCGGCGGCGACGTCCTCACCGGCCTGCACGTCCAGGCGCCCTGCCACGTACCGGTAGATGTCGCGGTAGTGGCGGTCGTAGACGGCGGTGAACAGCTCCGGGTCGCGTTGGAAGCGGGCGGCGAGATCGGCGTCCGTCAGGTCCCCGTCCACGCCGGCGCTCAAATCCGTGTCTCTCTCATGCCGTGCCTCCGGAGCGGAAGTGGATGGCTTACACCGGTACTTCGCACGAACGCCGGATCGCTTTCCGGGGCGCGGGTGGCGGAGGGTGCGGGCCATCGGCGAAATCGTGCCGTCCCGGCCCTCTTGACCCAGGTCACGGGTGGTGCCAGCGTGAGAGGTGATGGAGAAAAGGGGGACCCATCATGACGGAAATCAAGAGCATCGAGAAGCCGGACGAGCGAAGGGACTTCCCAAGGGGGCACCTGGAGGTCGTCCAGCTGTCGGGGCTGCTTTTCGGCAAGGCGACGTTCGAGCCCGGATGGCGCTGGTCGGAGTCGCTCAAGGACATCGCGGGCACCGAGCTGTGCGAAGCGGAGCACAAGGCTTACGTCGTCCAAGGCCGGATGCGCGTCCGCATGCGGGACGGCTCCGAGGGAGAGGTCGGCCCCGGGGACGTCTTCGTGCTGCCGCCCGGCCATGACGGCTGGGTCGTCGGGGACGAGCCGTGCGTGATGTTCGACTTCGGGGGCGGCGCGGAAGAGTACGCCAAGGCCTGAGTTCGCCTGCGCGGGTCGCCCGGGGACGCGTGCCCCGGGCGACCCGCGAACGGCCGGAGTTTGGCTCGGGGCGGCCCGCCGCGGGGGTCGGCGCGGGGGACCCTTCCGCTGACGGCCGTTTCGAAGACGTGATCCGCGCCGATGTGCCGCATTCCGCCCGCATTTACAACTTCTGGCTCGGCGGGAAGGACCACTACGACATCGACCGCGAGGTCGGCGAACAGGTCATTCAAGCAGAACCAGGCTTTGTTGAGCAGATGCGACACAATCGGGCATTTCTCGGCCGTGCCGTCGAATACATGGTGCGCGAGTGCGGCATCCGCCAGTTCCTCGACATCGGCACCGGTCTCCCGACGGCCGAGAACACCCATGAGGTCGCGCAGCGCGCCGCCCCCGAATGCCGCGTCGTCTACGTCGACAACGACCCGATCGTGCTCGCGCACGCCCGCGCGCTGCTGACCAGCACCCCGGAGGGGGCGACCGACTACATCGACGCGGACATGCACGACACCGGCAAGATCCTCGCCGCCGCGGCCGAGACGCTCGACTTCGGCGAGCCCGTGGGGGTCATGATGCTCGGCGTCATCGTCCACATCGGCGCCGACGCCGACGCCCGCTCCCTGATCGACGAGCTCATGGGCGCCACCTGCTCGGGCAGCCACCTGGCGATCTCCGTCAACACCAACGTCGTGAACCCGGAGAACATGGAACGTGCCGCCGCCGCCTACAACGCGGCGTTCGGCAACCCGCCGGTCCATCTGCACACCCCCGAGCGGCTCGCCACGTTCTTCACCGGCTTGGAAATGGTCGAACCCGGTGTGGTGTCGGTGGGCCGGTGGTACCCGCCCGGCACGGCGCCGTCCAGGGGAGAGGCCCCCGAGATGGACGCGTTCGTCGGCGTCGCGCGTAAGCCCTGATCACAAAGGAAACGGTCACAGAACGTGCCCGGCCGCGGCCCGGCGGGGTTCCAGGCGGGGCCGCGGCGCGGACACGGCCGGGGCCTGGCGTGAATTGACGACGCGGTGGGCCGCGCGGCCGGGTAGCTTCTAGAGATGAACGTTCGGCCGACTCTTGAGGACATTCGGCGTGCGCCGAAGGTGTTGCTGCACGACCACCTGGACGGTGGGGTGCGGCCCGGGACCGTCGCGGACCTCGCGCGGGAGTCCGGATACGCGGACCTGCCGGCCACCGACCCGGACAACCTCCGGGAATGGTTCGAGGCGGCCGCCAACTCGGGGTCGCTGGAGCGCTACCTGGAGACGTTCTCCCACACCGTCGGGGTGCTGCAGTCCGTCGAGGCGCTCACGCGGGTGGCGTACGAGTGCGCGGAGGACCTCGCCAAGGACGGGATCGTCTACGCGGAGGTCCGGTACGCGCCCGAGCAGCATCTCACCGCGGGGCTGTCGCTGGAGCAGGTCGTCGAGGCCGTCCTGGACGGGTTCGCGCGGGGCGGCCAGGACTTCGGGATCCGGGTCGGGACGCTGGTGACGGCGATGCGGCACCAGGCGCGGAGCATGGAGATCGCGGAACTGGCAGTCCGGTACCGGGACGCGGGCGTCGTGGGGTTCGACATCGCGGGCGCCGAGGCGGGGTACCCGCCCACCCGGCACCTGGACGCGTTCGAGTACCTGCAGCGGGAGAACGCGCACTTCACCATTCACGCGGGTGAGGGGTTCGGGCTGCCGTCGATCTGGCAGGCGATCCAGTGGTGCGGCGCCGACCGGCTCGGGCACGGGGTGCGGATCATCGACGACATCGAGGTGGACGGGGAGGACGCCAGGCTCGGGCGCCTCGCCGACTATGTCCGGGACAAGCGGATTCCGCTGGAGATGTGCCCCACGTCCAACATCCAGACGGGCGCGGCGAAGTCGATCGCGGAGCATCCGATCGGGCTGCTGCGGCGGCTGAGCTTCCGGGTCACCGTGAACACCGACAACCGGCTGATGAGCGGGACGTCGCTGTCGAACGAGTTCGCGCAGCTCGTCGAGGCGTTCGGATACGGGTGGGACGATCTGCAGTGGTTCACGGTCAACGCGATGAAGTCGGCGTTCGCGCCGTTCAACGAGCGCCTCGAACTCATCAACGGGCTGATCAAGCCCGGTTTCGCGCAGCTCAAGTGGAGCGGCGCCCGGCCCCTGGCATGATCGAGCCATGACGATTCGTTCCACCGGCGGGCGTGTCGCGGCGTACGCGTGGCTGGTGTTCGCGGTGCTGAACCTCGCCGACCTGGTGTTCGGCATCACCGGCGACGCCGACTACTCGCTGATGACGCTCGGCATCGGCGTGCTGTTGCTGCTGGGCTGCGGGGTCGCGTACGCGGTCGGGCTGCGGCCCGCGATCATCGGAGACGACGAGGCCGTCACGGTCCGCAACCCGCTGCGGGAGGTCCGGGTGCCGTGGGGGGCGGTCCGCGGGATCCAGGGCGGGAACGCGGTGACGGTGCGGTTCACCGGCCCGGGCGGGACGGAACTGGAGACACGGGCCTGGGTTCATCAGACGTCGCCGCGGGCCCAGGCCAAGGCGGAGGCCCGTGCCCGTAAAGAGGAGAGCAAGACGCAGGGCATCGATTTGCGGGGGCGGACACCGGCGGCGTACGCGGCGCAGCAGCTGAACGAGATCCTTGACCGTCAGCGTCCGAAGACCAGGTCGGGAGCACCGGACAAGGCCGCCGCCGCCAAGGCGGAGTCCGAGAAGGCCAAGGAGCCGGCGCGGGGGACGGTGCGCTGGTCCGTTCCGGCGGTGGTGTCGCTGGCGGTCCCCGCGGCGGTGCTGGTCGTCCTCGCCATCGTGGCCGCTGTCACCTGAGGGCTGCGGAGAGGTCGGCGCGGAGGGCGTCCAACTGTGCGGCGGCGCGCGCGCGGACCGTCGTGATGTCGTCGTCGACGGGGAGGACGACCTCCAGGTAGCACTTGAGCTTCGGCTCCGTCCCGGATGGGCGGATGACCACCCGTGAGCCTCCGTCCAAGCGGAACCGCAGGCCGTCGGTGGGCGGCAGGCCGTCCGCGCCGTGGGAGAGGTCGTCGAACGACGTGACCGGCCGTCCGCCGAGCAGGGCCGGGGGATCGGTGCGCAGACGGGTCATCATCGACGTGATCCGCGATGGAGGGGCCGAGCGGAGCTCATCCGTCGAATGGTGCTGGGCGGGGGCCGGAGGACGGTCGTCCACCCTGATCGACAGCTGGGACGTGGCGTGCAGGCCGTGTTCGCGGGCCTGGTCGTCCAGGAGGTCGAGCAGCGTGCGGCCCTCACGGCGGGCACCGGCGGCGAGCGCGGCCACGGCGAGGGCGGCGCCGATGCCGTCCTTGTCGCTGACGAGCACGCCGCGGTCGTCGCCGACGCTGTAGCCGAGGGCCTCCTCGTAGCCGAACACGAGCCGGCCGCCCGCGCCGTCCGTCGGTCCCGCGCCGCCGGCCTTCATGATCCATTTGAAGCCGGTGAGGGACTCGGCGAACCGGACACCGTGCGCCGCCGCGATCGAGCGCAGCAGCGACGACGACACGATCGTGGTGACGACCAGGCGGTCATCGCCGGTGGTGTGCTGCAGGACGTGCTCGGCGAGCAGCCCCCCGAGCTCGTCCCCGGTCAGCGCCCGCCAGCCGCCGCCCGCCGGGACGGCGACCGCGCAGCGGTCCGCGTCGGGGTCGTTGGCGATCACCAGATCGGCGCCACGGGCGCCGGCGAGGGCGAGGGCCAGACCGAGCGCGCCCGGCTCCTCCGGGTTCGGAAAGGCGACGGTCGGGAAGTCCGGGTCGGGTTCGGCCTGCTCGGGCACGACGGCCGGGGCGGGGAATCCGGCCCGGTCGAACGCCTGGAGCAGGACGTCCCGCCCCACCCCGTGCATCGGCGTGTACACGACGGAGATGTCGCGGTCGTCGCCGAGCCGCAGCGACGACACCGCGTCCAGGTAGAGGCCGGCGTCGTCGTGGACGGGCCACCCCTCGCCGAGCGGCAGTTCGTCCACGCGGCCGACGGCGTCGATCGCGGCGGAGATCTCCGCGTCCAGCGGCGGGACGATCTGTGCTCCGTCCGCCCAGTACACCTTGTAGCCGTTGTCGCGCGGCGGGTTGTGGCTGGCGGTCACCATCACGCCCGCCACGATGTCGTCGAACGTCCGGGTGAAATGGGCGAGGACGGGCGTCGGGACCGGTCCGGCGAACACCTCGGGCCGCAGGCCCGCCCCGCTGAGCACGGCCGCCGTGTCGTCGGCGAACCGCCGGGAGCCGTGCCGCGCGTCGAACCCGATGATCACCCGGCCGTCGCGGGGGAGGCGGGCGGCGAGCCCGGCGGCGGCGCGCATCACCGTCACCCGGTTCATCCGGTTCGGCCCGGCGCCCAGCTCGCCCCGCAGCCCGGCCGTCCCGAACTCCAGCCGCGCGCCGAACCGGTCCGCGAGGGCCCGGTCGTCGCCCTCGTCCAGGAGCGCCCGGAGTTCGGCGCGGGTGCCCGGGTCGGGGTCCTGCGCCAGCCACTCCTCCGCCTGCGCGCGAAGATCACTCATACTTTCGTTTTCTCCACGGCCCACGGTTTCACAGTTTGGTCAGGACGGTGCCGAGCAGGGTGCCCATGCGGCCGGCGGACGCGCGTCCGGCCGCGAGGACCTCCTCGTGGTCGAGGGGCTCGTCCGACAGCCCGGCCGCGATGTTGGTGACCAGCGAGATCCCGAGGACGTCGGCCCCGCCCTGCCGGGCCGCGACCGTCTCCAGGACGGTCGACATCCCGATCAGGTCGGCGCCCAGCGTCCGCAGCATCCGGATCTCGGCGGGCGTCTCGTAGGTCGGGCCGCGGAACGCCGCGTACACGCCCTCCGACAGCGTCGGGTCGGCCTCCTTCGCGAGGGCCCGCAGCCGCGCCGAGTACGCCTCGGTCAGGTCGAGGAACGTGGCGCCGCTCAGCGGGTTCGCGCCCGACAGGTTCAGATGGTCGGTGATCAGCACCGGGTCGCCCACCCTCTGGTGCTCGGGCCGCAGCCCGCCCGCCGCGTTGGTCAGGACCATGGTCCGCACCCCGGCGGCCAGCGCCGTCCGGACGGGGTGCACCACCGCGTCGACACCGCGTCCCTCGTACAGGTGCGTCCGGCCGAGGAACACCAGGGCGCGGTGCCCGCCGACCTCGACGACGCGGACGCGTCCCGCGTGGCCCTCGACGGCGGGGGGCGCGAACCCCGGCAGCTCCGTCACCGGCAGCTCGGCGGCGGGCTCGCCGAGCGCGTCGGCGGCGGGGATCCAGCCGGAACCCATCACGAGGGCGACGTCGAAGGAGTCGATGGACGTGCGGGCGCGCAGTTCGTCCGCGGCGTTCCTCGCCAGTGCAAAAGCGTCGGTGCTCACATCGCCGACACTACAGGCGTGATCGCCGCGTCCCCGCCGTGCCGTCCCAGAGGGTCCCCGGACCAGGAGTCAGTCTCCGAGCGACTTGCAGGGACGGGTGCGCAGGTCTTTGACGTAGTCGTCGGGCGCGCCGGCCTTCTCCGCCGCGTCCGCGAGGATGCCGAGGTAGCGCGCGGACGGGAGCCCGCCCTCGTAGTCGTCCAGGACGTACAACCAGCACAGCACGTCGCCGTCGAGGGTCTGCACCCGGACCCTGATCTTGCGGTAGACGTCGAGCGCGGCGCCCTCCCAGGCGTCGAGCTCCTTCTCGTCCCAGGCCGGCACGTCGTACATCACGACGAAGACCTGCTCGGAACCGTCCTCGACGACCGTCGCGAGGGCCCCGTCCCAGTGCTTGTCCTGCCCCCCGAAGGTCAGCCGCCATCCGGCCAGCCAGCCGGTGCCGCGCATGGGCGAATGCGGAGCCCGGCTCGCCATCTGCTCGGGATCCATGTTGGAGGCGTACGCCGCGTACAGTGCCACGTTGGCCAAGGCTAACTCACACGCGCGCCGCGACCGGAGCGAAGCGCGGATTGCGGGCGGCGTATATCCGGGGGTTCGGGAGCCGGTCCCGAAAGGTGTCGGCGTCACGCGCCCGCCCGGCGCCGCGATCAGGCGGGGGCGACGGGTCAGGCGTCCCGATGTTCGGGGATGCCCCGGGACGAGTCGCCGCCACGGGAACCCGACCGCCGCGAAGCGGGACGGGGGACGCAGGAGGCGGATGTGCGGCGGAAACTGGTCCGCGGCGGGACTTTTCACTGTCTGGAGTAGGAAAGAATGGAAGATGTGACCCGCATCGTGATCATCGGAGGGGGCCCGGGCGGTTACGAGGCCGCGCTCGTCGCGGCGCAGCTCGGCGCCGACGTGACCGTCGTCGAACGCGACGGTCCGGGCGGCGCCTGCGTGCTCACCGACTGCGTGCCCTCCAAGACGCTCATCGCCACCTCGACCCGAATCTCCGTCATGTCCGAGTCGGCCGGCCTCGGCCTGCGCTTCAACGGCGGCCCAGACGGGATCGTCGGGGCCCTGGAGGCCGACCTGGCCACCGTCAACACCCGCGTGAAGGACCTCGCGCGGGCCCAGTCGTTCGACGTGGCCGAACGGCTCGCCTACGAGGAAGTCAAGATCGTCCGCGGTGAGGCGCGGCTGATCGAGCCGCATGTCGTCGCGGTCGGCGACCGGCGCATCCGGGCCGACATCGTGCTCGTCGCCACCGGCGCGACGCCGCGCGTGCTGCCCGGCGCGGAACCGGACGGCGAACGCATCCTGAACTGGCGCCAGCTGTACGACCTGCCGGAACTGCCCGAGGACCTGATCGTCGTCGGCTCCGGCGTGACGGGCGCCGAACTGGCCGGGGCCTACATGTCGCTGGGATCGAAGGTCACGCTGGTGTCGTCGCGCGACCGGATCCTGCCGACCGAGGACGCCGACGCCGCGGCCGTCCTGCAGGAGGTGTTCCTGCGGCGCGGGATGAACGTCATGTCGCGATCCAGGGCGGCGGGCGTGGAGCGGTCCGGCAACGGCGTGATCGTCACGCTGGAGGACGGGACGAAGGTCGAGGGCACGCACTGCCTGATGACCGTCGGGATGGTGCCGAACACCACGGGCATGGGCCTTGAGGACGTCGGCGTCCGGTGCGACGCGCGCGGCTTCGTGGAGGTCGACAAGGTGTCGCGGACGTCCGTCCCCAACATCTACGCCTCGGGCGACTGCACCGGCATCCTGATGCTCGCGTCGGTCGCCGGCATGCAGGGACGCATCGCCATGTGGCACGCGCTGGGCGAGGCCGTGCAGCCGCTGAAACTCGGCTGGGTCGCGTCCAACATCTTCACCGACCCGGAGGTCGCGTCGGTCGGCGTGACGCAGCACATGGTCGACTCCGGGGACGTCAACGCCCGGACGGTCATGCTGCCGCTGTTCACGAACGCGCGGGCCAAGATGCAGGGCTTCGAGGACGGTTTCGTGAAGCTGTTCTGCCGGCCGTCCACCGGGATCATCCTCGGCGGCGTCATCGTGGCTCCCCGGGCGAGCGAACTGATCCTCGGCGTGTCGATCGCCGTCCAGCAGCATCTGACCGTCAACCAGGTGGCCCAGACGTTCGCGGTCTACCCGTCGCTGTCGGGCAGCATCACCGAGGCGTCCCGGCGGCTGATGGCCGAGCACGCCTACTAAGGGCGTGCCCGGCCTCCCGGCCGGGCGACCGGACCGCTTGGAAGGACGCCGGGCCGCGTTCGCTAGAAGCCGCCGAAGTCGCCGCCTCCGCCGAACCCGCCGAAGTCGCCGCTGCCGAAGTCCCAGCCTCCGCCGATGTCCCCGCCGTCTCCGCCGAAGCCGCCCATGCCGTCTCCGTGGCCGCCGTAGCCGAAGCCGCCCATCATCGAGCCGAGCATGGTGCCGACCATCAGGCCGCCGAGCAGGTCCATCCCGCCGTAGCCGCGGTAGTAGCCGCCGGCGTAGGGGCCGTACGCGGGACCCGCGTCCCAGTACGGCCGCCGGGCGCCGCCGTACGGCACCATGCGGACGTCCGGGTCCGTCCCGTGCAGGATGGCGTCGGCGTCGGCCTCGCACGCCGGGACGGAACGCGCGACACCGCCCGGGGGCGCCCACGTGACGTCCTTCACGGACGGCCCGTGCTGCGGGTTGAAGAAGCACGGCGCGCGCCGTTCGGGGATCGGGTCGCCGGCGAGCCGGGCCCGCGTCGCCGTCATGTAGTAGCGGCCGTCCTCCAGTGAGGTCGTGACCTCCTGCATGTCCTGCGGCCGGGTGGCGCGTTCGGTCGCCGTCTTGGCGCTGTCGTAGGAGTTCATCGCGCGTTCGTAGTCGGAGCGGATGTCGGGATCGAGATCCTTGTCCATGACGTTGAGGTCCAGGCGGGCGATGTCCTCGCCGAGGAGCGTCACGTCCTCCTCCACGCCGCTCTTGAGGTCGGCCATCTCCTGGGCCGCGCGGTCGCGCTGCCGCCTCCGGGAGACGAGGAGCACGCCGGCCGCCAGCGCGGCCACCATGATGAGCACGCCGAGGGTCACGAACCCGCCGATCGCGCTCGTCCGGGCCTTGTCGTCGACCTTGTTCTCGGCGAGTTCGCCGAACTCGATCAGGCGGTCCTTCAGCGGCGCGCCGTTGGTGCGGGTGACGAGCCGGTTGATCTCCTGGTTGTCGAGCTTCTTGGAGATCGCGCTCATGCGCTGCCCGTCGGCGGTGACGGCCACGTAGGTCTCGCCCTCGCCGACGCGGTTCGCGACGGCCTGGAGCATCTGCCCGACCTCGGCGCCGGAGACGCCGTTGCGGACGACGACGGCGCGGATGTCCGCGTCGCCGGCGCCGGCCAAGGCATTCTTGATCTCGTTCTGGTCGGCCGGGGACAGCACGTTCCCGGCTTCGCTCGTCACGTAGAGCCGCGAGTCGATCAGGGCGTTGGCGATCTGCCCGACGGTGTCGGCCGACGCGGCCCGCGGCGCGGAGAGGGTCTGCGCCGTGGCCGTCTGCGTGATGGCCGTCTGCGTGACGGTCGTGTGCGCTGCGACTGTGCGTGTGGTTGCGGGCTGTTCCGTGGCGGCCTGTGCGGGGGCGGTGAAGGCGAACGCCGGCACGGCGACGGCGGCGGCGATGATCGCCGAGACGGCGCCCCGGCGTGCCGCCTGGTTGGCCCGGATCTCGGTGCTCATGCCTCTAGTCTGCCCACGTGGCGGCCCGGATCGCTTCCTCCGAGGGACCTATTTGCGGCCGAGTTCAATGGTGGCTGCCCCTCAGACCGGAAACCGCCCCGCCCGAAATCGGACGGGGCGGCTCTACCGGCCTGTTCCGGCGGGTTCAGCTGTCCTTGATCTCGCAGATGACGGCGCCGGCGGAGACGGTCTGCCCGACCTCGGCGGCCAGTCCGGTGAGCGTCCCGGCCTTGTGGGCGGTGAGCGGCTGCTCCATCTTCATCGCCTCCAGGACCACGATGGTGTCGCCGGCCTCCACCGTCGCGCCGTCCTCGACGACGATCTTGACGATGGTGCCCTGCATGGGGCTGACCAGCGAATCACCGGACGCCTTCGCGCCGCCGCCCTTCCGGCCTCCGCGCTTCCTGGCGGGCTGGGCGTCGCCCGCGGCGCCCGTGGACGCCCCGAGGCCCGCGGGCAGGACGACCTCGATGCGCCGTCCGCCGACCTCGACCGTGACGCGCTCACGTTCGCCCTCGTCCCCGTCCCCGGCGACGGGTGTCTCGTAGGGCGGGATCCGGTTGTCGAACTCGGTCTCGATCCACCGGGTGTGGACGGAGAACGGCGTCGCGTCGTCCTCCGGGACGAACGCCGGGTCGTCCAGCACCGCCCGGTGGAACGGCAGCACCGTCGGCATCCCGTCGATGACGAACTCGGCCAGCGCGCGGCGGGCCCGCTCGGCCGCCTGCCGGCGCGTGGAACCCGTCACGATCAGCTTCGCGATCAGGGAGTCGAACGCCTGCGGGACGGTCTGCCCGGCGCCGTAGCCGGTGTCGAGCCGGACGCCGGGGCCGGTCGGCGGCTCCCACCGGGTCAGCGTGCCGACGGCGGGCAGGAACCCGCGCCCGGCATCCTCGGCGTTCAGCCGGAACTCGATCGAGTGGCCGCGCAGCTCCGGGTCGCCGTAACCGAGCTCCTCGCCGTCGGCGACGCGGAACATCTCCCGGACGAGGTCGACCCCGGTGACCTCCTCGGTGACGGGATGCTCCACCTGGAGACGCGTGTTGACCTCCAGGAACGAGATCGTCCCGTCCTGGCCGACGAGGAACTCGCACGTCCCCGCGCCGACGTACCCGGCCTCCTTCAGGATGGCCTTGGACGAGGTGTACAGCAGCTCGACCTGCTCGTCCGACAGGTACGGCGCCGGGGCCTCCTCGACGAGCTTCTGGTGCCGCCGCTGGAGCGAGCAGTCGCGGGTGGACACGACGACCACGTTGCCGTGCTTGTCGGCGAGGCACTGGGTCTCCACGTGCCGCGGCCTGTCCAGGTACCGCTCGACGAAGCACTCGCCGCGCCCGAACGCGCCCACCGCCTCCCGGACGGCGGAGTCGTACAGCTCGGGGACCTCCTCCAGCGTCCGCGCCACCTTCAGGCCGCGCCCGCCGCCGCCGTACGCCGCCTTGATCGCGATCGGCAGGCCGTGCTTCTTCGCGAACGCGACGACCTCGTCCGCCCCCGAGACGGGGTCCTTGGTGCCGGCGACCAGCGGCGCGCCGACCTTCTGGGCGATGTGCCGGGCCTGCACCTTGTCGCCCAGCGCGATGATCGCGTCGGGCGGCGGACCGATCCAGGTCAGCCCCGCGTTCTCGACGGCCGCGGCGAAATCGGCGTTCTCCGCCAGGAACCCGTAGCCGGGGTGGACGGCGTCCGCGCCGGCGTCCGCGGCGATCTTCAGAAGCTTCTCAATGTTCAGGTAGCTCTCGGCCGCCGTCTGTCCACCCAGGGCGAACGCCTCGTCGGCGACCCGAACGTGCAGCGCCTCCAGATCGGGCTCGGCGTACACCGCCACACTGGCCAGGCCCGCATCACGACAGGCACGGGCTATACGAACCGCGATCTCACCGCGGTTGGCGATCAGGACCTTGCGCACGTGGGTCTCCTCCCTCAACCTCGCACGCGCAGTCTAGATAACCGCCGTTCCAGGTTTTCGTAAGCCCCTCCTTATCGCCGCGAACCCCGGTCCGGACGGATCCGTGCAAGGCTCCCGTTCGTCTCAATCTGGAACCTGTGCGCCGCGTGGTGCGGGTGTGAAAGGAGAGGTCGTGGCCGAGAAGGACTCAACCACCGGGGGCGGGCGGAAGCGGCTCGCGGGCAAGAACCCCATGGAGGGGCTGCGGAAGCCGCGCAAGGGCACCGCCATCATGATCGCGGTGCTGCTGGTCGTGGTGGGCGGTCCCACGCTCAGCGCCCTGTTCGGCGGCTTCGAGCGGACAAGCGGCGGTGAGATCGCCGTCATCCGCAACGGCGGGTTCTTCGACGACAACAAGATCCGCCAGGTCATCGACCCGGCGTCCGGCCGCGTGTGGATCGGCCTGTACTCGCAGGTCCACAAGTACCCGGCCCAGCAGCGCTTCTACACGATCACCTCGGACGCGAGGAAGGGCGACGAGTCCGGCGTCGACGTCGTCACCGTGCCCAGCGCGGACGGCGTGAACATGGGCATCGAGGGGACGCTGTACTTCACCCTCACCCAGGACCACGCGGCGCTCAAGGAGTTCGACGACAAGTACGGCACCCGCAAGTTCCGCAGCGCGAACGGCGAGATGTACAACGTCCACGACGGCGACAGGGGCTGGTCGGCCTTCCTCGACCAGATCGTCCGGCCGGTGATCGACAACGATCTGCGGAGCCAGATCAACAGCTTCCGCTGCGCCGAGCTGGTCTCCTCCTGCGCACTGGTGCAGAACAGCTCCCCCGACCCGCAGAACATCCGGGCCGCCGCGACCCAGAAGCCGCAGAGCAACAACGCCAACATCAGCAAGGTGCAGAACGCGATCAACACGAGCCTCGCCACCGACCTGGAGCGGACGCTGGGCGGCAAGTTCATCACCAACATCCACTTCAACCTCGTCAGGGTCACGCTTCCGTCCAAGGTGCAGGACGCGGTCGACCGGGCCCAGGCGGCGTTCGCCCAGGTCAGCGAGGCCCAGGCGAAGGTCGCCACGGCCAAGGCGGAGGCCGCGGCCAACAAGGCGCGCCAGGACGGCTACAACAAATGCCCGACCTGCGCGAGGATCGAGGAACTGAAGGCGCTCCCGCAGGGCATCACCGTCTACGCGCCCGGCAACCCGAACGGTTCGCTGCTGCGGGGCAAGTGACCGGGCACGTGACAACGGCGGGGAGGCGGTCGTGAGATTCCTGATCATTCTGCTGGCGCTCGCGGTGGCGGCCGTGGTGATCGTGCTGCTGCTGTACGCGTTCGCCGACCGTTCGCCGGCGGCCGCCGCGCGGCTGGAGAAGGGCGCCCGCTGGGAGACCCACACCGAGTCGTCCGGCGGCGTCACCACGGTCGCCGTCCGGCAGGTGTCCCGTGACTCCGCCGGTGACCTGCTCGCGGAGATGGGCCGCCAGACGATCGCCTCCATTCCCGACGGCGACCCGGAATGGGAGGAGCGCTACCACGACGCGATGGCGCAGGCCCGTTCCCGCGTGGCCGCCCTGGAGAGCGAGACCGGCTGACCCCGGAAGGCCCGCATCCCGTTGCCGGCAAGGGATGCGGGCCTCGCCGGGAGGCGGCCGCGGCGCTCCGGGGACCGGGCGGCGGGTGTACTCTTCGGCTCGGATCTGCTCGGCTCCTATCAGCGGGAGAGGCCGATGGTTCGCCCGTGGCCCCGGGTCGGCCTGACGGTCGTCCTGGCCGCCTGCCTGCTGGCCCCTCCGTCCACCGTCCAGCGGGAGAGCCCCGTCGTGGACGCCGACGTCACCCGGCAGCTCACGATCGCCGCGAGCACGCTGCTGCAGCACCGCTCGCAGGCCCTCGTCCAGAAGCACCACCGTGACAGCACGGACGTGCCCCGTGAGGTGTTCGGCGTCCGGATCTCCCCGCGGCTCGCCCGCTCCCAGGAACGGGCCGTCCGCGAACTGGAGAACCGCAACCGCGCCCCCGTCGAGGGCGGCCCCGCCTACACCGGCGCCCGCACGAGCCTCGACGACGGGCGGGCCGTCCGGAAGGGGGACCGCATTACCCTGGAGGCGGTCGAGCACACCGTCGTCCGCTACGGCAACGGCAAGGTCACCCAGTCGGTGCGGCGCCGGTTCGTGTTCCGGACGCGGGGCGAGCAGATCACCATGGTCGCCGAGCGCGTCCTCGACCCGGACGCGCACCCGGTGAACGACCCGGTCTCCCCGGCCCGCTGACGCGTTCCTCTGAATTGCGCGGACGAGGGCTCTGAAAATGCCTTGACGAATAGTAATTACCCCGGTCACAAGGCGTGTGGAGCGTCTCGCCTGGCCACATCCGGACACGCCGGGATGGCGCGAAAATGGCCGTATCGGCGGAGGATCCGCGTGGTGGGCCTGGATCAGCGTGATGGGTGAGGCGTAGGCTGACGCCGGTGGTGAGCCGTTTCCGCCTCCGCAGCATCGGGAAAAGGCCCCATTCTTCGGCAGGACCTGAAACGTTCCAGCGATCAGCGACGAAAGGGCCGGATCGATGGGTGACAAGCGCGGCGCCAACCTCGGCGAGCTTGAGGAACTGTCCCGTATCTTCAGCAAGCACTCCCGCAACCTCGACGCCCTGATCAAGGACCTCAACGGCCGCACGGTGAGCAGCAGCGCCGCCTGGTGGGGGCCCGGCGCCGACCGCTTCCGCAGCGCCTGGGCCGAGGCCAAGACCGCCTTCGACAAGATGGCCATCGCCCTGGAGCAGGGCAGCCAGGACATCCGCAAGTCCCAGCAGAACATCGAGGCCGCCACCCGCTGACGCCTCGCCACGAGCCGCGGGTCCCGGCCCATCCCCCCGAGGCCGGGACCCGCATCATCCGCGCTGGAGGGCTCCCAGGCCCTGCCGACCCACCGTCCGACGGGCCCGTTCGAGAAAGGCCGCGAACCCGGCTTCACCGGCACGACCCTCGAATACCTCCTGCACGACCGCCGCCCCATCTGGGGCGCCACCGACCATGGTGCCGCCCTGGGCAAGAGCGTGAGCCCCAGCCCGCAGCGGTGAATCCGATGGGCGGGGATCCGGCTGTCGTCGCCGTGATCCAGCGGTACTTCCGGGGGTGTTGATCAGTCCGTGTTCAGTGGGGGCGGGAGGGCCACCTGGATCTGGGTGGTGGCGCCGGTGGCGACGAAGAGGCCGCGGCCGGTGGGGCCGCCCAGGGGGGCGTTGCGGGGGAGGCGGAGGCCGAACAGGTCGCCGTCGTCGGGGGAGTCGATGGACAGCAGGACGCCGGAGCGGGAACGGCGGGTGTCGGAGAGGAAGCCGCGGTAGCCGCGTCCGAGGTCGGCGGTGGTGCCGCCGATGACGACGGCGTGTTCGCCGTCGCGGGCGGTGCGGAGCACGTCGCGGAGGGCGTCGTCCAGGTCGGTTTCGTCGAGGAGTTCGGCGTCGTCGACGATGACGGCGTAGCGGTGCTCGTCGCCGATGGCGTCGGCGAGGTCGTCGGCGTCGGAGTCGGACGTGAGCAGGCCGAGGACGCCCGGGTGGCCCGACAGGAGACGCAGCGGGGAGCGGCGGGGCGTGACGAGGACGACGGGGACGAGGCCACCGCCGACGGCGGGGTCGAGGAGCGAGTGGACGATCGTGCGGAGGGTGGTGGAGCGGCCGGAGCGGGGTGGGCCGGCGACGGCGAAGCCGGGGCCCTCGTTCAGGAGGTCGACGCCGACGGGGGCGAGGGTGTCGCCGCCGACGCCGACGAGGGCCCAGAGCGCGGACGGGGCGAGGAACTCGGGGTCGAGCGACATGGCCTCGCGGTAGGTGACGCGGACGGGCAGTTCGTCCACGTGGAGGGGACGCTGGCGGCGGGGCAGGCGGCCATAGCGGGACACGCAGGTGCGGGCGATCTCCTGGAGGACGGCGACCTGCGCGGTGCCGGACGGGTCGTCCCCGAGAAGGCCGATCTGCGATTCGCGCGGGGGCGCGCCCGGGACGGTGGGCTCCAGGGCACGTCCGGGCGGCATCGCGGCGGGGACCTGCTTGTCCTGGAGGCCGCCGTAGCCGTAGTCGTTCGGGTCGGCCATGCGGAGGATGAGGCGGCGGTCGAAGACGGTGGAGATCTGTCCGCCGAGGCCGGAGCGGTCGCCGGTGAAGACGGCGCGCAGGCCGACGGCGGCGCCTTCGCGGAGGAGCCGGATGACCTGGTCGACGAGGCGGCCGTAGTCGTAGTGCTCGAAAGCGCCGAGGAAGCCCTCCCAGCGGTCGAGGAGCAGCACCATCCAGGGGAGGCGGTCGGTGGCGGCGACGGCGGCGCGCTGTTCGGCGAGGGACGCGAAGCCGGCCTCGGCGAGGAGCTGCTGGCGGCGGGCGACCTCGGCGGCCAGGGCGGTGAGGAGCCGTTCGCAGCGGTCGAGCTGGTCGCGGGTGACGACGGCGCCGCAGTGCGGGAGGGAGACGAGGGGCAGCAGGGCGTTCGCGCCGCAGTCGATGGCGTACAGGTGCGCGTCGTAGGGGGAGCAGGCTCCGGCGAGGGACCCGGCGATGGTGCGCAGCGCGGTGGAGCGGCCCGACTGCGCGGACCCGGCGAGGTACAGGTGGCCGCCGGAGGCGAGGTCGAGGGTGAGCTGCTCGCGGGACTGGACGGCGGGCAGGTCGGTGACGCCGAACGGGACCGGCGGGACGTCGACGACGGAGCCGCCGGCGGCGGTGCGGGGCGTCAGCGTGATCTGTTCTGGCAGCGGGCTCAGCCACGGGGACGGCAGGCGGTCGATGCCGGCGCGGCGGGCCGCCTCGTCGATCGCCTGGACGAGGACGCCGAGGTCGGTGGCCATGGCCGTGTCGTCGCCCGTGGTGGTGTCGCCCGTGGTGTCGTGGCCGGCCTCGCGGGGTGCGGGCAGCGGGTGGCCGAGGCCCTGCCAGGGCAGCGGCAGGACGGTGGGGCCGCGGTCGCCGGCGCCGGTACCGGGGCGTCGTCCCCCGATCCGGGCGGACTGGACGGGATGCGGCGATGACACGCCGGAGCGGACGTAGCAGCGTCCGGGGGTGGCCTTGGAGATCTGCGCGGCCTCGGGCGAGTCCAGGACGTCGGTGGACTCGTCCGGGTCGGTGACGCGGAGCGCGATCCGCAGGTTGGTGTTGGCGCGGATGTCCGCGGTGACGACCCCGGCGGGACGCTGCGTGGCGAGAACGAGGTGGACGCCGAGGGAGCGGCCGCGGCGTCCGATGTCGACCAGGCCGGTGACGAAGTCGGGCAGTTCGGTGACCATTGCGGCGAACTCGTCGATGACGAGGACGAGCCGCGCCATGGTGGGCAGGTCCGGGTCGGTGACGCGCAGGTCGTTGTAGTCGTCGATGTCCTTGGCGCCCGCGTCGAGGAGGATCTCCTCGCGGCGGCGGAGTTCGGCGGCGAGGGACTCCAGGGCGCGTTCGGTCGCGTGGCCGTCGAGGTCGGTGACCATGCCGACGGTGTGGGGGAGGCGGGCGCAGTCCTTGAACGCGGCGCCGCCCTTGTAGTCGATGAGGACGAACGTCATCTCGTCGGGACGGTTGGCGACGGCCAGGGAGGCGATGAGCGTCTGCAGAAGCTCGGACTTGCCCGCGCCCGTGGTTCCCGCGATGAGGCTGTGCGGCCCGTCCGTGCGGAGGTCGATCTCGTACGGGTCTCTGGGGCCGTGCCCGCCTGGACCGACGCCGATGGGGATGCGTGTGGTCCGGCCGCCTGTGCGCGTCCACGTCTGGAGGATGTGCTCGGCGGTGGGGTCGGGCATGTCGAAGACGTCCAGGAGGCGCACCTCGGGCGGGATGGAGTCTTCGGCGTCCTCGCGTGACACGTCCCGGACGGGGGCCAGCGCGCGCGCCACACGGTCTGTCCAGGTCGCTGAGACCTGGTCGGCCAGTACGGGGCCGATGACGTCCAGCCCCTGGCCTTGGAGCCGGACCATCGAGGTGTACTGCGGGTCCCACTCGGCGACGGCACGGCACTCTTCGGGGAGCAGACGTTCTTCGTCGTCGATGCAGATGGCGTACAGCCCGAATTCGGGCCCGCGCGACAGGAGCATCGGCATCCCGGGTATGCGACGCAACGCGCGCGCGCCGTCCAGGACGATCAGGACGTTGTACGGGACGGCATCGGCGGGCTTCCCGCCCTGGCCGAAGAACGACGACTCCGATTGGGCGGCACGACGCCGTTCCGTCACGCGGATCGCCAGTTCCGTGACGCGGTGCGCGGCGGACTCGGCGTCGGTGCCGACGAGGGCGACGCAGTCCTCACCCTCGCGCGGCGCGCAGTGCGGCAGCCACCGCACCCAGTTCCACTCGCCCCCGGCCCCCTGGTCAGCGGACAGGACGACGATGGAGAGGTCGCGGGGGCTGTGCAGGGCTGCGGCCTGCCCGACCAGCCAGCGGGCCAGCGCGCGGGACGCCGCGCGCGGGCCGGTCAGCCCGATGACGCCCAGGTCCGCGAGCGGCAGCGCGACCGGGACCTGGCGGGCGGCCGGGACCTCGCCGCCGCGCCCTCCGAGGGGGGACGGCTCCCCGCGTCCCCCGGTCGGCTCCCGCCCGCCGCCGTGGTCGCCGGTGAACTCGATGCGGGCCGGCAGGTCGGCGAGGCCGACCCGCAGGTGCAGGACGTCGGGGTCGTCGTGGCGGCGCTCCCACAGCCGCCGCCGCGGGCCGGTCGCGGTCAGCAGCACCTCGGCGGGGTCGGGGTGGAACGCGCGCCGTTCGGCCTCGTCCTCGCGCCGCAGCCGCTCCACCTCGCCGTCGAACTCGCCGGACTTGCGGTGGTACTCCTTCAGCGACCGCTTGTACGACTTGCGCCCGTGCAGCCGGTCGCCGACCCATTCGCCGACCGTCATCACCGGCCAGGCCAGCGCGAACAGCGCCCACCACCACTGCCCGAGCCCGAACGCCATGGCGAGCCCGAACGCCGAGAACAGCAGCGCCCCGAACAGCCGGAGCCGCTCACGCGGATTGCGTTCGGGACGCTTCGGGACCTCCAGCCGCCGGTCGCGGTGCGCCGGGTTCAGTCGCGGCGGCCGGTTGAACGCCAGGCCGCCCTCCGGCAGCGGTTCCAGGTGCGTGTCGGGGGCGGCGCTCGGCGCGAGCGCCAGCACACTCGACCCCACGGACAGCAGCCCGCCCGCGGGCCACACCGCCTTGGCGGCCAGCGGCGCCCCGTCCAGCGTGGCGGCCCCCTGCGTCGTCCGCGCGGACGCCTCGACCTCGACGGACTCGCGCCCGACCGTGAGCCGCAGCGACCGGGCCGGCACGGACGGGTCGTCCAGCACCACGTCCACGTCGCGCCCGGAGCCGATCGTGCTGACGCCGAGGCCGAGGCGGTGCACCGACCCGGCCGCCGGGCCGCCGACGACGCGCACCTCGACCAGGCCGGTCGGCTCGGCGAGGACGGTGGCGGCGGCGGCGCGCCGCTCGACCGCCACGACGGCGCCGTCGCGCAGTTCCTTGACGGCGAGGGCTTGCGGGTCGAGCATCCGCCCGTCCATCCACAGGGCCCGCCGCGGTCGCGGGGCCCGGCCGCGGGAAGCGAGCCCGTCCTTCGCGAGCAGGGCGTCCTTCGAGTAGCGGGGCGTCGGGACGGGCGGCGGCCCGGCCGACGGCGCCCGGCCGTCGAGAAGGGCGGCCAGCGACTGCGCGACCCCGTCCACGGTGACCTCGGAGTCGGCGTCCAGCACGACGTCGCGTGGCCCTCCGCCGGTCAGCGCCGTGAACGAGATCCGCATCAGAGCCTCCGACGTCCTCGGGACAACCGTGCTCAGCTTAGTTACCCGTCCCCTCCGGTTCCCGGTAGGCGGCGACGACGGTCTTGAGGGCGTCGTCCATCGGCGTCGGCGCCATCCCGAACGTGGACTGGAACGCCGTGGAGTCCAGGATGTACGGCCTGTCGAACTGGTACCTGGTCTCCCGCAGCTCCTTCATCATCGGCGAGACCAGCCCGAGCGCGTTGAAGACGGGACGCGGCAGCTCGTACACGCGCGGTGCCGGCGCGCCGGCGATGTCGCACAGCCGCTCGGCGACGTCCAGCGTGGAGACGGCCGGTCCGGTCGGGACGTGCCACGCCCGCCCCCACGCCCGCTCGTCCGTCCCGGCGATGGCGAGGGCCTCCGCGACGTCCGGCAGGTACGTCCAGGCGTGCGGGACGGACGGGTCGCTCAGGTACGGCACCCGCTTGCCCGCCAGCAGCGGCTTCACGAACCGGGCCTCACCGATGTACGCCTGGTCGGTGCTCCGGGGGCCGTAGTAGTCGGAGCCGCGCAGCTCGGTGACCCGCACGCGGCCCGCCCGGTGCGCGGCGATCGCGTCCTGCCACATCTTGGCCCGTACCCGGCCCTTGGTGCCGGTCGCCGCGAGCGGCAGGTCCTCGGTCATCGGCCCGTCCACCGGCCCGTACCCGTACAGGCAGCTCAGCGTGACCAGGACGGCTCCGGTCTCCTCGGCCGTGCCGAGGAAGGACGAGGCCATCGGCGGCCAGTCCTGCGCCCAGCGGTGGTAGCGCGGGTTGACGCAGTTGTAGAGCGCGTCGGCCCCCTCGGCGATCTCGGTCAGCCGGCGCCGGTCGGCGACATCGGCGGCGACCCGCCGGACTCCTTCGGGCCCCGACCCGGACCGGGTCACGACGACGACGTCGTGCCCGCGCCCGGTGAGCCGCTCGGCGAGATGCGCGCCGACCTGCCCGGCCCCGACGATCACGTGCTTGCCCATGTCGTTCTCCTGTCTTCCGTTGCGTTCGGTTGATCGGGTGCTTCTTCTGGATTGCGGTGTGTCGCCCTTTCAGCGGTCTCATTTGAACGACACGTCGCAGGTCAACGTGTGCGGCGGGGTGTTTCGACGTGGGCTTTGAGGGCCTTCAGGCGGGTCTCGTGGGCCGCGCGCAGCTTGCGCGCCCCGAAGACCTGGCGGACCAGCGGGCCGGCGAGCGATTCCTGGAGGGTCACCCGGGTGCGTCCGTCCTCCGCGGTCAGGACCATGCGGTCGACGGCCCGGTAGAGGCCGAGGGAACCGCCCGTCCAGCTCAGCTCCCGGCCGGGGTCGACCACGGCGAACCGGGAGCGCAGCGGCGTGCCGTTCTGCGTCCAGCGGAACTCCCGGCCCGGCTCCACGGCGTCCAGCGCGCGGATGCGGAAGCCGGGCGCCCAGGCCTCCCAGCGGCGCAGGTCGGCGAGGACGTCCCAGACCTCCTGCACCGGGGCGTCGATGACGATGTCGGACGAGCTGGTGACGGGCGCGCTCTCGTCGATCCGTCCGCGCAGCGCGTACTCCTCGTGCAGCGTCGCGAGTTTCCTGGCGGCCATGGGGATCCCTCCGTGTGTTCAATGCTCCGCTTCGAGAGCAATGCTCTCTCTTGAGAGCGGCGTTGTCAAGAGCGGTGCTCTCGAATTGGTGCGACGCTCTGCTAGCCTGGCCTCATGAGCGCGGGTCGTACGGCACGGGAACGAGTCAGGGCGGAGCTGATCCGCGAGATCACGGAGATCGCCAGGCGGCAGCTGGCCACCGAGGGGGCGACGGGACTGTCCCTGCGCGCGGTCGCCCGCGAGATGGGCATGGTGTCCTCGGCGATCTACCGGTACTTCTCGAGCCGCGACGACCTGCTCACCGCGCTGATCATCGACGGGTACAACGCCGTCGGCGAGGCGGTGGAGAACGCCGACGCCGAAACGCGCGCGGACGACTTCGCCGGACGGTGGCTCGCGGTGTGCAGGGCCGTCCGGGAATGGGCGCTCGCGCACCCGCACGAGTACGCACTGCTGTACGGGTCGCCCGTCCCCGGCTACAAGGCGCCGGAGGACACCGTCTCCGCGGCCATGCGCGACACGGTCGTACTCGCGCGGATCATCAGCGAGGCGTACGCGGCCGGCGCCATCGATCCGGCCGCGCCCATCCCGGCGCCGCCGCCCTCGATCGCCGCGGACCTGGGTCGCGTGCGCACCGCGGTCTCCATGGACGTCCCGGATGACGTGATCATTCGTTCCCTCACGGCATGGGCCGGTTTGTATGGAACGGTCAGCTTTGAATTGTTCGGGCAGTTCAACAACGTGCTGGAGGACGACCGGGCCGGCTACTTCGACCACAGCATGACCCTGCTGGCGGGTCTCGCCGGCCTGAAACCGTGATCCTTCGGGCCCCGGCGCGCGTCCGGAGTCGTCCAGGATGTGGTCAGTGACGGATGTGACTGGTGGTAAGCAACCCGGTGATCAACGAATTCGCAGGTCATCGGGGTATGCCCGGATATGGAACGGCTTGCATTCACCGAATCCATTGACGTGACCTTGCCGCCCCCGCAAGCATGGATCGCTCGGTGATGCGCGGATCCCGGGAAACGGGTCCGCGGAGGGGCGGGAAGGAGCGCGTGGGCAGCGCGATGAAGTCCAACCAGTCGACCTTCGCCGGAGGCGGAACGGGCTCGGCCGGAGGTGGTGCGGGCCCGGCCGGAGGCGGCGCGGCGGGTTCGCCCGGCGCCGCGGCGGGGTTCGGCCGTTCGGGGCTCGGCACCTCCGGCGGGCAGCGGCTTCCCACCTCCCCGCGCGAACGCAAGCCGGCGCTGGCGGCGCTCGCGGTGCTGCTCATCCTCGGCGGGGCCCTCGCGAGCGCCTACCTCGTGATGGCCAGCGGCGAGCGGGTGCCGGCGATCCGGATCGCGCAGCCGGTCGCGGCCGGGCAGCCGATCCCGGCGGCCGCGCTCGAAGAGGTCCAGGTCGGCGACACCGGAATCCAGTACATCAGCTGGTCCGAGCGCGACAAGGTGTCCCGCCACCTCGCGGCGGTCCCCCTGGTCAAGGGCGCGCTGCTGACCAACTCCATGATCAGTTCCCCGGACGCCCCGGCGATGGGGCGCCTCATCGTCGGGCTCGCGCTGAAGCCCGGCCAGTTCCCGTCCGGCGGCGTCGGCGTCGGCAAGCACGTCACCCTCTACGCGGTCGGCGGCGGGCAGAACGGCGGCCCGCGCGCCGGGACCGTCCTCGCCCGCGACGCCATCGTCGTCGGCGTCTCCGGCGGCGGCGGGGGCGACCTCGGCGGCACCCGGCTGCGCTCCGACCAGACCAGCGTGGACGTCGCCGTCCTGCCCGCCGACGCCCCGCAGGTGACACAGGCGGCCTCGGCCGGGGCGGTCGCGGTCGCGCTGATCCCGGACGGGGCGGCGGCCTCCGCCGCGCCCGCCGAACCCGGCGGCGAGAACCCGGGCGGCGACGAGGAGACCGGCGGCGCCGAGCCTCCCGGAGGCACCGTGCCGGTGCCGGGCGGCGGCACGGGCGAGGGCGGGACACCGGGTCCGGGCGCGGGCGGTAACTGACCGTGGCACTCATCGCGCTCGCCGCCGACAAGGGGGCGCCGGGCGTCACGACCGCGGCCGTCGCGCTCGGCGCGGTGTGGCCGCGTCCCGTGCTGGTCGCGGAGTGCGACCAGGCGGGAGGCGACCTCGTGTACCGGCTGCCCGCCGCCCCCGACACCGCCGACGGCCCCCGGGACCACGCCGCGGACGGCGGGATGCTCAACCCGTCGCGCGGGCTGCTCAGCCTCGCCGCCACCGCCCGCCGCGGCCTGCGCCCCGACCAGGTCGCCGAGCACTGCCAGCGGCTCGTCGGCGGCCTCGACGTGCTCGTCGGGACCACCAACGCCGAGCAGGCGCAGGCGATGACGTGGCTGTGGGGTCCGCTCGGCCGCGCGTTCGCCGGCCTCGACCCCGTCGACGTGATCGCCGACTGCGGGCGGCTCGGCGCGGGCACCCCGCTGGCCGATCTGATGCACGAGGCCGACATGGTCGTCCTGCTCACCAGGGCCACCCTGGAGCAGGTCGCCCACCTGCGCGAACGCGTCACCGCGCTGACGGCGGAGCTGCGCGGCGGCCCGCCCGTCGGCGTGCTCGTCCTCGCCGACCCGCGCGACTTCCGCGGCTCGATCGCCGAGGTCGACCGCATCCTCGCCGGGGTGCGGGGCCGCGGCCGGCCGATGGACGCGGGCGCGCAGCAGGGTCCCCCGCCGCCGGACGTGACCGTCCTCGGCGGGCTGGCCCTCGACCCCAAGGGCGCCGAGCTGCTGTCGGGCCGCTGGGGCGGGCGCCTGGACCGCTCGCTGCTGATCCGGTCGGCGCGCGAGGTCGCGGGCGAACTCGCCGGGCGCCTCGCGGCCACCCGGCCGGCCCCGGGTGCGGTCCACGACCGCGGCGGACACGACGTCCCGTCCCCGTACCGGCCGCCGCCCGAACGGCCGCCGGCACCCGAACGGCCGCCGCCGCCCGGCTCGCACGTCCCGCCCGGTCCCCAGGGCCCGGCCGGTGAGGGGCTTTCGGCGGACGGTCAGGTTCCGGCCAGTGAGCGGCCTCAGGCGACCGGGCACGTCCCGGCGGGCGGACGGCACGAGGAGGGGGGGCGCTAGATGGACCACGGGCTCGTCAAACGTCTCCGCCAGGAGGTCGGCGACCGGCTGGCGCAGCAGCGCCGGCTCGACGCCGCCAACGGGCTGCCGCCGATGACCGGGGAGGACGAACGGCAGTTCGCCCGCGCCCTCATCGGCCAGGTCCTGGAGGAGTTCGCGCGCGGCGAGATCACCTCCGGGCGCCGCCCGCCGAACGCCGAAGAGGAGGAGGCGCTCGCTGCGGGGGTGCACGCGGCGCTGTTCGGGGTCGGCCGGCTCCAGCCGCTGCTGGAGGACCCCGAGATCGAGAACATCGACATCAACGGCTGCGACCGCGTGTTCATCGGCTACGCCGACGGCCGCGAGGTGATGGGCGAGCCCGTCGCCGAGAGCGACGAGGAACTGGTCGAGCTGATCCAGATACTCGCCGCCTACAGCGGGCTGTCGTCGCGTCCGTTCGACACCGCGAACCCTGAGCTCGACCTGCGGCTCCCGGACGGTTCGCGGCTCTCGGCGGTGATGGACGTGACGGTCCGCCCGGCGCTGTCGATCCGCCGCGCCCGTCTCGGCAAGGTCTTCCTCGCCGACCTGGTCGGCAACGGGACGTTCACCCAGGAGATCGGGCATTTCCTCCGCGCCGCCGTGCAGGCCCGCAAGAACATCATGATCGCCGGGGCGACGAACGCGGGGAAGACGACGCTGCTGCGCGCCGTCGCGAACGAGATCCCGGCGGACGAGCGGCTCATCACCGTCGAACGCGCCCTCGAACTCGGCCTGGACGCCTTCCCCGAACTGCATCCCAACTGCGTCGCGTTCGAGCAGCGGCTCCCGAACTCCGAGGGGCAGGGCGCGATCTCGATGGCGGAGCTGGTCCGCCGGTCGCTGCGCATGAACCCGTCCCGCGTGATCGTCGGCGAGGTGCTCGGCGACGAGATCGTCACGATGCTGAACGCGATGACGCAGGGCAACGACGGGTCGCTGTCCACGATCCACGCCAACTCGTCGGTGGAGGTCTTCAACCGCATCGCGACGTACGCGATCCAGGCGGACGAGCGGCTGCCGGTCGAGGCGACCCACATGCTGATCGCGGGCGCGATCGACTTCGTCGTGTTCATCGAGAAACGCAACGAGTACGCCTCCGGGGGCCGGCTGCGCCGCTACGTCGCCAGCATCCGTGAGGTCACCGGAGTGGACGGGCGGGTCATGTCGTCGGAGGTGTTCGCGCTCGGGCCCAACGGGTTCGCGGTGCCGGCCGCGCCGATCGCCTGCGCCGCCGAACTCGCCGACCACGGCTACGACCCGTCCGCCGGAGGTGCCTGGTGAACGCGTCCCCGTTGAGCGGCGGGGGAGGGCGCTGATGTACGCGCCGGACGTGTTCCTCGCGATCGCCGCGGGCGCCGTGGCGGGCGGCGGGCTGCTGCTCCTCGCGGTCGCGCTGCGCGGGCTGCCGCCGCGCTCCAGACCCGTCCGGGGCCGCAGCCGCGAAGACCTCGTCAGAACGCTCACGACCCGCACCGCGGTCGCCGTCATCGTCGGCGTGGCCGTGCTGATCGTGACGCGCTGGCCGATCGCCGCCGCCGGGACCGGCGCGCTCGTGCTCACCTGGAACGGCCTGGTCGGCGGCGCCGCCGAGGAACGCAAGGGCATGGCGCGGCTGGAGGCCCTCGCCGGCTGGACGGAGTCGCTGCGCGACACCATCGCGGGCGCCGTCGGCCTCGAACAGGCGATCCCCGCCTCGCAGCGCGCCGCCGCGCCCGCGCTGCAGCAGCCGCTGCGCAACCTCGTCGACCGGCTGCACACCCGCGTCCCGATGCCGGAGGCGCTGCGCCGGTTCGCCGACGACCTGGACGACCCGTCCGCCGACCTGGTGATCGCCGCGCTGATCCTGAACTCCAAGCTCCGCGGCCCCGGCCTGCGCGACATGCTCAGCGCCCTCGCGAACTCGGCCCGCGCCGAACTGGACATGCGGCGCCGCGTGGAGGCCGACCGGCGCTCCACCCGGCGCAGCGTCCGGATCGTCGTCGCCGTCTCCGTCGGGACGGCCCTGGCCCTCGCCGTGTTCAACCACTCCTACGTCGAGCCGTACGACGACGTCCTCGGCCAGCTCGTCCTGTGCATCGTCGTCGCGCTGTACGGGGCGGCGTTCCTGTGGCTGCGCCGGCTGTCGAAGTACGAGCTGCCGGGACGGTTCCTCAGCGAGCCGCGCAGGGCCGTGCAGCCCGGCGTGCCGGGCGAGGTGCCGAGCACCGTGGCGGGCTGGCAGGGCAGCGGGTCCGGCTCCGGCGGCCCGCAGGAACTTCCGCTGCGCGGGCGCCACACCATGGACGCGGGAGGGGGTGGCGCGGAGTGAACGCCGCGATGCTCGCCGGCGCCGTCGTCGGCCTCGGCCTGTACGTCCTCGCCCGGGCGCTGTTCCCGCCGCGGCCCGGCCTCGCCGCGCGGATGGCCGCGCTCGACGCCGCCCGCCGCCGTGACCTGGAGGAACAGCAGGCGGGTCGGATGTCGCCGACGCTGGAGCGGGTCGGGGGGCTGCGCGCCAGGCTCGGGCGGGAGCTGGCGCGGTTCTGCGAGTCGCGCGGCTGGAGGCTGCGTTCCGTCCACGCCGACCTCGCGATCACCGAGCGGTCGCTGGAGGCGTTCCTCGCGACGAAGTTCCTGCTCCCCGCGGGCGCGCTGCTGTTCATCCCCCTGATCGCCGCGTACTTCGCGCTGCTCGGGCTCGGCTCGTCCGTCGCCGTCCCCGTGTGGATCTGCGTGCTGTTCGCCGCCGTGTTCTTCTTCTTCCCCGACATGCAGCTGAGGCAGGAGGCGCAGGCCCGCAGGCAGGACTTCCGGCACGTCGTCGGCGCGTTCCTCGACCTGGTCTCGATGAACCTCGCCGGCGGCCGCGGCGTGCCGGAGGCGCTGATGACCGCCTCGAACGTCGGTGAGGGCTGGGCGATGCACCGCATCCGCGACGCCCTGTCCAACGCCCGCATCACCGGGCAGACGCCCTGGCAGTCGCTCGGCCGGCTCGGCGAGGAACTCGACATCGCCGAGCTGCGCGACCTCTCCGGGGCGCTCGCCCTCGTCGCCGACGACGGCGCGCAGGTCCGCAAGTCCCTGTCCGCCCGCGCCGCCTCCATGCGCAGCCGCGAGCTGTCGGACCTGGAGGGCAAGGCGGGCGAACGTTCCCAGTCGATGCTCGTCGCGCAGCTGTTCCTGTGCGCCGGATTCCTGATCTTCCTGGCCTACCCGGCCTTGATGCGGGTGCTCGCCTCATGACCCCCGACACTGCTCGAAGAGCCCCCTGGAGGTACCGCGATGAGTCCCCACAACCCGATGAACGATCCGATCGTCGTCTATCTGCGCGCCATGGCCGGCGCGCGGATCGCGCGGATGCGCGCGCCGGAGGAGCACGACCGGGGCGCGTCCGCGATCGAATGGGCGATCATCACCGCGATCCTGGCGCTGCTCGCGATCACGATCGGCGCGGTCATCACGAAGAAGGTCACCGAGAAGGCCAACACGATCAACACCGGCTGATCCGGCGGTCCCGCGCCGAGACGGCGCGGCTCCGGTCCGACACCGGGGTGTCGTCGATGGAGTGGGCGCTGCTCACCCCCCTCCTCATCCTCCTGATGCTGATCGTCGTGCAGTTCACGATGGTGTTCCACGCCCGCCACGTCGCGCTCGCGGCGGCGCAGTCGGGCGCCCGCGTCGCGCGGACCGCGCCCGTCGGCGGCGGCTGGCAGGACGAGGCGACCGCGAAGGCCGCCGGCGACGTCCGCGAGATCGGCCCGGAACTGCTGAGCGGCCTCGACGTCCGGGCCGGGGAGGCCGGCGACCAGCGCTGGGTCGAGGTCAGCGGCTACGCGGTGGCGGTCGTCCCGTTCATGAAGTTCCACGTTTCGCAGCGGTCCCAGGGGCCGATCGAGTGCTTCCGTCCCGACGTCGGAGAGGGCGTCGCGTGCGAACCGGAGGCCGCGCGATGAGAGTTCCCGACCGCGGGTCGATGTCGCTGGAGATGGTGCTGGTCACACCGCTGTTCGTGGCGTTCCTGCTCTTCCTCGCCGGCGCCGGCCGGATGGTCGACGCCAAGAGCCAGGTGGACGGGGCCGCGCGGGACGCGGTCCGCGCCGCGTCCATCGCCCGCAGCGCCCCCGCCGCGCAGCGCCTCGCCGCCGAGACCGCCGCGGCCGGCCTCACCGGCACCGAATGGTGCTCCGGCGGGCCCACCGTGCAGACCGACGTGTCCGACTGGGGGCCGGGCGGCCGCGTCGGCGTGACGATCAGCTGCGACGTCGACCTCGGCGACCTGTCGTTCATCGGCCTGCCCGGCAGCAAACGGCTCCAGGGCAACGCGATCGCCCCCATCGACACCTTCACCTACCGGGGGACGGACGCGGGCGGCGCCGAAGACCCCGGAGGCGGGCGATGACGCGGTGGTCGATCAGCGCAACGCCCCGGGACCGGGGCACGATCGCGCTGTACACCGTCCTGTTCACCCCGATCGTCCTCCTGCTGGCCGGGCTGCTCGTCGACGGCGGCCTCGCCATCCACGCGCGGCAGCGCGCGGCGGACATGGCCGAGCAGGCCGCCCGCGCCGGCGCCGACCAGATCGACACCGACGCGCTCCGGGAGACCGGCGAGCCCGTCCTCGATCCCGGCCGGGCCCGCGCCGCCGCGTGCGACCTGCTCGCCGCCTACAGCGACCAGGTCACCGCGTCCCGGTGCGACGCCGACGAGCAGGAGGTGGCCGTCACCGTGCAGATCACCGTGCAGCCGCAGCTGCTCGGGATCATCCCTGGCTTCAGCGAGTTCCGGATGACCTCCAGCGCGACCGCCCACCCCGTCACGGGAGGAACCGCCCCGTGAACCCCAGGCGAAACGGATTTACGATGTGTGCGACGTCCGGGGACCGGAGAACGGCAGGGGCGCGATGGTGACGCGGCAAGGGCAGAGGACCCCGGACCGGGGTGGCAGGCAGCTCGTCAAGAGGCAGCGCAGCGCCGGCGACGTCCTCGCCGGGATCGGTGCGGTCGTGGCGCTGTCGGCGCTCGTGGCCGGTGTCCCGGCCGCGCTGCTCATCCTGTTCGGCTCGCCGCTGCCGGACCATGTGCCGTCCGTGTCGGACCTCACGCGGCGGGTCGGGCCGGGCTCGCTCATCGCCATCCTCGTCGCGCTGGTGTGGCTCGCCTGGCTGCAGCTCGCGGTGTGCGTGGTCGTCGAGGTGTACGCGGGGATCCGCGGCGTCGGCGTGCCCGCACGGGTGCCGCTCGCCGGCGGGACGCAGTCGCTGGTGCACCGGCTCGTCGTGGCGGCGCTGCTGCTGTTCACCGCCACCACCGCGATCATGCCGGCGTTCTCGGGTGCGGGCGGGCTGTCTCAGCGGCCGCCGGTGCAGACGCAGTCGCAGGAGTTCCACCGGATCCCGGCCGCGCCGGAACCCACGGTCGTCACCGACCGGGTCGCCGCCGACCTCGCCTCGGAACCGCTGGAGAAGGCCGCCACCACCAAGATCTACCGGGTGCAGCCGCCGGAGGGGCGCCACCACGAGAGCCTGTGGGAGATCGCCGAGAAGTGCCTGGGCGAGGGACGCCGCTACAAGGAGGTCTTCGCGCTCAACAAGGGCCACATCCAGCCGGACGGGACGCGCCTGACCATCGCGAGCCTGATCCGTCCGGGCTGGATCCTGGAGATGCCCGCGGACGCCAAGGGCGCGAAGGTCATCCCCGCCAAGGATCTCGACGAGTACTTCCGGTACGGGCACGCAGTCCCGGACGAGCCGGAGAAGCCGGAGAAGCCGGAGACGCCGCGGGAGCCCGCGCCGACGGCGCCGACGCCGGACCCGAAGCCCGAGCAGCCCGCACCGTCGGCCGTCTCCCGGCCGCCGGCGTCGCAGGCCCCGCCGACCGCGCCGCAGCCGCCCGTGTCGAAGGCCCCGCCCACGGCGCCGCAGCCGTCGGTGTCGCAGGCGCCGCCGACCGCGCCGCAGCCCGAGGTCTCCCAGACCCCGGAAACCCGGAAACCGGAACCCGCGCAGCCGCCCGTGCACGGCGGGCCGTCCGGTGAGATGGGCGGCGACGCCGGAAGCGGCGGCGCGTCCGTGCCCGGCCAGGACTCGGACCAGCACGAGGAGACCGGCGCGGGGTTCGGCATCGGCTGGCCGCACGGACTGGCGGCCGCGTCGCTGCTCGCCGCCGGGCTGCTCGGCGTCCTCGGCCGCCGCCGCCGCGTCCAGCTGTGGCACCGCGCGTTCGGGACCATGGTCGCCCGGCCGGACGGGGAGGCGGCCCAGGCGGAGCGGGCGCTGCGGCTCGGCGCCGACGACGAGGCCGTCCGGCTGCTCGACCTCGGGCTGCGGCACCTGTCGAAGTCGATGGCGGCGGGCGGCCGCGCCCTGCCGACCGTGTACGGGGTGCACATCGGCGACTCCCCATCCGGCCAGGGCAGCCTCGACCTGTGGATCGCGCCCGCCGACCGGAACCCGCCCGCGCCGTGGCAGGCGTTCGACGACGGCCAGGTGTGGCGGCTGCACGGCGACGCGCTGGCCGGGCTGGAGGCGGCCGACCTCGGCGACGTCCTCGCCCCCTACCCGGGCCTGGTGTCGATCGGCACCAACGACAACGGCCGCATCCTCGTCGACCTGGAGGCCGCGCACGGCCTCATCGCGCTGCGCGGCGCCGAGGACACCCGCCGGGCGGTGCTGTCCGCGGTCGCGATGGAACTGGCCACCAACCGCTGGTCCGACCACATGCGGATCACGCTCGTCGGGTTCGGCGGGGAACTCGGCGAGGGTCTGACGGAGATCGCGCCCGACCGGATCCGGTCCGTGCCGACGCTCGCGGACGCGCTGCCGGAGCTGGAGGGACGCAGCGAGGAGGTCCGGCAGGCGCTCGCCGCGTCCGGCGTCGACTCGGTGCTCACCGGCCGCTGCCGCGGCGTGTTCGGCGAGGCGTGGATGCCGCACTACCTGATCATGGCGGACCGGCCGTCGGAGCGGGAGGCGGACCGGCTCGTCGCGCTCGCCCGCACCGGCACCCGGATGGCCGCCGGGTACCTCGTCCCCGGCGACGTGCAGGGCGCCACCTGGACCTGGGACGTCGACGAGGACGGCCGCCTCCACGCCGGGGTCCTCGGCTTCGACGTCGACGCGCAGCTCGTCCCCGACGACGACTACCGCGGCGTGTTCGAACTGTTCCGGACGGCGGGGCGGCTCGACTCCGTCGACCTGCCGGGCCTCGCCGGCGGGCCGGAACCGCCGACCGCGCGGCAGTCGTCGGTCGACATCCGGCTGCTCGGCCCGATCGAGGTCGACGCGTCCGGGCCGATGGACGAGAGCCGCCGCGCGCTCTGCACCGAACTCCTCGTGTACCTGGCGGCGCATCCGGAGGGCGTCCACCCGACGGTGCTGTCCGGCGCGATCTGGCCGCGTGGCGCGAGCACCGGCGTCCGCGACGCGTGCGTGGCGCGCGTGTCGGACTGGCTCGGCCGCGACGCGCGGGGCCGCCCGAACCTGTACTACGACGAGCGCGGCCGGATCAGGCTCGGCTCGGAGGTGCGGGTCGACCTCAACGTTTTCCGCTGGCTGGTGTGGCGGTCGGCGGCCGAGCCCGCGTCCGAGACCGCCTACATGGCGTACGCGCTGGACCACGTCCGCGGCCCGCTCCTCGCCGACCGGCCGCGCGGCCAGTACGCCTGGCTGGCCGACCACGACCTGGAGTACGAGGCGTCCGCGCGGGTCGTCGACGTCGCGCACCGGCTCGTCGTGCTGCGCCTGGACGAGGGGGACGCGCGCGGCGCGGTCGGAGCGGCACGCGCCGGGCTGCGGCTCGCGCCCGAGGACGAGGGCCTGTGGCGCGACCTGCTCCGCGCGACCCACGCCACCGGCGACGTCGCGCAGGTGCAGGTCGCCGTCGACGAGCTGCGCGGCCGCCTCGGACGGGACCCGCGGTTCGACCAGCTGCAGCCCGAGACGGAGGCGCTGGTGGAGGAACTCGTCCCCGGCTGGCACCGGGTCGGCACGCGCTAGCGGTACAGGCCGGTGCCGCCCAGCGAGTACCGGCCCGGCTGCGGATGGACGCGCAGCCCCGCCGGGCGCCCCCCGACCCTGACCTTCCGCACGACCCGCCCGGTGCGGGTGGACACGGCGTAGACGAGGCCGGCGGGGTCGGCGAGCCACAGCGCCGTCCCGTCCGACGACACCCCGCCCGGGATCGGTGAGCCGGCGCCGGGCAGCGGCCAGCGGGACGTGACCCGGCGGGTCCCGAACTCGACGGCGGCGAGGGTGCCGCCGCCCACCACGAACAGGCGGCGCGCGTTCCGGCTGATCGACAGGCCACGCGCGCCCGGCGAGGTACGGACGAACCCCAGCACGGCGAACCGTTCGGCGTCGATGAGCCAGACACCGCCCTTGACGGAGTCGGCCACGTAGAACAAGGCGCCGCTCGGCGACAGCCGCAGATCCCCGGGGCGCGCCCCCTCCGGCAGCCGGATCGTCCCGGAGACGCTGCGGCCCGCGATGTCCACGCGGGCGAGCGCGCCGGCGGACGTGCAGGTCGCCACGAGCGACGACCCGTCCAGCGTGAAGTCGGCGTGCCCGGCGGTGCACGGCATCGGCACCGACGCCCTCCGCCGCATCGTGTCCGGGTCGCGGACGTCGACGCGGCGGGGCCAGCGGGCCAGGACCAGCGCGTCCCGCCCGTCCGGGGTGAAGTAGAGCCCGGAGGTGCCGGTGGCCTTCACCGGACGGCCCCGTTCGGCTCCGTGCGGTCCGACGGGGACGAGCGCGCCGTGCGCCCGGTCGGTGGCCCAGAGCCGCCGCAGATCCCAGGACGGCGTGACCTGCGACACCGTCGCCCCGGTGCGCAGCCGCCCGACGGTCTCGAGCGTGCCCGGGTCGATGACGTCGATGAACCGCCCGTGCGCGACGTACAGCCGCGGGGGCATCCCCCGCGCGTACGGTGCGATCATCCCCGGGCCGGTGGCGGCGTAGGCCTGCTCGCCCGCCGGCGCCACCGGGACGCCGCCGTCACCGCCGCCGGTCGGTCCGGGGGGATCGCCGGGACGCGCGCTCAGGTACGGCGCCGGCCCGCCGAGCCCGACCACCGGCCCGCCCGGGGCCCCCTCCCCGGGCCGGTAGAACGGCACGGGCGACTCGCACCCGGCCAGAACACCGCAGGTCAGCGCGATGGCCGCGGCCGCCGGGAGCGCGGCGGCCCGTGATCGTCCTCCTTGACGTCCCTGCACGGTCTCCCCCTTACACGGCGGGGACCCTACCGAGAGACGACTCCTCGTGTCCGACCAATCGCAAAACGTGTTCGCCGTCGCCCGGGGGCGGGCGGAACCGCGGGGAAGCTAGTCGGACTTGCCGATGCCGATGCCGAACTCGCGGTAGACGCGCTCCCAGAAGCCGTCCCGCAGCCAGGTGCGGGCCTCCTGGTAGGGGCGCAGGGAGCCGCCGAGCTCCTTCTCCGCCTCGATCAGCAGCTCCTTGTCGATGACGGGCGGCAGGATCGGGCCGGGCAGCAGGTCACGGATGTTGTCCCGGCCCCGCTCGAAGATCCACTTCTGGGCCACATGCTCGCCGATCTCCAGCATGTGGTCGCGGTCGGGGCCGAGCTTGCCGTCGGTCGCGGTGGTGGAGTTCATCGACGCGGCCACCGTCGCGGGCGTCGCGCCGCCCGGGACGGGAACGGTGCTGCGGACGGCCGCGGGCGACGGCTTGACCGCCGGGGGACGTCCCGCGAACACCTGCGACGGCGACGGGACGGGGCTCGTGCGCTGCGCGGCGGCCGCGGCGTCGCGGACGGCGGCCGCGGAACCGGGCGCGGGCACCGGCAGCACCTTGGCCTTGGTGAAGTAGGGGCGCAGGAAGTCGGCGGGCAGCACCTCGACCGTGTCGGACTCCCACACCAGCCACTCGGCCTGGTTCGAACCGTGCGTCGGCTCGACGCCCCACAGGTGCACGCGGACGCCGTAACGCTGCGCGGCCTCGACGGCGGGCAGCATGTCCTCATCACCGGCCAGCAGGACCGCGTCGGTGATGGCGCGGTGCCGGGCGAGGGCCTCGAGGTCGGCACGGAGCTGGGCGTCCACGCCCTTCTGCTGGCCCTGGGCGTTCAGATTGCCGAGCCGCAGCTTCACCAGCGGGAGGTTGGCGATGACGCGCTGGTCCACCGTCGGCTGCCGCTTCGGCGCGGCGTCGAACCAGTACACCCGCAGCAGCTCGCCGAGCAGCTGGTCGTCGGCGTGGGTGGTCAGCGCCTTGATCAGCTTCTCGGCGGCGACCCGGTACTCGCGTCTGGACCCGCAGCTGAGCAGCAGGGCACCGGAGGCCGCGTAAAGGTACCCCGCGTCGACGAAAATGGCGTATCGCGCGGGCTGTGGAACGAACTCCGAGGTGGCCATGACCTTCCACCTTATTCGTGCCGGGCCCCCGCTGGGCGTGAACCGCGGTTACACATCGCTTCGGCGGCCGGGAGGAGATTCCGGCCCGCAGGTCAGCGCGGCAGCCCGCTGGCCCGCCACGCGCCCGCTCCGCGCGGCCGCTGCTCGCCCGCGAAAGTGCTGCGGACGAGCCGGGAACGGTCCGCCCAGCGGGACGGCCTGGCCCCGCCCGCGCCCGCCCCGCCGCCGTCCCGGGCGGCGGCCGCCGCCCTGGCGCGGGCGGTCAGCACGGCGACGAGGGCCGCGATCTCCTCCGGGCCGGGGTCGCCCCGGACGATCTGGAGGAAGGGTTTGCTGTCGGCGGTCACGGAATCTCCTGGCCTCCTGGGAGGGTCGGGTCAGAGCGGGATGTTCCCATGCTTCTTGGGCGGCAGCGTCTTGCGCTTCTCGCGCAGCGCCCGCAGCGCCCGCACGACCTGCCCGCGCGTCTCGGACGGCTTGATCACGTTGTCGATGTAGCCGCGCTCGGCCGCGACGTAGGGGTTGGCGAGCGTGTCCTCGTACTCGGTGATCAGTTCGGCGCGGCGGGCGTCCGGGTCGTCCGCTGCGGCGAGGTCGCGCCGGTACAGGATGTTGACCGCTCCCTGCGCGCCCATCACCGCGATCTGCGCGGTCGGCCACGCCAGGTTGATGTCGGCGCCGAGGTGCTTGGACCCCATGACGTCGTAGGCGCCGCCGTACGCCTTGCGCGTGATGATGGTGACGAGCGGGACGGTCGCCTCCGCGTAGGCGAACAGCAGCTTCGCGCCGCGCCGGATGATCCCGTTCCATTCCTGGTCGGTGCCCGGAAGGAAGCCGGGGACGTCCACGAACGTCAGCACCGGGACGTTGAACGCGTCGCAGGTCCGCACGAACCGGGCGGCCTTCTCCGACGCGTCGATGTCGAGCGTCCCGGCGAATTGCATCGGCTGGTTGGCGACGACGCCGACCGAATGGCCCTCGACCCGCCCGAACCCGACGATGATGTTCGGCGCGTACAGCTCCTGCACTTCCAGGAACTCGCCGTCGTCCAGCACGTGCTCGATGGCGGTGTGCATGTCGTACGGCTGGTTGGGCGAGTCGGGGATGAGGGTGTCGAGCTCCTCGACGGGATCCGCCGGGTCGACGGGGACGTCGAACGCCGGCGCGTCCGCGAGGTTGTTCGACGGCAGGTACGACAGCAGCGCCTTGACGTACTCGATCGCGTCGTCCTCGTCCGACCCCCGGTAGTGGGCGACGCCGGACTTGGAGTTGTGCGAGTGCGCGCCGCCCAGCTCCTCCATCGTCACCTCTTCGCCGGTGACCGTCTTGATCACGTCCGGCCCGGTGATGAACATGTGGGACGTCTGGTCGACCATGACGATGAAGTCGGTGATCGCCGGGGAGTACACGGCGCCGCCCGCGCACGGCCCCATCACCAGGGAGATCTGCGGGATCACCCCGGACGCGTGCACGTTGCGCTTGAAGATCTCGGCGTACAGGCCGAGCGCGACCACGCCCTCCTGGATCCGCGCGCCGCCGGAGTCGTTGATGCCGATCACCGGGCAGCCCGTCTTGATCGCGTGGTCCATGACCTTGCAGATCTTCTCGCCGAAGACCTCGCCGAGGGAGCCGCCGGAGACGGTGAAGTCCTGGCTGAACACCGCGACCGGCCGGCCGTCCACCGTGCCGTGGCCGGTGACGACGCCGTCGCCGTAGGGACGGTTCTTCTCCATCCCGAAGTTCGTGGAACGGTGCCGCGCCATCTCGTCGAACTCGACGAACGAGCCGGGGTCGAGGAGCGCGTCGATCCGCTCCCGGGCCGTCATCTTGCCCTTGGCGTGCTGCTTCTCGACGGCACGCGCCGATCCCGCGTGCACCGCCTCGTACCTGCGCCGCTCCAGGTCCGCGATCTTTCCCGCCGTGGTGTGGACGTCGTACTCCACCGGGGGTTCAGGGGCTTCCGTCGCCATGCGGGCCAGAGTAACCGGCCGCTGATACGGCGGGTGCGCGCGGGGGCCGCTCACCGGGATGAACGACGCCCGGCCGGGCTCGTTACGCTTGGGCGGGTGGCTACGAAGACGCGTGAGATCTTTCGGCAGGACCTGCCCGAACCGCTCCGCCGCGACGTGCGGCTCCTCGGTGCGATGCTCGGCGACGGCCTCGTGGAGTACGGCGGCCGGGAGTTGCTGGACGACGTCGAGCGGCTCCGCCACGCGGTGATCGCGGCCCGCCGCGGCGAGACGACCGGCGCGGACGTCGCCGCCATCGTCGACGGCTGGACGCTGGAACGTGCCGAGCAGGTGGCCCGCGCGTTCACCGTGTACTTCCACCTGACGAACCTGGCGGAGGAGCACCACCGCATCCGGACGCTGCGGGAACGCGACACCGGCGACACCGTCCCCGGCTCCGTGGCCGCCACCGTCCAGCACATCCGCGCCTCCACCGACGGCCGGCTCGACGGCCTCGTCGAGGGCCTGGAGTTCCGCCCCGTCTTCACCGCCCACCCGACCGAGGCCCGCCGCCGCGCCGTCGTCACCGCCATCCAGCGGATCAGCGACCTGATGACGCGGCTGAACGACGCCCCCGGCGCGTCCGAGCGCGAGGACATCGAGCGGAGCCTCCGCGAGGAGATCGACCTGCTGTGGCGGACGGCGCTGCGCCGCGGCACCCAGCTCGACCCGCTCGACGAGGTCCGCACCGCGATGGCCGCGTTCGACGAGACGATCTTCCGGGTCGTCCCGCACATCTACCGGGCCCTCGACCGCGCCCTGCAGACCGGCGGGGACGGCGACGACACCGGCACCCGTCCCCCGAAGGCCCGCCCGTACCTGCGCTTCGGCAGCTGGATCGCCGGCGACCGCGACGGGAACCCCTACGTCACCGCGCAGATCACCCGGGACGCGGTCATGATCCAGGCCGACCACATCCTGCGCGCTCTGGAGAACGCGTGCGCCCGGATCGGCCGGGAACTGACCGTCCACGAGACGACCACACCCGCCTCCAAGGACCTCCTGGACGCCCTCGCCGCCGCCCGCACCGGTCACCCGTCCCATCTCCGCGAGATCGCCAAGCGCTCACCGGGCGAGCCGCACCGCCAGTTCCTCCTCTACGCCGCGGCCCGGATCGCCGCGACGCGCGAACGCGACGCCGATCTCGCCTACTCCTCCCCGGACGAGCTGCTCGCCGACCTGCGCGCCGTCCAGGACTCCCTGGCCGGCGCGGGCGCCGCCCGTCAGGCGTACGGACGGGTCCAGCAGCTCATCTGGCAGGTGGAGACGTTCGGCTTCCATCTGGCCGAACTGGAGATCCGCCAGCACTCCGAACTCCACGAGAAGGCCCTCGCCGAACTGAACGACGCCAAGTCCGACAAGTCAGAGATGACGGAGGAGATCCTGGAAACCCTCCGGACCGTCGCCTGGATCCAGGGCCGCTTCGGCGTCCGCGCCTGCCACCGCTACATCGTCTCGTTCACCCGCTCCGCCGAGGACATCGCCAACGTCCACGAACTCGCCGCCTCCCTCGGCGAAGGCGCCCCCGTCCTGGACGTCATCCCGCTGTTCGAAACCGGCGAGGACCTCGAACGCGCACCGTCCGTCCTCGACGGAATGCTGCGGATCCCGGCCGTCCGGGACCGCCTGAACGACACCGGGCGCCGCCTGGAGGTCATGCTCGGCTACTCCGACTCGGCCAAGCAGCTCGGCCCGACCAGCGCCACGCTCCGCCTCTACGACACCCAGGAGGCCCTCGCGGCGTGGGCGGCCCGCAACGACGTCAAGCTGACCCTGTTCCACGGCCGCGGCGGCTCCCTCGGGCGCGGCGGCGGCCCCGCCAACCGGGCGATTCTGGCGCAGGCGCCGGGCTCGGTCGCGGGCCGCTTCAAGGTCACCGAGCAGGGCGAGGTCATCTTCGCCCGCTACGGCCACCGAGAGATCGCCAAGCGGCATGTCGAGCAGGTCACCAGCGCGGTTCTCCTCGCCTCCACCGACGCCGTCCAGGACCGCGCCCGCGAGGCCGCCGCCCGCTTCCGCCCCCTCGCCGACAAGATCAGCGACGCCGCGAAGGCGGCCTTCCGCAGCCTCATCGAAACCGACGGCTTCGCCGCCTGGTTCTCGCAGGTCAGCCCCCTGGAGGAGATCTCCGGCCTGCGCATCGGCTCCCGCCCGGCCCGCCGCAAGGCCGCCCAGGGACTGGAGGACCTGCGCGCCATCCCGTGGGTGTTCGCCTGGACGCAGACCCGCGTCAACCTCCCCGGCTGGTACGGCCTGGGCAGCGGCCTGGCGGCAGTGTCCGACGGCGGCGAAGACCTGGCCGAACTCCGCGACGCGTACGAGGCATGGCCGCTGTTCAACACGCTCCTCGACAACGCCGAGATGAGCCTGGCCAAGTCCGACCGCGCGATCGCCGAACGCTACCTGGCCCTGGGAGAACGCCCCGAACTCTCCGAGACCGTCCTGGCCGAGTACGACCGCACCCGCCGCCTAGTCCTGGCGGTCACGGGCCACGAACGCCTCCTGGAGAACCGCCGCGTCCTCTCCCGAGCGGTCGAACTGCGCAACCCGTACGTGGACGCCCTGTCCCACCTCCAGCTCCGCGCCCTGACCGCCCTCCGCGCCGGCGTCACCGACGACGAGGAGCGCACCCACCTGGAAGCCCTGCTGCTCCTGTCGGTGAACGGCGTCGCCGCCGGCCTCCAGAACACCGGATGATGACCGGACTCGCCTAGGACGGCGGTCCCGGGAAGGGCCGGGTCGGGCAGAATCGGCCGCATGAGGTATGTGCTGCTGATCTGCGACGACGAGACGGTCTCGCCGACCAACGAGGAACTCGCGGCCGACCCGGTGCACCAGGCCTGGAGCGCGGACCTGGAGCGGCGCGGTGCCGAGATCATCGGTGAGCGGCTGCGTCCGGTGGTGGACGCGACCACGGTCCGGGTCCGCGACGACGAGACCCTGGTCTCGGACGGGCCGTTCGCCGAGACCAAGGACTTCGTCGGCGGCTTCGTGATCGTCGAATGCGAGAACCTGGACGAGGCGATCGAGATCGCCGCGGGGCATCCCTACGCGCGCTGGGGCGGCGTCGAGATCCGCCCCGTCTGGGAATGACCGCGCCCGGCGACCGCGTCCGGGCGGCGGTCGACGCGGCGTACCGGGACGAGTGGGGCCAGGTGGTCGCGACCCTGATCGGCTTGACGGGGGACTGGGACCTGGCCGAGGACTGCGCGCAGGACGCGTTCGCCGCCGCACTGGCGAGCTGGCCGCGCGACGGTGTCCCGCGCCGTCCGGGCGCCTGGCTGACGACGGCGGCCCGCAACCGCGCGATCGACCGGCTGCGCCGCGACGCCGCGGGGGCGGCCAAGCTGCGCCAGCTCGCGGTGCTGGCCCGCGACGCGGACGAGCCGCCGGCGGAGGGCATCCCGGACGAGCGGCTGCGGCTGATCTTCACCTGCTGCCATCCGGCGCTGCCGTTCCCGGCCCGGGTCGCGCTCACCCTGCGCACGCTGGCCGGTCTGACCACCGCCGAGATCGCCCGGGCCTTCCTGACCGCCGAGCCCACCATGGCGCAGCGCCTGGTCCGCGCGAAGCGCAAGATCCAGGAGGCCGGCATCCCGTACCGGGTCCCGCCCGCCGAGCTGCTCCCGCGGCGGCTCACCGCCGTCCTCGCGGTGCTCTACCTGATCTTCAATGAGGGTTACGGCGAGGAGGACCCGCGGCGGGCCCTGACGGCCGAGGCCATCCGCCTGACCCGGGTCCTCGTCCGGCTGATGCCGGCCGAACCCGAGCCGCGCGGGCTGCTCGCGCTGACGCTGCTGCACGAGGCCCGGCGCGCGACGCGCACCGACGACGGAGTGCTGGTCACGCTGGAGGACCAGGACCGCTCCCGGTGGGACCGGGCGCTGATCGCCGAGGGCGTGGCGGCGCTCGACGAGGCGCTGGCCCTGCGGCGCACCGGGCCCTACCAGGTGCAGGCCGCCATCGCCGCCTGCCACGCCACCGCGCCCGACGCCGCGAGCACGGACTGGCCGCAGATCGCGGCCCTGTACGCCGAGCTGGGCCGGCTGGCGCCGTCCCCGGTCGTGGATCTCAACCGCGCCGTCGCGGTCGCGATGGCGGACGGCATTCCGGCCGGTCTGGCCCTGGTCGGCGAACTCACGGCGTCCGGGCGGCTCGACGGATACCACCTGCTGCCCGCGACCCGGGCCGACCTGCTGCGCCGGGACGGCCGCGCCGACGAGGCCAGGGCGGCGTACGAGGAGGCGTTGAAGCTGGCGCCGACCGAGGCCGAGCGCCGCTACCTGGCCGGACGCCTCCGCGAACTCTGATCCAGAAAAACTTTGCCCGGCGATGTCGATGCGGGGCGGGTGCCCTTCGTCGGTGGGGTGAAAGTCCACCAGGAGGAAGGGAAGTTCCCATGAACACCGACACGACGCAGCCGATGCCCGAGGTGGTCGACCGGGCCGCCTTCCAGGCCGAACTGGACGCGCTGCGGGTACGGGAGAAGGCGCACACCCGCGCGGGCGATGCGATCGCGGCGGCCCGGCGGCGGCTGCCGATGGTGGAGGTGGACGCCAGTACACCGCTCATCGGCCCGGGCGGCCCGGTCACGCTGCTGGACGCCTTCGAAGGCCGCCGTCGGCTGATCGCCTACTACATGATGTGGTTCAACGGCCGTCCCGCCGCCGAGCAGTGCGATGGCTGCACCTACTACAACGGGCAGGTCCGCGAGCTGTCCAACCTGCACGCCGCCGGCATCACCTACGCGACGTTCTGCCAAGGGCCCTACGAGGAGACCGTCCGGTACCGCGACTTCATGGGCTGGACGATGCCCTGGTACTCCGCCGAGGACTCGGCCGAGACCCTGCTGACCGGACGCACGGCCGGCATGTTCCACCTGGTCTGCTACCTGCGGGACGGCGACCGGGTATTCGAGACCTACTGGACGAACGGCCGGGGCGTCGAGGCGTTGGACATCGCCTACTCGCTGATGGACCTGACCGTGTACGGGCGGCAGGAGGACTGGGAGGACTCGCCTGCCGGCTGGCCGCGGGACGGGTCGGTCGACGGCGGGTTCTTCAGCACCGGCGGACGTCCCACCGCCCAGTGGCCCCGCCTGGAAGCCGGCCGCTCCGACGATCTCGGCGCACCCGCCCGCTAGCGGAACCGCCGTCCGGGCCGCGCGGTGGGCGCGAAACTCTCGATCAGGACGGCCAGCGGGGCTTGCGCTTCTCGTTGAAGGCGGCGATGCCTTCGCGGCGGTCGGGGGAGAAGGCGGCGGTGCGCCAGGCGTTCTCCTCCAGGTGGAGGCCCGCGTCCAGGCTGACTCCGCCGCCGAGGCGGAGGGCGCGTTTCGCGGCGCGGACGGCGACCGGGGAGTTCTGCGCGATCACCCCGGCCAACGCCAGGGCCTCCTCGCGGGCGGTCCCCGCGGGCACCTTCCGGTCGGCGAGGCCGTACTCCAGGGCCTCCTCCACGCCGAGGCGCCGGCCGGTGAAGACCAGGTCGGCGGCCTTGCCGGGGCCGAGGCGCCGCAGGGCGAGCTGCGTCCCGCCGCCGCCGGGGACGAGGCCGACGCTCACCTCGGGCAGGCCGAACACGGCCGTCTCGTCCGCGACGATGAGGTCGGCGGACAGGGCGAACTCGCAGCCGCCGCCGAGCGCGAACCCGTGCACGGCCGCGATGACCGGCTGCGGCAGGTTGAGGACGCCGCCGAACGCCGCCCGGAAGACGGGCCGCTGCGCCATGATCTCGTCATCGCTCATCGCGTTGCGTTCCTTGAGGTCGGCGCCGACGCAGAACGCCTTCTCGCCCTCCGCGCTCAGCACCACCGCCCGCACGGCCGCGTCCGCCGCCGCCTCCGCGCAGACCGCCGCGAGGCGCCGCGCCATCGCCGTCGACAGGGCGTTGAGGGCCTCGGGCCGGTCCAGCACGATCTCCGCGACATGCCCGTCGCGCCGCAGATTCACTCCATCCATGAAGCGAACCCTATTTGCGAACGCACCTACACCAGCCACCAGCCCGACCACGCCCCCAGCCAACCGTCGCGATCGCGTCCGAAGGCAGGTTTCGAGCTTGCGAGAAACCTGATCGCGCAGCGAGCCGCAAGGTGAGCCGGAGCGATGCAGCGATCGCACGCAGTGCCCGCCGAAGGAGGGCCCTCCAGGCCGGGGGCCGGCTACACGCCGCCAAGGGCACTGCAATGGGCACGCCTGCCCTCAAGATCGAGTCGCTCATGGGGTTGGATTGGAGTGTGAAGGACTCACCCTACGGGGATCTTGGGCGGCCGCCGCTGCACGAGGCGGCGCTGCGGCGGGCGCTCGTCCGGGAGGGCGGGCTGTGGCGGGAGGTCCGCGTCGTGGCGGAGACGGGGTCCACCAACGCCGACCTCGCCGAGCGGGCCGGGGAGGGCGCGCCGGAGGGGACCGTGCTGGTCACCGAGTTGCAGACGGCGGGCCGGGGGCGGCTCGGGCGGTCCTGGACGGCGCCGCCTCGGTCGGGGCTGATGTTCTCGGTGCTGCTGCGGCCTCGGGTGCCGGTGCCGATGCTCGGCTGGGCGCCGCTGCTGACCGGTGTCGCCGTCGCCACCGCGGTCCGGCGGATGACGGCCTGGTCGCAGGAGGGGGACGGGTTCCTCAGCGGCGGTGACGCGGCCGTGGACGCACGGCTCAAGTGGCCGAACGATCTGCTGGTCGGCGACCGGAAGCTGGCGGGGATCCTCACGGAGAAGACCGGCGGCGGGCTCGTCGTCGGGGTGGGGCTGAACGTGGGGCTGCGGGAGGATGAACTGCCGGTGCCGTCGGCGACGTCGCTGGCGATCGAGGGTGCGCCGCTGAGCGACCGGGCGCCGCTGCTGCGCGCGATCCTGCGGGAGTTCGCGACCTGGTACCGGGAGTGGACGGCGCTCGGCGGTGATCCGGAGACCAGCGGGCTGCGTACCGCGTACAAGGACCTGTGCGCCACGCTCGGCCGGCAGGTGAGGGTCGAGCTGCCCGGTGAGGAGACGTTGACGGGGACGGCGCGGGACGTGGACGGGTCGGGGCGCCTGGTGGTGTCCGGGACCGGCGGGGATCGCGTGGTCAGCGCGGGAGATGTGGTGCACGTCCGGTGAACGGGGAACGGCGATCCACGGTCCGGACGTTGACCGAGTTGCTGATCTGCGACGATATGTCCCGGTACCGATCCATGACGCCGGTGTCCCCGCCCGGGGCGGCGGCGGGCTGAGGGGCGGAAGATGGCGGCCGGATTGCCGGATCCGAAGGAGATCGAAGAGCTCCTGCTGGGGGGCGAGCTGCGGTACACCCGTGTCGACGCCGTCCGGCTGTCAGGGGTGTCTCGGGAGTTCTCCGGCCGGATCTGGCGGGCGTTCGGGTACCCGTCGATGCCGGACGAGACCGTCGCCTACACCGAGGGCGACGTCGCGGCCCTGGACCGTCTCCGCCGGCTCGTCGACGACGGGATCCTGGACGAGGACGGGGTGATCCGGCTGGTCCGGGCGTTCGGGCAGACGATGACGCGGCTCGCCGAGTGGCAGGTCAACCTGCTGCGCAGCATGCTGCCGCAGGATCAGAACGACCCGCCGTCCGCGGAGGCCGTCGACACGATCGTGGACATCGCCGAGAAGCACATGGGCGATTTCGAGCCGCTGGTGGTGCACGCCTGGCGGCGGCAGCTCGCGGCCGCCGGGACGCGGGCGCTGGCGGCGGCGGCGACGCGGGAGAACGGCGACCCGGCGGGGCGGCCGATGACGACTGTCGGGTTCGCGGACATGGTGTCGTTCACGCAGGTCAGCCGGGAGCTCGAGGAGATCGAGCTGGCCCGGGTCGTGGAGTGGTTCGAGGAGACCGCCGCCGACATCATCGCGGCGCGCGGCGGGCGGCTGGTGAAGACGCTCGGCGACGAGGTGCTGTTCAGCGCGGAGACGCCGGAGATCGGCGCGGAGATAGCGCTGACGGTCGCGGCGGCCATCCAGGACGAGACCGAGGTCCCGGACGTGCGCGTCGGCGTCGCGTACGGGCCGGTGCTGCCGCTGATGGGCGACGTGTTCGGCACGACGGTCAACCTCGCGGCCCGGCTGACGTCCCTGGCGCGGCCCGGCTCGGTCGTGATCGACGGTGAGCTGGCGGCGCAGCTGGAGAAGCGGCCGGTCTACGAGGTCACGCGGATCGTGCGGCGCCCGGTCCGCGGCCTCGGCATCATCCAGCCGTACGTGCTGCGCCGCAATCCCACGCCGAAACCGCCGGACGCCGGGACGCCGTAGCGGCTCAGACGGGGCTGGGGCCGTCGTCGCCGGGGGAGCCGGTGAGCCGCTGCTTGTAGTTCTGCTCGCCGAGTTCCCGGACGAGGCTCAGCTCGGTCTCCAGGTAGTCGATGTGCTCCTCCTCGTCGGCGAGGATGTCCTCGAAGATCCGGGCGGAGGTGACGTCGCCGCGTGAGCGCATGAGTTCGATCCCGGGGCGCAGCCGGGCGACGGCCTCCATCTCGATGGCGAGGTCGGCTTCGAGTTGCTCGACGATGGTCTGCCCGATCCGCAGGGTGCCGAGCTTCTGGTAGTTCGGCAGGCCCTCCAGGAACAGGATCCGGTCGGTCAGCCGCTCCGCGTGCCGCATCTCGTCGAACGACTCGTCGCGGGTGTGCTTGGCGATGCGGGTGAAGCCCCAGTTCTCCTGCATCTTCGAGTGCAGGAAGTACTGGTTGATCGCCGTGAGTTCCGCGGTGAGCTGGTCGTTCAGCAGCGCGATGATGTCCTTGTCGCCTTCCATGGTGTCCATGCTTCCACGGCGGGTGGGGTCTGGACAGCACTGACCCCCGCGATGGCGTTTCTCCGCCGGTGGCGGCGGCGCAATGCGGGTGCCGGGACGGGCTCAGGCGGCGGTCTGCGGAGCGGTTCCCCCTTCGCCGGTCTCGCGGTTGATCGGTGCGGCGGCGTCCGGTCCGGGCACGCCCGGCCGGGGCACGGCCGGGGCGGGGACGCCGGGTCTCGGGGGCTGTGGAACCTCGGGGGCCTCGGGGACGGGCGTCAGCATGGCCGGGCCGCCGGTGAGGGCGTCGGCGAGTTCGCCGGCCGTCCGGTATTCGCTGATCATCGCGTGGATGCGCTTGGTGCACATGCCGCACCCGGGCTTGAAACCGCAGGCGGCCTTGACCTCTTTGGCGGTCGTGCAACCGTCCGCCATGCAGCCGTGAACGTCGTCCTCGGTGACGACGTTGCAGATGCACACGTACATGCGGCTGGTGGACCTTCCGTGCGGTTCTCCTGGTTCCACGCCTGACCTGGAGAGCTTAGGGGACCCTCATTAAGGTTAGGCTCCCCTAAAGTAGCCCAGGAATGTCCGTTCTGGCCAGTGGGCTCCCAATCGGTACCGGTGTGATCTAAACCTCACGGGGAAGGCCCTTCCCGTGCGCCGCCGCGCTCGCGCGCCCGCGGCCGGCGGCGCCGCATGGACGGGAGGGGCGGGACAGTGGCTCAGATCTGGCCGGGCGACGCCTACCCGCTCGGGGCCCGGTTCGACGGAGCGGGAACGAACTTCGCCGTCTTCTCCGAGGTGGCCGAGCGGGTCGAGCTGTGCCTGTTCGACGGGCCCGCGGGCGCCGGGGAGGAGACGCGGCTGGCGCTCCCGGAGGTGGACGCCTTCGTGTGGCACGCGTACCTGCCGGGCGTCATGCCGGGACGGCGGTACGGGTTCCGCGTCCACGGCCCCTATGAGCCGCGCCGGGGCCTGCGGTGCAACCCGGCGAAACTGCTGCTCGACCCGTACGCGCAGGCGGTCGAGGGGACGGTCGACTGGGACGAGTCCTGTTTCGGCTACGACTTCGGCGACCCGTGGTCGCGCAACGACGCCGACTCGGCGGGGCACACGATGCGGTCGGTGGTCGTCAGCCCGTACTTCGACTGGGGGGACGACCGGCCGCCGCGGATCCCGTACCACGAGACGGTGATCTACGAGGCGCACGTCAAGGGCCTGACCGCCCGGCATCCGGACGTCCCGCCGGCGCTGCGCGGCACGTACGCGGGCCTCGCCCACCCGGTGATCATCGATCATCTGCGCTCGATCGGGGTGACGGCGGTGGAACTGATGCCCGTCCACCAGTTCGTCCACGACGACGCGCTGACGGGCCGGGGGCTGCGCAACTACTGGGGTTACAACACCATCGGCTTCTTCGCGCCGCACAACGAGTACTCGTCGGCGGGGGCGCGGGGCGAGCAGGTGCTGGAGTTCAAGGCGATGGTGAAGGCGCTGCACGAGGCGGGCATCGAGGTGATCCTGGACGTCGTCTACAACCACACCGCCGAGGGCAACCACCTGGGCCCGACGCTGTCGTTCCGCGGCATCGACAACGCCTCGTACTACCGGCTCACCGACGACGACCCCCGCTACTACATGGACACGACGGGCACGGGGAACAGCCTGCTGATGCGCAGCCCGCACGTCCTGCAGCTGATCATGGACTCGCTGCGGTACTGGGTGACCGAGATGCACGTCGACGGGTTCCGCTTCGACCTCGCGGCGACGCTGGCCCGCGAGCTGCACGAGGTGGACCGGCTGTCGGCGTTCTTCGACCTCGTCCAGCAGGACCCGGTCGTCTCGCAGGTGAAGCTGATCGCCGAGCCGTGGGACGTCGGCGAGGGCGGCTACCAGGTCGGCAACTTCCCGCCGCTGTGGACGGAGTGGAACGGCCAGTACCGCGACATGGTCCGGGACTTCTGGCGCGGGGATCCGGGCGCGCTGCCCGACTTCGCGTCCCGGCTGACGGGCTCGTCCGACCTGTACGCCGACGACGGCCGCCGCCCGATCGCCTCGATCAACTTCGTGACCTGCCACGACGGGTTCACGTTGAACGACCTGGTCTCCTACGACGCCAAGCACAACGAGGCCAACGGGGAGGGCAACCGGGACGGCACCGACGACAACCGGTCGTGGAACTGCGGTCATGAGGGCCCGACCGACGATCTGGACGTCGTCTCCTTGCGCGAGCGGCAGAAACGCAACTTCCTGACCACGCTGTTCCTGTCGCAGGGCGTGCCGATGCTGCTGCACGCTGACGAGATAGGCCGGACGCAGAAAGGCAACAACAACGCCTACTGCCAGGACAACGAGCTGTCCTGGGTCGACTGGACGGGCATGCGCGACGACAGGCGCTCACCCCGCCCGGCCGATCCCACCGGCCGCCAGGGTTCCGGCGAGCACCAGAGTTTCGACGAACGGGGCTTCCTGCTCGACTTCGTCCAGAACCTGTCCAGGTTGCGCACGGAGCATCCGGTGTTCCGGCGGCGCCGGTTCTTCCTCGGCGACCAGCGGACGAAGAAGGCGCGTCGCGCCGGGAAGTCCAGGCCCGAGGACCTGCCCGACCTCGTCTGGTTCACGCCCGGCGGCGCGGAGATGGCCGACAAGGACTGGTCGGCCGGCTTCAGCAGATCGCTGAACGTGTTCCTGAACGGCGACGCGATCGGCGAGCCCGACCCGAAGGGCAGGCAGGTCAGGGACGACTCGTTCCTCCTGCTGATCAACGGGCACGACGGGGACCTCACGTTCACGCTTCCGCCCGCCACATACGGGCAAATGTGGATAAAGATGCTCGACACCGCGGACCCGTTGCTCGCCGAGGAGGAGTCACCCGTCGTGAAGGCCCGCGAGACCGTCCCGGTCGGCGACCGCTCGATCCAGGTCCTGCGCCGTGTCTGAGCCTTCTGGACGAGCCATGAGCGAGCACGCCGAACCCGCCGCCGAGGAACCGCTCCCCGCCGACCCCCCTGATGAGGAGACCGTGTCCGAGGACCACCTGGCAGAAGAGAACCTGTCCGAACCGAACAGCGCCGAGGCGTCCGTCCCCGACGACGACGGCTTCGCCGCACCCCCGTCCGGCACCTACCGCCTCCAGCTCCGCGGGACCCCGGAGGAGCGTTTCGGGTTCGCCGAGGCCGCCGCGCTGGCTCCCTATCTCGCGTCCCTCGGCGTGTCGCACGTCTACCTGTCGCCGGTCCTGCGGGCCGCGCCCGGGTCCACGCACGGCTACGACGTGATCGACCACTCCCGCCTGGCGGACGAACTGGGCGGGGCGGAGGCGTTCGGGACCATGGCGGCCCGGTTCCGCGCGCACGGGCTGAGGCTCCTCGTCGACGTCGTCCCGAACCACATGGCGATCCCGGAGCCCGGCGACCTGAACATTCCGCTCACCGCCGTCCTGGCGGAGGGGCGGGGCTCGCCGTACGCGAAGTGGTTCGACATCGACTGGGAGGCGGGCGGCGGCCGGATCGTCCTGCCGGGCGAGGGCGAGCCCAACTACCGCCGGTTCTTCGACATCTCCGGCCTGATCGGGCTGCGGCAGGAGGACCCCGAGGTCTTCGAACGCACGCACGCGCTGCTGCTGGGCCTGGTCGAGCAGGGCCTGGTGGACGGTCTGCGCATCGACCATCCGGACGGGCTCGCCGACCCGCGCGGCTATCTGCGGCGGCTGTCGGAGGCGGTCCCGGACGCCTGGCTGCTGGTCGAGAAGATCACCGCGGGGGAGGAGCGGCTGCCGCCGGACTGGCCGTGCGCGGGCACCACCGGCTACGACTCGCTCGGCATGATCGGCGGCCTGTTCGTCGACCCCGCCGGGGAGAAGCCGCTCACCGACCACTACGTGTCCCTCACCGGTGGCCCCCGCGACTTCGAGGAGGTGGAACGCGGGGCCCGCCTCAACGCCGCGACGCACGGCCTGAAGCCCGAGATCGACCGGCTTCTGCGCGTCCTCCAGCGCGTTGTGGGGGCGCGCCGCCCCGGCTTGGAGCGGGCACTGGTCGAGCTTCTCGTCGCCATGCCGGTCTACCGCGCCTACGTCGTGCCAGGGCAGGACGCGCCGCAGCAGGCCGTGGACGTCCTTGACGAGGCCGCTCGCCGTGCGCGGGCGCATCTGCCACAGGAACTGCACGACGACCTGGACGCCGTCGTGGAACTGGCTCTCGGACGCGGGGAGCGCACCGACGCCGAGTTCATCGTGCGGTTCCAGCAGACATCGGCTCCGCTGGCGGCCAAGGGCGTTGAGGACACGGCGTTCTACCGGTGGAACCGCATGGCCGTGCTGAACGAGGTCGGCGGCGACCCAGGGCGGTTCTCCGTGAGTCCCGAGGACTTCCACTCGCACTGCATCAGGCTCGCCCGCGACTGGCCGTCCACGATGACGACGCTGTCCACGCACGACACCAAGCGTGAAGAGGACGTGCGCGCATGGCTGTCCGTGCTGTCGGAGCTTCCGATCGAGTGGGCGGAGGCCGTGGACCGCTGGCGGCAGTGGGGCCCCGGTGAGTCGCCCCTGGAGCCTGACCTCGAATACCTGCTGTGGCAGACGCTCGTCGGCGCGTGGCCGCTCACCATCGGCCGCCTGGAGGAGTTCCTCACCAAGGCGATGCGGGAGGCCAAGACCCGCACCTCCTGGGCCGACGTGGACGCCGACTACGAGGAGGCGGTCCTCGCCTACGCGCGCGGCGTCCTGGCGAACCCCGACCTGATCACCGACATGACCGCGTTCGTGGGGAGGCTGGCCGGCCACGCCCGGGTGAACACGCTCGGGCAGAAGCTCGTCCAGTTGGCCATGCCGGGCGTCCCGGACGTCTACCAGGGCTGCGAGCTGACCGGCCTGGCGCTGGTCGACCCCGACAACCGGCGGCCGGTCGACTACGGGCGGCGCCGCGAGCATCTCCTCCGGCTCGACACCGGACGGCTGCCGAAGGAGGTGGACGACGAGAAACTGCTGGTCACCTCGCGGACGCTGCGGCTGCGCCGGTCCCGTCCCGACTGGTTCGGCCCCGGCGCCCGGCACGAGCCGATCGCGGTCGGCGGACCCGCCGCCGAGCACGTCGTCGGGTTCGCCCGCGGCGAGGCCGTCGCGCTCGCGACCCGGCTGCCGGTCGGGCTGGAGCGCCGCGGCGGCTGGGGCGAAACCAGGGTGGACGTCGTCCAGCAGGGCTGGCGGGACGTGCTGACCGGTTGCACGCACATGGGCCCGCTCCTGGACGCGGGCCGCGTCTTCGAGCATCTGCCCGTCGCGCTGCTCGTCCCCAGGGAAATCGATCGGTGAGCACCGGGTCGGTGAGCACGGGGTCGGTGAGCACCGGCTCGTCGAGCACGGGGTCAGCGGGCGCCCGGTTCGAGGTGTGGGCACCGGTCGCCGGACGCGCGGACGTCGTGGTGGGCGGCGCCCGGCATCCCAAGGAGCGTCTGGACGGACGTCCGGGATGGTGGGGAGCCGAGGTTCCGGGCGCGGGACACGGCACCGACTACGGCTTCGCTCTGGACGGGGCGGAAGAGGCGCTGCCCGACCCGCGCTCCCCCTGGCAGCCGAACGGCGTCCACGGACAGAGCCGCGTCTACGACCACGCACGGTTCGCGTGGACGGACCAGCACTGGCATGGACGCCCGCTCCCCGGAAGCGTCCTGTACGAGATGCACGTGGGCACGTTCACACCGGAAGGGACGTTCGACGCCGCCGCCGAACGTCTCGACCATCTGGTGGCGCTCGGGATCGACGCGGTGGAGCTTATGCCGGTCGCCGCGTTCCCCGGCCACCACGGATGGGGTTACGACGGCGTGCATCTGTGGGCGCCCCACGAGCCGTACGGCGGTCCTGACGGGCTGAAGCGTTTCGTGGACGCCGCCCATGCGCGCGGCCTGGCCGTCGTCCTGGACGTCGTCTACAACCACCTGGGGCCGGACGGGAACCGCCTCGCCAGTTACGGGCCGTACTTCACCGGCGCCCACACCACGCCATGGGGCGACGCGGTGAACTTCGACCAGGAGGGGGCGGACGAAGTCCGGGCGTTCGTCGTCCAGAACGCGTTGATGTGGCTGCGCGACTACCACTTCGACGGGTTGCGCATCGACGCCGTCCACGCCATCACCGACCACAGCGCCGTCCACATCCTCGAAGAACTGGCGCGGTCTGTGGCCGGTCTTTCAGCGCACCTTGGACGGAACCTGTTCCTCATCGCCGAATCGGACCTGAACGATCCGCGCCTGGTGACGTCCAGAGAGGCGGGTGGGTACGGTCTCGACGCGCAGTGGAGCGATGACTTCCACCACGCTCTGCACGCTGCTCTCACCGGCGAACGGCAGGGCTACTACTGCGACTTCGGCTCTCTGGTAACGCTGAAGAAGGCGCTCACGAACGTCTTCGTTCACGACGGCACCATGTCGACCTACCGGGGACGGCACCACGGCCGTCCGGTGAACGTCAAGGAGACCCCCGCGCACCGGTTCCTCGGCTTTCTGCAGAACCATGACCAGGTGGGCAACCGCGCGGCGGGCGACCGGATCGGCGCCGTTCTGGCGTCCGCGGAGATTCCGCCGTCGATGCTCAAGGTCGGCGCGGCGCTGCTTTTGCTCGCACCGTTCACGCCCATGCTGTTCATGGGCGAGGAGTGGGGTGCGTCCACCCCATGGTGCTATTTCACCGACCATCAGGACCCGGAACTGGCACGCGCGGTCGGTGAGGGACGCCGGCGGGAGTTCGCGCGGCACGGCTGGAGCGGCGGGATTCCCGATCCACAGGCTGTGGACACTTTCCGGTGTTCCGTCCTCGACTGGTCCGAGCCTGACCGGCCGAACCATCGTGACCTGCTCGAATGGCATCGGGCGCTGCTGGCGCTGCGCCGTTCCCTGCCCGAGCTGAACGACCCCCGGCTGACCGGGACGCTCGTCGAGGCGGACGACGACATGGCGCGCTGGCTGATGATGTGGCGTGGCCGGGTGTGCGTGGCGGCGAACTTCGGTGTCCGCCCCGTGGTCCTCCCGGCGTCCGCTTCCGGGAGGGCCGCGCCCCGGCTGCTGCTCGCCTCGGATCCGGCAATCCGCCTGGACGTGGACATCATCGGCGATTCTAAATCGGCCTCCGTGGCGCTGCCGGGGGCCTCCGCGGCCGTATTCGGGTGACCTCGTGAGGCGCATGGGGCGGGTGTAATGAGAAGTGCGCCCTGGTACCGCCTGATTGGCCGGATTTGAGGATGTACTACGAGTGGCAAACCGCAGGTCAAGAGCGCGGCGCACGCCGGGCAATGTTCAAGAATGGTCATACGATCGGTCCATGACCTCAGTACTGCTCGCCGAGGACGACACGTCCATCTCCGAGCCTCTCGCCCGCGCGCTGCGTCGCGAGGGGTACACCGTCGAAGTCAGCCCGGACGGCCCACAGGCGCTGGAGCGGGCGCTCGGCGGCGGCGTGGACCTGATCGTCCTTGATCTCGGCCTCCCAGAACTGGACGGCCTTGAGGTGGCCCGCAGGGTACGGGCCGAAGGGCACGGCGTGCCCATCCTGATCCTTACCGCCCGGGCCGACGAGGTCGACACCGTCGTCGGGCTCGACGCGGGCGCCGACGACTATGTGACCAAGCCGTTCCGGCTGGCCGAGCTGCTCGCCCGGGTGCGGGCACTGCTTCGCCGGGGCAGCACCGAAACCCCGATCGTCCAGGGGGTGCGGATCGACGCCGAGTCGCGCCGCGCCTGGATGGGCGACCACGAGCTCCAGCTGACCACCAAGGAGTTCGACCTGCTGCGCGTCCTCGTCCGGGACGCGGGCAAGGTCGTGACCCGCGAACAGATCATGCGCGAGGTGTGGGACACCAACTGGTGGGGTTCCACGAAGACGCTCGACATGCACATTTCCTGGCTGCGCCGCAAGCTCGGCGACGACGCCGGCAGCCCCCGCTACATCACGACCGTGCGGGGCGTCGGCTTCCGGTTCGAACGCGGCGACTAGCTCCGGCCGCCACGGTCGTGCGGAACCGCCCGGGGCCTTCCCGAGAGGCCCCGGGGGCGCGGTGCCGCGCGGTCCGTGGCCCCACCCTCGAAGGAGCCCTGATGAGGCGCCGACTCCTGCTGTCGACGCTCGCGGTGGCGGTGGTCGCGATCCTGTTGCTCGGCATACCCCTCGCCTACGCCGCCCACAAGCTCGTCTATGAGGAGGCCAGGCGGTCCCTGGACCGTGAGGCGTCCGCCATCGCCGGCGGCGTCGGCTTCAGCCTTGAGGCCCGCCGGCCCGTCACCGGCCCGGTGATCGCGCGGGAGTATCCGGGCCGGCACATCTCGATCATCATGCCGGACGGCCGGACGCTCACCGCCGGGCCCGCGGACGCCCGGCCCGCGCTCACCGCCACCGCGGCGCACGGCGGCGTACGGGTGCGGATATCGCGCCCGGAGGCCGGCGTCCGCGCCGACGCGCTGCGGCTGATGCTGCTCATCGGCAGCCTCGCCCTGCTCGGCGTCGCCGTCACCGTCGGCCTGGCGATGGTGCAGGCACGCAAGCTGACGCTGCCGCTGATCGACCTCGCCGAGACCGCCGACCGGCTCGGCAGCGGCAACGCCCGGCCCCGCCGGCGCCGCTACGGCATCCCGGAGGTCGACCGCGTCGCCGAGGTACTGGACCGCAGCGCCGTCCGGATCGCCGACCTGCTGGCCAACAGCCGCGAGTTCGCCTCCGACGCCAGCCACCAGCTCCGCACCCCGCTGACCGCGCTGTCCATGCGGCTGGAGGAGATGATCGAGGCGGCCGACTATCCGGACGTCGTCCGGGAGGAGGGCGCGGCGGCCGTCGCGCAGGCCGAACGGCTCGTCGCGGTCGTCGAGCAGCTGCTGTCGCGCGCCAAGCACGACCGCACGGGCGGCGCGGTCGCCTCGTCCATCGACGAGATCATCGCCCAGCAGGTCGAGGAGTGGCGGCCCATCTTCCGGCGGGACGGACGGGACGTGCGGATCATCGGGGAGCAGGGCCTCGTCGGCATGACCAACCCGGAGGGCCTCTCCCAGATCGTCGCGACGCTCCTGGACAACTCGCTCATGCACGGCGCCGGCACCGTGACCATCCACACCAAGCCGGGCATGAGCTCGGTGGTGGTCGAGGTCGGCGACGAGGGCACCGGGATACCGCCCGAACTGGAGCCGCGGATCTTCGAACGGAGCGTCAGCGGCGGCCGCGGCACCGGCCTCGGGCTCTACCTCGCCCGTTCCCTGGCCACGGTGGACGGCGGGCGCCTGGAGCTGATCCAGTCCCGTCCCGCGGTGTTCGGCGTCTTCCTCCGACAGGCCGCCGAAGCCCGCCTCGCGGCGGAAAGAGTCGTCATGGGCCCGGCCTGAACCTGCGGGTCAGAGTCTGCGGGCCTGAGTCTGCGGATCTGACCCTGCGGCCTAGATCTCGGCGTAGTCCTCGGCGGCGCGGGAGTCGAGGGGGTGGCCGAGACGCGGCGACGGGGTCGCGTGGCCGTTCGCCCGGTGGATGCCCGGCACGTCGTCGGCGGGCGCGGGCGGCGCCTCCGGCAGGCCCGACGCGGGGTCGACCTGCGGCGCGCTCGCCGGCAGGAACACCCACTTCTTGTACGACCAGAAGCGGAACAGGGTGGCGACGCCGGTGCCGACGACCAGTGCGGCGTTGTAGTAGATGGCGCCCGACAGCCCCAGGACGTAGTGCGAGAAGCCGATGAACAACTCCGTGATGACCAGCCCGACGCCGTTCAGAGCGAAGAACAGCACGTACTCGCGGCCGAGTCCGGTGCGGTCGCGGTGCCGGAACGTCCAGTAGCGGTTGGCCAGGTAGGAGAACGTCGTGGCGACCACCGTGGCTATGGCGTTGGACGTCAGCGGGCCCATGTCCAGACCGCTGTGCAAACCGTTGCCGATCGCGACGGTGATGACGAACGCGACCGCGCCCACGCTGCCGAACTTGGCGAGTTCGCGCACGAGGTGCTCGAACTGCCGATGGAGATTGGCGACCAGGCTCACGAAGGGGAACCGTCCTTCCGGACTTCGGCGGTGCGCCACGGGCGACGGCGCGGCGGCTACTGCGGAGGCACCACGAGAATAGACGCCCGTGGCCCCGGGGACGTCGGAACATGAACGTTTCACGTCGTCCGTGCGTTCCCTGCCCATTGTCGCCCGACCCACACCGCTTCGACGCAGAGGCCGGATGAATCGTTCGCCCGCATCGGCCGATAACCTTCTGACGTGACAGAACCAGCTCAGCGCCGCCCGGGGGAGGGCGGCCCCGTTCGCCCGCCGGACCGGTCCGACCGGCATGGGGCGCCCGTCGTCGGCATGGCGGGCGGGGGGCAGCTGGCGCGGATGACGCAGCAGGCCGCGATCGGGCTCGGCGTGTCGCTGCGCGTGCTCGCCGGGGCGCCGGACGAGTCGGCGGCCAAGGTCGTCTCCGACGTCCGGGTGGGCGACGACCGGTCCCTCGACGACCTCATGTCGTTCGCCAAGGGCTGCGACGTCGTGACGTTCGACCACGAGCACGTTCCGGGGCCGCACATCCAGAAGCTGGAGGCTTCCGGTGTGCCGTGCCGCCCCGGATCGGCCGCACTGGCGTACGCCCAGGACAAGCTCGTCATGCGCGACCGCCTCAGCGCGCTCGGCGTGCCGTGCCCCGCCTACGCGCACGTGCCGCCCTCCGCGCCCCTGGCCTTCCTGGAGGCGTTCGCCCACGAGCACGGGTGGCCGGTCGTCCTGAAGGCCACCCGCGGCGGCTACGACGGCAAGGGCGTCTGGATCATCGACCGCCTCGACCGCGACGCGCACGCCCTCGTCCAGCGGCTGCTGTCCGAGGGCGTCGACCTGATGGCCGAACGGCACGTCCCGTTCAGCCGCGAGCTGGCCGCCGTCGTCGCGCGCTCCCCCTACGGGCAGGGCGCCGCGTACCCGATCGTGGAGACCGTCCAAGAGGGCGGCATCTGCACCGAGGTGGTCTCCCCGGCGCCGGGCCTGCCACGGGACGTCGCCGCCGAGGCGCAGCGCCTTGCCCTGACCGTCGCCGCGGAACTCGGCGTCGTCGGCCTCCTCGCGGTCGAGCTGTTCGAGACCGGCGACGGGCTGCTGGTGAACGAGCTGGCCATGCGCCCGCACAACTCCGGGCACTGGACGATCGAGGGCGCCCGGACGTCGCAGTTCGAGCAGCACCTCCGCGCCGTCCTGGACCTGCCCCTCGGCTCCACCGAGCCCACCGCCCCGTACACCGTCATGGCCAACGTCCTCGGCGGCGACGACCCGGACGTCTACGCCCGCTACATCCACGTGATGGCCCACGACCCGGGCGTCAAGGTCCACATGTACGGCAAGGAGCCCCGGCCGGGCCGCAAGATCGGCCATGTGACCGTCCTCGGCGGCGACCTCGCGGACGTCCGCGAACGCGCCCGCCACGCCGCCGACTACCTGCGGTGGGGACCCGAGATGAAGGAACGGAAATGAGCGAAGCGAGCCGGGGGGTGTGGGGGATCGCCCCCCACAGGAGGCAGGCATGACGACGGAGCCGCTGGTCGGTGTGGTGATGGGAAGCGACTCGGACTGGCCGGTGATGGAGGGGGCGGCGCAGGCGCTCGCCGAGTTCGGCGTCCCCTACGAGGCTGACGTCGTCTCCGCGCACCGGATGCCGCACGACATGATCGCCTACGGGGAGGACGCGGCCGCCCGCGGCCTCCGCGTGATCATCGCGGGTGCGGGCGGGGCCGCGCACCTGCCGGGCATGCTCGCGTCGGTGACGCCGCTGCCGGTGATCGGCGTGCCCGTCCCGCTGAAGTACCTGGACGGCATGGATTCGCTGCTGTCGATCGTCCAGATGCCCGCCGGGGTGCCCGTCGCCACGGTCGCGGTCGGGGCCGCCCGCAACGCCGGGCTGCTCGCCGTCCGGATCCTCGCCGCGTCCGACGAGGACCTGCGGGCCAAGATGAAGGTCTTCCAGCAGGACCTCTACGGCCAGGCCAAGGCCAAGGGCGCGCGGCTCCGGGAGAGCCTCTGAACGCCCGCCGGGGCCGTCAGCGCCGCAGGGCCCACTCGACCGCGGGGCAGCGGTCCATGACGACGTCGAGCCCGGCGTCCTTCGCGCGCCGGGCCGCCGCCTCGTCGATCACCTGGAGCGGCAGCCACACCGCCTTCGCGCCCGCCGCGATCGCCTCGTCCACCGCCTGCCCGGCGTGCTCGGCGCGGCGGTAGACGCCCACCACGTCCACCCCGGAGGCGTCCGGCACCGCGGCCAGGGACGCGTAGCCCTTCTCGCCCAGCACCTCCCGCGCCGCCGGATGGACGGGGATGATCCGCTTCCCGCGCTCCTGCAGCAGCCGCGCCTGGGTGTGGACCTCGCGTTCGGGGTTGTCGCCGAGGCCGACGAACGCCCACGTCCTGGACTCGTTCAGCAGCCGGCGGATCACGTCCTGGTCGGCGAAATCATCAGACATGTCCACGACAACAGCGCACGCGGCCCGTTAGTTCCCCGGTTCAGGGACGTCCGAGGGCCCGGTAGTTCCAGCCGGCGGCGCGCCACAGTTCGGGGTCCAGGGCGTTGCGCCCGTCCACGATGTTGCGTTCGGCGACGACCTCGGCGAGCGCCGACGGGTCCATGTCCCGGAACTCGGCCCACTCGGTCAGCAGCAGCACGACGTGCGCGTCGCGCGCGGCGGACAGGGCGGAGTCGCCGTACTCCAGGCTCGGCTGGGCGCGGCGGGCGTTCCGCATGGCCTGCGGGTCGTACACCGTCACCTTGGCGCCCTGCGCGCGGATGGACGCGGCCACGTCCAGCGCGGGGGAGTCGCGGACGTCGTCGGAGTTCGGTTTGAACGCCGCGCCGAGCACCCCGATCGTCCGTCCGGCGAACGAGCCGCCGAGCAGCTGCCGGGCGAGGTCCACCATCCGGATCCGCCGCCGGATGTTGATCTCGTCGACCTCGCGCAGGAACGTCAGCGCCTGGTCGGCGCCGAGCTCCCCGGCGCGGGCCATGAACGCCCGGATGTCCTTCGGCAGGCAGCCGCCGCCGAAGCCGAGTCCGGGACCGAGGAACTTGCCGCCGATCCGGTCGTCGTAGGACAACGCCTCTGAGAGTTTCGTCACATCGGCGTGCGCCGCCTCGCAGACCTCCGCCATCGCGTTGATGAAGGAGATCTTGGTGGCGAGGAACGCGTTCGCCGACACCTTGACCAGTTCCGCGGTCGCGTAGTCGCTGGTGATGAACGGGGTGCCGGCCGCGATCACCGTCCCGTAGATCTCGCGCAGCACCTTCTCGGCGTGCTCGGCGGCGCCCTGGTCGGTGGGCAGCCCGGCGACGATCCGGTCCGGGTGCAGGGTGTCCTGGACGGCGTAGCCCTCCCGCAGGAACTCGGGGTTCCACGCGAGGACGGCGTCGCCGCCGACCGGCGCCGTCCGCGCCATCGTCTCGGCCAGCCGCGCGGCGGTCCCGACCGGCACGGTGGACTTGCCGACGACCAGGCACGGCCGGTTCAGCAGCGGCGCGAGCGTGCCGATCGCGTCGTCCACGAACGTGAGGTCGGCCGCGTACTCCCCGGACTTCTGCGGGGTGCCGACGCACAGGAAGTGGACGTCGCCGAACTCCGCGACCTCCTTGTAGGACGAGGTGAACCGCAGCCGCCCGCTCTCCAGTCCGCGACGCAGCACGGGTTCCAGGCCCGGCTCGAAGAAGGGCAGGTCACCGGCCGAGAGCCGGGCGATCCTCTCCTCGTCCACGTCGAGACCGAGCACCTCGTAGCCGAGGTCGGCCATGCAGGCCGCGTGGGTGGTGCCGAGGTAACCCGTTCCGATGACCGTCAGCCGGTGGGACAAGGCCTGCTCCTCTCGCTTCGCTGTCGCCGACTAGCGGCCTCTTTCACAAGGTGCCCACTGCGGGCGGCTCCCTGCACCGGCCACCGGACCGTACTGGCCGGTAGCATTCGGCGCATGAGTTCTGACTTTCCCACGTACGCGCCGTCTGAGGAGCATGAGCTGTTGCGGCGTACGGTGCGTGAGCTGGCCGATGCCAAGATCGCTCCTTTCGCGGCGGAGGTGGATGAGGAGTCGCGGTTCCCGCAGGAGGCGCTGGCGGC